>CALATP010000034.1 GCA_937891845.1 uncultured Porphyromonadaceae bacterium | reverse complement strand
AGCGCGCCACGTTCGGGACGTGGAGGTCGGAAGTTCGAGTCTTCTCACCCCGACATAGCACAAACGGCAACAGGTATTTATCTGTTGCCGTTTGTGGTTTATAATGCCATATAGGAGTAGGGCTCAATATATTGTGCCTAAATGATAATGAGATATATTGTGGCAGGTATGATGACTGCCTAATAAAAAAATAGGCTGCATTGGTGCAACCTATTCAAATATATTTCTATCGATAATTATCGTATGCGAAGTCTTTGTCCGGGGCGAAGAACGCTATTTTTGTTAATGCCATTGAGACGGCATATGCGACTTACCGATGTGCCATTGCGTTGCGCTATGCGTGACAGTGTATCGCCTTTTTTGACTCTATAGTATGCTGTGCCACTTGAGCCGGTGCTTTTGCCTTTGTTTTTACCATATTTGGTACCATCTACGTGGATTGCCGAAGGTCCGGTTGATGCCAATCTGCTAGGGCTGAACGCTAGAAAATCGGTGCGCAACGTTTGGTTGGTAAAATCAAATATTGCATTGGGATTGATATCCATTCCGAGGTAGCGGGTTTCGAAGTGGAGGTGAGAACCGGTAGAGCGACCGGTATTTCCACCCAACGCAATGGGTTCGCCTGCTTTTACAACTTGGTCGGGGGTGACAAGAAATTTAGAGAGGTGGCCGTAAATGGTCTCTAGGCCGTTGTCGTGGCGAATGATGACATAATAACCATATCCACGACGCTCGTATTTAGTGAGACGAATTTTTCCGCTGAAGGCAGCACGAATAGTGTCACCGGTTTGTACTTTGATGTCTATGCCTCGATGCATACGCGAACGACGCCATCCGTAGTTAGATGTGATGTATCCTTTGTGAGGGATGCAGTAGTCGGTAAGATCGATAGTCATAGTATCGGGTAAAGCCATACTCTTGGCATTGTATGGATTTACAAATTGTTGGTTCCAATTATCACCGTAAAGCTCCAATGCAGCACTTATTTGTGGTTCTAGAATTTCCAATTGGCGCATTGCAGTGGTGTCGAGGAGATTTATCTCTTCGTACACAAGTTCTTGGCGGTCTAGTATGTCTTGATGGTGTTGGCTGTGTTGGTTATGTGTGCTTTGAGCTTGTGTGTTGTAGCTCAAAGAGGCAGTTGTCCCTATAAATATTATGGTTAGTAATTTTTTCAATACTTTCATATTGTGCTCTTTAGTAGTGTTTATAAGGTTTTTAACGAGTTGTTGATACGTCTTACCCGACGTTTCATTTTGTTGTGCTTTGAAACACCGGTCGCAAAGGTAGGAATTCTGTCGAAATTGTAAAGTGTGATTAATATAATTTTGCACGCATAATGTAATTGAGTGCTATTTTATGAAATATTAACACTTGTGTCTGCTTCAAAGTAACTTATAAGTAATTGATAGTATTGTGTATACTTACAGACAATACTCAAACATAAAGTGGTCGAGAGAAATATTATCAGCTTATCTGCCCCCAGTTGATTTTCTTTGCATAGTTGCGTTGTAACTCTTGACGTAGTATATAGTTGACCGGATGTTGCAACAGCTCATCTTTGTCGAGTACTTCTTGTGCTATGTCGCGTGCCAATTGTAATATTTGTCCGTCTTGTGCCAGATTGGCTATGCGCAGTTCAAAGGGCATACCGCTTTGTTGAGTCCCTTCCATATCGCCGGGACCGCGTAGTCGCATATCGGCTTCGGCAATGATAAATCCGTCATTGGTTTCGGCCATTATTTCCAATCGCTTGCGTGTGTCTTGTGCAAGGTCGTAGCGCGACATAAGGATGCAGTATGATTGCTCTGCTCCACGTCCCACACGACCGCGCAGTTGGTGTAGCTGTGCCAATCCAAATCGCTCGGCATTCTCAATGACCATAACTGTGGCGTTGGGAACGTTTACACCTACCTCTATTACTGTTGTTGCTACCATAATCTGAGCCTCATTGCGTACAAAACGTTGCATCTGTTCCTCTTTTTCGGCCGGTTTCATTTTGCCGTGTACCATTGCAACGGTGTATTCAGGGAAGGCTTTTTGGGTCGTTTCATATCCTTCTAGCAGACTTTTCATATCGCTTTTCTCGCTCTCCTCGATAAGTGGATATACAATGTATACTTGTCGTCCTCGTTGCAGCTGGCGGTGCAGCGAGGCATTGAGTTGAGCTCGGCGATTGTCGTATTGCAACAATGTTTGTATGGGTTTGCGACCCGGTGGAAGTTGTTTTATTACCGAGACGTCAAGGTCGCCATATACGGTCATTGCCAATGTGCGAGGTATGGGCGTCGCTGTCATTACCAATATATGAGGCGGGGTCGTATTCTTTGTCCACAATTTGGCGCGCTGAGCCACTCCGAAGCGGTGTTGTTCGTCGATAACAACCATACCAAGGTTGTTGAATATTACACCCTCCTCGAGTAATGCGTGTGTACCAATAAGAATACGTACATCGCCCGCTGCAAGGCCTGCCAAGATAGGTTCGCGTTCGCGTTTTCGTCGCGAACCGGTGAGTAGTTCAACGCGCAGTCCCAGTGGCATAAGCATCTCTGATATGCTTTCGTAGTGTTGGGCGGCCAATATCTCGGTGGGAGCCATAATGCAGGCTTGAAATCCGTTGTCAATAGCTATCAGAGCTGTCATCAGTGCAACGATAGTCTTTCCGCTACCCACATCGCCTTGTAACAGACGATTCATTTGTTTGCCACTACCCACGTCGGCACGAATGTCGCGTAAAACTTGTTTCTGATCGTCGGTGAGTGCAAACGGAAGTATCTCATTGTAGAAGCGGTTGAAGTAGGGGCCTATACGACTGAAACGATGCCCACCGATGTTGTGATTGCGTAGGCGGGCATATCGTAAGATGTGCAATTGCAGGTAGAAAAGTTCTTCAAATTTGAGTCGGAATTGCGCCCGTCGCATATCATCGATGGTGCGTGGGAAATGTATGTAGCATAAGGCATCGTTTATGCCGATAACTCTGGCTCGATCGATTACTTCGGGTGTTAATGTCTCTTCAAGAGGCCCGTGTATCGAGTTCCATAGCGCGTATATCATTTTATGTAACGTCTTTGAGTTGACAAAGGCGCTTTTCATTCTTTCGGTCGTGTTGTAATAGGCTTGCAGACCGATGTTGCGGTCTAGGATTTCATCCACCAAGTCAATCTCGGGATGGGCTATGTTGTAACGTCCGTTGAAAAGGGTAGGCTTGCCAAATAGGGTATATTCTACTCCTGTCTTGTATCGTTCGGTAACGTATTTTATGCCTTTAAACCACACTAGGTCAATAGTACCCGAGCCATCGGTAAATGTTGCGATGAGTCGACGACGAGCCCCTTCACCTTGAGTCGTGTACGATATGATACGACCTCGCAATTGTATGTAGGGCATTGCTCCGGTTATTTCGCTTATACGATATGTTTTGCTTCGGTCGATATATTTGTAGGGGAAGTAGAATAGTAAATCACGATAAGAGCGAATATCCAATTCGCGAGCCAACAACTCAGCTCGTTTAGGTCCTACGCCGGGTAGGTATTTTATGTCAAGTTCGCTCAATAGTGGCATAGCCTATGAATGGTTAGCAAGGATAATTTCGGCAAGAGCAATATCTTGCGGAATGGTTATTTTAATGTTTTCACGATTGCCTTCGATAAGCGTTATAGCGTGTCCGGCATTCTCAAATACCGATGCATCATCGGTAAACTCGGCCTTGTAGGGTGTTGCGTAAGCTGCTTTGAGTAGCGTAGATACAAATACTTGAGGAGTCTGAACCGAACGATATGCCGCACGTTCTACTGCGTGTGAAGTCGTTCCTTCTATATAACGAAGGCTTTCTATCACCGGCATTGCAGGAATAGCCGAGAGGTGTTGTGCAGCTGTATTAAACGCCTGTTTTATAACATTGACTGATACCAATGGACGCACACCGTCGTGAATGGCCACCAATGCATTATTGGGAACAAGTGTGAGTGCATTGCTTACTGTGTGAAAGCGCGTTTCACCTCCATCGACCAGAGTGTGTGGCCGTGTATAGTTATATTCACAGCACAAGCGTTTCCACTCGTTGCGCTGGTCGTGAGGTAGTGCAAGGATAAGTGTAGCTTCGGGCTCAGCCTCTGCCATACGGTCTAGAGTATGCATCAATACGGTGCTTCCTGCCAATGGTAGAAATTGCTTGGGGGTATCGCCACCCATTCGGGTTCCACGACCTCCTGCTACAATAATGATGTATTTGGGCGTAATCATATCGTATCGCTTTTTTCTACTACAAAATTAGTGAAAATATCGGGTTCATCAAAATCTTTTTACTACCTTGCGCAACTGTTGATAAATAAACATAAAGAAAGATGCCGTATTTGATTATTGCTATTGTCTTTGGTTCGTTGTTTGCCATCCTCTTCAAGATATTTCAGAAGAGCGGTGTGAATGCATTACAAGCCATAGGTGTCAATTATATAACTGCGCTCATACTAGGCAGTATGGGTAATATAGTGGTAGGCGCACCGGTCGTTTCGGCCGGATTGTGGATTGTTCCGGCATTATTGGCCGGCCTGTTTATGATGGGCGGTTTTGTCGTGATGAATAGTGCTACAAGGGTGTATGGCGTGGCTGTGGCTACCATTGCAGCGCGTATATCATTTGTCGTGCCGGTGTTGTGTGCTTATTGGTTTCTTGGAGGAAATGAACCGGAATGGACTGCCTCGTTGTTGGTTGTGTTGTCGTTGCTTCTCATCTTTTATAAGCGTGATGCGGTAGTAGGTAATATCAATGATTGGTTTTTGCCATTATTGGTTTTTCTGTGTTATGGTCTTGCCAATTTTTTCTTGAAGATGGGGCAACAGATGGTTGCTGATGCAGGGGGTGGTGATGCCGACCTGCGTATGATAACGACCATTGCATTTGCGGCCGCCTTGCTTTATACCATTATATATTATTATTGGATACAACCTGCCGAGCGTAGAGAACCTTATGAGTGGCGAAATATGTGGGCCGGAGTTTTATTGGGTGTGACCAATATGGGATGTACTTATTTCTTGCTTAAATCGTTGATGGTAATAGATGCCGCACTCTTTTATCCTATCTACAATATTGCAATTGTCTCGATTGCGGTATTGGTGGGGCGGATGTGTTTTGGAGAGCGACTTTCGTGGTCGCAATACGGTGGAATTGCCGTAGCTGTTGTGGCTATTGTGTTATTTTTCTGTTGATAGTCTTAATTCAGGTAGCTTTCGGCAGGGCATAGCAGCCACGGGCGGAATTGCTTGTCGAGAGTTGCTACAATCTCATACCAATAGTCGCTATTGTGCGAGGCCATTGCAGTCGCTGTATTGTCTAAAGATGTTACAGCCCAAGTCTTTTCGGCTATTTCGGCTGCAAGCTGTCCGGCAGTCCATCCGCTATATCCTGCAAAGAATTTGATGCGACTTGCGTCGTATTCTTCACTGTTGATATATTCTAAAACATCGTCGAAGTTTCCTCCAATGAACAGACCGTTTTCTAATGGGGTGGATTCTCGAAGTCTGTCGCTTAATGTGTGAATGTAGAGCAGTCTGCCGTGTTCAACAGGCCCACCTATGTGTAACGGAATATGTGGCGGACAAGTGGCATTGCGTAGGACTTCGCATAGTTTTATGTTGGAGCGATGGTTGAGGACAATGCCCACAGTACCATCCTTGTCGCTATGATCAATCAATAGTACAACCGAGCGACGAAAGTGTACCTCTCGCAAAAATGGCTCTACAACGAGTAAATCGCCGGCTTGAGGTGCGCGTTGAGGTGTATCTACGTCAAACAGATCGTTTTCCATTGTTCTATTGTTGAAATGAGAAGTTGTGTCGGCTTATGAAAATGCTCAACAAAGAGTTGGTGCTATTTTGCAACATTAAATCCCAATTCGCGCAGTATAGTGGCATTGTTTCCTGAGACACCTGTAACCGTGTAGGCTCCAAACTCACGACGTATGCCGTATGAGTTGCGCAATTTGTCAAACTCGTGGGGTTGTCTCTTGAGGAAGTGAGTTTCGATCATAGGATTGTAACTGGCAAAGATCGCACTATTCAACGGTGTTGTACTGCGTGCCAAAGAGAGTGTATTGACAGGTGGTGTAGGTGGTATTATACCGGATGTATCTATCTCTATTCCCAACTCTTTACCTACGGCTTCGACAATCATACGAGTGGCATTGGCTTTGCCATCGGATGAGTATCCGGCAATGTGAGGAGTAGCAATAAATGAAGCGAACATCAGTGCTGTGTTGAGACGTGGTTCGCCTTCCCAACAGTCCATAATGGCATCACCTACTTTCTCGGTGTTGAGGGCTCGTAGCAAAGCATAGTTATCGACAACAGCTCCGCGAGACGAGTTGATAATGAGCGGGCTACGTTGTAGAGAGTCGAAAAATCGTGCCGAGCCAAGATGACAAGTTGCATATTCACCTTGCATCGTAAGTGGGGTATGGAAGGTAATGATGTCGGCTCGGGATGCAATTTCGTCGAGTGATACAAAGTTTTCTTTTCCTTCGACAGTTGCTCTGGGAGGATCGTTGAGTAATACTTTCATACCGATTGTGCGACAATATTTCTCGACAATAGAGCCAATGTTACCAACACCTATAATACCTATGGTAAGGTCGGATATATTGCGTTTCTTGGTATGTGCCCATAACAAGATAGAAGCCAGAACATATTGTCCCACCGACTTTGCGTTACAGCCCGGAGCATTTGCCCAACGGATACCTTGTTCGTCGCAATATTGTGTATCGATGTGATCGTAGCCTATTGTTGTGGTGCCAACAAAGCGGCATTTTGAACCTGCGAGGAGTCGCTTATCAACGCGTGTGCGAGTGCGTACCAAGAGGATGTCGGCATCTCTCACTACCGCATTGGTAATTTCTGAAGGATCGTAATAGCTTATCTGTGCATAGGGTTCAAGTACACCTCGCAAGAAAGGTATCTTGCTGTCGGCTACTATATGAATGTTCTTAGTCATACTTATCATTGTTTGAAAACCTTTGCAAAAATATATTTTTTTGCCGAATAAATATATATCTAAAATAACAATCTTGCGTAAGAAATGTACCAATCTACTTGTGTGGATGTTGCCGAGATGATTGTATAAAGCTCTTATTGTTGAGTTTGGGTTGTTGTGTGACAGTTTTTGTAGCGTGAAATATCCTTTAAATAGTGCGCATAATAGAAATGAAGTGTTAAACAACATAAACTTTTAAATAACCTACTCTTGTGATGGCGTTATAAGAAAATAAATTGTAAATTTGCATAAAACTATATAGTATATGAGGAAAATATGGCTATTGCTAAGCATTGCACTTCTATTGCCGATGGCAGCTCAAGCCGGCGCAAAGATAAAGTTTGACAATGCGATGCACAACTTTGATGTCGTATCGGAAGATGGAGGTCGAGTGTCACATTCATTTGAGTTTACCAATGAAGGAGATGCTCCGTTGGTTATTGTAGAGGTTACAACCAATTGTGGGTGTACGACAGCCGATTTTCCGCAAGCTCCTATTGCAGTCGGACAACAAGGTACGATAGTAATAACATTCGATCCCAAAGGTAATCCGGGAGAGTTTGCCAAGGAGATTGTTGTACGCTCTAATGCCGACAAGAAACGAACAAAATTGCGTATAAAAGGTGTTGTAATACCTTGATATAAGTTATAGTAATGAAATTGTTGAAATATATAGTATGGCTTATTATGGTCGGTGTGTCAATCGGTGCAACTGCACAGCCGGTCATAAAGTTTACTCACCAACGTTATGACTTTGGAACAATAGAAGAGGCGTTGGGTGAGGTGACTTGCAATTTTGATTTTGAGAATACGGGAGACGAACCTTTAGTGATATCGCGGGTGCGCACTTCTTGTGGATGTACAGTGCCCGAATATACCGAAGAACCGATAGCTCCGGGAGAGAAAGGCTGTGTGAAAATTACTTTCAATCCGTCGGGCCGTCCGGGTAAATTCAGCAAGAGTATATATGTATATACCAATACCGATCCCGATCGTACCATATTGCGCATATTGGGAACTGTGGTGCGTCCTGAGGATGGTTCCCCTGTTACGCAATATGCCTATCGAATGGGCGATTTGGGCTTGAGTGCTTTGCATTTGTCGTTGTCGACGATAGTCAAAGGCCGTCCTGCCAATGGTCAGATAGATGTGGTAAATGTTGGAAATGATACTTTGATACCACGAGCCGTAGATGTTCCTGCTCATATAACGGTTGATTTTGAGCCCGATACGTTGTTGCATAATGAACGTGGAAAAATGACTGTTACCTATAACCCCGATGCCATAGACGATTGGGGGTATCGTCGTGACGAGTTCCATCTTGACAATATTGTATCAGATGCTACACCTACCGATGATGCT
This sequence comes from uncultured Porphyromonadaceae bacterium, assembly GCA_937891845.1. Lineage (GTDB taxonomy): Bacteria > Bacteroidota > Bacteroidia > Bacteroidales > Barnesiellaceae_A > Barnesiella_A. The sequence continues at coordinate 17,317 of CALATP010000034.1, read as the reverse complement.
CGGTATAACACCATAACCGTATCGGGTGTGTTGCAAGAGGATTTTGCATCTTACAGCGTGGAGCAGCGCGAGCAAGCTCCTATACTTGTTGTGGGTAGAGATGTGGTTGACTTTAAGGTGGTAAAAGGAACCGAAAAGGTTCAGCGCGAGATATATGTGGTAAATGCCGGATTTACTCCTTTGGTGATACATAAAGTGCGATGTGATAACAGTGTTATCAATGTGCAACTGAAAAAGAATGTTCTCAAGCCCGGACAATCGACCAAGATGAGCATTGAAGTAGACCCTATGAGGGCACGCTCCAACACGATGCTCACCGATATATTTATCGTTAGCAATGACCCGACCAACCCGCAACAATCGGTGCGTGTTACAGTCGAATTTCAATGACAAATAGCAAAACACCTATATAACAATCACCCATAAACACTATATATACTTATGGAACATCCCGAGAATGACGAACTATATGCAGGTCTTACTGTAAATAAAGGAATAGAACAACCCCCATCGATAAATCCCTATCTCAAGAAACGTGCGCGCCGCAAATTATTTACGGCCGGCGAGTATGTAGAAGGTATCTTGAAAGGCGACCTTTCGTTGTTGAGTCAAGCCGTTACATTAGTGGAGAGTAATCTTTATGAGCATCGAGCCTTGGCACAAGAGGTTATTGAGAAGTGCTTGCCGCACACTTGCAAGTCGGTGCGTATAGGTATTACCGGTGTGCCGGGTGCCGGTAAGAGTACTTCGATCGATGCATTTGGCTTGCACGTGTTGAAGAAACCCGGTAATAAATTGGCCGTATTGGCGATAGACCCCAGTAGTGAACGATCGAAAGGTAGTATTCTGGGCGATAAAACACGAATGGAGAAGTTATCGGTGCATCCCGATGCGTTTATACGTCCCAGTCCTTCGGCAGGATCATTAGGCGGTGTGGCACGAAAGACACGTGAGACAATAGTATTATGTGAGGCGGCAGGATTTAACAATATATTTGTCGAGACGGTAGGTGTAGGACAGAGTGAGACTGCTGTGCATTCGATGGTCGACTTTTTCCTTCTTATACAACTTGCCGGTACCGGCGATGAGTTGCAAGGTATCAAGCGCGGTATAATGGAGATGGCCGATGGTATAGTAATCAACAAGGCCGATGGCAATAATATAGAACGAGCCAAGTTGGCACAAGCTCAATTCCGTAATGCGTTACATCTCTTCCCATTACCACCATCGGGATGGTCACCCAAGGTACTTACCTACTCCGGTTACTATGAATTGGGTATTGCCGAGGTGTGGGATATGATATATGAATATCTCGATTTTGTTCGTAAGAACGGATACTTTGAGCATAAGCGACAAGAACAAGCCAAGTATTGGATGTATGAGACAATCGATGAGCAATTGCGTAGCCATTTCTATAACAATGACCTCATACGCGAAATGCTAGATGAAAAAGAGCATCGTATTCTCACCAATATGCAGAGCTCGTTTACCGCTGCGCACGATGTATTGGATTATTATTTTGCTCACAAAAGTGACAAGTAATCTCTGAAAATATTTTATAGAATAGGCTGTGTCGATTTTATTTCTCGACGCAGCCTATTTTGCATCGGATATGGTTCTACGTTGGTAACGTATACAGTTTGTAGAATATATGCAGTGCGATGCCGGGCATCTTGGATCGTTATTTGTTGTTGAGAAATAGTTTTATTCAATGCCATTGGTGTCGTTTGGCAAAAGTAATGATACGTTATTGGGGCTTTAAAAACATTTCGGAACATCCGTAACAATAAAAAAACATTTTTGACGTTTATAACATAGTTATGGCTATGCGTGTACATATCAAATATGTTATGGTGGCAATTTTTGTCACTCTTACTTGTTGTGTATCAATGGCTCAACCCGGAGGTGGAGGACGAGGAAGAAAGATTCAGAATTTGCCCTTTGCCGACTATAAACGAGTACATTTCGGATTTTCAGTAGGTACACACGTACAGGATTTGACATTTACGCACAACGGATATACCAGTCCCGAGGGGGAGAATTGGTATATGGAAGTACCCTCTTTTTCGCCCGGTTTCTGTGTTAATCTTATGGCCGACCTCTATATCTGTCCGCATCTCAACTTGCGTATTTCTCCGGGTATATATTTCGGAAATAAGGTCGTAAAATTTAGAGAGGAGCATAGCGGTGCGATGCAATCGCAAAATCTCAAGTCAAATTATGTTGTTGTGCCGCTTGATCTTAAGTTCAGCGCTCGTCGTTGGGATAACATACGTCCCTATATTTCGGCAGGAGTGATGGGCTCTCTTGATGTTGCCAAGCAGGAGAATTCTTTCCTCAAGATGAATAAGTTTGATTGTTATCTCACTTTCGCTTTCGGATGCGATACTTATATGCCTTATTTCAAGTTTATACCGGAGATAAAATTCTGTATAGGACTTACCGATGTGTTGGACAGAAACAGAGACCTGCCCGACCCACTCGATATAAAATATACCAATTCTATCAAGAAGATGACCTCCAATATGATTGTACTCACGTTCTACTTTGAGTAATTGTTGGAGTGTGTTTATAAGTTATTCCCGATAAGTACTTCTTTCAATATCTTTTTGTATTTTTGTTCGGTCTATAATGACTATAAAGGTATAAATTATATGAAGATGACTGCAACACCGCTTTTTTCAATCATTACCATTACGTATAATGCTGCTACTACACTACCTGCTACATTGCACAGTGTTGCTATGCAAGGTTTCAAAAATTACGAGTATATAGTTGTAGATGGTGCGTCGAAGGATGGAACGGTACGCTTGGTAGAAGAATCGCCCCTGCAAGTGCGAATGATAAGCGAACCGGACAAAGGACTTTACGATGCGATGAATAAGGGTATTAAGATGGCGGTAGGGCGTTATCTCATCTTTCTTAATGCAGGAGATGCTTTTCATAGTGCCGATACGTTGCAGTGTGTTGCCGATGCCATTGGCGATGGTAACCCCGGGGTTGTATACGGCGAAACCGCTATTGTCGATGCCAATCGCAACTTCCTGATGATGCGTAGGTTGCGTGCACCGGAGAAACTCACTTGGCGTAGCTTTGCCAATGGTATGGTGGTGTGTCATCAAGCATTCATTGCGCGTAGAGATATTGTACCCACCTATGACTTGAAGTATCGTTACTCGGCCGATGTAGACTGGTGCATACGATGTATGAAAAATACCGATGAGTTGCTCAATACGCATTGTACGCTTATAGATTATCTCAATGAAGGAGAAACCACGCGCCATCATCGAGCATCGTTGAAAGAACGATTTGCCGTAATGTGTGAGCATTATGGTACTATTCCCACAATTTTGCGTCATATCGGCTTTGCCTTGCGTTATGCGATAGCGCGAGTGCAGGGAAAACTTTGAAAAGCTGTATTATAAGTGATGAGCCAACTCTTCAAAAGAGTGAAGAGTAATCGATAGGTCGTTCTTAGTCCATTTTAGTTCATTTCTACTCTTTACGTGTAGAAGTGTGTTACAAGGCGTTTTATCATTGATGATGGCTCCGTAACCGTTGCGATTGAGCATATTGATGGTCCAATGTAACAAAGTTTCATCGTTACACACTACCGCTACCGATTTGTTGCGTTGCACAGTAGGATAGTAACTGCCGTGCAGCGGGTCGAAGTGTATATCGGAGTGAGTGAAAAGTGTGTCAAGCGCACCCGAAAGAATAATATCTTCGGTCGTACCGGTAGTGAGTCCTTTTTCGCGCGAGAGCAACCACAGACGATCGCTCAAGACTAGAGCCTGCTCAATGTCGTGTGTCGATAATAAGATGGCGCGATTGTGTTCGGTAGCAATGCGATGCAACAGTGTCATAATCTCAATGCGGCTCACGATGTCGAGAAAGGCAGTGGGCTCGTCAAGCAGAACAATGGGACATTCTTGAGCCAAAGCCTTGGCAATCATAACCTTTTGTCGCTCACCATCCGATAGAGAGGCCATATACCCATTGGCTTTATCGGTGATGCCGCACGCATTCATAGCATCGTTGACAATTGCTTTATCGAGGTCGGATAGTCTACCAAAAAATCCTGTGTGTGGTTGCCGTCCCAGAGATACGACTTCGCGTACGGTGAGCCCGCCAATGGAGGTTTTGTCGGTCAGTACGACACCTATTGTTTGTGATAGATTGTGTCGGCCGATAGATGCCAATGCTTTACCATTTATCAATACTTCTCCTGAGAGAGGGGGTTGTGTGCCTGACAATGTGCGCAACAGGGTTGACTTGCCGGCTCCATTTGCACCTAGCAAACAGGTCAACTCTCCGGCATATAGTGCTATGTCGAGGTTGCTATGTACGCGCTTGATGCTTTTACCATCGGAGTGGTAACCGATATCAAGGTGTTGAGACGATATGACAGGTGCTTTTTTCATCCGTTGAAGTAATTGATTTTCTTTTGATTGATAATCACATATATGATGACCGGAGCGCCTATCAATGGTGTAACCGCATTGATGGGTATGATGCCATTGCTTCCGGGCAATGCGCTGATAATGTTGCATATAAGCAGTACTACTGCACCGCATAACATTGTTACCGGCAGTAGTGTGTTGTGATTGCTGCTACGGAGTAAAAGTCGGGCTATATGAGGAACCGATAAGCCAATAAATGTAATGGGTCCGCAGAATGCGGTTGTTGTAGCGGTAAGTAATCCTGTTGCAAGTAACAACAGATTGCGTGTGAGCGAGATATTGACACCTAAATTCTCGGCATATCGAGTACCAAGTAACATCGCGTTGAGAGGTTTGGAAAGTAGGAACGCTATCATTAACCCGATAATAGATGCGGTAGTAAAGTAGGGTAATTGTTCGAGTGAAACACTGCTCAAATTGCCCATACCCCACATTGTATAGGCGTGTACTTCATTGGCACTTGCAAAGAAGTTGAGAAGGGAGATGAGCGAAGAGGTGAGGTAGCCTACCATCATACCAATGATAAGCAGCATCAGGTTGTTGCGTACAAAGGTTGAAAAGAATAGGATGACAGCCATTACAGCAGTAGCACCCGCCAGTGCGCCAACAATGGAGGCAAGAAATCCTGATAATTCGTTGATAAAGAGTGTGCCTCCGGCCAGCATAACGATAGCAACACCTAATGATGCTCCGGTGTCGATACCAAGGATTGACGGGCCTGCCAAGGGATTGTTGAATGTAGTCTGTAATAACAATCCGGCTACAGCCAAACTGCATCCTGCCAATAGGGCTGTTGTGGCTTGAGGTATGCGTGATTCCAATATGATGTATTGCCAACTCTCGCGTTCGCTACTTCCTCCGGTAAGAATGTTTATCACTTCATTGGCCGGGATAGTAACCGAACCGATGAAAAGGTTGGCTATCCATAATGCTATGACAAGACAACTCAACGAGATGATGAGTATTGAGCTATATGATATGTTGTCGTTTCCTTTCATTGAGCCAAGGGCGAATAGTAGTATGGTGTGTAATCATCTAGTATTTGAGGGTGGAAAATAGCCACCAAATCTTGCAATAGGCGGTCGGGGTGAAATGGTGTCTCTTCGTAATAACGGTGGTACTGCGTGTTACAACCATAAATATGTTGTTCCTTAAAGGCCTTGAAGCGTGTATTGGGTGTATATTCCTCTTTGAGCGTATTATAAGTAAAATCTTTGGGACTGTGATATTTTATGAGCCAGAAGTCGGCATCTTGCCCACGCTCAAGAACGTTTTCAAAGGATAAGGGTAGCGAACCGGTGTTGTTGTTGTCGTTCCAGGGGTACTCTCCACCGGCATCATTGATGAGCTGTGCCATATAGCTTTTTCCACCCGGTATGTACCAAACAGAGCCAATGCGACGCTCGGTAATGACTCGGGGTCGGTGGGGTATTTGTGAAACTTGTTGGCAGGTATTGAGATATGTTTCTTCTATCGCCTCAAATAGTGAGTCGGCAACTTGTTGACAACCATATAACTGCCCGAAAAAATGCAACCATTCGACACGTCCCAGTGGTGATGTTTCCATATAATCGGCACACTCGATAATCGGTATATTGGTCTTTTCCAATCTTTCGTGACGGATGTTCTCGAACGGAGATAGCAGGATGGCATCGGGATTGAGAGCTATTACTTGTTCTATGTCGGGGGTTGTTGAATTGCCGGCATCGACCAATTGTCCGGTTTTGAGTCGTTGTTGTAATTCTTCTATGTAAACATATTCACTATCACATATACCACCTATGGCATCGAGTCGGTTGAGTTCTTGTAGTAAACTGCAGTGAACCGATGAAAAGACAAGCGTATTGGTAACGGGGGTACGTACAATAGTACCTTGCGGAAGTTCCGATGGGATAGTGTCGTTGATGTCTATGAGTATGTAACACCGGAGTAAACGAGTTGTATCCCACGGGTTGATAATCTCATAGCGTTGATAACCGTTACCTTGATATGCGCGAAATCCTTGTGCATATTTTACTTCAATGACCTCTTCGGGTAGAGAGGTGTGTGAGGCTGTATTGTTATTTTTACAGCCTACACATATTGTGGCGAATACAATCGAAATGATAATGTAATATAGTTTTGTTTGCATCTCAAGGTAAAAAAGAGGTTTGTTATAAAGCCGTTATGTGAAAACAACTCTGTTTTACTTCATATTTTACGACGCAACGATTGGCTGCTCTCAAGTCGTAAAGAACTTCGGCAAGGGTTCTTTTCAGTTGATAGGCCGGTATTATATTGGTGCTGTCTGAGTAATTGAAGTTTATGTAAGAGATGTCAAATGTCGTTCCGTATCGATGAGCCGAATTATTACTGGCATTGCGGTTGCGACGACGCAAGCGTTTGATGCTGTCATCGGTGCGCAGAAGGCTTGTAACTACTATTTGGCATCCGTCAACACCTTGTACGGCAAGCGAATCTTGAAAATTCTTGCCAATGGTCATCAATACCCATTTGGCGCGAGGAGTAAGATAGGGTGCCGAGTGAGTAAGTTTCTTTACAGTGTAATATTCACAACTGTCGATACGCAATAGTTGTGTAAAGTGGCAACTGTCGGCACTAGCCAGGCTTTCCAGAGGCTCTATGCCATAATTGTAAGCTGCTCTTAAATGTATGTCGTTTACATCATTGAATGTGCGACGATAACCTTGTGATAACTTATTATGTCGGCTTATTTGTTGCTCTTCTTGTTTACTCTCTAATGAGAGACTGTCATTGTCGATATATTGTATATCTTCGTCATCTTCATATATTTTTTCGTGTGACGAGCAAGCTATCGACAGAAAAGCGACAGCCAACCATATTATTATGGCACTATACTTACTCATTCTCTGTGTTGTCGGGGTAGCCTATACTTTGAGCCAAAACGACTTGCATCTGTTTGGGCAGTTTTAGCTCACGTTGTAGTATGCGATGATCGAATGAGCCGCGTACAACGTTTCCTAAACCTACTGTGGCACAGTATAGGGCTATATTTTGTGAGATTGCACCGCAACATACTGCGCTCATATTGGCACTTGCGCTAGCATTGTTGTTGCATATATATAAGATATTGATTGCCGCTTGTTCGACAAAAGGTTGCTTGCCGGATACTTGCATCAAATTCTTGGATGTGACAAAGACAAGCGTGTTGTTGCGAGCGTCATATCGATATGTGCCTGAGTTAAAGCAGACGTAGAGGGTAATCTCTTGTCGGTCGAGAGCCGATGGTGCAGTGCGTTTGTCATCGCGATTGTATCCCCATCCTGCCCATAGCAGATTAGATACTTCTTGCATATCCAATGATTTTGTTGCATCGTATTGGCGTGTTGAACAACGGTTTTCGAGAGCCAACAACAGAGAGGTGGAGTCGCTCAAAGCCGGAGCCGGAAGCTCGATGTTCTGACCTAATGTTCCTATGGCGGAAAATGCCACTAAAAAAAGCGGAAGTAGTAAATTCTTTCTCATTTCTTGTTTTGCTATTTTTTTGACCTACAAATATAATGCAAAGCTGTCGCAATATAAAATAAAAACAGAGTTTTTAACTACAATTATCAGCCCTGTAAATTACTTGCATAATGAGAATAATGACACCGTAGAATTGCTGTGAGAGTTGTGATATGTTTAAAAATGAAAAAACAGGAGCAATAAAGCCGTTGCTTTAAGTTATTTGTAGTAACTTTATGCCCGATTTTTAATTATTATATGTGTAAAGTCGTATGAATAGTAAGTTACGCAGCGTAGTACTGTTGATTGTAATGTTGTTTACTATGGGTTTGGGTGCCGTACCAGCGGTTGCTGCCACCGATAGTGATAGCATTGTTGCAGATACCTTGCGTGTGAGCCTTATCACTTGTGATCCGGGTCCCGATGTATATCAGCTCTTTGGTCATACGGCATTGCGAGTGCAACGGAGTGGTGCAGTTCCTTTTGATATCGTTTTTAATTATGGAATATTCTCGTTCACCGATGATTTTGTGCTGAAATTTACCAAAGGCGAAACCGACTATATGTTGGGCGTTTATGACTTTGATGATTTTATGATAGATTATGTCTTCAGGCAGTCGTCGGTAGTAGAACAAGAATTGAATCTTACCCCTTCTCAAAGACAATATTTGCTAGACCGTCTGGTCGATAATGCATCGCCCGAACACCGTATTTATCGATATAATTTCCTGTTTAATAATTGTGCCACGCGTCCTCGCGACTTGGTAAAAGAAGTTTTGCTTGCCGACGGTTCCGATTTACAATATACCCCGCAGGACTCTACAAGAACTTTCCGCCAGATTATTCATCATTATGGAGCCAACTATAGTTGGTTGTTGTTTGGAATAGACTTGGCTTTGGGGAAAGATTTGGATCGTGTGGCTACGTGGGAAGAGCAGATGTTTATTCCGCTTATACTAAATGAAGCCTATGATAATGCCACAATAGAGAGTAATGGCGAGGTACAACCGATAGTACGAAGCGAATGTGTGTTGTACGACTCGGGTGTAGTGCCTGTATTGCCTCCTACTCCTTGGTATTTGACTCCTATGTTTTGTGCGATTGTGTTGTTGTTGATAGGTGTATTGATTACGCTCTATGACATCCGTAAACAACGATTGTCGCGATGGTTCGATACGATATTGGGTGTATTGTGCTTGCTGGGAAGTTGTATTATCTATTTTCTGATTTTCTGCTCGGAGCATCCTGCTACAACATTCAATATCAATGCACTATGGATGACACCGCTAGCTATTATACCTGCATTCTTGCCCTACATCGCAGTAGCACGTAAGCTGGTAAAGGTGTATCACTTGCTCAATATGATGCTTTTGGCACTGTTTTTGATTTTAGCATTGTGTGGCGTGCAACATATCAATGTGGCAGTATTCCCATTGGTGATGTTGTTGGCTATGCGTTCGTATAACTATATTAACTATTATAAATGCCACTTTGTAAAATAAATAAAGTCTTATCGACATTGCTACTGACGCTGATAGTTGTGCCGGCAGGTGCGACAGTATCGCCGGATGCGCCCAAACTAGTGGTTAGCATTGCGGTCGATCAACTTCGTAGCGATTATTTATATGCCCTGCAGGAGCATTATGGCGAAAAAGGTTTCAAACTTTTCTTGCAAGAAGGCGCTGTATGTGAGGAGGTAGTCTATGATTATCCTGCTCTCGATTGTGCTGTGTCGATGGCGGCTATTCACACCGGGGCAATCCCGTATAACAATGGAATAGTGTCGGAAACCGTCTTTGACAAGACTGCCCGTAAAGATGTGAGCATATTTTATGATGCTGCTTATATGGGTAATGGAACGGATGATACATTTTCGGCCAAAGCGTTGAAGGTGTCGACGTTGAGTGATGAAGTGAAGATAGTGACAGGCGGAATGGGGCGCGTATATTCGGTGGCCGTTGATGCTCCAATGGCTATAATATCGGGTGGACACGTGCCTAATGGAGTGGTATGGGTTGATGATAAAAATGGTAATTGGGTGTCGTCGACCTATTATCCCGATATGCCTCCTTATTTGTCTAACCCTTATTATGAGCATTCGGTTAGGCGCAATATAGGTAAACAATTATGGAAACCACTCCTCGCGTATGATGCTTATAAAGCACTGCCTTATCAAGTGGCAACTTATGGGTTCTCGCACGTATTCTTGAGTAGTGATAAGGATGTATATCGAAAATTTAAGACGTCGGCTGTAGCAAATACTTTTGTTACCGATGTTGCCCTTGATATTATCGAAGCAGCTTCGTTAGGTGGTCGTGAACAGCTCGATATGTTGAATATAGGCTATACGCTGGCTCCGTTTAGTAATGGTACGGTGCAACAGTATGGTCTGGAGCTTCAAGATGCTTATGTGCGACTAGATGGTGAATTGTCACGCCTTTTTACCGAGATAGATAAAACTGTCGGGCTGAAAAATACTGTGGTTTTTATAACTTCCACAGGCTATTTTACCGGAGAGGGTAGGGAAGCGTCGGTATTTAAGATACAATCGGGTGAGTTTTATCCCACACGAGCTACCTCATTACTCAATATGTATTTGATGGCACTCTATGGTAGTGGTGAGTGGGTGTTGGGCTTTAGCCACAATCAGATATACCTCAATAGAGAACTGATCAAAGAGCGCGCACTGGATCTTGATGAGGTGCGAGAAAAGTCGGCACAGTTTCTCGTCGAAATGGAAGGCGTACAAGATGTACACACACAACAGAGTATCTTGTTGCACAGTGCCAATGAATATACCGATCGCTTGCGCAGTGGCTTCTCTCCGAAATATTCGGGCGATTTGTTTATCGATATAGTGCCCGGGTGGGAGATAGTCTACGATAGCAATAATCGCGAATATGTGCGACATAATGTTATTCCTGCACCTTTTATGGTGTATGCTCACAACGTGCAAGCACAACGCATTGCAACACCGGTCGATGTCACTTGTATAGCACCTACAATAGCACGTATTCTGCGCATACGGTCGCCCAATGGTGCTGCATCGAGAGCAATTGATGTGCTCAAAAAGTAACGCTGAGCATTGCTAAATAGCTCTTGCCGGATACCGATGCATCTAATTGCTTATTTTTTAGGCACTGCCGAAAAAAATCACTATTTTTGCAACCGTTTTTCGGAGTGACACTCCGGTTAATAATTATAAGAAATAAATATTTACCATATATGGGACTTAATGATTTTCTGAAAAAACTGTTCGGAAACAAATCGCAACGCGATATTAAAGAGATAGATCCTTATATCAAAAAGATTAAGGCTATTTATCCCGAACTAGAAAAACTTGATAACGACCAATTGCGCGCTCGCATTGATGTCGTGAAAAAAAATTTGCAAGATCGAGTGGCCGCCAAACGCGATCTCATAGCAACCATCAAAGCCGATATAGAGAATACAGAGTATGACAAGCGCGCTCCAATGTGGAACGAGGTAGATAAACTCGAAAAAGAAATTCTCAAAGAACTGGAAGTAGGACTTGATGAAGTGCTTCCCGAGGTGTTTGCCGTAGTAAAAGAGACTTCGCGTCGTTTTGCCGAGAATGAATTTATTGAAGTAACGGCAAATGATTTTGACCGTGAAATGGCCATTGCACACGACTTTGTGCGTATAGAGGGCGACAAAGCCATCTACCAAAATCATTGGATGGCAGGTGGAAACGAGGTGACTTGGAATATGGTACACTATGATGTACAGCTCATCGGTGGTGTGGTATTGCATAAAGGAAAAATTGCCGAGATGGCTACCGGTGAAGGTAAAACTCTGGTGGCTACTCTGCCGGTGTTCCTCAATGCTTTGACCGGTAATGGTGTACACGTTGTTACTGTGAATGATTATCTGTCAAAACGTGACTCGGAATGGATGGGCCCGTTGTATATGTTCCACGGATTGTCGGTAGATTGTATTGATAAACACCGTCCTAATTCGCCCGAGCGTCGCAAAGCGTATGAGGCCGATATTACTTTCGGTACAAACAACGAGTTTGGTTTTGACTACTTGCGTGATAATATGGCAGGTTCGCCTCAAGATCTTGTGCAACGTCCTCACAACTTTGCAATTGTTGATGAGGTCGACTCGGTTCTTATTGACGATGCTCGTACTCCGTTGATTATTTCGGGTCCTACACCCAAGGGTGATGACCAAATGTTTGAGGAGTTCTGCCCCAAAGTAGAAGAACTTGTAAAGACCCAACGCGCACTTATTACACGTCTGTTGGTTGAGGCCAAAGAGAAAATAGCATCTACCGACAAGAAGACGCGTGATGAGGGAGCTGTCCTATTGTTCCGCTGTTTCAAGGGTCTGCCCAAGAATGGTGCACTTATTCGTTATTTGAGTGAGCCGGGTATCAAGTCGCTGCTTTTGGAAACAGAGGCTATCTATATGGAGCAAAACAATCGTCGTATGCCTGAGATTACCGACGAGTTGTATTTTGTTATTGATGAGAAAAACAATAGTATAGATCTTACCGATAAGGGTATTGATGCAATGACCGGTAAGAGCTCGGATCCCAATTTCTTTGTGTTGCCCAATATCAGCGAACAGTTGGCATTGTTGGAAAATGAAGATTTGACTGTCGAAGAGCGACAAATCAAGAAAGATGAATATCTGCAAGATTATGCCATCAAGGCCGAGCGCGTACACACTGTACATCAACTATTGAAAGCCTATACTCTTTTTGCCCTCAACGATCAGTATGTTGTGATAGACAATAAAGTGAAGATTGTCGATGAGCAAACAGGTCGTATTATGGAAGGTCGTAGATACTCGGATGGCTTGCACCAAGCTATTGAGGCGAAGGAGGGAGTGAAGGTAGAGGCTGCAACCCAAACCTTTGCAACTATTACGTTGCAGAACTACTTCCGTATGTATAATAAATTGTCCGGTATGACCGGTACAGCCGAAACCGAAGCGGGAGAGTTTTGGGATATATACAAACTTGATGTTGTAACAATTCCTACCAATAAACCTATCGCGCGTATCGATATGAACGACCGCGTGTATAAGACCAAGCGTGCTAAGTATAATGCTATCATCGAGGAGATTGTCGAGATGGTGGCGCAAGGTCGTCCTGTATTGGTGGGTACAACATCGGTTGAGATTTCTGAATTGCTCAGCCGTATGCTCAATCAACGTAAGATTGCACATAATGTCCTTAATGCCAAATTGCACCAAAAAGAGGCCGATATTGTGGCTCGTGCCGGTGAAAAAGGTGTTGTAACCATAGCAACCAATATGGCCGGTCGTGGTACCGATATCAAGCTTACACCCGAGGTGCGTGATGCTGGTGGTCTTGCCATCATAGGTACTGAACGTCACGAATCACGTCGTGTAGACCGTCAGTTGCGTGGTCGTTCGGGTCGTCAGGGTGATGTGGGTTCGTCTGTGTTCTTTGTCTCTTTTGAAGATACCGTGATGCGTCTTTTTGCTACCGATAATGTAGTGAAGATGCTTGACCGTCTAGGATTTAAAGAGGATGAAATGATAGAGCATAAGATGGTGACAAATGCCATTGAGAATGCTCAACGTCGCGTAGAGGAGAATAACTTTGGTATACGTAAGCGTCTGTTGGAGTATGATGATGTGATGAATACACAACGTAGTGTAATCTACTCAAAACGTCATCACGCTTTGATGGGTGAGCGTATTGGTATTGATATTCTTAATACATTCTACGATATGGTGGAAACACTTGTTTCTACCTATGATGCTCCTACCGACTATGAAGACTTGTCGATGGAAGTGTTCAAGATTTTTGCTATTGAAATGCCTTGTGATGCAGGAGCGTTCTATGCTATGCGTAAGCAAGAACGTATAGATGCACTTAACACTGCTGTTGTTGAGACATTTAAGCGTAAGAGCGATCGTATGGCCGAAATAGCACATCTCAATATCAAACCTTTTGTAGAGGAACGTAATCTGCAAGGACTTATTCGAGTGCCCATCACCGATGGTAAGCGTGTAATGGGTATTCCTTGCGACTTGCAAGAGGCTTATGAGTCGGAGTCGCGCAGCGTTGTCAAGAACTTCCAGAAGGCTGTGATGTTGATGACCATCGATGAGGCTTGGAAAGAGCACTTACGTGAGCTCGACCAATTGCGTCAGTCGGTACAAAATGCCTCTTATGAGCAGAAAGACCCCTTGTTGATATACAAGCTGGAGTCGTTCAAGCTCTTTGAGGAGATGCTTAATACAATGAATAGAAAGGTAATTGCCTTGTTGATGCGTGGACAGATATATGTACGTGAGCCACAAGATATACGTCAGTCGGCTCCCGAACCTCGTCGTCAAACACCGCAATATCGCGAGAGTAAGGAGCAGTATCCCGGTGCAGGCTCGATGGAGGCTGCCCGTCAGGCTTCGGCCAATCAGGCTCCCCAACCGCGCACTCCCATAGTAGCAGCTCCTAAAGTGGGTCGTAATGACCCTTGTCCTTGCGGTAGTGGAAAGAAATATAAAAACTGCCACGGAAAGGGCGAATAAAGCATAATAAAATAGTTGTTAAAAAGGAGGAGATGATTCATTTTCTCCTTTTTATTGTCTTATCTGCTATATTTATAGTAGTGTGGGAATGATGTGCCTTATTACATAGTATGTGTTGAATAAGACAGAGCTAAATAAAAAATCGGAAAACTTGAAACCGTACAAAGGAACTCCGATAAGGATGACACAAATAATCCAAAAAGCCGTTTTTTGAGTTATCGCACCGTGTGTTAGTTTGTTGCTTATTCTATTGACGCACGGTGTGAAACGTGGCAGTGAAAAAGGCTTGGCGGTGTCTTGAAGCATAAAGGCGATAAAGAACGATGTCATAACCCAATAGATAATAATTCTTCTCATATCGCACGATAGAACGGTGAAAAGAGGCAATAGCGCGATGAACTGAATGATGAGTGCTTGCGGAAGGTATTGACTGATTGGATTGTTGTGGTTGTCATACTCATTGCCAATGATTTTTATCTTGTTACTATTTATACATATATAATAGATAGTAATGTATATAATAATCCATAGAATTGCCGATGGAATGAGGTTGAACGAGGGTAATCCACTGATGTCGAATACTGCATAAGAAAGATGATTGAGATGGAAGTGCGTTGCAAAGGTTTTGGATGTGCTCCAAGTCAATGCCTGAATGCCTTGCCCCATCCAATCTATTGGCTCGTATTTATCAGTTATGTAAGGCATCCAAGATTCCCATATTGTTTGTGCGGTTGTCTCATTGCCTTTGCATAGGCACACTAGAGCCATAGTAATGATGGCCGGTAGGCCGAATAGTATGCAACGAGCCCACTTATGTGTAGTGTGAGAAGGAAGAGAGGTGTAATAGTGTAGTGCGACAAAGGGTACAAAACAAAAAAATGAGGCCTCGTGGGTGAGCAATGTTATGATACTCATTGTATGAAAAGCACCTATATATAGTCTTTTATTGTCGGATGTGTGTATTTTGCGATATAGATAAAATATAAAGAATATCATTAGTAGCATCAACGCATCGCGTCGGTACCATAGTGTACTGCTCATAAACATACCTCCCACCATAAATACGCAGGGTAGTATAGCCCAGGAAATACGATGCTTGTAGAATTGATAATATGTGACAAAGGCTAGAGCCAGAGTGGATGTGTATGATAGGAGAATAATGGCTGTTTTGATATCGATGTGTGTATGATTGTATAGCCATAACAGTATTTGACCGATAAGTCCGCGTCGTACAAAGCCACCTTCGTAATTGATAAGCCAGTCGCTATAATCATATCCGTAGAACGATGCTACACCACCATCGGTTATGATATAACTGATGATGTAATAAATGACAAATATTGTTTGTATAATAATGTATGAAACAAACAATATTCTTGCTATCAGCAGTTTATTTGTGCTTACATTCATTGGTGAGGAGAGTTTGCCGGTTGTCGTTTTTACAATGGTTTCGTATGATGCGATTGTTGTGAAGTGAGATCAAAGATTATATTCGGTTGTATTACACGGTAGTGCCTGATATATCTGATTTTGGTATGATTCCTATAACCTAAAATCTTAAGAGGCTGTGAGAAAGAACCTTTTTCAAAGCCTCTTAGTTGAGGACTGATATGCTCACATCCTCCTATACATTATAAAGTAAAAGACGTAATTAATACTCCTCTTCGTTAAAGTCATCTTGCGTCTTCATAGACCTTTGATTGACAAATTAATATAACTAATTATACCACTGGGGCAGTATTCGGGCAGTATCTTGTATATTGGATAGTGACGAAATACATTTTTAATCACACTAAAATCGTCTCTAAATCAATTACTCCTCTTCTTCATATCTATCATTATTTACAGCAAAAATACTTTCCAAACAGCCATATAGCATT
Organism: uncultured Porphyromonadaceae bacterium; assembly: GCA_937891845.1. Lineage (GTDB taxonomy): Bacteria > Bacteroidota > Bacteroidia > Bacteroidales > Barnesiellaceae_A > Barnesiella_A. Next base: position 975 of record CALATP010000034.1, on the reverse strand, counting down.
TTCGCTGTCATTCGGGAGATAGCATACGTCCAAATCAAATTCCCCGCTGACAGAAAAATTCAGAATATATCTGCTGTTATATTGAGAGGTAGGTACACTATGTGAAGGAATAGGAAGATCAGGTTGGTGATTATCCCATACGAAACCTTTCCAACAGTCATCTGGAATATTTAATTCGTTTTTTATTTTGCTGGGATTAGCCCTCATTATTAGCATACTCTTGTTTTCAATACTCACTTTTTCGTATATCTCAAACCCACTACTTTGATCCTCGATATTGAGAACAGACAAACAGTTAATGTCATCCTTCGCTGTTATGAGAAAAATGAATCCATCGAAAGCATTATACTTTTCAAACAGTCGGTCACAGAACATCGTGACATTGACACTATTCATTTCAGGTAACCAAAGTCTGATATCAACATCTTCAGAGTATGAACCCGTATTGGGGCAACCGTGACTAATTTTGCGCATAATACGCTGTACGGTTATCTCATGCCTATAATCATCTTCAGAATTGATTGCTTCTACAATTTGCTCTACGGGTATAAGTTCTTCTTCTCTCATAATTTATTCAAATTAAATTGGGACGCATATCTTCACGCAGCAACTCTACTACAGGTGTTTGATACAAATATATTAATAACTCGCGAGAAAAAGGCCGGAAATTGGGAAATAATGCAATTCGTTGGTAGAAATTTTAGGAGGATTTGGTGATATTTTCAGGGTAGTATTCGGGTAGTTTTGCTCAATTTCGGGCAGTTTTTGGGCAGTTTTTGGGCAAAAAAAGACCGATGGGACCACCCAATCGGTCATTTTAAATCGTTGATATTTAGGTTTTTTAACCTTTCTTGGCCGCTTAATACTCCTCCTCGTTAAAGAAGAAATCTTCTTTGCTGGGGTAGTCGGGCCAGATGTCTTCGATACATTCGTAAGTTTCGCCCTCATCTTCCATTTCTTGGAGATTTTCAATTA
>CALATP010000033.1 GCA_937891845.1 uncultured Porphyromonadaceae bacterium | reverse complement strand
AGAAAGCACGTCAGTTCCTCGTTTGGACGAGGGTTCGATTCCCTCCAGCTCCACACTTTTTATCACACAGAAGGCTGCTCATTGAGCAGCCTTTTGTGTGATGTCTATAATCGATTATCAGAACATTATCGATAGTGTAACGTGCAATGGCTTGTTCTGCTTGAGGATGTAATCGGCTGATGGTGATACGTTTAATAGTCCTAGTTCCGAGCCGATGTTGAATTGCAGTGCGCTGAAACGAAATCCGCCACCAAATGATGCTGCAACGTTGTAGCGTTGCGCCGATGGTATGATTGTGCCGTAGATGTTCTTGTCTACCTCATAGGGTGCTTGATAACCTTGCTCGGTAAACGACATATTTCCCGAAAGAACGTACTCGCCTGCCACACCTCCAAAGAAAAATAGTTGGAATTCTTGAGTGAAGTTGAGACGATATTCTAGGTGAATGGGTAGACGCAAAACGTGTTCGTTGAGTGTCTTGAAGTATTTGAATGTGCCTTCGGGACGCTCTTCGATGCATTGTGAGCTCTTGTTGTGATAGTACTCGTAGTAGAGACCGGTGTCCATTCCGAATCCGTAATTGAATTGTGGATTGTAGCGGATACCAAATTGTATACCGTGTAACCATCCGTCATCATACACACCTATATTGGTTTTTTCACCCGATGCATTTTGTCGTGTCCACGACTTAGATACGTAACCGGCAGCCAATCCCCAGTAGTCGTCGGTTTGGGGGTGATTGAATTTTTTCTTTTCGGTGCGAACTGTGGTAGTTGTTGTTGTGCTATTGTTGCTATATGAGGCTGAATATGAGTTCGATTCGGTACTTCCGGTAGATGCAAGTGCAATTAGTTCTGAGTCGTAAAAATTTCTAGCCTCATTATTGTTGCGATTTTCGGCAGTATAATTATTTATTGTAGCCGATGCTGTGGCTGTAATACTCAATGTAGCCAATAGAGTGATGATGAGTGATAGGTGCTTATTCATTGTTCTGTGTGCTCTTGTATAAATCTGACTTCTAAATAAATATCTTATATAAAATTTCAAGTATTCATTTGCTCGTTTCTGGGTAGTGCAAATGTTGGTGCGCCTATTCAAAATGTATGTTTGACAGCTATTCCCCTGTTGTGTCAAACATCTCACAAAGCGGTTATTGTTGCCGCCTTGTGAGAGTTGTAAGTTTCTTTAGTCGATATCGTCAACAATATCTTTTTCTTTCTCGGGATTGCGATGATATACACGACCTTCGATATATTCTTGTGTCGCAATGAGAACGGGTTTGGGTAGCTTTTCGTAGTAGCGCGAAACTTCTATTTGCTCACGGTTTTCGTTCTCTTCTTCCATATTGTCTTTGTCCGAGCTGGCAGCAAACTCTTGTAGCTTGTTGTCGAGTTCCTCTTTCATCTCACGAGATATCTGATTGGCTCGTTTGGCAATGATGCTGACAGTTTCGTACACGTTACCGGTGTCCTCCGATAGGCTTATCATATCGCGAGTCACGGTGTTGGTGGGTGCGTTTGATTTCTTATAATCCATAGTTCTTATGATAAATTGTTTTTCTAATTTCTTACATAACGGCTTGCCACCTTGTATATGCGGTGAGCTTCTTCGGCATTGGCTCCTTCGGGATACTCGTTGATAAATGCATAGTACTCATCAATAACACCGCGAAAACGCTCGGGCTTGCGCTCGTCGTAGCTTTGCAATGCCTCTTGGTATTTCGACTTGAGTATAAGCATCATCAATGTCTCTTTATATTGAGTATAAGGATATTCTTTCAAAGCGTTTTGGGCTGTTATGATGGCCGATTGATAGTTGTTGCCCAGGTAGTTGCCTAGGTTGTAATAGAGTTGGGCGTTGAGTACTTCTTTGTATACCAGTTTGTCTTGTAGCTCAAAGATGATACGTTGAGCATCGGCGGCCTTTTCGCTACGAGGATATAGTGCAATAAATTGTTGCATCTCGTCGATGGCTTTGTATGTTCCCGATTGATCCAGTCGTGGGTCGGGCGAGTCGAGGTAGTAGCCATATCCGCAGTAGTAACGCGAAAGCTCGGCATATTGACCTTGCGGAAAGTTGCGGTAATAGGCCTTGAAGTATTCACCGGCGGTAAGATAGTCTTTGTTTTCGTAGTAGCTACGGGCGAGTAGATATAATGCCTCCTCGGCCTTGGTCGAGCCTCGATATATTGTAACCAATTCTTCGAGCAAGGTGGCACACTCTAGATATTTTCCTCTTTCAAATGCATTCTTTGCGTATTCGTATTTCATTTGATAATCGGTACTCTTGCGTACTTTTTCAAAGTCACCGCACGAAACGAACAGCATTGTCAAGAGGGCATATATTATAATTTTTCGCATAGCTATGTATTTTACCGATTTGCAAAGTTACATAATCCCCTCCAAAAAAACCAATTTAAGATGAATTTTTAACTAATTAAAGGATGCAAACGTGATAAAAAGGTCTATTTAACGATTGGATGATGTGTAATATATGACAAAATAGCTATATTTGCAATATAATATAAAAGTGATATTATGGACGAAAGAAGACTTGTGAGACCTCATATGGGGCGCAAAATAGCAGGCGTATGTATGGCTGTTGCCAATTTCTTTGGCCTGGATGTTACGCTTATACGCTTGGTATGGGCTCTTTGCATAATTTTAGGTGGAAGTGGTCTATTGGCATATTTGATTGCTTGGATTATAATTCCCGAAGAGAATGCCTGTTGCAGGCGATAATGATGGTTGCATCGTATGGAGTTTAAGTTGGTCTCGCCATATTCCCCCACAGGTGACCAGCCTGAGGCTATCAATGAGTTGAGCCGAGGTGTCTTGGATGGCACTCCGGTACAGACTCTATTAGGCGTGACCGGCTCGGGTAAGACTTTTACGATGGCCAATGTCATTGCACGTGTCAACAAGCCTACACTTATTCTCAGCCACAACAAGACGCTTGCCGCGCAACTCTATGGCGAGTTTAAGTCGTTTTTCCCCGACAATGCCGTTCACTATTTTGTGTCATATTACGACTACTATCAGCCCGAGGCGTATATACCTCACACCGATACCTATATCGAAAAAGACTTGGCTATCAACGATGAGATTGACCGCTTGCGGTTGGCTACTACATCGGCTCTCTTGTCGGGGCGCAAAGATGTGGTGGTCGTTTCGTCGGTTTCGTGCTTGTATGGCATAGGCAATCCGCAGGACTTTCATTCTAATGTTATCGAACTGAAAGTTGGTTCGCGTGAAGATCGTAATAACTTCTTGCGTCGATTGGTTGATGCGCTATATTCGCGCAACGAGGTGGAGTTTAAGCGTGGTACATTCCGAGTGAAAGGTGATACGGTCGATATATATTTGGCATACGAAGAGACAGCCTTGCGAGTGATTTTCTGGGATGATGAGATAGAGAGCATTGCTACTATCGACCCTGTATCGGGTATGCGTATAGCATCGTTCGATGTGTATAAGATATATCCGGCCAATATATTTGTAACGACCAAAGAGTGTATTGCGCGGGCTATCGATATGATACAACTAGATTTGGGTCGACAAGTAGATTTCTTTAAGTCGATAGGAAAAGAGTATGAAGCCAAACGATTATATGAGCGAGTTACGTATGATGTCGAGATGATACGCGAACTGGGTTATTGCTCTGGTATAGAGAATTATTCGCGTTATTTCGATGGTCGACAACCCGGTACACGCCCATTCTGTCTGCTCGATTACTTCCCAGATGATTTCTTGGTTATCATAGATGAGAGTCACGTGACAGTGCCCCAAATACGAGCTATGTATGGAGGTGATGCGTCACGCAAGATGAATTTGGTAGAGTATGGTTTTAGGCTGCCGGCTGCAGTAGATAATCGACCTCTCAAATTTGAGGAATTTGAAAGCCTTGTCAAGCAAACAATATATGTGAGTGCTACACCGGCCGATTATGAACTAAATCGCTGCGAAGGTGTATTTGTTGAACAGATTATTCGTCCCACAGGATTGCTCGACCCCATTATAGAGGTGCGACCCAGTCTCAATCAGATAGATGACTTGCTCGAAGAAATACAGTTGAGGGTGGAGCGCGATGAGCGTGTATTGGTGACAACACTCACAAAGCGTATGGCCGAGGAACTCAACTCTTACCTGTTGCGTCTTGGGGTGCGTAGTACATATATACACTCGGATGTCGATACGCTGGAACGTATAAAGATATTGGAAGATTTGCGCAGTGGCATATACGATGTCTTAGTGGGTGTCAACCTCTTACGCGAAGGTCTGGATTTGCCCGAAGTATCGCTCGTAGCTATTCTCGATGCCGATAAAGAGGGTTTCTTGCGTTCGCATCGTTCTTTGACGCAGACTGTCGGTCGTGCTGCCCGTAATCTCAATGGTACTGTTATTATGTATGCCGATAAGATTACCGACAGTATGCAACTTACTATCGATGAGACCAATCGTCGCAGAGAAAAACAATTGGCATATAATGAGGCGAATGGTATTACACCGCAAGCTATCAATAAGGCTCGTCGTGATATTCTCACACGTGCGGTAGATGATAGTAATGACACACCTCAACATCGCTATGCAACCGAGTATATACCCTCTGTCAATATTGCGGCCGATCCTGTGGTGCAATATATGAGTGTGAGTCAGTTGCAGAAAGCTATCGAGAATGTGCGTGGCGAGATGTTGGAAGCTGCTCGCGATATGGACTTTATCGAAGCTGCCCGATTACGAGATGAAATGATAAAACTACAAGATAAACTCAAATTGATGAATATTGAGAATTAACCTTAAAATAGATAATATGAAAAGTGACATTGAAATTGCTCGCGAAACGAAATTGAAAAATATTCGTGAAGTCGCAGCTAAAGTCGGGTTCCCCGATGAAGACGTTTTTAACTACGGAAAGTATATTGCTAAAATTCCGTATAGACTTATAGATGAAGAAAAGGTTGCCAAACATCATCTTATCCTTGTTACAGCTATTACAGCTACCAAGGCCGGTGTCGGCAAGACTACCGTAAGTATCGGATTGGGTATGGGTCTCAATCATATTGGTAAGAATGCCATCATTGCTTTGCGTGAGCCGTCATTAGGTCCTTGTTTCGGTATGAAGGGTGGTGCTACCGGAGGCGGATATGCACAAGTATTGCCTTCGGAGGATATTAACCTGCATTTTACAGGTGACTTCCACGCAATTACTTCGGCCAATAACCTTATCGCTGCTTTGCTCGATAATTATCTTTATCACAATCGTTCTACACAAGTGGGATTGAAAAAGATTACTTGGCGTCGCGTATTGGATATGAACGACCGTTCTTTGCGTAATATTGTAGCCGGATTGGGAGGTTCAAGCAATGGCATACCTACCGAAACGGGCTTTGATATTACTCCTGCATCTGAGATTATGGCTATTTTGTGCTTGGCTCGTGATGTGAATGACTTGTATGAGCGTGTGGGTCGCATAGTCTTGGGTGTTAGATATGATGATACACCATTTACAGTCAACGACTTGGGTGTTACAGGAGCTGTCGTGGCACTGCTCAAGGATGCAATCAACCCCAACTTGGTACAGACTACCGAAAACAATCCGGTTATCATACACGGTGGACCCTTTGCCAACATTGCACACGGATGTAACTCGGTAATAGCCACTCGTATGGCGATGACTTGGGCAGATTATACTGTGACCGAAGCCGGTTTTGGTGCCGATCTTGGCGCCGAGAAGTTCCTCGATATAAAGTGCCGACAAGCCGGCTTGAAACCCGACTTGACAGTACTTGTGGCTTCGACTTTGGCGTTGAAGATGCACGGTGGAGTGCCTGAAGCAGAGATAAAAATGCCTAATGCCGAGGGATTAAAACAAGGTTTTGCCAACCTCGATCGCCACGTAGCCAACTTGCGTAAATTTGGTCAGACAGTATTGGTATGTTTCAACCGCTTTGCTTCTGACACCGATGAGGAGATAGCAATGGTTATGGAGCATTGCGCTCAACTGGGTGTGCGTTGTGTTATCAACAATGCTTATGCCGAGGGTGGTGCAGGTGCAGCCGACTTGGCTCGTGCTGCCGTTGAACTTATTGAAACTCAACCTTCTGCTCCTATTCAATATGCTTATAATGATGAAGATAGCATCAAAGAGAAGATTACCAAAGTTGCCAAGAATATCTATGGTGCCGGTACTGTTGTCTTTGGCCCTAAAGCTCAAAAGGAGATCGCTTTATTGGAGAAATGGGGTATGGGTAATCTTCCCGTATGTATAGCCAAGACGCAGTTCTCGTTTAGTGCCGATGCCAAACGTTATGGTAGTGTAGAAGGTTTTGAAATAAATATCAAGGATATCGAACTCAATGCAGGTAGTGGTTTTGTTGTGGCTTTGGCCGGTGACATTATGCGTATGCCCGGATTGAGTAAGACTCCGCAAGCTGTCAATATCCATCTTGCCGAGGATGGTAATGTCGAAGGTATTGTATAGAGTGCCGAGTAATACGTAAAAAAGTGGCTGTGTTCACATTTATTGAACACAGCCGCTTTTTGTTAAAAGATAAGGATAAAGGGTCGTATCAAGCTCTGTAATGAGTAAGATACGACCCTTTTAAGGCTATATTAGTTATAATCAATTACTTTTTTGAGTGGTCATTTTAGTTTTAAGATACCCTTGTTTTGTTTAAAGGATTATTCCAAAATTCTCGTACAAGGCTCTTTGAGCGTCGGCATTACCTTGTTTAGCCGATTTTTCCCACAACTTACGAGCTTGTTCGGTGTCTTGGGGAACTCCGGTTCCGTCGTAGTAGCATAATCCTAGAAAGTATTGTGCAAGGGGGTCTTCTTGGTTGGCTGCTTTACGGAACCAGTATATGGCCATCAAGTTGTCTTCTTTCACACCTAATCCGTGATAGTAGCAAGTACCAAGATATACTTGAGCTGTTACATTTCCTTGGTTGGCAGCTCGTTTATACCAGTCTATACCCAAATCGGCATTGGGTTCTGTTCCGTGACCATTTATATAGCAATTGCCGAGCTGTATTTGTGCGTGTTCGTTGCCATTTTCGGCTGCAATGCTATACCATTTGAATGCTTCGGCATAGTCTTGTGGAACACCTTCGCCATTTTTATAACACTCTCCAAGTTGGTATTGTGAAGCGGGGTGTTCATATTGAGCGGCTTTTCTCCATTTGCTTACAGCTCCTTCGATGTCACCTTGTAAATAGAGGAGTTGACCTTCTTGATAAATCTGTTCTGTCGAGGTTGAAGAAAGATGCCCTCTGGAAGAACTTCCACCAGAAGAGTAAGAACTAGAACCGCTATAAGTTCCCGCGTTAGAACCGCTAGACAATGCTTCGCTTGATGAAGATGTTGTCCTGGGACGTGGATTTACTACTTCGATAGTAGGAAGACCCAATTGAGTGCGACATATGTTCATCCTTACGCGACCATCTTCGTGACCTAGCTCGGCCATACGTCGATACCATTCAGCTGCTTTGTTCAAGTCTTTGTCTGTACCAACGCCAAACTCATACATATAAGCCAAGTCCCAAATGGCTTCTACATCGTCTTGTGCAGCGGCTTTTTCTCTCCAATAGATACATTTGTCAAAGTCTATTGAGCCTGCATATCCATTGGCATACAGTACGCTGAGATTGTATTGAGCCTTGACGTGACCTTGTTCGGCTGCTTTGAGCCACCATTTTTCGGCTTCAAGATAGTCTCGAGCTACTCCTTGTCCGCTATAGTAGATAACACCTAGATTATATTGGGCTGTTTTGTTTCCGTTATTTGCACTCTCTAGATAGCGCTCTACTTGACCGTAAGTCGTAAGCACGGTTGCCAAAATAAGAAAAATGAGTGTAATGTGTCTTTTCATTTTTATGTGATTTTATGTTCTGTTTTGGGTGATTGGTAAATGAAGAAAATTCTTATTCCCGTCTGTGTTTAAAATCTGTTTTTGCAAATATAGTGAAAGGTATGTGAATATGAAAACAAGTTTGACTTTTTTTTATCAATGCGTATCGGAGTCTCGGTAATATAGTTTGATGTGATTTCTGTCTTATTTTCTTGACCGGCTTATGAATGTTGCTTTCCAAGCGACATCCTTATATTATAATGTAACAAAGACCGGCTCGAGTGAACCGGTCTTTGCTTGATATGTGGTTGATATTCTTTTTAGAGAACGTCGGCAAGAGCAGCGTTAGTGTTCTTAACAGCGGCTGCGCTGGCGTCGAAGAGGGCTTTCTCCTCAGCGTTGAGGTCAAGCTCGATGATGCGCTCGATACCGTCTTTGCCCAATACAACGGGAACACCAATGCAGAGGTCGCTGTGACCATACTCGCCTTCGAGCAATACGCTGCAAGGGATGATGCGTTTTTCGTTATGTAGTACTGCCGAGGCAACCATAGCTGCAGCTGCACCGGGAGCATACCAAGCCGATGTGCCGAGCAATTTGGTCAATGTAGCACCGCCTACCATTGTGTCGGCTGCAATCTTGTCTAGCTCTTCAGCGGGGATAAGACCCGATACGGGAAGACCTTTGTAGGTAGCAAAGCGTTTCAAAGGAATCATTGTTGTATCACCGTGACCACCTATTACCATACCTTCTACTTCGTTGGCGTTAGCACCGAGAGCTTGGCTCAAGAAATATTTGAAACGTGAGCTATCCAATGCGCCACCCATACCGATGATACGGTTTTTGGGGAGGTCGGTTACTTTGTGGATGAGATAAGTCATTGTGTCCATAGGATTGCTTACGCAGATGATGATAGCGTTGGGTGAGTGCTCAAGAACGCTTGTTACAACTGAACGTACGATGCCGGCATTTACACCGATGAGCTCTTCGCGAGTCATACCGGGTTTGCGAGGAATACCTGAAGTGATAACTACAACGTCTGAACCTGCAGTTGCTGCATAGTCATTGGTTACACCACGTACAACGGTGTTCATACACAACAACTGAGCAGTTTGCATCATATCCATTGCTTTACCTTCCGACACGCCTTCTTTGATGTCGAGCAATACTACTTCGTCGGCAATGCCTTTGAATGCCAACACATTTGCACAAGTTGCGCCTACGTTACCGGCGCCTACTACGGTTACTTTTGACATAATTCTATAATTTATTTTAATGTTTAATTTTATATTTGTTTTTTCTACGGTTATTTTGTAAGCCACAAAGTTAGTACAATTTTATATTGTTGAAAAATTTCCGCAATTAAATTTTTGCTAAAAATTATACTTCTTTATGAGGTTACTCCTCTATCTCTCCTTTCCCTTGTCGTATTATTTCGGGTTCTTCATTGGTGCAGTCGATGATGGTACTGCCTACAATGTCTCCTTCACCTCCATCTATTACAATATCGACGCTTGTGGCGTAAACCTCGGCCAGCAACTCGGGATTGGTTGTGTACTCCGGTTCTTCGTGGTTATTGGCTACCGATGTTGATAATAAGGGGTTGCCCAGTTCCTCAACAATACAGCGCGCTATATTGTTGTCGGGTACTCTTATGCCCACGCTTTTGCGTTGTTTGTATATCTTGGGTAGTTGCGATCCCGAAGGTAGTATGAAGGTAAATGCTCCGGGCAGATTCTTACGCATCAGTCGGTGGGTTGTGTTGTCTATGCGAACGTAATGAGCTGCATCGCTGAGGTCTTGACACACGATAGAGAGGCGGGCTTTGTCGGGGTCTAGTCCTTTGATGCGACATATGCGTTCGACGGCTCTTACGTTGAGTGCATCACATCCTATGGCATATAATGTGTCGGTAGGGTATATGATTATATCCCCATTGCGCAATGCCTCTACTACTTGTTGTATGGCACGTCGGTTGGGCTTGTCGGGATATATTTTTATTAGTTGCATAAGTATGTAGATAGACGATGGTTGATAGTTGCTGATAATTGATGTCTTTAAGCCTATTGCTCACAACTTGTAACAGAAGGCTCGTGCCGATGACATAAAGTTATATAATGTAGCTCTCTATATCAGTGGCTTGTGCATACTTCTTGAGCAATTCGATAGTCCATTGTATGCACTCTTCGAGGGGCATCTCGGGTGCGTATGCATTGATAGTAATGAGTAGTTGGGTTGTTTCGAGCGTAATTTTGGTACGTTCTTCATCGCTTGTGGGAGTACCCACACCGCCTATGTTGTCGCGATAAACAGGCATTCCTTCTATGTTGAGAATTCCACGACCTATTCCGTGAAAAACATCATCGGCTGTGCCCACTCCCAGTGTCATATCGCCCTCTATACGGCTGGCATCGAAACCTCCTATCGAGTAGCCCGAACGCATCGAAACGACGTTTATGAGGTCTACCAATGTGTTGATGCGGTATAGATCAAGACCGCGTATAGCTCGTCGACACAAGGCCTCGGACGATACACGATAACGTGCCGGATCTTTGCCAAAGGTTTTATAGGCTTTACGTGTGCCAGCTATGGCAGGGCGTTGTGATAGGGTGTCGGTGGCATATACCGATGCTATGCGTGCGGCTTCGGCTTGCAACTCGTCCCAGAGTTCGTCTCCTGTGGGGCTGTTGATGACATTGGCTCTGATGATGCCTGCCTGCAAGGAGGGGCACGACTCTCTTACATAAGAAGATATACTTACTTTCATAGTATGGTTATTTTCTTGCGAAGATAGTGTAAAAACTCCGTTTTGTCAAATTCTTTGGTAGTTTGCAATTTTGTTCCTATATTTGTAAGGTGCAAAAGTGGTGTGCTACGTGTCAATACCGATGCATAACTGCTTGTTTTCTTACGAAGTATAACTAAATATTTTATAATATGGAAAGTATCAGTCCTATAGAAGCCATTAAGAATGGTTGGTCTTTGACCAAAAGTAACTTTATTGTGTCATTGGGTCTTATATTGGGTTATGGTGTACTCAGCACATTGTTAGGGTTATTACCTGCCGATGGTATTGTCGGAGGCGTATGTCAGCTGTTGTCTTTTGTTGTTTCGATAGTATGGTCGTTGGGTATTACCAAGTTGTCTATCGAAGTGGTAGATGGAGAAGAACCGCGTTTTGGTGTATTCTCTGAAGTTATGCCTCGCCTCATTCATTTTGCCCTGATGACAATATTGATGAGTATAATTTTATTAGTACCTTTCTTTGTTATTTTTAGCATCGGAGTGGTTACTTCGGGTGTTTCGTTCACATTAGATTACTCTTCCAATCCTATGGCCATTTTTGAGTTGCTTTCCGATTGTGGCTTGTGGTTGTTGGTGGCTTTGATTCCTGTTATATATATGAGTTTGCGTTTTATCTTTGCTCCCTATATATTTGTTGATAAGGAAGCCGGTGTTATGGAATCGCTCCGAATGAGTTGGTCGGCTACAGCTCCCATACAAGGTAAGATATTTATATTTATGCTATTATCTTTGGTAGTGGCTTTGGTAGGTTTCCTATGTCTTATTGTAGGTCTCTTTGTGTCGAGTATTGTGATGATATATGCACAAGCTACACTCTATCGTCAGGTATTTTCTCGTGGTATTCAAGACCCTTTGTTGGTAGATAATGCCAATGTTGTTGTCGGATAATACTACGTTCGGTCGATATTAATATAAGGTGTGTCGGGGTATTCCGATGCACCTTCTTTTTTTGACAAAAGTCATATAATGAGCGGATATTATGCATTTTTGTAAATTAATAATGCTTTCGCTTGTATAATTGGCATTAATAAATTATATTTACAGCAATTTATAGAAAATGTTGAAAAACCGACATAGAAATATTTTGGCAAGCCTTGTAGTTGTTGTGCTTGTCGGATGTTCGATGATAGTGCAACTATCGGTCGGTGATTTTCCCGTCGATATTTTTCGGTTTCCGCTCAATGTCATTATCCTTTTAGGTTGGTGTTACTTGCTTTATGAGTTATACCGCAATCGTCAACGCAATGTATTGGCGCAATATATGCTGTCGACCGAAGCTACTATCCTGTCGGTCATATTGCTGATAGCGGGGTGTGTGATAGCGGGGTTGCAACGCCATCCGGCAACAACTTCCTATCCGTTTGTTGTGTCACTTTTCTTTGTCCTGTCGCAGTTGACAATGGTTGTACTGCGCGGATGGCGCAATGCGCAGGGTATCCGTTGGCGTTTCCTTTGCAATCACGTAGGACTGTGGCTGGCTGTGGGTGCCGGTTTTTGGGGTGCCCCCGATACCGATGTAATGCGACTGATGGTTGTTGCCGATGTTCCCAACAGTCGAGCTTATCATACTGATGGGTATACCACGATGCTCGACTATGAGATGATATTGGCCGACTTCCGAGCAGATATGTATGACAATGGCACTCCTATGGCCTACGAGGCCGATGTGGTAGTAGATGGCAAGCAAGTGACTCTTGCTGTCAATCATCCCTATTCGCGTACCATTGCCGAGGATATATATTTGGTGGGATATGAGCCTTATGCCGACGGTGTGGCGTGCATCGTGCAGGTTGTGCGACAACCCTGGAAGTGGGTGATGGCTGCCGGTATTGTTATGCTCATTGCCGGTGCGGTGATGATGTTTGTTCAAGGTTCTAAACGACATAGCGTATGATAGTAGGTTGGAACATATTCCCGTGGGTGGCACTCCTGTCGATAGTACTCTCAGTAGCAGGTGCCGGGCTGGCATTACGTAGCACTGCCTACAACCGTGTGGCTATGTGGTTTACAGTGGCAGCGGTAGCTGTGTTGGCGGCTTTTATTGTGGGCTTGGGGCTGACACTGCATCGCCCGCCTATGCGCACAATGGGCGAAACACGTCTGTGGTACTCTTTCTTTATGTTTGTAGCCGGTGCTATTACCTATCGTCGGTGGCATTATAGGTGGATATTGAGTTTCTCCACACTTATGGCTGCTGTGTTTATGATTATCAATGTGACACGTCCCGAGATACACGACCATACCCTTATGCCGGCCTTGCAGAGTGTGTGGTTTATACCTCACGTGGCAGTATATATGTTCTCTTATGCCCTGTTGGGTTGTGCCACATTGTTGGCAATAGGACGGTTGTTCTTTCGTCAAGACCTCTTTCCGGCCATCGAGCAATTGGTGTACGGTGGTTTGGCATTCTTTACCATCGGTATGTTTACCGGTGCGTTGTGGGCCAAAGAGGCGTGGGGCGAGTATTGGAGTTGGGATGCCAAGGAGGCTTGGGCGGCAGCCACGTGGATGCTATATCTGTTGTTCCTGCATATGCGCATTGTAGGATGGCAACGCAAATGGGTAATGACAGTGGTGCTGTTGGTGGCATTCCTGGCCTTGCAGATGTGTTGGTATGGGGTCAATTACCTGCCATCGGCCGCCGATAGTGTACACATATATAATAGATAACTACTAACATAATTAAATACTCATTGTTATGAAAAGAAATTTGCTTATAGGTGTATTGGTACTGATAGTGACATTGTTTGTCATCTATCGTATCAGTGTGAAGGCTCCATCGGGCGATGAATACTCCGATGCTGCCAAGGCAACAGCCATCTTTGTTAAAGGTGGATGCTTGAGTTGTCATAGTGCTACACCCGACTTGCCCTTCTATGCCAATATGCCTCTGGTGGGCAATATGGTGAAGAAAGATGTTGCCGAAGGCTACCGTATGTTCGATATGGCTCCTATGATGGCTGCTATGGAGGCTTGCGATATGCCCAGCCCGGTAGATGTGGCCAAGGTCGAGAAAGTAGTTGTCGATGGCACGATGCCTCCTGTACAATACTATTTGGTGCATTGGGGTAGTGAGATGACCCGCGCCAAACGCGACATTGTGGTCGATTGGGTACAACAATATCGCACTGAATATTATGCCGACGGATTGGAAGGCGAGCGTGCCAATGAGCCTATTCGTCCGATTCCTTTCGGTATCGATGTAGATGCACGCAAGGTAGAGTTGGGTAATATCCTCTATCACGATGTGCGCCTGTCGAGCGACAATACTGTATCGTGTGCTACTTGCCACGGCCTCAACACTGCCGGTGTCGACAACAAGCAATATTCGGAGGGTGTGCAAGGACAGTTGGGCGGTGTCAATGCTCCCACTGTATATAATGCCGTGTTCAATTTTGTGCAATTCTGGGATGGACGCGCCACCACGCTTGCCGAGCAGGCTGCAGGGCCTCCGCTAAACCCCGTCGAAATGGCATCTCAGTCGTTCGACGAGATTATTGCCAAGTTGCAAGCCGATAAGCAACTCACCGAGGCCTTTACAGCCGTATATCCCGACGGATGGAGCGAGGCCAACATCACCGACGCCATCGAGGCCTTTGAGATGACACTTATCACGCCCAATTCGCGTTTCGACCAATACTTGCGCGGTAATGATGAGATACTCACTGCCGAGGAATTGGAAGGTTATGCCCTCTTCAAGAAATACAACTGTGCCACCTGTCACGTAGGTGTCAACTTGGGTGGCGAGTCGTATGAGTTGATGGGCTTGCGTCGTCACTATTTTGCCGATCGTGGCACCGAACTCACTGTCGAGGATGATGGCCGATACAAAGTGACACAAGATGAGCGCGACCGTCACCGCTTCAAAGTACCCGGATTGCGTAATGTCGCTCTCACTTGGCCGTACTATCACGATGGTAGTCAGGCATCGCTCAAAGAGGCTGTGTGCAAGATGGGTACATATCAGTCGGGGGTAGAACTCACCGACCACGAGGAAGAACTCATCGTTGCCTTCCTCAACACCCTCACAGGAGAGTATAACGGACAACCCCTCACCAACGACAATACCCAACCGCAAGAGTAGTTATAGGTGATGCAATAGGTCGGTAATAAGCCGACCGGTAATAAGATAATATCTATCGCCCGCTAGGCACATCGCCCGGCGGGCGATGGTGTTTCTGCCCCTGTGTTCAGCGGGAATAGAGGAGCAATACCTCGCGCACCGCGCTTGGTGGCTACCGCAGGGTATTACTGATACAAGGCACAACCGCCCGCAAGGCGGTTGTATTCTCCCTCTGCCACGTAGTGGATTGACGAGTAATACCTCGCGTAGTGCGCTTGGGATAGTTTTGTCCGGCGTTGCTGTGGTACAATTTTGGGTTCGTGTGGGTGTCTATGCAGATATTTTTTGTATATTTGTCGCATATTTACATTCAAACGTATATGCCTATGATATAAAACAAACTAGCAGTATAAATACCTTGACATATTAGAAAAAGCGTATTGTTTTTATTCTTAGAATCTTGAAATTACCACAAACAAAGAGCTACAAAGAGTAAAGCGATTCGCTCACGCCCCTCATAGGCGTGGGCTTTACTCGTATATTGTAGCCGGGTTGTGGTAGACCTCAAGATTGTATATTGAGTTTTGTCCGCGCTTTTTTGTGTTTATACTTTTCGGTCGTGATAAGGAATAAAACTTTTGGAAATATCAAAAATAAATAAAACTATCCCTCCGAAAAGGGTATAACACACACTACAATGAAAAAGAACATATTATTATTGCTAGCCATCTTCTTGGCCTCTGTGGCATCATACGCACAACAAGCCACCGCAACACTCAATCACAACGATACTATTACTACTTTTTATGGAATTGGTGCTTTGGTAGAAGCACACAATAGTGCTGCTCCCGGTGATGTAATCACACTATCGTCGGGACAATTCACTGCACCCACAATTACAAAGGATAACCTAACCATTATAGGTGCCGGAATGGATGGCGATGCCATCAGAATGGAACCCGATACGTCTAAATGGGTCTTGCCTACCATTCTTGTTGGTGATTTTAAATTTGGTGCAAAAGGTCTTTCTTTTAACGGTTCTATAACCTTGAAAGATTTGGTAATTGATTATATGGCTATTGGTTTATCAAATATTGGTGCTCAAGTGAATATCATTGCAGAAAGGTGTTTTTTTAAAGACTACTCATCAGGTGGTAGGTTAACTCATATTTTATATACATTATACAATTGTTCCGGATTTTTTACTAGTGTTTATGGCATCAATGCGGTTAATAGTTATATAAACTTAGGAGTCTCTTCAAATATTTGTCAGGACGGAATATATACCAATTGTATAGTAAAGCTTGATAGCAGGGCAGACGCTAATTGTGATATATCCAATTCTACCTTGTCTAATTGTATAGTTTTTAAAGGAGGTGGTGCGAAAACTTTTGACGATGGAGTTTTGTGTCAAAATACGCTGTATATCGGTGACGAAACAGATGCTTTCTCGGGTGTGACCGCTGTAAATTGTTGGTCGGCAACCGACTCAAATATTTTTAAGGAGGGAACATATTACGAACTTATTGAGGAAATAGCCCAAAAATACTTGGGAACAGACGGAACGGAAATAGGAATATATGGTGGTGCACACTCTTTCTCTCCAACTCCCATCGGCCCTCGCATCACTCGCTGCGATGTAGCACCCATGACCACTCCCGATGGCAAGTTGAGTGTCCATATTGAAGTAGGTACTGCCCAATAGTAGTTGTAACTATGCGCAAGATAATACTGTTTTTAATATCGCTCTGTACTCTTGCGGGCATAGCACAGGATAGCTATGAATATCGGTATTGGCTTGATAATGAGTCGAAACCGAAGTTCTATACAGGCTCATCGGCATCGGCTCAGTGGGATATGGAGATAGATGTTTCGCACGTGTCGCCATCGATTCACACGTTGCATATACAGGTAAAAGATACTGCCGGAAATTGGAGTTCCACGGTTTCAAGAGGTTTTATGAAAATATCGCCGATGGATAATAGCACACTCTGTTATCGGGTAGACGAAGATACAGTGACAACAATACCCATCGATAACAATGCTGCATTGATGCTCGATGTCTCTCATCTCGATGACGGACTGCACAGCTTGTACTGCTATATAATAAACTCGGCCGGTGTGACCTCGATGTCGGAGTATCGCTATTTTATGAAGGTTCCGCAAATCGATAGCCAACATTTGGTTACATCCTATACTTATCTCGATGGAGAACTTTACGAAATGCGTAAGTTTGATGCATCGGGCGGTGTAATAGATTTGGATATAAATGTCGATACTATTCCGGTGGGTATGCATCGCCTTTCGGTACAGCTTGCTCTATCCAATGGAATGATGTCATCGACCTACGATGCATATTTCTATCGAGGTTATACCAATGAAGAGATGGGAGCTACGCAATGCCGATGTGCCATTGATGGGGTAGTGGATAGTACCCGCATCTACCGAATGGAGGATGGAGCTTTTCTCTTTGATATAGATGTGCGAGACCTACCGGTGGGACTGCACAAGATAGAGGTGCAGATTTCCAATAGGTATGGTGCGCTGAATACGATGTACGATGCAATGTTCTATCGCATACCCACCGATGAGGAGATGGCTGCTACTCAATGTCATTACTATATCGATGACAGGAGCGATAGTATTATGACTTGTCCCATCGATAACGGAGCTTTTATTTTCGATATGGATGTGTCGGATCTATCGGAAGGGGTGCATAAGTTTACCTTCTCGTTGGCAGGCAAGAATGGCTTCTCTACTGCGCCTCAAACCCATTATTTCATCAAGCAAGAGGGCATACGTATGTATGAATATTGGCTCAATAACGACTATGCCGATAGAGAAACAATCACATTGGAGAGCAAGCAGAGTAGTTACAGCTTTATCTCCCTGTTACCGGTCGATGTTGTGCCTATTCGTTCGGAGTTGTTCCATTTTGAGGAGATGGATGGTGCGCCTACTGTGGTGGCGAAGAATATGTTTAATGTAATGTTCTTCTATGGCAAGCAGATGGTGCGTGAGAGCAAGTCGTATATAGACTATAATGTGAGCGAGGTAATAGACTCTCTCGTAGATATAACCCACCTTACGCGGCATACTACCACCGTACCCGCCGAGAATGAGATAAAATGGTATAAATTCTACTCGGAAGAGGGTGACAGTGTAAGTTTTTATACCGACAAAGCTTGTACGGTACATCTTTTCGATTCGCTGGGAAATGAGTTGTACCAAGCGCAAGGCATAGAGGCATTGCAAGCCAATGGTACTTATACAATGCACAACGGCACTTACTACATAGCACTGCACGATGTGACACAAAATGGCAGTAATGTAACATTGCACTATATGCATCTTGATAAATATGCATATTTAAGTCACACTCCCGACAAGGCCGGTGTAGAAATGGGTGAGATTTATGTGAGCTTGTATGGTAATGGTTTTAATTATATGACAAGTGTCAAGTTGTGTAATAATGGTGGTTCGATATATTCCGATACAATAGCCGTATCGGATAATAACAATGCTATTGTACGATTTGCCATTGACGAAAATAATACCCGGTATGGCAGGTATGATATGACTTTATATTTCATAGATGATAATGAGGTGGATAGCCTTATTATAGCCGATGCTATTACTGTAGAAGAAACCATATATGGCGATATAATCATTGATGTATGGTCTTCAGGTGCATATTCCAATCCGCATCCTGTAACCGTAAAAATAAAAAATACGGGCAACGTCTCATATTGCTACATACCATTCAATATAGCGTATGAAGGAACGGGTGATGTGAAGTTTGAAGACTTTGTTATTACGGTCAGTGATGATTACCATAAACTGGGTGGAAAAATATCGACTGTAACCGACAATTTGTTGGGCAGGGGAGTAAAAGGAACTTTTATCCCTATGTTGATACCCATCTTGCGACCCTATGAAGAGATAGAATTGACACTGAACTTTATGTCGACCATAGCCAATAATACTTTCCGATTCTATGCTTGGGCGGGTGAGCCTTGGAGTATTGAATACAAGTCGTTGTTGGAAGAAAGCGTTTCGAGACAGAATGCTTCTGCCGGTTATGATTACCGCTCGAATATGTCTTCACTAGACAATGTAAGAGGTATGTGTGGCTTGGCTTCAAAAAATGCTCAGACTGCTGTCAATTTGGGTCGAATGATAGGAAATATACAACTGGGTCTTGGAGCTGCGACCCGACAGGCACAATGGGAAGCTAGTGGAATGTCGTATGAAGACTGGTATGAACAAGTAGGACAGTATATGCCTCAATATAGACAACTTGAGAATCCGGGTGATATTATGCGAGGTTCTATCTACGATTTCTTGGGTAAACCATCTCACGGTGATTACGATGATTATAATGATGGTATGGATGATCAAGCCGAAGGTGACACTCCAATGCCAAATCCTAATAACATACATTCTCACCGTTCTTACGACCCCAATGATATACTAGGATATGTATCACCGTCGGGAACCAATTATATAGGTATAGAGCAGCAGACAATAAGCTACACCATAGAGTTTGAAAATGACTCTACGATGGCTACTGCATCGGCACGACAAGTATTGTTGTGCGATACGCTCGACAAGGAGATATTTGACCTTGCCACGTTGTCGCCCCGATATATCATTATTGGTGGTCGACGCATAGAACTTGACGGAGTAGCACCGTTTGTAAAGACCATAGATATGCGTCCCGAGATAAATACGATACTGCAAGTAGAGCTGGAGTATGATAGTACCGAGGGCGTGTCGCGTTGGATATTCTCATCGCTCGATCCTATGACCTTGCAACCGGTAGAACTTATGGAGAATGGCTTCTTGCCTATCAACGATGAGAATGGTCGCGGACAGGGCTCGGTTACGTTCGACATAACATTACAGCCACATCTGGCCGACGGAACTATTGTTGAGAATGTTGCCGATATTATCTTTGACAACAACGAGGCTATTGTTACGCCTGTATGGGTAAACGAAACCGACTATGTCTACCCCGTAAGTTGGGTGGGCAACCTGGAGATTGTCAATGACTCGACCATCAACGTGGTGATGGGTGGAGAAGATACACGCTCGGGAATATGGAAGTATGACCTCTATGTATCGACGAGTGTCGACAACCGTTGGCAGCCTGTCGCAACCGATATAATGGAAGAAGGGTATATCTATCACGTAGAGAAAGATGTGGAGTATTCGTTCTGTACTGTGGCTACCGATATGGCCGGTAACAGAGAACTCAAAGACTTGGCTCCCGAATATTACTATGTGAACGGAAAAGTGTACTCCGATGTGCATTATATCGAGCAAGATGCCGCCAATGAGGATGATAATGTCTACTATGACTTGCGAGGCATCAGGGTAGAAAATCCCGGCCCCGGCATCTATGTGCGCAAAGGCAAGAAGGTGGTAATCTATCGCCGATAATCGTTAAGAATGTTTTATGATGATGTGACGTGTGAAGAAAATTTACACGTCACATTTTATTTGTGCCGTTTTATCACTACCTTTGCCCGGTAAATTAAGCGAAAATGGAAAAACTCGAAAATCCTTGGTTGGGGCTTGTTGATGAAGGGTACAACTGTTTTGGTTGTGCGCCGGGCAATCCGTGTGGCTTGAAGATGGAGTTTTACGAAGATGGCGACGATATAGTGTGCTATTGGACTCCGGGCGATAACTATCAAGGGTGGCTCAAGACCTTGCACGGTGGCATACAGGCTACATTGATGGACGAGATAGCAGCGTGGGTGATAGCCCGTAAGTTGCAGACATCGGGTATGACAACGGCTATGAATACCAAGTATCGCCGTCCTATTGCCACAGGTGCCGATGAACGTGTAGAGGTGCGAGCGCACATCAAGGAGATGAAACGCAATTTTGCCTTTATTCACGCATTCATCATTTATGGTGGCGAGGTGTGTACCGAGGCCGAGCTTACCTTCTTTTGTTTCTCGCAGGAGAAGGCCGAGAAGGAGTTTTTCTTTCGTGGTTGCAAGACCGAGTGATGCCGCTCTGTCGTGCAACAGCAACAATGATAACCGATAACCCTAATATAGCTATGAATTACGACGATATAAGAAAGTATAATGATGACCGCGCGTGTGTAGAGCGTGACGGAAAAATGGGATATATAGACCGTGACACCAACGAAGTGATACCCCTTATCTATGACGAGGCGAAGGACTTCTCGGATGGCGTGGCGCTGGTGTGTCGCAACGGAAAGTGGGGACTTATCGATACCGAAGGTCACAAGGTATTGCCTATGCGATATGATGCAGGTGTAAACTTTGTAGACGGATATGGTGCTGTATGCCTCAGAGGAAAATATGCCATTATCGACAAGACCGGTCGTGAAATTACGCCCTACAAGTATGACAAGGTGGTACACCCCTTTGCCGGCGGAGTGGCAATGGTTATGATAGATGGCCGCTATGGCTATGTCGACACCAACGGTGTAGAGGTTGTGCCGGTAGAGTACTTGGTAATGGGCAAGTTCTGTGATGGATTGGCAGCTACACGCTGTGAAGAAACCGGATTGTACGGATTTATCGATGTAAACAATCGAGTAGTTATCCCCTTTGAGTACGACTTCGTGGCATCTTTCAGCGATGGACGTGCCGCAGTGTGCTGTGGCGAGAAGTGCGGATTTATCGATGTAAACAACAATGAGGTGATAGCCATCGAGTATGATTATGTAGGAAACTTTGAGAACGGAACGGCCATTGTAGGCAAAGGCGAAGACTTCTACTACATAGATGTAAACGGTGACTTTGTAAGAGATTACGACGATAATATCCTACGTGCCAAAGTGCCCGACTTTATGGATTGATATTGCCGCTGTATATATACATAACGCGGGGCGCACCATCGGTGCGCCCCGCGTAGTTGTTATGAGACTGTATCAATACTCAAACTTGTAGCGACCCAAGAAGTCGGCAGTTTTTTGTATCATCTTATACATTATAATATCGTCCTTAACGAAAGGAACTTCGGCACGGTAAGCAGCCATAAACTCTTCGAGGATGGGCGATGTCTTTTCGGGGCGACGGAAGTCGAGACCTTGTGCGCCATTCATCAACTCGATGGCGAGAATGTTCTCGAGGTTGTCGAGAATTTTGTGCAACTTGGTAGCAGCATTGGCACCCATCGAAACGTGGTCTTCTTGACCGTTGCTCGATACGATAGAGTCGCTGGCAGCCGAGAAGCAGTACATCTTGTTTTGGCTTACCATAGAGGCTGCTGCGTATTGAGGAATCATAAAGCCTGAGTTCAAGCCCGGTTCGGCAACGAGGAATTCGGGGAGACCGCGGAAGCCCATAATGAGTTGAGCAACACGACGTTCCGAGATATTGCCAAGCTCGGCAAGAGCAACAGCCAAGTAGTCATACACGAGAGCAAGAGGCTCACCGTGGAAGTTACCACCCGAGATGATGCAATCTTCGTCGGGGAAGATTGTTGGGTTGTCGGTAACAGAGTTGATTTCGGTCAACAATACGCCACTTACATAGCGGATAGCATCTTTGATGGCACCGTGTACTTGAGGTATGCAACGGAACGAGTAGGGGTCTTGTACGTGTTTCTTGGGTTTGGCAATGAGTTCACTGCCGGCCAATAGACGACGGAAAGCCTCACCGGTCTCGATTTGACCCTTATGAGGACGTACTTGGTGGATATTGTCGAAGAAAGGCTCTATGCGACCATCGAATGCTTCCAATGAGATAGCACCAATCATATCGGCACCCTTCATAATGTGGCGGGCACGAATGATGGCGTAAACACCGTTTGAACTCATAAATTGAGTACCATTCAATAGGGCAAGACCCTCTTTGCTTTGCAACTTAACCGGCTCAAGACCTACCTCTTTCAATACTTCGGCAGCAGGACGACGCACACCCTTATAGTTTACATCACCTTCGCCAATGAGGGGCAAGAATAGGTTGGCAAGAGGAGCGAGGTCGCCCGATGCACCTAGTGAACCGCGGTCGTAGACGATGGGGAGGATGTCGTTGTTGTAGAGGTCGAGCACACGTTGTACGGTAACTACTTGCACACCGCTATGACCCATAGAGAGGGCGTGAGCCTTGAGAAGAAGCATAAGGCGTACAATCTCGGGGCATACCTCGGTACCTACACTGCAAGCGTGGCTCTTGACAAGATTTTCTTGCAAGGTGGTCAACTCGTTGGGTGAGATATTGCGGTTGCAAAGTGAACCAAAACCGGTTGTGATACCATAAAGAGGCACTTCCGATATTTCGGTTTTATGGTCGAGGTAGTTACGACACTTTTCAATTTTGGCAATTGCCTCGGGCGAGAGTTCAAGACGAGCTTTGCTGTCAAGAATTTCTTCAATGAGGTCGAATGTGAGTTCGCCCGAACCTATATAATATGTATTTAGCATAGTCCGTGGTTTTCTTGAGCGTAAGTAATAAGTTCGTTTTCGTGAACGAGGGCCATAGCTTCAATCTCTTCGCAAGCAGCTTTCATATTTTCGATGTAAGCCTCATCTTTAAGGCCGCCGAGGTTGATGCGAACATTGAGCAAAGCGCCACGTACACCGGTACGGCAGCACATCATAGCAACACAGCTATCGGTGATAGCGTTGGTATTACCATTTTGACCTATATAAATAATAGTAGGCATAGCTTCGAGAGCTGTGCGAGCCACTTCCATAGGAATTTCGGCAGCGTGCTTTGTCGCTTCTTCTATAACTGCAGCGCGATGAGCTTTCTCTTCGTCAGTCTCTTTGGGGAGCTTGAATGCTGCAAACACTTGGTCGTATGCTTCAGAATCGAGGTCGATGAGTTCGACAAGGCGAGTGCGCATAGCATTGAGTTTCTCGGCTGCCGCCTTCATCTCTTCGTCTTTTTCGGCATATTTCTTACGACCTATAGTAAGGTTGGTAACCATTGTACCCAATGCGGTTGCAATAGCAGCGTTGAGAGCCGATATGCTGCCACCACCGGGAACAGGTTCGTTACTGGCTGTTTTCTCCAAAAATGCGGTAACATTAAGGTCTACGAGTTTCATAGCTTTGTGTTTTTTATTAATATGTGAGTATTTTTCCTGCTTTGATAGTATGTTTCACCGAGTTCATTGCGGTGTAGTAGGGCAATGTGTAGTGAGTGTCGGTGTCGAGAAGTACGAGGTCACCTTGTTTGCCTACCTCTATCGAGCCAATCTTGTCGGCACGACCTATGGCAGCAGCACCGTTGAGGGTCATAGCAGTGATGGCCTCCTCGACAGTGAGGTGCATATAGATGCACGCCAATGCAAATGTTAAGGGTATGCTACCCGAGCAGCAACTACCAGGATTGAGGTCGGTGGCAAGAGCAACGGCACAATCGCGGTCGATCATTTCACGACCACGAGCAAAGGGCTCGCGTAGTGTAAATGCGGTGAGCGGAAGCAGTGTGGCGACAACACCATTATCGCTCATTGCCTTGATACCTTCGTCCGATGCGTGCAAAAGGTGGTCGGCACTGAGTGCTTTAAGTTCGCCCGATAGTTCCGAGCCGCCAAATGTAACGATTTCGTCAGCGTGAATTTTGATACCGAATCCCATCTCTTTGGCTGCCGAGAGAAGACGACGTGATTGCTCAACGGTAAATACACCTTTCTCACAGAAGATATCGCAGTTTTCGGCCAAGTTGCGCTCCTTGACAAGAGGCAACATCTCGTCGATTATAAAGTCGATGTAATCTTCGTGGCGACCTTTGTATTCGGGAGGAAGAGCGTGAGCGCCCAAGAATGTTGTGGCAATATCAACCTTGCGATTGGGGTCGGCGTTGATGTCGCGCATAACTTCGAGTTGCTTTATCTCTGCATCACGGTCTAGTCCGTATCCGCTTTTGCCCTCTACGGTAGTGACACCCATACGGCTCATCACCTCGATAAACTTGTATGACTTTTGTAACAGTTCGTCGTGAGTTGCCTCGCGAGTAGCCTTCATAGAGTTGACAATGCCACCGCCGCGCTCCATAATGCTCATATAGCTGTCGCCACGCATACGCCACATAAACTCTTCGGGGCGGAAACCTCCGAATACGAGGTGTGTGTGCGAATCGACAAAGCCGGGCAACAATACTTGTCCTTGTGCATCGAGTAGTTCATAACCGTCGGGAATGTTAGTGCGATTTTCGCCTACGTAGGTAATGACTCCGTTGGTAACTTCTACTGTGCCACACTCTATGATGTGCAAGTCATTCATCTTCTTGCCCTTGATGGCAGTATTGCCCAATGGGGTGATGATGCGAGCGTTGGTAATAATGAGGTTGCTCATATTGTGTTGTATTTATCGGCTAAAGAGATACAGGCTGCGTAGTGCAACCTATATCTCTTTGTCCGGTTGTTTTTGTGAGGTAATTATATGGTATTATTCCATAATGCGCGACTCGAGAACTTGATCCATAGAGAAGTTCTCAATACCGAGATAGTATTCGGCTGTGTCGATGAGAGCTGCCATAGGAACAAGACCGATAATCTCGCTGCCAACGATGCTTACACCATAGCGACGAGCCTCATATTTAACCATCTCAAATGCTTGGTAGAGAGCTGTCTTGCTATAGTCGGTCATATTGATACTTACTTGAGTGATGCCACGTTCGGTAAGATCTACACCCATAGCCTTGCAGAAACGCAAGCCACCACCGATAAAGCGAATACGTTTAGCGATGCTGTGAGCTATATCGAGGCTGGGAGTGTTGAGGTTGATGTTGAAAGCAACCAAAGGCATACGAGCACCTACGGCAACGGTACCGGCAGTAGCGTGACGCTCGGCGGGACCAAAGTCGGGATGCCACTCGGGTTGTTTGATTTTCTCGGCCATACCTTCAAACTCGCCTTTACGTACAGCGGCAAGATTTTCACGATAAGGAGCAGAAGCCGATTTTTCATACAAGAATACGGGGAGGTTGTATAGTTCGGCAACCTTGGCACCCACTTCTTTTGACAAGGCGATAGCATCGTCCATTGAGCAACCTTTGATAGGAATAAAAGGTATTACGTCAACAGCACCCATACGAGGGTGTTGGCCTTCGTGTTTGTTCAAGTCGATAAGTTCTACGGCAGTACCTACGGCTTCGATAACGGCAGCTTTCAAAGCCTCGGGCTCACCAACAACTGTTACAACGCAACGGTTGTGGTCGGTATCATTACTGTAATCGAGCAATTTCACGTTTTCTTTGGCGCGGAATGCCGATACGATTTTTTCAATTTTTTCCAAATCACGTCCCTCGCTGAAATTGGGAACGCATTCCATAATTTTACTCCAACTCATTTTTGTATAGTTTTTTATATAGGTTAATTTATATTTATTTTTTGAGTGCTTCCTTGATAACATCTTTTACCAAAGAGTCGTCGGCAACATAGGGCATTGTAATGTCATAACCCGGCATAGTGCGGTTGAATTCGTCGGTTGTCTCCATAGCGTGGATGTTACGAGCCCAAGAGCGACGTGCTACACCGCCCATTACGTCCCACAACATTGACGAACGCAATATCTCGTCGACACGTTCCGAACCATCGCATACCATACCAAAACCACCGTTGATAGACTTACCTATACCCACGCCACCACCATTGTGGAGTGCTACGAGGCTCATACCGCGTGCGCAGTTTCCGGCAAAGCATTGTACTGCCATATCGGCCATTACATTGCTACCATCTTTGATGTTTGAAGTCTCGCGGAAGGGTGAGTCGGTACCACTTACGTCGTGGTGGTCACGACCTAGCATAATGGGGCCAACTTCTCCGTTACGTACCATTTCGTTGAATTTCAATGCGATATTCATACGACCCAATGCATCTTGATAGAGGATACGAGCTTGAGTACCTACTACAAGATTGTTCTTCTCGGCATCGCGTATCCATATCCAGTTGTCGAGGTCTTGTCCGCGACGGTTCTTATCGATGCAGTCCATTGCGGCTTTGTCGGTCTTGATGAGGTCTTCGTGCTTGCCACTGAGACATACCCAACGGAACGGACCATAACCGTAGTCAAACAACTCGGGACCCATAATATCTTCGACGTATGAAGGCCAAATGAAGCCGTCTTTTTCGTCATAACCGTTACGTGAAATTTCTTTTACACCGGCATCGTAAATAGATTTCATAAAGGCGTTACCGTAGTCAAAGAAATATGTGCCGCGAGAAACCAATTCTTTAATCACATTGAAGTGGCGTACAAGAGTGGCATTGACCTGACGGCAGAACTCTTCGCGATCTTCTTTCAAGAGTCGAGTGCGCTCCTCAAAAGAGATGCCTGCGGGGCAATAGCCGCCTTCATATACAGCGTGACAAGATGTTTGGTCGCTGAGCAATTCAATGTGAATGTTGTTTTGAGCAGCATATTCCAGAAGGTCTACTACGTTGCCGTGATAGGCAATAGAGCAAGGCTCTTTACGTTCCATAGCTTCTTGTGCCATACGGAATGCCTCGCCCATATCGTCGGTGATGTGTTGTACCCAACCTTGAGTGTGACGGGTAACGATACGAGAATAGTCAACCTCGGCAATAATAGCTGCAGCACCTGCAATCTCGGCGGCTTTGGGTTGAGCTCCACTCATACCACCAAGACCCGATGATACGAACAAGTGACCGCGCAAGTCACCGTCTTGGGGTACGCCCAACTTCATACGACCGGCGTTCAAGAGGGTATTGAATGTTCCGTGTACGATACCTTGAGGACCGATGTACATCCAACCACCGGCAGTCATCTGTCCGTAGTTGGCAACACCCATTTGTGCGGCTATTTCCCAGTCTTTTTGGTTGTCAAACAGACCCACCATCATTGAGTTGGTAATAATAACGCGGGGTGCGTCGGGTTTCGATTTGAAAAGTCCGAGAGGGTGTCCCGACTCTACTACCAATGTTTGGTCTTGAGTCAACTCCTCAAGATATTTCATAATGAGGCGATATTGCATCCAGTTTTGGCACACTTGTCCGGTTTCACCGTATGTTACCAATTCGTATGGATAGAGTGCAATGTCGAAACAAAGGTTATTGTCAATCATTACTTGGAAAGCCTTACCTTCGATACATTTTCCTTTGTATTCATCGATAGATTTTGCTTTCAAGTCGCCTTGAGGACGGAAACGATAACCGTAGATTTTACCGCGAGTGAGTAGCTCATTCATAAACTCGGGAGCCAACTCTGCGTGCAATTCTTTAGGAATGTAACGCAACGCATTTTTCAATGCAACTTCGGTTTGTTCGGGTGTAAGTTTGTAGCCACGATCGGGCGCACGACGTATGCCTTCGACAAATGTTGGATAGTCGGGCAATACTTTTGGTAATGTGAGTTCCATATTTTAGCTTATTAAGGATTGTTTTCTAGTGTGCAAAATTACAAAATACTATGCGATTATGCACATTAATTTATCTACATTTTTATATCAAATCCTCAATTTGTCTCATTTTCTTATGCCGTTATTGTCTTTTAGGGGGTGCTTTATACAACAAGAGTCGTCTCACGACGACTCCGTTGCTTTAAAACTTTACAATCTAATACTATGAAAAAACTGAAACAAAGATAGGTTTTTCGACTTGCTGCGCCAAATTTTTCCTTAAAAAATGATTGCGATTTAACAATATTTCTTTTAACAATCGACGTTCTGTTAACAAATTATGCAGTGTGTAAAAAGAGTAAAACAATAGTGGTTTTGTTGTGATTGGTATGTTTCGAGGTTGCAGAAAATTGCTTGCATATATGTGTTGAATATGTGTGTAGTAGGGTGTATTGATAAAAGTGTTATCTTTGCCCTTGTTATGGAGAATATGAACAAAATCTTGATAGAGCGACTGGAGCGTTGGTATGCCGGCAATGCCCGTGATTTGCCGTGGCGACGCACCGGCGATGCCTATTGTATATGGGTGTCGGAGATTATTTTGCAGCAGACACGAGTGGCTCAAGGATATGATTATTACCTCCGTTTCATCGAACGATTTCCCGATGTCGCTTCGTTGGCATCGGCCGATGAGGACGAGGTGATGAAGTATTGGCAAGGACTGGGATATTATAGCCGGGCTCGCAATATGCACGCAGCGGCTCGTGATATTATGAGCCGATTTGATGGTGTATTCCCCTCTACGTTCGATGATATTCGTTCGCTCAAGGGCGTAGGCGATTATACTGCTGCTGCCATTGCCTCAATCGCCTATAACTTGCCGTATGCAGTAGTAGATGGTAATGTATATCGCGTCTTGTCACGCATCTTTGATATAGATATACCTATCGATACACCTGCCGGTAAAAGGTATTTTGCCGAGCTTGCACAAGAACTGTTAGATAAAGATAATCCCCGAGTATACAATCAGGCTTTGATGGAGTTTGGGGCGTTGCAATGCGTGCCTTCGGGATGTGACTGTACTTCTTGTCCGCTATCCGATTTTTGCGCGGCAAAAGCCTTGAACAAGGTTGATGTTCTGCCGGTAAAACAGGGAAAAGTTTCGATTAAATCGCGCTTCTTTAATTATTTCGCAATAGAGTGTAACGGATATACTTGGTTGCTGAAAAGAGAGGGCAACGATATATGGCGCAACTTATATGAATATCCGCTTATCGAAACGGCCGAAAATGTCGATTTCATCGAACTTATTCGTACATCGGCCTATTGTAAATTGTTCGATGGAGCCGGTCAGATTGCATATACTGCGCAACCTTTTTCGTGTCGACACGTTCTTACACATCGTATCATTTATGCCACGTTCTACACCGTTCAAGTAGAGCGATGTCCTGCATCGTTGTCGCACCTCACACCCATTGCATTGTGTGATGTGGATAGATATGCAGTCTCGCGTCTGATGGAACTTTACAAGCAACACATTGCGGGTATATAAAATGACCGGTCATAGGTTGTCGGAGTGTCGATATACAACGGTTAAATACGACCCGATCGGATAACTTCCTAGCCTGTTCTTTTAAACAAAAAACAACCATTTTGTCCGCATTACCCTGATAAATAATGAGAGATTTCACAGCTATTGAAATCTCTCATTACGCTTGTAGTGGGTAGCCCAACTACTATCTATCACATTACCATTTTTCGTTATGAGTCTGTAATATATTATTCAAGGTATATACTTGAAACTTGCCCTACGGTATATGGGCCTCCATCTCTCTCATAATTATATTGCAGTGTATATGCCTTGGATTTAAGAAATTCTTTCCTCTCGCTTACATCATTGATGGTATAGCCGCAGTAGGGTCTTACGATAACGTACAGTCCATCGGTGATTTTCTCGGCCTTGCAATTGGATATGAATGTGGCTATAAGTGTATATTTACCGCTTTTCCATATTCCGTTGCTACCGGCTCCCAAGTCCATATCGTAGTTGCCACTGTGTATAACCTTGTCATTGCTATTGTAGATTTTGATATTAAAACCCCAATAGTCAATCATACGAGCATTTTTGAGAGTAACAGTCGTTGTAAAAGCGTATTCGGCAAGGTCTTTGTATGTGAGCGACATATTTCCATTACCCAAGTACCCTTCTACAAACTCCATATCCTCTTCTGTTAGGTCTCGTGAGAACCATTGTACTATCTTGGGCTGACTTATTTTGGGCGCTGTTGCCCCAAATGTCATTATATGGCTACGGTATTCCGTTACAAAGTTTTGTGTTTTATTGTAAATACAAGGAACAACGTGATATTCTTCGGCCTCTTTGATATTTTCTTTACCGGCATTGACTATGAAGTTGTATTTCTTCTTCGATTCAATGGGTTCTGAATTGTCAATGATAGTAACAAAGTTTCCATCCGATATATCTCCCGAATATATTCTTATGGCAGGAAATTCCATAGGATTGGGGAAAAAATCAAACCAGCTGAGGCTCTTGAAACCTATATCTATGTCAAATTCCATAACATTCTTGGGATCAACAAACACGTTGGGTTGATATTGTACCACAGCAAATTGTTTTGACATCAATTTCTCGTCGATTTGAGCGCATAAAGTTATTTTATGACTCTTTTCATATGGTAGAAAGTTCATTTCGGCCAGAGTGATGGGGTCTTTACCAGGGCGAACTATTATACCTTTACCGTATGCCGATAAAGAGAAATATGGCTCGATAAATATATTTTCTTTATCAATCATATCGCTACTTTTGTCGATGAATTCGGTTTCACATCCACCTCTTATGCCGGCGCGAAACTCTACACCAACAACGGCTCCACCTCCGTATCCGGCCTTGCCTACAATAAATCCCACACCGGCTCTTATTCGTCCGTACACGTCAAAAGAACCACCAAAATATAGCTCTTTGAATTTTCCCGTTTCATCGCCTTTTTCCAAGACCATATCAATCTCTTCTTTTTCTCCGTCGACGTATCTTATTCCCTTGCGTTGAGTGTCACTGCGGTAACTATACTTGACAGTACCAAATGCTTGTACATCGAAATATACACTGCCATCAAAGTCGAGAGCAATAGATACCGGAGTAGAAGGAATGGGTATATAAAGATTTTTTATTACCATTGCTTTGGTTTTTTCTTTCCAAGGACATTCGGGGTCTTTTAGCACTTTCTTGACATTTGCGAGATAATCCTTAAATTGAGTGGGATTTTCACATTTAACTACTCCTGCAGAGTTGTTCTCCGGACCTACCGTATATGTGAGTTTTGTCTGAATATTTACATCGGAATAAGAATCGGTCCACTCTTCACGAATATCCAGTTCGCTGTCTTCGTAAAAGTGAAATTTTTTATGCTCGGTAGATGATACTGTGGTTTCAAAAGAGAAGTCCTTAAATGGTATAGCGATAGTATAAGTTATGGTAGTATCCATAGGTGTATCATCGGCACGAGTCGCTTCATCGGGCTTTTTGAATACCGACATATCTATCATCACCGAGTCATCCAACGATATTCCTGAATCGGCAATCTCTAAGCTATCATATACCTGCATCTTAGGTACGGTGTAGTCAAAGTCGATGTTTATCTTTAATACTTTAAATACCTCTTCTTGTTGGGCAGGAGTAGTTACAACCTTAATCATACCTCCGACATTTTCGACCGAGAGTACTTTGTTATTAAGTCCTAGGGGTATTATCTCCGAGCAGTTGGCTGCTATATATCCGCCTACTTGGGGGATACGGTCGGTAGGAAGGTTGTCAAGAAAATATATGATAGAGTCGTGCTCGATGGCGGCAATATACTCTTGCAAGTCGCCATTGATAGGGGTGACATCGTCGTGATATTGATAGGTCACATTACCGAAGGTTGTGTATTGGGTGTAAGGCTCTTCTATACCCTTGTCTTCCTCGGGAACGTAGAATTCTTCCATAATAAGGGTACAGCTGTTCCATACACCTGCCAATATAATGGTTGCTATAAGAAATATAACTTTTTTCATAGTCTTATATATTAAAAAGGAATATACCTACTCTTTATCATTGATTACGTAGAGGTCACTGATTGTACCGTATGTTTCGCCATCAAAAATCAGATATTGTTTCAGATATTTAAAATCAAGATTTTTCCGGTCGTAATAGGCAAATCTTATTATCTCTGTGTCATTTTCATCATCCGGTTCAAGATTTTTGAAACCGAATATGTGAAATTGAAAATATTCTATCTCTTTCCACACCTTTTTTACACCTATGCCACGTAACTCACCACCGCAGAAAGCTCCTAACAGGATATTTTCGGTGTCAACAGGTGCATCATTGATAGACACGTTGGCATATACTACCATATCGTTTGAGTAGTTGTTGATATTTATCTCCCAGCGAGGGAGTACTTTTACATAGCAAGAGTCGGTAATACGATTTTGTACAGTTATTGCTCTGACGTATGTTTCTCCTTCACTAATGGGTATAAAATGGTTGTTAAATGCAAATACTATCTCGGTATCGTCCGAAATCCAATATATTTCTCGGTTGCTTACCGAATCGGGCGTAAATATTGGGTTGAGACTGAAAGTTTCATCGAGCAATATATATACCGAATCTCGGTCAAGATGCATTTCGTATGCCTCTTGGGTATATTCTTCAAATTCAAAATCAATCAGTCCACACGAGCATATCGATTGTGATAAAATCAATATACTTGATAAAACCAATAGTGACGGGACTCTTTTCATATAATCTTATAAACAAGTCGTTATCAATTATCGTTATGGTAGGTTACTGTTACAATATTCGAAATCTGACTTTCACGTCCATCGGCATATTGTATCATAATATAGTATTCGGCACTTTCACCTTGACGCAATAGAAAATCTTCAAAACTGCGTTCTATGGGCTTGGCCGACATTAAAAACTTATGGCGTTTGTCATACATCCCCTTACGGTAGATACAGAAGTACCAATCACCCTTGTACGGTGGCTCTTGATCAAGCTCCCACGCCAGTCGGGTTTTACCTTCTTTGGGGACATAAACTCCGTACAGTTTCAAGTTGCATTCAAACTTTATTTTTCCTTCGAAGCGAGCCGAATAGATAAGGCTTAAGCCACTGGAAATACCGGCATTTGTGACAGATTCCATTGCGTATTCGTAGCGTTCTCTACGATTATATTCGGGTACGTCAATGACTTCTACGATATTGCCGTTCATTCGCAGTGAGTCTGCGTCGAATGTTCTTATAATAGCCCAGTTGTTCTTGCCGTTGGCTACCCTGCGCATAAGTTTGTGTTGTGCAATTTGTTGCTCGTTGCTACATACCCATCGCATATAAATGCCTTTTTCGTTATCTATTGCTGCAGAGTCGATGTGTGCAACAGCAGGAATGATGGTACTAGGACGCAATACCTGTAATATTGGTGAGTATGCACCTACGTTGCTAGCGTAGTCAATGGCTCTTACTTTGTAGTATATATACTCTTGGTTAACATCTGTTGCGAGAGTGTCTACATAACTGTTGGTTCGTATCAGTCCGTTGTCCGATTCGCGCAACATAAATTCGTGTGTTGTGTCATTGGCAAAGGCTATTTCGTAATAATCAATATTATCGTCGGGAGTATCCCACATAAGTCGCACTGTTCCTTCATTATTGTCGACAATCTCATAACGGAAGTTCTGAGGTGCTTCGGGGGCACGCATATCGGTAATACGCACGGTGTGGGGTATCGAATAACTTACGTTATGAGCGGTGTCGTATGCAGCAACAACCATTTGGCTGGTGGGTATATTAGTTACGTCGGTAGTGAAACTGGTTTGACCCACAGGAATTAGCTGCTCACAGAGTTCTACCCATTGAGCTGCCGAGTCATTGGGCGATTTTCTATAATAAAGTATTTTACAACCGATATAATCATCCTCTATTGTATCTTTCTCGAAGTGGAAAGTTGCAAGAATGTCACTGTTGGGGTCATTCTCATTTTGTCTCACAATTTCTACCATCTTCAACTCAATGGGGCGTGGAGCCTCGAGGTCGGTCACAGTTACGACGTGGTTTTCAGAACACTCGATTATATCTCCAAAGGCATCGTGTGCAAGAATACGGTATTCATAAATACCGGGTGCGGGAACTTGGTCGCTGATGCTGTTGTCGAGATTTTCACCCTCAACATCTTGCATTACAAGGTAGGTTTGCGAGTTGACACGAGTCCAGACGTTTTCTCCTTGAGCGCGACGTTCTATTTCGTATGATGAATATTTTTCGTCGTTGCTCCACCATAGTCTTATCAAGTTTATATTCACCAATGAGTCACGCATTTCTGTCTCAAAAATTTCGGGAGTATATCTCACATTCTTGATTTCGTCGATGAGTCCTGCTCGGAAGATTATATGTCTGGTGCTATCAAACAGGGTGGGGCGAATAACATACATATATTTCTTTCCCGGTTTTACGTTGCGGTCAACAAAGCGCATAGCCAACATCTCGGCTATATCTCGTCTCCATTCACTAGTGAGTACAGCCATACCGAATTGCATCTGCTGGTCGTCGTAAACATCAAGTATGGCACCCAAGTCTCCTGTCGGATAGTTGGATTGATCTTGAGTAAAACCACCTATGCTATACAATGTTCCCATAGCAATGTGAGCAATTGAATCACTTTCGGGATAACGAGTGCGCCATTCTTCGAGCGGAGCGGGCTTGAGTGCGTAGGCCAATGTGTCTATCTCATATGTTTCATTGTCTTTCAAGTCTACGGGATAACGGTAAATGTCAACTCCTACGTGATTTAAATATTGCCACGAAGGGAAGTCGGCTGCCGCCCATCTCAACACTATACTATCGCCATAACTACGTGCAATTACATTGATGTGGCTGTCATAATTTCTTTTTTGTATCGTATCGGCCAATAATGAAGCCGTATCTCGCACTTCTCCCGGTAGGTATTGATGCTCTTGTTGTATAGGCTCTTCTTCTGAATATTTGCCCGATAACATAGGTACAGCCATCAGACTGCCCGAAACCAGCGATGCAAGTAGTAATATGATAATTATATGAGTAGTACGCTTCATCTTATATATCTTTTTTGTTGTTTCTTATCAGAATTTTGTCAATGGGTAAGAAATGTTTATTGGTAAAGGCGCTGTCGAACGGTCAATACCTTTTACGTATGTATACTCAGCCTTTTTAAAGTTATATGAGTTGACTCGATAGGCTGTCAATTGTATGTACGATATAGCTTTATAGTTGGGTGTATATGCGAATTGTGATAGTATCATATAACGTCCGTCTATTTTCTGGCATATAGGTCCTTTACCTATAAAGTTACCAATCCAAATCTGCTCACTTATAAATTCGTGTACGCGGTCGTCGTTATGAGTAAAGCCGTTGAACGCTTTGTGTAATGTAACTTTGCCTTGCGTTGCACTGTTGTCAAATTGTGAGCCCCACAAAATTGCAAATTGGTAATAAGGTATTTCTATTTTTACATCACCGTAAGATGCTGTAAGATAGGTACCTGTAAGAGACTCGGCCCATTTTTCCACTTTGTTTGCACCGGCACTTGTAAATGTCTCTCCACCAAGATTTTGTACTTCTTTGGCTTTCGCTTCAATCAGTGATGTAATTCGCTCTGTGGCCAAGTATACATTTTTCAAATCTAGTATCAAGGCCTGGGCTCTCGCCTCATTATTAGTGGAGGGCGTAAATAGCGAGGCGCGTTCCAATGAACCATTCACATAGTAATATTTGCTTCCTGTCATCACCGGTAATGGGTAAGAGCAGAATTTTGCCCATTGATTTCGGTCGAAGATTGATAAACTCTTAATCTTAGAATATTCGCTGGTGATGCGATATGGTGTACCACTGCCGCAAGCACCTTCATAGGCTCCGCCTTTGTCGGTGTATATCAATGATTGTGATGTGGTTGCATTGATTTTCAACCTGTCGTTGGTCAATTCCCATCCACCCACAAATGCATAGTTACTCAAATAACTTATATACATATATGGGTCGAAGAAACGCCATTGTCCGTAATTGGCCGACGAAGCACCATGATATTCTGATATTTGTTTGTCGGAATAGGTGTTGAGCGGAGGCGTATCAGGATAATATATCTTATCGATACGAATTCCTACAAATGGTTTTTCGTAGGGCAGATTGCTACGTACCGATGACTGCTTAAATTTGCTTTTGGCTGCACCGTAAGTGTGTGTAAAACCACCTTCTTCCCATTGACCCTCGATAGCGTACAACTCTAAATCTACCAGCGTTGTTGTGTCGGCAATAATTTTGCCGTTGTTTTGTTTCGATTGACAATAGATGAGTTTGAGCCTGTACTGTGTACCGGCCGAAACACTAAAGTTTGATGATGGTGTGAGGTTGCAGGTCGAGTCTGTCGCATTCCATTTGACAGGCGAATAAGCTGTCTTATGTGTACTATAATTGTATAATGTCCATTTGAGTGTTCCTTTCTTAAAGCAGTCCTTGCTTATATCGCTATAGAATGCCAAATTGGGACAGCGTAAATCCTTGACATAGACGTCAAGAGGTCTTGAATAATTGGTATATACCAATTGGTTGCAATCCGATGGGTAAGCAATTGCAACGTGCTCTTGTAGGTCGGGGCAATCTTCCAATCCTTCTCTAGGACCTGTGCAGAAGTAGTAGGTTTTGGTTTGCCACCACTTTTTGTATTCATATCTGTGAGTACTTTCATTCCAATTCAAGGGGTCAACTTCGTTACCTTCTTCTATCTCCTTTGCCTCACCTTGTACAATAAGTTTGTAATATTTGTTGGGATTGAGGTTGCGAACTATATTGATTGTGTGGCGGAAACGTCCATTGCCCTTTAATGTATAATATCGTCCTATACCTTTACCGTTGGGCGAATCATATTCATAAAGAATTACGTATTTATAATTCTTGAATATGAATGTGCGACTGGCTTGTGCCTTGAGGTCTTCTTTGTCGCCATTATAGTTGGCTGCAATGCGATTCAATTCTGTTTCATCAAGTACACGGAAGTGCTCATCAATAGGAGCTTCGGTGTCAAATGTAGGATATGCCAGCAAGTCGGGATTAATAGCATTTTTCATATCCCAACCTTTCGATTGAATGGTATCGCCCAAAGAGCACTCTCCAAAAAGTTTGAAGTTGTCAAGAGCATTACCCAAAAACAGGTCGCAACGATCGCCACATTCAAATTCAAACTTGCGGTCTATGTTGACCAGTCCGGCCAACAGACGTGCGCGCACACGAGCCTTACCGGTGAAATAAGTGGGGTTGGGGCCTCCCATACGCAATACTCCACCTATCTCAGAGTCTATAATAGGAAGTTTCTTTTCCCAGAAACCTAGGTTGACGTGAATACCGAAGTTGGCATATAGATAGGCGTATAATTGTCCTTCTCCATACCATCCGTTATATCCGGGTTTTGTGCCAACAAGATTCATACAATTCATAGATCCCATCTTGCGCAGTGACATATCGAAGCCGGCCAATACTCCCATACTGCCATAAAACAGACCTAAATCTACGTCGACATATCCCCATACCGATGCTCCTAGCATAACACCACCGCGAGTGTCGGCATTGAAATCGGCCAATGCAGCTGTACGTGCTCTCTCGGCTTGGCTGATATCATCACTCTGTACTCCTTCGCCCCTTACCGAACCATTCAAGAATGTACGTATCTTATCGGGGATAGGGGGTAGTTCTCCGTTGTTGGGTAGTTCATTTCCTACACACAGATATGCGTTGGCTCCTATATTGACACTTACTATGGGCGACTTGAAGTCTATGAGTGTAAAGTGACACCGCTTGTCTTCTTCGGGCTGACCCAAATATATATGCCATTTGGCATTATTGAGTTTCTTACCATTTTCCTTCATCGTTATCTTGAAGTCCAACGATACTGATGTCTCGCATACTTTGGGCTTCTCAGGCTGTTTGGCTTTAGTCGACTTGTCAGCTTTAGAACTAGACTTATCGGAAATCTTATCGGCCAGCCCTCCTGTTGCATTACTGATAGCCGTTTTATATCCGCTATTGAGTTGTTGTTGTAAGTCCTCCAATTCACCCGATATCTCGTCTATTTTCTTGCCTATGTTGCCACCATCGGCTTTGGCATCGACGGTGATGTTGAGAGCAAAGTATTGGTCGCTGTTATCGTGTTGGTATACAATAGATGCATCGGCATCAATCATACCCGAAACAGCCTCTAAGTGACCTGTAAACATCATAGTGGAGAGACGCTCATTTTCTTTGTCATACACCGATGTCATCTCAAAGGTTCCGTTGAGCATATCCTTGCCGGCCGTTGTCGACAAGCCTAGTCCTGCTATGACACCAATAATACCCTTTTGAGGTATGGCTTTGGTGTGATCTTCGGCATCTCTTACACAATTGAAGTAGAAACCTCCACTTATGTCGTTTATGACAATGGGGGTAATCTGTATACCGGTAGCGCTGCCTAGTCCAATATGGAAATATCCCCAAGTGTATTCTTCAAGCTCAAAGTATCCTCCCGTAGCATCTACTTTAAACAAGTCACCGGGCATTGTAAAGAGCAGAGAGCCTTGATAGCCCTTTCCTCGGCTGTCACCTTCCTTGGCTGTATCCAATGAGCCATTGATGGTCATACCGGCAAAGGAGGTCTTGAACTCGGCTCGGTCAAACTCTACCGTAGGAGTATTAAATCCTATCTTGGAGAAGTCCATCTCCTGCAAGCCCGTAATGCCGGCGTTGATGGTGATACCGGCAGTGGCGCTCAAGTCTATACCTTCGATGAGTTTTATTGTACCCTCGATTGAAGCCGACAGGTTGTTGTTCTTGAAGTCGAAATTGTATTTGTCAAGAGAGAATTCAAACGGGCCTAATGACTTGGAGGCCGATGCAAGCGACCAGTCACCAGTATTGAAATAGAAGTTTTCGCCTACTTTGAACTGTTTGTCCTTGTAGAGTGAGGTAATGATTTTGGTGTTATCTTTGGCCGTCTGTAATTCCCTGCTTTCGCTGAATTTTGATTCCCACACATCGCAGTTGGCAATACGCATCTTTGAGAAGTGAACACCGGGTATATCGAATGTGAGATTCAATCCGCTTTTCATCTTTTTCTCAAGGTATTCCTTGCCACCTATATCCAAGTCACCGCTGATGAGCAGCTCTACGCGAGTTACAAGTTTGTCCTCCGGAACAGCCTCTATGAGCATATAGGTCAGATCCTTGTCAATCGTGGCTGTGGCCAATAGGAAGTCAAAGTTTATATCATCGATTTGTTGCGTCTTGAATATATAGGCATAGTTGCCTGCTGCCGCGTTCTTGTCGTTGTTTACTTTCAGTATCTGGCAGTCATATTCTATATCGCTATCGACAAGTGGTACCGCGAATGTTCCGCTAAATCCACACTTTGTAAAGTCATTCTGAATAAATGATAACTCAAAATCATCGAGTGTAAAAGACCATCCACCGGCCTTACCTGTCTTGGCTTGAAACAGATTGTCGGCAGCGACATCGAGTGTAACACCCGATTTGTCGAAAAACATATTTTTTGCCTCTATCTCAAAACGACGGTCTTGTGTGTCACCAAATTCAAGCGAATTGGGCATTTTTACCGATATGTTCTTGATATATAGTCCTTGCCAAGAGTTGGGCTGTCCGTCTACAAGTACCTTGCTTGCATCGTATTTTGAGGGGAATTTACCCTGATTTTGGGCATTTCTATACAACGAGTGGTCATATATGATGTCGGTTGCAGTAAATGTCCAACCGGGCAGATCCTCGGCTTGGAATGGGTCTATTGTGATATTGTCGACCAACCAATCTTCCCACTCACTGAATGAGCATATAACTTTCAAGTTGGGTTGTTCGTCGATAGCGACTCCGGCTACATCTTTCTTCAATCCCGGTATCTTCATATCCACATCGATACCGAAAATCTCGAATTTGTAGTTATGCCAGGCTATATAGCAACCATCCTGTGGTTCTAGTACATTCTCGGGGGCGTTGAATGTCATTTCGTAGCTCGATTGCGGGTCGAGGATTGTAAAATCGGACAATAGGGCTACTGTTCCCGACTCGGGAATGATTTGGTCGGGTGATATACACAATCGGGGCGCTCCTAGTACCAGAATGTCATTCTTGGTATATTGTGTATTGGGTAGGACAAATTCGCCTATCAAGTCCATTGTGGCGTGTGTAGGGGCAAATTTCATCGTTGTAATCTGCAAGTCGACAGGACTCTTATTTACCTCCTTAGGGATTGCAATAGGCATATACAGCTCATCAATATTGCCACTACCTAGCAAATTCCAGACTTGCTGACCTTTCTTGACGTATGAATAATAGGAGCTCAAGTCAATTTTCTTGGCTAGGTCCTTCACGCCATCGGTAGCGGCCGATTGTAGATAATCGGCGTAGGGAATACCGGAGTCGGCTATAAGGTTGTCGATACCCCAATCGCTGAAGAGCTGTTCGACAACTTCGACACTGCTGGCCGGATTTTCGGCATAGGTCTGTGCAAGTCCATCATATACAACATAATCTGTGTTTATTTTCAAGTCTGAAAATTTTACACATACCATTACTGTTGTACCCAACGGATTCCATTCGACACGTCCTTTACCCTCCCACGTGTCTTTGTCATTCCCCTTTTGTATCTCATCGATGGTAAGGAGATATTCACCTATAATAATTTCTTTACCTTTAAGGTCTTTGGCAGTAGCCTCAATGGGATTGCGGTTGTGTATCTCTACCATATTTGAGCACTCAAAGTAATCCTTTGAGAGTGACTTTATCATAGCAAAGTCAATGACATTAATACTGTCGTTGGTGAAAGCAACCGATTCGCCCTTGACGCAAGTGGGCTTAATTCTCAATACAAGGTAGTTGCCGGGTTCTACTTTCGACTCAATGTCTTTCCAAGCAATACTATCCATCAGTTCCACTTTGTCGGTGAAACGTTTTGTATAGATGGGTTCAGTTTCCAATGCGGCTTCTTTGTCGGCCACATTACCACCGTTGAATAGTTGTACCTCGTATTCAAATTCCAAGGTGTCGGGGCTTTGACCTTCTCCACCCAGGTGCCATACTCTATTCCACTCAACCTTTATATCTTGTCCGATAAAGAGCTTGCGTGCTGTAATATCTAGAAATTGAGGATTGGTAATCTTCGGGTTGCGGAATGTGTATAATGAGTCGGTACATATACTGTCGTTTACCTCGGTTTTTCCCCACATTATAAAATC
This sequence comes from uncultured Porphyromonadaceae bacterium, assembly GCA_937891845.1. Taxonomy (GTDB): domain Bacteria; phylum Bacteroidota; class Bacteroidia; order Bacteroidales; family Barnesiellaceae_A; genus Barnesiella_A. The sequence continues at coordinate 15,063 of CALATP010000033.1, read as the reverse complement.
ATCATCCTCGTCGTCTTCTTCGTCATCATCTTCATCCTCATCTTGTTCCGGTTCGTTCTCGGGCAACGGGGGGAGTTCTATTTGGGGCTCATCGTTGGTTTTTATTCTGAATATTTTGTACGGGCTCTTACCTCCATTTTCGATAAGTACATAATTGAGCGGGTTGCCACTCGCTCCCGTAGCTGTTACTTGAGCTACATATTTGCTATTGGTGTTGAATTTGGATGTAATTGTGTTGATAGGTATCATACACATTGTAGTAAGCAACCCTTTCGATTGATATATAATTGGGTTGTTATCCAATGCATAGTCGGGATATTGACCGTCTAGCAATTCTACAACACGAAAATCGTAGTTGTAATTAGAAAAGTTCGAGCCGCAAGTGATGACCGGTTGTGTCCAAGTGAATTGTGCATTTAACGGATCAACTTCGGCTACCTCGGGGTTGGGTGAACCTATCGTTGAGGGTGTAATAAATTCGGGCGATTGCGCCTTATAGCAGATGTTGAATGTAGCGTATCCTGCTGCAGGATTACTCACCACAGTAGGGTGGTTGTTGGGCTGATTTTCCCATCGATAAGCGGTTATATGTATTTGATATGTACCCTCGGGTAGCAAGCCAAATGAGCCTCCGGTGTAATCATTGAAAAGATTTTCGGGAACGCTTACCTCGTTGGCCGGAATGTGGTCAAACAACCTTTTCATATCGGCCATACTCAACTGATAATATGAATTGGGTTGTATTGTAAACGGAGTAGCCGGTTGGCGATGTGGGGGAGTCGATAGAGACAGACCACCGGATGGTTCGATTTGTTCTATTTGGAACGATATATATACACGTTGTACATCGGCCGTTGTGTTAGTGAGGGTAATATTGAAGTATTTTCCCGGGTCGGTTAGATACAACAAGACCTGAGGTGGCAGTACCTGTTGAGTGGGGGCTACTGTCACGACTATTTCCTGTGCTTGAATATTGATAAAACCTATACAGGTGATTATCCAGGCTAATATCCATTTATATCGTTTCATATAGTTTGCTTCAATTGTTGGGTTTATAATTGTTGGCCTGCCTCCTTGTTTTTGTTGGCTTTGCTCTTGATGGCTACAAGTGTAAATGTGTAAACATAGCTAAAATTGACAGTTATGTTGGTTGTGTCAAGATTGCTCTTGGTCTTGGTGATGTTTACGTCACCAAATTTATTAAAGCCGGCTCCCGCCGAGAATACGTGAACTTTTTTGAGCGTATATCCGGCCGAAATGTCAAATCCTAATGACAAACTCTTGGATTGACGTTTAACCTCGTTGTAACAGAGAGAGCCCGTAAGTGATAAGTGTAAATTCTCATCTTTGAGGAACGAACGACTGATGCATACCGATGCCACATCGCTCATATAGGTTGTTCCATAGCCTTTGGATTGTTGTAGGCTGGCGGATAGTGATATGTCCGTTTTCCAGGGTTTTACATCCAATAGGTAGAATGCTCCTAAGGCCGAGGTCTGCACATCGCTCTCTTTATTGGAAAATTTGTTTAAGTCTTTATTGGATGTGTAGTTGAGCGATATATTGGCACTGTGTCCGAGAACTTCGGTTTCGTAGTTGAATGAAGGGGTAATACTTATGCTCGACATCAACCGATTTACTCGTATTGTGTCGTTGATAATGCAACTGCCATTGCGTTGATTTTGCAGATAACCGTTATATCCTGCTGTGATGTTGAAATGATTGCCCAGACGCATACCGGCGTATGCGCCATATACATATCCGCAAGTTGTATAGGCTTGTTGTTTGGTAAGGTTGTCGGCTTGTCCCGAGAATGTGGCCGAGAGTGATAATTTGTTGAATAATATTGTATTGGCAGTAATAGCTACGCTGTGATAGTTGTTAGCCATATAATATGTACCCAATGAGTTGTAGTCGGGTTGTACCAGTCGATAGCTGATAGATGCATTAAAGCCTCGGAACATAAAGTTGAGACTTGCATCACCGGCAAATCGCATCAGTGTACTGTATCGAGTGTCAAAGATTTTGTCAAAATCGGTGGTCGTAGGAATTTGAGGAGCTTCAGTGTCTTTCGAGAATACCGATGCAGCAGCATTAACAGTGAAAGACATCCAATTGAATGGTGTTACACATCCTTTCAATCCGACGACAATGTTTTCTTGAGGGCGTATTTGAGATTGCCAAGCCTCGTCTAGCGAATTTAGACAGTCGTAGGCTCGCAGCATATACAAGTCAACATAATTTTTGTTTGTGCCATATCCTACTTTCATACCCCATCCCATACGTTTGTATTGTGGTGAACGAGCATAAGGGTCGGTAGGGTCATCGTTGATGGCATTGCGCAAGCGGCCGTAGAAAATACCTGCTCGCATACGATTTGATTTGTATTCAAGACCCACTCCGTTGAATGACATATTCATTACATAGCTGCTCATCGACATTGTCGATAATCCAAAGTGTCCTGTCCAATTCTTATATACAGGGGTGAGGTTGAATGAGAGTTGGGGATAGCTGAAACTGAGGTTGTCGTTGCTATAAATAAGTGAAAAGGGCATATTGAAGCCGTAAATACTAATGTTGAGGTTGGCATATATCGTACTGTTGAGAGGCGATGATGCTCCCATTCCATCGGATGAATAACTATATGTGTTTCTTGTACCAATGGCTCCGGATATTATCAGAGGGTCGCTCTGGGCTATTTCTGTAATATTTTGAGCCGATACTGTTGTGCCGAGCATCAACAACATCGTTGCTACAAGAATGTGTTTGACCCAATGGTGTAACATACTACTTAGGTATTTGTGGCTTACTGTTAGGCGTTTTTTTTAGGTTGGATTATGTGCCTAAAAAAGAAAATAGGTGAGGGCCGACACAAAAGTCGCTCTGTATCGGCCCTCGACCTCTACTAGTTATTTATAATGATTTTTTTGGTAGTTACTTGATCTCCATCTACAATTCTTACGATGTAGACACCGTTTTGTACCTCATCGGGATTGACGCAACATCCATTCATATTGTAGTATGTTACAGACTTGTCGCTATCGGTCAATGTGGTATTGATATCGGTGGGAAGAGCTGTAGTAAAGGTTGCAGGTGCATTGAGTGAACCCATCTTGCCTTTATAAGAAGTGCTTTCTTTTACATCGATAAATTCTCCGGTTACTTCATTATAGAGCGTGAATGTAACTTCTTCACCGGCTTTACCGGCAACACTGAGCATTATCTTGTCATCTATAACAGCACGACCTACACCACGGCACTCGCCATTGACAAATGCACCTATTACATAATCTTCAGGATTGTTGATGTCAATCACTTGTGCAACGATAGTCATATTGTCGGCAAATTGTGATGCGTCGTATTGCCATACTGTGTTTTCTGCCTTGGCGTTTCTACGAGCCATACTTCTTTCCCAGTAGGTGGGGATGTAGTCAAATGTTAAAACATTGCTATAATCGGCACTATTATAATATAGGTATCCTTTGCCGGCTTGTAGGTAGAAACCGTCTGAAGCAACCCATTGACCTTCGGTATACTCGGCAAAGCCCTCTTTTCCTATGATTTGGTCGCCTTCATTGGGGATGTTTTGGTAGATGCTGTTGAACTCGTCAATGGTCATATCCCACTCGTTGTCGTAAGCTATCCAAGTGTATCCTTGAGCGACAGTCTGTGTTTGTGCTCTGTTATAGTAGTTCTGTTTTGAAGTGAATATGCAGTTTTCGCTGCTCTCATAAGATGATTTTATCTTATACATACCATCTCCCGTAACAAGGGCTACAAGATCTCCGAAGAAACCTATTGTGGCATCGTTGTATAGTAGTTGTCTTTGAGAACGTATTTCTATGACACGATTATTCTCGTCGATATTCATATTTCTAAGATAGTCTCCTTCTTGTGTGAGCATTATTTCGGCACCAACCGATATCCAGTCCCATCCATTGCTGTTGTATGTTACCTCTACAGGTACTTCTACATATGTTATTTCTGAGCCGCTGGTATTCAACATTGGTTTGCCATTGTAAAGAACTGATAGCTCGAACGACCCGCAACCCAGTGCGCGTACATTCCATTCCAGATTGTTAGAGCCGTTAACAGCTGTAAATGTGGGTAATCCCAAGTCGATTGGTTCAATGTTCTTGACAAAAACTATTTCGAGAAGATTGGGATCATAGTTTTCACCCTCGACAAGTGTGAGTTCGAGCAGTGTGTCTTTGTACTTAGATAGTGTCAAGGTTTCGGGGAATGTAATCTCAACAGGCACAACAACATACACTTTTATTTCTTTTGAAACTTCTTTGTTGACAGTCGATGTTACTATCAATGTGTATTCTCCTTTTTGAGTAGCTACACCTTCAACAATAGCTTCGCTAGAAGCTTGGTCGGCAGGCATAATTTCGTATTCGATATAGCCTTGCTCGCTTTGGGGCTCTACATATATAAGGCTTTGTAGAATATCATAAACGTTTTCATTGATGTTTACCTCTATTTTTTCGGGGGCATAAATTTCAGTGATAACAACGGTTACTGGTACTACAACTTCGGGGTTGTCGGTAGAAATCACGTTGATGGTGTATCTACCGGGTTTGCTGGCTATGCCATCAACAATGGCACCATTGGCGGCCGATGTATCGAAAGTATATGACTTGTCGGTAGCATCTTCCGGCACTACTTCGATATAAGGGGCAATGCGCTCAAAAACATTGTCATTCAACTTGGCGTGAACAACGTCGGTATTAATATTTATTGATGTTACGGGAGCATATACATTTACGGTTATGGTAGTGTAGATATACTCGTTTTCGAGAGATACAATCTTAACCGAGTATGAACCACCTCTCATTGCAATACCATCGACGATAGCAACCTCGGCATCGGAATTGTTGCCTACAAATTTGTATCCCTTGTTGGAGGCATCATCGGGACTAATGACAATACTCTGGGTAAGCTCCTCGAGACGATATAGGCTTTCTCCTTTATTGATATTTACCTCGGTAAGAGAACAAGAGATACCTGTTACGGGTACAGTGGGTTCGGTGATAAAGAATTGTGTTATTGCCGAGCCTAGTGTGACATCATTCGATATTTTTACAGTGAGGCTTTCATATACACCATCTACAGGAGTTGCTTGAGTGACATCCATCATATTGTTGCCATCAATAGTAAAATATTCACTATTGCTATTGCTCCATTCGTATATAAGTGGAGTTTCTATTACCGATTCGCCAAGTGGGTAGTAATCTGATACGAGCGAACCCGGCTCAACGGGGTAGGTAAAACGAATGTGATTGTTCAAATCGTAGTAGAATGGTAGTTTGTCCTCGATGGAGATAGGCGAGTCTATTTCAACACCGGCCGGTTCGTCTATGTTGAGAATAAAGGGTATGTTGGGGTTGGTCTCGCCATCGAATAACGCTGTGGTGTTAAATCGGTAGGTCAGACCGCTAGCAGCATTGTAAGCCTTGAATGTAATGGTCTTGTTCATATCTGTGTCGTTACCCCACACACGCAAAGCATAAAATATGCCGTTGGTGGTTTCTAGGTCGGCATTGACATCTACGGCACGACATTCCCCGTCGATAAACGCGGCTATTTCAAGTTCCAGGTTCTCTACTCCATTAACATTGGTCTGGATGTAGAAAATTGTTGATGTCGGATATTCGCTTTCCGACGGTGCTTGCCAGTTCTGTGCAAATAGCGCAGTGCTTAGCAGACACATAATTGTCAAAGTAATTAATTTTTTCATAATGTATTTTGTTTAAATTGTTGTTCGTCTTGTCGTTGGTTGTGTTTTCAATATTAATATTTGTTTGCATTGTTGTGATTAAATGCAAATTTACTTTGCTTGAGGTATTGAGAATTATCATTTGAAGTTTTTGATTTATCAATCACTGCTTTTGGTAAAAAAATTTTTTATCAAATATGTATTGAGTACTTTGTTAATATGCTTATATACAGTAGTTAAAAATGATAAAATCGATTTTGTGTGCGCAGTCAAAAAAAACATCGGTTTGTGCTTGGGGTTGAAAAAATATTTCTACATTTGTAATGATTCAAGCAATCGAAGAGATAACCAGCCTAAAAATATATACAATAATGATGTTAAAAAAATTAAGAGATTGGCTTTGGGGGAACCTCCTCCTTCTCTTTGTTATTGTTGTCTTGCAATCTTGTCAAGATGGAATTGTAACACCCTCAACTGAGAGCGAGGTGTCGGAGGCCGATAGTATAGTGAAGAACATACATAGTATTGACTCTCTTATTGCATTGCGGCAAATACACTCAGAAAAGCCCTATTGGGATATGGTCGTGTGTAAAAAACTGGGAAAACTTTATCGTGAAAATAATAATTTTATAGCGGCTCTAGAAGCTCATAGCCGGCAATTGGATTGTGCGCAGATGCTGTGTGATACAGCCGAGATGATATCTGCGTTGAACAATATGGGTACAAATTACAGGCGTATGAGTATGCTGGATGATGCAGCTCAATATCACTATCAGGCGTTGAACCTTTGTGAGCAGTATAGCGATAAAAGCAGCGACTATGCTGTGAAAAACAGAGTCGTTTCGCTCAATGGTATAGGCAATATAAGCCTGAGTATGGGCGACGATGTAACGGCCGACTCGGTGTTTCGTGTGGCTTTGGAGGGCGAACGTCAGTTGGGAAGTGCCCTCGGTCAAGCCATAAATTATGCCAATATCGGAGCTATTTATGAACGTAAAGGGGAGTTGGATTCGGCTTGGAACTACTACCAACATTCGATGGAAAAAAATATTGAGGCCAACTCTCAATTAGGTATTGCTCTGTGTCACGGATATTTTGGTGGCATATATGAAAAAAGAGGTGAGATTTCAAAGGCTATTGAAGAGTATGAAAAGGGGTATTTGATGAAGTCGAGTATCGACCGTTGGCATTGGCTCAACTCTTGTCTTTCGCTCGCTGCAGTATATGTAAATGAAGGTCAATATGCCAAGGCCAAAGAGTTGCTTGAGGAGGCTCTCATCGATGCTTCTGAAGGTCGCTCACTAGGACACTTAGAGCAGATATATTCTCTTTATTGCGAGATATACCGCAATACAGGGAATTATGCCGGTGCGCTTGAGGCCTATAAACTCCGTTCGGCTTATAAGGATAGTGTAGATAACAAGCAAAATCTTATCAAGATACAAAACGAACGCGTAAGATATGAGTATCAGCGCCGACAGCAAGAAATAGACTTGATACATAGCGAATATACCCACTATCGCAAGTCTCGTAATATAATATTATCGGTAATGCTCTTTGCCATTGTTGTGTTCATTGTGGCATTGTGTCTGTTGGTATATGCGATAAAGATAAAGAAGCGTGAGAAAAATGCGTTGTTGCATATCGACAATATGCGCACATCTTTCTTTACGAATATTACGCACGAGTTTCGTTCTCCTCTCACTATTATTATCGGATTGGGAGATAAATTATCCAAACAGATAGAGAAAGAGCCTGCCGACTTATCGAATACCGGAAATATGATAAGTCGTCAAGGTCGGAATTTGTTACTGCTTGTCAATCAAATTCTAGATTTGTCGAAAGTGAAGTCATCGGTTTCGGTTTGTCATTATAAGCACGGTGATATTATCGGCTATATTTATATGATTGTCGAGGGGGCTCAGTTATTGGCGCAAGAGAAGGATATAAAAATGTCGTTTGTGCCTCAACCTAAGTGTGTGGAAATGGATTTTGATCCCGATAATATACCCAAGATTGTAGGTAATATCATAACCAATGCCATCAAGTTTACGCAACGAGGTGGAAATATCAATGTGCGTACATTGATAGAAGATGATATGCTCCGAATAAGTGTTATTGATGATGGTTGTGGTATATTGCCTGAGGATTTACCCTTTATATTTGAAGCATTCTATGAAAGTCGTAATTTTGTAGGCGAGGTAGGCTCCGGTATCGGATTGGCATTGGCCAAACAACTTGTCGAGGCAATGAATGGTAAGATTGAGGTGAGCAGTACTGTGGGATGTGGTAGCGAATTTACAGTACTGTTGCCGATGCACCAAAAAGATGCGACTCCTTTATTGCAACAAGACATAGATATGTCGACTGTATATGTACAGAAGAATGTTGAAATGGACACCGATATAGAAGATGCAATTGATAAGGAGTTGACAAGAGTTCTGGTTGTTGAGGATAATAAAGATATTTCACGATTTATTGCATCGGTAATTAATGATGCACAATTATATTTTGCTTATAATGGACAAGATGGGTTGAATATGGCAATGGACTTGATGCCCGATATTATTATTACCGATATTATGATGCCTATAATGAATGGTATTGAAATGTGTCGTGAAATACGTAAATCGAAAGTTCTCAACCATATACCCATTATTGCTATATCGGCCAGAGCCTCTGAAGAGGATAAATTATTAGGATTGAAATCGGGAATAGATGCATACCTGTATAAACCATTCAACTCTGATGAACTGAATACAACCTTGAGTTTGTTATTAGAGCGTCGTCGCATTATGCAAGAAAATATTACGCGCAACGTGGTACACGAGCAGACGTCGACCGATGAAATATCTGCCAATAACCAAATGTTCTTGAATAAGGTTATCGATATTGTGTACAAGCAGATGGCGCAGCAGAAGGTGAATATTGTGGATATTGCATCGGCAATGGGTATGACACAGCGACAACTTAATCGCAAAATCAATGCTATTACAGGTGAAAATGTATCAAAATATGTGTTGGATATAAGAATGACCCGAGCCAGGCAACTATTGGACTCGCCCAAGAACTATTCTATAGCCGAGGTGGCTATGTATTGTGGATATGAAGAGAATAGTAACTTCACTCGTTCTTTCAAGTCCTACTATAATATAACTCCCACCCAATATCGTCGTACTCCATAATACCAAGTTATATGCGTTTGTCGGGGTTGTTTCTGATGGTATTTGCACTTTCTTGTGTATCTCTGTATATAAGAGCCGAGGTAGTGACATATCCGTGTATTGAGTTTGAGCATACTCAGTATGATTATGGTGTCGTATCGTTGGCAAATGACACCTTACAGACTCATCCTTTTGTTTTTACCAATGTGGGTGGAGACACACTGGTAATTATTAATATAGCAACGGGTTGTGGCTGTGTGCAAGCTGCTAGTTCTCGCACAATAATAGAGCCCGGAGGATGTGACACAATTGTGGTTAAGTATAATCCCGAAGGGCAGCGAATAGGTCGTTTTAGAAAATCCATTACGATATTTTGTAATGACCCGCGTTCCTTTGTGCGGCTATTTGTGAGAGGAACCGTTTCCGATTAGAAAATTGTCGAGCCATAGCCGGTGCGGCCTGATGCTGTGGTGTGTAAACAGCGGAGGTGATGTCGGCTCTTTTTATAATATATATTATAATATTCTTCTGTCAATGCATCTGCTCTTTCGTTTCTTTGTTGTATCTTTGCCAAGATTTAAGTAAGAAATAATCGCATTACAGTTCGTTTTGGAACGAATATTACAATAATGTGAATGTAGTAGATCAATTCAATAAATGATAGAACGCGTAATAATTCTTGAAGGGGTAGACCCCGTTCTTTTTTACGGAGTAAATAACTGTAATATACAGTGTGTAAAGAACTTATTTCCCAAGTTGCGCTTGGTGGCACGTGGCAATGTGCTGAAGGTGATGGGTGATGAGGTGGAAACTGCATTCTTTGAAGAGAAAATACAGCAGTTGATAGCCTATTGTGAGGAGCATAATACTCTCAATGAGGAAACTGTAATTGCTATTATCAAGGGTGAGAATCCTACACCGGTGAAACGTGATGAGGATTTGATTATTTATGGTGTTAACGGTAAGCCTATTGTGGCGCGTTCGGTCAATCAACAGAAACTTGTTAAGTCGTTTGAAGAGAATGATTTGGTGTTTGCTTTAGGACCTGCCGGCTCGGGTAAGACATATGTTGCCATAGCTCTAGCTGTCAGGGCTCTCAAAAACAAGGAAGTTAAGCGCATTATTCTCAGCCGTCCGGCTGTTGAGGCCGGCGAGAAACTGGGATTCTTGCCGGGCGATATGAAAGATAAGATTGATCCCTATCTGCAACCCTTGTACGATGCCTTGCAAGATATGATACCGGCTCTTAAGCTCAAGGAGTTTATGGAAACCAATGTCATACAGATAGCACCATTGGCGTTTATGCGTGGTCGTACATTGAGCGATGCTATCATTATTCTTGATGAGGCTCAGAATACTACAACACATCAGATGAAGATGTTCCTTACGCGTTTGGGTATGAATGCCAAGATGATTGTGACAGGCGATATGACACAAATAGACCTCCCGGCTCAACAAACCTCGGGTCTTGTCCAAGCGGTACGCATCTTGTCGCGAGTAAAAGGTGTGGGGCGCATCGAGTTTAATAAAAAAGATATTGTGCGTCACAAGTTGGTGCAACGTATTGTAGAGGCTTACGAGCAACACGACGAGCAGTTGAAGCGCGAACGTGCCGAACGAAAAGAGGCTCAAAGAGTAGAAAATGCCGATGAAATAGCAAAAAGTGTCAATAATAATAACTAAATAATTTATATAATGAGCAACGCATTAGTAAAAACAGATTTCAGCTTTCCCGGACAAAAGGGAGTTTATCACGGAAAAGTACGTGACGTGTATAATATTGATGACGAGTTGTTGGTAATGGTGGCTAGCGACCGTATCTCGGCGTTTGATGTAATCTTGCCCGAGGGTATTCCTTACAAGGGTCAAGTACTTAATCAGATAGCGGCTAAGTTCTTGGATGCAACAGCCGATATTGTTCCCAACTGGAAGATGGCTACTCCCGACCCTATGGTGACTGTGGGTGTGCGTTGTGAGCCTTTCAAAGTAGAAATGGTTGTGCGCGGTTATCTTACCGGTCACGCTTGGCGTGAGTATAAAGAGGGCAAACGCACCATTTGTGGCGAGCCTATGCCCGAGGGTATGCGCGAGAATGAAAAATTCCCTCAACCCATCATCACTCCCACAACAAAAGCCGATGAAGGTCACGATGAAGATATTTCCAAAGCCGAAATTATAGCTCGTGGTATCGTGTCGAAAGAAGATTATGAGCAACTCGAAAAGTATACGCTGGCACTCTATCAACGTGGTTGCGAAATGGCAGCCGAAAAGGGTCTTATACTTGTCGATACCAAATATGAATTTGGTAAAAAAGATGGAAAAATTATCCTTATCGATGAGATACACACGCCCGATTCATCGCGTTATTTCTATGCCGAAGGCTATGAAGAGCGTCTTGCTCGTGGCGAAGACCAACGACAACTCTCTAAGGAGTTTGTTCGTCAATGGCTTATAGCCAATGGCTTCCAAGGCAAGGAAGGACAGACCGTGCCCGAAATGACACCCGCATATTGTGATAGTGTAACCGATAGATATGTAGAGTTGTACGAGAACATTGTGGGTGAGAAGTTTGTAAAAGCCGAGGATGAAGATATTGCAACCCGTATAGAGCGCAATGTAACCGAATATCTCAATAACCGATAAAAACGATGAAAGCCGAGGAGGTAAAGCCCTATAATCAGGAGGCCGCCAAGACCGGTCAGGTGCGTGAAATGTTTGACTCCATAGCACCGGCCTACGATGTGATGAACCGAATGATGACATTCGGTATCGACACAATATGGCGTCGAAAGGCCATAGATATGGTGGGTAAGTACAAACCTCGTCGAGTGCTCGATGTGGCTACCGGTACGGGCGATTTGGCGTTCCTTATTGATGAGCGTCTCAAACCCGAAGCGCTGTTGGGTATAGACCTCTCGGAAGGAATGCTGTCGGTGGCACAGCGTAAGGCCGCCGAACGTGGCGTGTCGGATCGTATATCCTTTGCTGTTGAAGATTGTCTTGCTCTCACACTGCCCGACAATAGTTTCAATGCTGTGACAGTGGCATACGGTGTGCGCAACTTTGAAAATCTCAAACAAGGATTTTCCGAGATGTATAGGGTGCTGTCGCCGGGAGGTGTGTTGTGTGTCATAGAATTGTCCACTCCCGAGCATTTCCCATTCCGACAGCTCTACAAGCTATATACCTACACTATTATACCATTGGTGGGGCGTATCGTTTCGCGCGACAAGAGCGCATATAGTTATTTGCCCCGTTCGGTAGCTGCTGTGGCTCAAGGCGAGGAGATGCTCGACATATTCCGCTCGGTAGGATTTGAAAACTGCCGCTTACGTCGTCTCACTTTCGGTGCTTGCACTATATATATAGGTGAAAAAACTGCCGAGTGATAGTAGCTGTGGTAATAAATACATAACGAATGAAAGAGTTTATACATACGCAGATGGCTAGTGAAAAGGCTATACTTGTAGGCCTTATTACTGCCAATCAAAATGAAGCCAAGACCCACGAATATCTCGATGAATTGGCGTTTTTGGCCGAGACGGCAGGCGCCCAGCCCGAGCGTCGTTTCTTGCAACGTCTCGATTATCCCAATACTCGCACTTATGTGGGTACGGGTAAGTTGCAAGAGATAAAAGACTATATCGATATGCGTGCCGAAGAAGAGGATGGTGGCGTGGGATTGGTTATTTTTGATGATGAACTTTCGCCCAAACAGTTGCAAAATATCGAACGGGAATTGCAGGTAAAGATACTAGACCGTACAACACTTATTCTTGATATTTTTGCCCTTAGGGCACAGACTGCCAATGCCAAGACCCAAGTGGAGCTGGCTCAGTATCAGTATCTTTTGCCTCGACTCACTCGCTTGTGGACTCACCTCGAGCGTCAACGCGGTGGTATCGGTATGCGCGGACCCGGTGAAACTCAGATAGAGACCGACCGCCGTATTATCCTCGATCGTATTTCGCGACTCAAAGAGGAGCTGCGCAGTATCGATCGTCAGAAGGTTATACAACGAAAAAATCGCGGTAAAATGGTGCGTGTGGCATTGGTAGGATATACCAATGTGGGCAAATCTACACTGATGAACCTATTGAGTAAATCGGAAGTCTTTGCCGAGAATAAGTTGTTTGCCACGCTCGATACCACAGTGCGCAAGGTCATAATAGATAATCTGCCATTTCTCCTTTCCGATACCGTAGGTTTCATTCGCAAGTTGCCTACTCACTTGGTCGACTCATTCAAGTCTACGCTCGATGAGGTGCGTGAGGCCGATATGTTGGTACACGTAGTCGATATTTCGCACCCCGCCTTCGAGGAGCAGATAGAGGTGGTTAATCGTACTCTTCACGACATTTGTCCCAATGAAGAGAAACCTATGATTATCGTGTTTAATAAGATAGATGCCTTTACATACGTTGAGAAAGCAGCCGACGACCTTACCCCTCGCACCCGCGAGAATATATCGCTCGACGAATTGAAAGAGACGTGGATGGCCAAGATGAATGATAATTGCATCTTTATATCAGCTACCCAACGCAACAATATTGAAGAGCTGAAGGCGATGCTGTATCAGCGTGTCAAGGAGATTCATACACAACGATTTCCTTATAACGATTTCCTCTTTCAACATTACGAAGACACTAGCGACGAATAGACCTATATGGAAGCCCCTTATATATATGAATTGGAATTCAAGGTGCGCGACTATGAGTTGGATATGGAAGGTATTGTCAATAATGCCAACTATCAACACTATCTGGAGCACACCCGACACGAATTTCTGTTGACAATGGGTCCCGGTTTTGGCGAGATGGTCGAGCAGGGAATTTCGCCCGTTGTGACTCGTGTAAATATACAGTATAAAACCCCACTGCGCAGTGGCGACTGCTTCTTGTCGCGTCTGTATGTGCGTCGTGAAGGTATAAGGTATGTCTTTTATCAGGATATATACAAAGTTACAGGCGAATGTTGTGTAAAAGCTGTTATAGATACGGTCTTTACACGTAATGGACGTCCTACCAGAGGTGAGGAGTTTGCTCCTTACTACGAAAAACTTATCAGTAACCAATAGTCGATGGATACTTTTACCGACGAACAACTGCGCTATCGTATAGCCTTGGCCGGCATAAAGGGGATGAACCGCTTGTTGGCCGAGACGTTGGTGTCACTTACCGGTGACGTGTCGGTGTTTTTCACCCTATCGCAGCACGAACTATCCGAGTTGACCGGTTGGGATAGCTCGCTCTTTTCGGAGGTAGAACGTGGCAAGGCCTTGATGACAGCAGCCGAAGAGGTGGCCTTCATTCGCAAGAACAATATTACGCCACTCTTTTTTACCGACTCCGATTATCCTCAACGTCTATTGGAGTGTGACGATGCACCCTTGATGTTATATTATAAAGGTGCTGATGTAATGCCTATGCCCCGAGTGGTGAGTATCGTAGGTACACGTCACGCCACGCCCTATGGCAAAGGGTTTGTCGAGAATCTTGTCCGCGATATAGCCGATGTGTGTCCCGATACACTTATCGTAAGCGGGTTGGCCTATGGTATAGACATTACAGCGCATAGAGCCGCATTGCGTTATGGATTACCCACTGTTGCTGTGTTGGCGCACGGTCTCAATACCATCTATCCGGCACAGCATCGCAATACAGCTGTCGAGATGTTGTCCAATGGAGGCCTACTCACCGAGTATGCCTCCTCGCAAATAACCCATCGTGGCTTTTTCTTGGCTCGTAATCGCATTGTTGCCGGACTGGCCGATGCGGTGGTTGTGGTGGAGTCGGGAGTAAAAGGCGGCTCACTCTTTACGGCTACAATAGCAGGTGACTATCATCGCGATGTCTTTGCCCTGCCCGGTCGTGTGGGCGATATATCGTCGATGGGATGTAACAATCTTATACGCCAAAACAAGGCTGCATTGCTTACTTGTGCCGACGACCTCATAGAGGCAATGGGGTGGGCGGTACGTCGCGAGAAACCTCAACAAGCATCGCTCGTGAATGAGTTGCCATCCGACCTCACTCCCGATGAGCAACGCATTATGCAATACCTTGCACTCAATGGAGAAGGACAGATAAATCGTATGGCAGTAGAGCTGAATACTCCCATTGCAGCATTATCGGCAACTCTTGTCGAACTCGAATTTAAAGGTTGTGTCATAGCCTT
>CALATP010000032.1 GCA_937891845.1 uncultured Porphyromonadaceae bacterium | reverse complement strand
AGACAGTCGCAACAAAGAAGAGGAATGTTAAAGTCGATGCAGTAGGACAAGCACACATCCACTCTTCGTTTAACAACATCATCGTATCACTTGCCAACGGTGAGGGTCAAGTTATCTCTTGGTCGTCGGCAGGTAAAATGGGTTTCCGTGGCTCAAAGAAAAACACTCCCTATGCTGCTCAAATGGCAGCACAAGATTGTGCCAAAATCGCTTTTGACCTCGGTCTCCGCAAAGTGAAAGCATACGTAAAAGGACCCGGTAACGGTCGCGAATCAGCTATCCGTACCATCCACGGTGCAGGTATCGAAGTGACAGAAATCATCGACGTTACTCCGCTACCCCACAACGGTTGTCGTCCTCCCAAAAGAAGAAGAGTATAATAAAAACTCAATGTCAAGTAAAGAATCCCGAAAAGTGAATAGATTGCACTATTCTCCTCTCTGCAATCGCGGCTGCACTCTTCCCGGTTCCCAACAAAACTAAAAATTTAAAAACCTTTAGAAATGGCAAGATATACCGGACCTAAAACCAAAATCGCTCGTAAATTTGGCGAAGCTATCTATGGCCCCGATAAAGTTCTCTCTAAAAAGAACTATCCTCCCGGTCAACACGGTGTGAACAAACGCCGCAAAACCTCTGAGTATGGTTTGCAGCTTCGTGAAAAACAAAAAGCCAAATACACTTACGGTGTACTCGAAAAACAATTCCGCAACCTCTTCGAAAAAGCCTCTCGTAAGAAAGGTATCACTGGTGAGGTGCTCCTTCAACTTCTCGAAGCACGTCTCGACAATGTAGTATATCGCTTGGGTATTGCTCCCACTCGTGCTGCTGCTCGTCAATTAGTGTTGCACCGTCACATTGTTGTTAACGGTAAAGTTGTAAACATCGCTTCTTACTCTGTTAAACCCGGTGAAGTAATCGGTGTTCGCGAAAAATCTAAATCTCTTGAGGTTATTGCCGACTCTTTGGCTGGTTTCAACCACAGCAAATATCCCTGGATCGAGTGGGACGAAGCTACTAAGAGCGGTAAATTGTTGCACCTCCCCGAGCGTGCCGACATCCCCGAGACTATCAAGGAACAAGCGATTGTTGAGTTGTATTCTAAATAATAATTAGTCAAATGGCAATTTTAGCATTTCAAAAACCAGACAAAGTATTGATGCTGGAGGCGGACAACTTCTTCGGTAAGTTCGAATTCCGTCCTTTGGAGCCCGGTTATGCTGTTACCATCGGTAATGCATTGCGCCGTATCCTCCTTAACTCGCTCGAAGGCTTTGCCATCACCTCGATTCGTATCGATGGTGTTAAACACGAATTCTCTTCAATCCCCGGTGTGATAGAAGACGTTACAAATATCATTCTCAATCTCAAGAAAGTACGCTTCAAACAAGTTGTTGAAGAAATTGAAAATGAGAAAGTTTCTATCAACATTGCCGGAACTGATGTCTTCAAGGCCGGTGACATTAGCAAGTCACTTACAGGATTCGAAGTACTCAACCCCGAATTGGTAATTTGCCATCTCGATGCCAATGCAGGTTTCAACATCGAGCTCACCATCAACAAAGGTCGTGGTTATGTCCCCGCTGACGAAAACCGTACACCCAATGATGCTATCGATGTAATCGCAATCGACTCTATCTTTACACCCATTCGCAATGTTAAGTACACTCGCGAAGACTTCCGTGTAGAGCAGAAGACCGACTACGAGAAACTTACTTTAGAAATTACAACCGACGGTTCAATCCATCCCAAAGAAGCACTCAAAGAAGCCGCCAAAATCCTTATCCACCACTTTATGCTCTTCTCAGACGAGAAGATTACGCTCGAAACAACAGATGCCGATGGTAGCGAAGAATTCGATGAAGAAGTTCTCCGCACTCGTCAACTCTTGCAAAAGAAACTTGTCGATATGGGTCTCTCTGTTCGCGCGCTCAATTGCTTGAAGTCGGCCGATGTTGAAACTCTTGGAGAACTTGTTGTTTACAACAAAACAGACCTCCTCAAGTTCCGTAACTTCGGTAAGAAATCACTCACAGAATTGGACGAGATGTTGGCTAGCCTCAACCTATCTTTCGGTATGGATACCTCAAAGTATAAATTAGATAAAGAGTAAAACGATGAGACACAATAAAAAATTCAACCATTTGGGTCGTACCAAAGCTCACCGCGATGCACTTTTGTCAAATATGGCATCTTCGTTGATTCTTCACAAAAGAATCTTCACCACATTGGCAAAGGCCAAAGCATTGAGAGTTTATGTAGAACCCCTCATTACTAAAGCTAAAGAAGACACTACTAATTCACGTCGTGTAGTATTCAGCTATCTCCAAAACAAATATGCTGTTACCGAACTTTTCAAAGAAGTAGCAGTTAAAGTAGGTGATCGTCCCGGTGGATACACTCGTATCCTCAAAACCGGCAACCGTCTTGGTGATAACGCAAAAACTTGCTTCATCGAATTGGTAGACTATAACGAAAATATGCTTAAAGAAAAAGCTGAGAAAAAGACAACACGCACACGTCGTTCTAAAAAAGCTACCGCTGCTCCCGCTCCCGAAGCTCCTGCAGCAGAAGCTCCCGCAGCTGAATAATAAGCAATTTCCAGAAACTAAAAGACCGGCCTTCAAGTCGGTCTTTTTTTGTGCAATTACTTTAGATGCAAACACACAAAGAACAAAAACAACGAAAAAGTAACACTATACTGCAATCGCTGTGCTGGTCAATGCGATGCAATAGAAGTTCTCCATTCACATCATATTTACACATTATATATAATATATAGCAACATCACATATATAAGTGCGCGAAACAACCGCACGCAACCGTTTGCGTATGCAAAAAGCAAATATTTCACCCGAAATGTTTTTCAATGGTGTAATACGTGTTACCTTTGCACTCGCAAACAAGGAAATATGTTTGCAAACCCGGTGCGGAAAAATTTTTTGAAAAAAGTTGTCAAAAAATTTGGATGATAA
>CALATP010000031.1 GCA_937891845.1 uncultured Porphyromonadaceae bacterium | reverse complement strand
ACAACCGCCCGCAAGGCGGTTGTAATCCTCTGCCACGCAGTGGATAGGGTAGGTGGTCGCATTGTGACGGAGTGGTTTGTAATCTTTCCTATCATCCGACCGAGCGCGAAGCGCGAGGTAATCCTCCCCTGTGTTGCGCAGCAATATAGGGCGAGGTGGTCGCAGACCGGAGGGGTTAAAATTTTAATTTTGTAGAGATTCTAACAGCACTGAAGTAAAGCTGTAAGTAGCGAAAGGGTAACTCCTGTGAGGCCGATGGCAAGTCCGCTCACAGCCCCTTCGAGTGCGCCTAGTTCGATGGCACGTGAAGTACCTATGCCGTGCGATGCCGAACCTAATGCCAGTCCGCGAGCAATGGGGTTGCGGATGCCGCATTTCTCCAATACCCACGGGCCTATGAGACTACCGGTGAGTCCGGTGAGAAATACCACGATAGCGGTAATAGCGGGCAGTCCGCCCAACTGCTCCGAGAGGGGTAGTGCAATGGGCATCGTGGCCGACTTGGGTTGTAGTGAAGCAATAAGCGCCTCGTCGAGTTGAAAGACAATGCCCAATCCTATAACACTTGCCACACCAACAATACCGCCCGCGAGAGTGGCTGCAAAAATAGCTATTTCACGTCCTCGCAGATGTTCCATTTGTTCGTAAAGCAAGTAACCCAAAGCTACGACGGTAGGGCCTAGCAGAAAGTCGAGAAAGGCCGTACCTTCTTGAAATGTGGCATAATCGATATCCAATAGTAGCAACACCGACAAGGTGAGTACCATACCCACTGCTACGGGATGCACCCAAGCCGAGTGCAATCGACGGTAGAGAAGCGTGCCTATGAAGTAACTGCCTATGACTAGTAGCAGCATAGCCGGTGTAGAAGATAGTATCTCTTTCATAGTTAATTGCTTTGCTTGTTGTTTTTGAAGTTTTTATCTAGATATTGAGCCGTTACCCCCGTAACGATGAGTACAAGCAGGGTACACACAACTGTGATGGTGACAATTGCCACCCAATTGCGGGCTATTATGTTGTAGTGTGCCATAATTCCCACCCCTGCGGGTACGAAAAGTACAGCCATATTACGTGTGAGAGCAAGTGATACACTGCGTACACTTTCGGGCTTCACTATCTTGAGGTACAAGGCGGCAAAGAGTAGTAACATACCGCATATACTACCGGGTAAAAAGCCTCCCAATAGGTGGCTTATGCCATTGCCGAGAAGATAAAATAGCAAGATTAAAACTATACCTTTAATCATAGTGTGTTATATTGTTGATAATTAATTTTATATAGTATAACTTATCGTGTGCGAATATATGTTTATTTGTTATTGTAAAACTATCTTCGCAGCTATTTGGGCTTGAAAACTGTCACTCCGTTGCAGCCTAATTTTTCTTCCTCGATAAGGGTTCTCGTTACCTCGATAACGTGTTGGCGAGGGTGGTGTATGAGCGAGGTGAGTTGTGTTATTGTGAGGCTCGGATGGCTGTCGAGCAGTCGCATTATGGCGGTGCTTATCATCTCAAATCGGTCGTGGTCGAGTTGGGTGGTGCGCTTGGCTCGGCACACATCGCAAGTGTTGCAATCGGCTGTCGGTTCTTCGTCGAAATAACGCAATAGCATCGTGGCGCGACAAGATTGAGCCTGCGCGTAGTTAATCATATACTCCACACGCTCGGTCATACGTGCCTTACGTTCCTCATAGACGCTGTGTGGAATGGTAATGTATTTGCCTTCGACGCGTCTTACGGGCAGATAGATATAGGGTGTGCGCTTGCGTGGAATGTAATGTAATACGTGAAGTTTAGATAGTTTAACCATTGATTGATAGATGGTTTCTGCATCCAATTCAAGTCTGTTTTGTAACAACTCCTCGTGTATCATTACGTAGTCGGCAAAGAGTCCGGTGTAGGAGCGTAACAAGCATTGCAATACGCGTTCGGTGGTAGGGTCTATCTCTTGCAGATTATATAGTTCATCGCGTCGCATCTCCATCATCACGCGCGACAGGGCATCGGTCTCTTCGATAAACTCCAACGCGCCCGCTTGCGTGAGTATCTCCAACGCATTGAGTGTTTGAATGGTTTGAGTATGAAATGTTTGACAGAACTTATTTAAACTAAATTCTCTCATTTGTTCAGCCCCTTCGCCTATGGCAAAACCCAAAAAATTGCACACGCGCTCGTAGGTGGTGCGTATAAAGTCCTTATCGGGGAAGCTCTCGGTCACGCGTTTGCGTAGTGTGGCTTTGTCGCTCTTGCCGTAGAGCAGTACGGCGTATGATTGCAATCCGTCGCGTCCGGCACGTCCGGCTTCTTGGTAATACTCCTCGGGCGAATTGGGAATGTCTACGTGTACGACAAGGCGTACATCGGGCTTGTCGATACCCATACCGAATGCGTTGGTGGCCACCATAATACGTGTTTTGCCTTCGCTCCAACTGTGTTGTCGCTCGTTTTTCTCTTCGGTGGCGAGTCCGGCGTGGTAATAGGTGGCCGAGTGCCCGGCGTGATACAACTCCTCGGCTATCTCGCGTGTGCGCTTGCGACTGCGCACATAGACAATGGCACTGCCGGGTACGCGGTCGAGGATGTGGGTGAGTTGCTGTATCTTGTTTTCTCCCTCTCGCACAACATACGATATGTTAGGTCGTGCAAATGTGAGTTTCAGTCTGTTAGGGTTGCGCATCTCTAATTTACTACAAATATCGTCGGCAACGATTTTTGTAGCAGAGGCAGTAAGTGCCAGCACCGGAACACCGGGTAATTGTTGGCGCAGAGAGGCGATGCGCAGGTAGGAAGGACGGAAGTCATACCCCCATTGTGATATACAGTGAGCCTCGTCGACAACTATGAGCGAAACTTGCATTTCGCGCAGGCGGTTGATGAACATCTCGGTCGAAAGTCGTTCGGGCGATACATAGAGAAATTTGTATGCACCGTTGACACAGTTTTCCAGAGCGACGTTGCGTTCACGACGAGTCATACCTTGCGCTATCATAGCGGCTTTGATATGTCGATTGCGTAGGTTGTCTACTTGATCTTTCATCAATGCTATGAGCGGTGTGATGACAATGCACACGCCCTCCATAGCCATAGCCGGTACTTGAAAAGTGAGCGACTTGCCACCGCCTGTGGCCATAAGTCCCAATGTGTCGCGTCCCGATAGTACCGACATAATAATCTCTTCCTGCATTGGGCGAAACGAGTCGTAGCCCCAATACTTGTGTAGTATGTCGTGTATCTTTTGTTGCATATCGGGAGTGTTCCGGTTGTTATATTCGGCTCAAGATGATAGCTACCTCGCTATCCATTCGCGGAACGGGTACAATGCGATAACTTGCATAATCGGGGTGCAGAACCACCAAATTCATCCTGCTGATGTGTATGCCGTAATTGCGTTCCAGCATATAACGATATAGATTTTGTTGCAAGCAGTAGTGAATGTATGAGGTGTCGGATAGATGCTCCAGTCCACACAATCCCGAGGCAAAGCGGTTTATCTCGTCGGGGTGTACTTTGTTGCTACGTTTCCAGTCGTATATCTCGTATGTACCGTCATCGCACGCACACACTAGGTCGATGGTTCCCGCCATACGGGCATCGGTGTCAAAGACGCGCCACTCGGTGCGGAATGGGGTATAGCCCACAACGCTGTGAAAAGCCTTGAAGTAGCTCCATTCGCGAGTAATATCGATTGTGTCGCACAACTGTATGTATTGCCCTTCATAGCATACCTGACATTGCAACTCTATATCTTGCTTGCCATTGAGGTAGTCTTCTATCTGCTTGTGCAGGTGTGTGCCGGATTGGCTGGCAACACAGCCTCTCGATTTCCATTCATCGCGCAATATCGCTGCTTTGGTTTCGTCACCTTGGCACTTGCGCTTGCTCCATAATTCGGCATCAAATTCTTTGAAAAAACGTGCTACGATAGAACTGACAGGACGCATTTCGCCATAACCTGTTACGCTATATTTGTGTTCGGCCTCGTCAAACAATATCAGTTCGTCGCGTTCAAACGTTATAGTGGAGTTGTTGAGGTTCTTATTTTTCATTTTTATAACTTGTTTCTGCTATGTGACTTGCAGGGTATTATTACTGCTTGTGTTGTAATAGCGGTTACAATTTGTAACTTATAAATAGGCACTATTTTGTTATCTACAAAAATACAAATAATTTGTCTACTCTACAAGAGAGAGGGGCAAAGTTTGTGATAAGTCATTCTTTGTCACCGTTCAGGAAGGCTTGCACCGATGCATATTGTTGCGTTGCATCGTGCATTACAAGTGGCAATCGTAGATAATTGTGGCGAAACAGACTTGCTGTATTGCTATTTTATCGATAATTGGGAGGGGTTTTGTCGCTCAGCCTGCCCGGATAAAAAAATTACAGCAGAGATACTCAACGTATGTCTGCTGTATATTACAATAACATTAATTTTTTCGTCTCTCACAAGACTAATACACTCCGACTAAACTGTAATTACAGTATCAAAAATGTCGGATAAAAGTGTAATTCAATAGTAGATTATAGGTAACTTAGATTGGTTTTATCAATCATTAATTATTCAATACTGCGACAAAGGTATAAAAATTATTTTTACTTTATGCAAAATATTTACACTTTTTTGTGTAATATTCTCTTATATCCTGTATATGAGCTTTGTATGCAATTTTAAAATAGTTACAGATTGTAAGAAAATATAAAATTTGATATATCTTGAGACTCTTTTGGGTAAATAAGTCGATACAGTAAAAATTTGGCAATATGTTGCCTTTGCATTATTTTTGCATTGTAATATATGCTAGAAAGATGATAAGTTATCTGCAAATAGAGAAATTGACCAAATCGTTTGGTGATCGTCTGTTGTTCTCGGATATATCTTTGGGAATAGGCGAGGGCGATCGCATAGGTATTGTTGCGCAGAATGGTGCCGGAAAGACTACATTGCTCAACATTATAGCCGGTAAAGAAGACTATGATAGCGGAACGATTACATTGCGTAATGGTATTCGCATCGGTTACTTGGAGCAAGCTCCTACTTATCCTCCCGAACTGACAGTGTTGCAGGCTTGTTTCTTCTCGCCCAATGAGACGGTACAAGTTATTGCCGAGTATGAGCAAGCCTTGATGACAGGTGATAATAATCGCCTTGAAGCGGCTCTTGATCAGATGGACCGACTCAAAGCGTGGGACTATGAGCAACGAGCCAAGCAAATCTTATCGAAACTCAATATTACACGATTTGACCAGCCGGTGGGTGAACTATCGGGCGGACAAGTCAAGCGATTGGCACTTGCCAATGTTCTTATTACCGAGCCCAATCTGCTCATCCTTGATGAGCCCACCAACCACTTGGATATAGAGATGACCGAGTGGCTCGAAGAGTACCTCAATCGCGGTGGTATAACACTGCTTATGGTCACTCACGACCGTTATTTCCTCGATCGTGTATGTAATGAGATTATTGAGATAGACAATCGCACGATATATAGTTACAGTGGTAACTTCAGTTATTACCTCGAGAAGCGCGAAGAACGATTGGAGGTACAGAATGCCGAAACGGCACGAGCCCGCAATCTGTTGCGCACCGAGTTGGATTGGATGCGTCGTCAGCCTCAAGCGCGCGGAACAAAAGCTAAGGCGCGTATCGATGCATTTTATGATTTGGAAGAGAAGGCTCGTCGACGCATCGACGAAGGACCGGTCAAGTTGGATGTAAAATCGACCTATATCGGCTCAAAGATTTTTGAGGCGCAATACATCAGCAAGTCATTCGACGATATTAAGATTCTAGACAACTTTTATTACAACTTTGCCCGATATGAAAAGATGGGCATCATCGGACAAAACGGAACAGGCAAGTCGACCTTTATCAAGATGCTGATAGGAGAGGTGTTGCCCGATAGCGGACGATTTGATATCGGACAGACTGTGCGATTTGGTTATTATAGCCAAGACGGCTTGCAATTTAAAGAGGGTATGAAGGTGATAGATGCGGTGCGTGAGATTGCCGAGGAAATATCGCTCGGTGATGGCCGCAAGCTATCGGCAAGCCAGTTCCTGCAGCATTTCCTCTTCTCGCCCGAGAAGCAGCACAACTACATATACAAACTCAGTGGTGGAGAAAAACGACGTCTGCACCTATGTACCGTCTTGATGCGAAATCCCAATTTCCTAGTGCTTGATGAGCCTACCAACGACTTGGATATTACTACGTTGAGTGTCTTGGAAGAGTATCTGCGCAATTTCAAGGGATGTGTCATTGTGGTGTCGCACGACCGTTATTTTATGGATAAGGTTGTCGATCATCTGCTCGTATTCAAGGGTAATGCACAAATCAAAGATTTTCCCGGAAACTATACCGACTATCGTGTGTGGCGCGATGCACAACGACAAGAGGAACGCCGACAGGCCGAGCAACAACGCCATAAAGAGGCGGCCGAAAAAACTACTAAATCGAAATCTAATCAGCCCACCGAACGCAAGCGACTCACATTCAAGGAGCGTAAAGAACTGGAAGAACTCGATGCTCTCGTTCCGCAACTCGAGGCCGAGAAAAGCCGTCTCGAAGAAGAAATGTGCAGTGGAACACTCGATACCGAAAGCCTTATTGCTCACTCTCGACGGATAGAGGAACTTATTGTAGAGATTGACGAAAAGGGTATGCGCTGGCTCGAATTGAGCGAAATTGAAGGTTGACACAATCTCTTGCTTTCCATTTAAGTTGGCACTCTCGTGGCATATACTGCCAATGAGTGCGATTGTCATAATCTGTTGTGTTTTTTTGCTTTCGGCCGAAACATAGCACTGCCCGATTTTGTTGTGTCTGTAAAACAAATAGGTTATGTCTTGTTTATTAATATCTCTGCTATGTACAGTCAGTGCATTATGTGCCGATAGTGTTGTCGAGAATAAAGCCACCTCGGCGATGTTACGTGCCCCTTTTGAGTTGATTGCTTTGCCATATAGTTATAACGCGTTGGAGCCTGTCATCGGATACGAAACGATGGCTTTGCATCACGGTAAGCATCTGAAAGGTTATGTCGATAAACTCAATAAGTTGGTGATGGGTACACCATACGAAATGATGACCTTGGAAGAGATTGTTGTGATGGCCGACAGCTCGGTGTTTGATGAGGTGATTTTTGACAATGCCGGGCAATTACTCAATCACAATCTCTATTTTATGCAGTTTGTTCCCGCAACCCCTGGCGAGCCACAAGGGCTGCTGTTAGATGCTATAATCGAACAATGGGGTAGCTATGACAAGTTTAAAAATGAATTTGTACGCAATGCACTCGACCTCTTTGGGTCGGGATGGGTGTGGTTGGCTGCCGATTATGAGGGTAATCTGTACATCGTGCAAGAACACAATGGCGGTAATCCTGTAACCAAAGGTCTTACTCCCTTACTTGGCGTAGATGTGTGGGAACACGCCTACTACCTCGACTACAACAACCGTCGAGCCGATTATCTTGATGCGTTGTGGGCTATTGTCAATTGGCGTTGTGTCGAAGATCGTTATGAATCGTCGGGCGTTATTGAGAACAATTGCGATACGGTGTTGGAGCGGTTAACCTCGCGCTAGTAAACCTATCTTTGTATGATAATATAGGTCTGAAACCAACCACTTTTTGCCACATTCCCTCGATTATCATTATAGTGCTGTCGTGCATCCCATCTCTTTTTATTCGAGGTCTACAACAGTTATACCGGCTCCGCCTAGTTGTATGTGTTCGTCGGCATAGTGTCTTACACCGCGCACTGTCTTGAGATATTGACGTATGGCGACACGTAGCGCACCTGTACCTGTGCCGTGAAGGATGCGCACGCGTGAACAACTCACCTGTATGGCATCGTCGATAAAGTAGGTGATGGCTTGCAGAGCCTCGTCTACACGCATACCGCGCACATCTATCTCATTGGTAAACGACAACTGTTTCTCGCGCATATCCTCGGTAGTCGATGCGCTGATAAACGTACTCTTGCGTTGCTCGCGTTTGAGTTGGTTGCGACCTACTTTTTCGAGTCTGTCGCGTTTTATCTTTGATTGCACCATACCGAATGCCACAGTTGCTTCGCGCTCCGACAGTGCAATTACTTCGCCAACGGTATTCTGTCCTTTAATACGCACAGCATCGCCAATGGTTATGGCTAGTTCGGGTTGCGGTTTCTCTGTGGGTTGTTGGTTTTGCTTCTGTTTTTTGCGTTGTTCTCGTTCTTTGAGTTTGCGCAATTCTCGTTGTATCTTGTCCTCTTGGGCTTTGGCTGCATCTTCGGCCGCTATTTGGCTCTTAAACTCATCCAGTCGTCGACGAGCCTCCTTGGTGCGCTCTTTATCGGCCTGTGCTTCGCGTATCTCTTTGATAGTGCTTTCTATACGTGTGTTGGTATCCGAAAGCAAGGCCTTGGCCTCGTCTTTGGCCTTGGCAAGCCACTCTTTACGTTCTCTATCCAGTCGCTCAAGGTTTTGTGTATATCGGGCGGTGAGTTCTTCCAATTGTTTCTCTTTGAGGCGAATGTTCTGACGCTTGTTTTCCCAATAACGCTTGTCTCGGACAATGTCTTGCAGATACTTATCCATCGAAATGTAATCGCTTCCTACCTTGTTCGATGCATCGTTGATAATATCCTCGGGGAGTCCTATCTTGCGGGCTATTTCTATTGCAAAGGAGCTGCCCGGATTGCCTATCGACAGCGAGAATAATGGTTGCATACGGTGGCGGTCGTAGAGCATTGCTCCATTTACTACACCATCGGCCGCCTCGGCAAAGTGCTTGAGGTTTTGATAGTGTGTAGTAATGACACCAAATGAGCCTTTCTGGTTGAAACGGTCGAGCAGAGCCTCGGCTATGGCACCGCCTATCTGTGGTTCGGTACCGCCTCCAAACTCATCGATAAGCAACAGCGAACGACGATTACAATGGCGCACACATTGCTTCATATGTGATAGATGCGAACTGTAGGTACTCAAGTCATCCTCGATAGATTGTTCGTCACCTATATCGATAAAAATGCTCTCAAATATGCCCATATGTGAGTTGTCGTACATAGGTACAAGCAATCCGCATTGCATCATATATTGCAATAGTCCTACAGTCTTGAGACACACCGATTTACCACCGGCATTGGGACCCGATATGAGAAGAATACGATTTTTGTCGTCCAACTGTATGTTGAGCGGAACAACCTCCTTGTTCTGCTTGCGCAGTGTGAGCAGGAGTAGGGGATGAATGGCGTGATACCAGTCGAGTTGGCACTCGTGCTCGATATGAGGCATTGTAGCGTTGATGTCTATCGCAAAGATAGCTTTGGCTCGGATAAAATCTATCTCGGCAAGAAAGTCGTACGAGCCTACAATCTCACTAGCGTAAGGTCGCAGTTTGTCGGTAAACGCGGTGAGAATACGCACAATCTCTCGTCGCTCCTCTATCTCTAATTCGCGTATATGATTATTGGCTTCAACCACTTCGGCCGGTTCTATATACACAGTCTTTCCGCTGGCCGACTCATCGTGTACAATACCCTTTATCTTGCGTTTGAATGTAGGTATAACCGGTATGACAAGTCGTCCATCGCGCATTGTAGGTGCTACATCTTTATCTACGTATCCTTCGCTCTGCGCATTGCGCAATATGGTGTTGAGGCTGCGAGAAATACCGGCCATCGTTGCCGACAGATTACGTCGGATAGCTTGTAATTCGGGCGATGCATTGTCGCGAATACCTCCCGTCTTGTCGAGAATGAGATCAATCTCCTTGATGAGCTGCGGATATATAATAACATCACCCGATAGCTCGGCCAAGTGTGGGTACAACGGCTGTTCATCCTCTTTGGCCTTAAAGAACGATACCACCCGACGAATGGTGTCGAGCGAACGTCGTAGGTCAAACAGTTCGTTTACATCTACAAATGTGCCCTCTATGCGGATGCGTTTGAGCATTGGCCTCACATCGTAGAAAAAATCGGTAGGAAACTCCTCGTCGCTATGAAGAATTTTTACCATCTCATTGCTTTGATGTAAAGCCTCGCAGATGCTTGTATAGTCGGTCATATATGCAACATCGCATACAATATCGCGGCCTAGCGAACTGAGGCAATACTCTTGCAGTATGCGACGTATCTGGTCAAAACCTATTTTCTGTTCAAAATTTTCGGGATATATCACAAGCTATATTATCAATGATTACGACTGCAAAATTAAGAAAAACTGTTTACATTTCCAGTCTTATCGATATAATAAGTGGCCTCAACAGTTGTATACCGCTGATGATGTGTGATATGTAGAGAAAAAGTGTATATAATTATCGCAACATCTTGCGCAAGATACGTTTGATACGATGTATATTGCTCTTTACTGTTCCCTCTTTCATATTCATCTGCTTGGCAATCTCGGCATAGCTATATCCTTGCAGAGTCATCTCTATAATCTGACCATCGCGACGGCATAATCGTGCTATTGCTGTGTATAACTCTTCAATCGAATAACTCTCCTCGGGAGTAGGGCTATTGTCGGGAAAATCTAAATACTCATAGTGAGCCTCAGCGTGATGTAGCTTCCTATTATGCTCATTGATGTATATGTTGCGCATTATGGTATAAAACCAACCGATATTGATAGAGCGATAGCCCTCCTTGTGTATATTGTTGAGACTGCGATAGATGGTTTCTTGATACAAATCTTTTGCATCATCATAATGGTAGTGTGTAAGATGGCAGGCATAGCCAATCAGTTTGCTGCTGTTTTCCAATAGATATGATTGTATCTGAGCATATTCAATTGGTGTTTCTGATGGAGTATCGTGGTACATAAACCTATTTTGTTGGGAATTATAAAATGTAAAAATACAAAAATAAATAATTTGATGATTTTCATACATATTAATGATAATTATTGAATAATTATTCATAAAGTTGTAGCTTCGACAGATTCTTAATATGTTAAAAATGTGAAGTTTATCAGGAAATATTTGAATGAGTAAAAAGTGTTAAATATATTTAATAGTTTTGTCGGTTGTAATATAAACACTCACATCGACCTAAATAAATAGTTTTTACACACCCACCCCTGCACAACAAGACCAGCCGTCCGAAGGTCAGATAGGAGAGGTAAATACTCTTCCTCTGCCTATTCCTCCTCTGCTTCACGTAGTGAAGTGAACTGCACCCCAAAAGTTGGACGGGTTAATAATTTATAGATTGATGAGTTCGG
>CALATP010000030.1 GCA_937891845.1 uncultured Porphyromonadaceae bacterium | reverse complement strand
TTCTTCGCTGATGCCTTGCAGGGCAGCCCAGCGACGAGAGCCTTCGGTTGTAATCTGTTGAGGAGTGCGGATACCTGCAACAACGTCTTCACCTTGTGCGTTGATGAGGTATTCACCATTGAAGATGTCTTCGCCGGTAGCAGCATCACGAGTAAAGGCTACACCGGTGGCCGATGTGTCACCCATGTTACCGAATACCATTGCTTGAACGTTAACGGCAGTACCCCATTCTTCGGGTATCTGGTTCATGCGACGGTAGAGGATAGCACGCTCGTTCATCCAGCTGTCAAATACAGCACAGATAGCACCCCACAATTGTTCCCAAGGACAGTCGGGGAAGTCTTTGCCAGTACGTTCTTTTACGGCAGCCTTGAAGAGCTTAACGAGGTTTTTGAGATCATCTACGTCGAGTTCGGTATCGAGTTTCACACCTTTCTCTAATTTAACTTTATCCATTACTTCTTCAAATGGGTCGATGTCGTCTTTGCTTTGGGGTTTCATGCCCAATACGACATCACCATACATCTGCACGAAGCGGCGGTATGAGTCCCAAGCAAAACGAGCATTACCCGACTTGCGAGCCAATGCTTCAACGGCACTATCGTTCATACCGAGGTTTAATACGGTATCCATCATACCGGGCATCGAAACACGAGCACCCGAACGAACTGATACCAAGAGAGGGTTGGTCTCGTCACCAAAGATAGTGCCGGTGAGCGACTCAACATGTTTTATGGCAGCGTGAACATCTGCATCGAGGATTTTAACAACAGCTTCTTTACCTTGTTGGTTGTATTCTGTACAAACTTCGGTAGTGATAGTGAAACCGGGAGGAACGGGAACTCCGATGAGGTTCATTTCCGCCAAGTTAGCACCTTTACCACCTAATAGATTTTTCATGTCGGCACGACCTTCTGCTTGTCCGTTACCGAATGTATACACTCTTTTCATTTTTCGATAAATGATTTTAGGTTGATATTTTTATAGTTGTTATTTTTTCACAAATGATTGGCAAAGATAGTACAAAAAATTAATTTTTTGTGCTGATAATGCTATAATTTTTTCAAGATTGTGATTTTTCTTGTTGTATGATGCATATATCAGAATTTATAACTAACTTTGACCGAAATTTTATTTATAAATAATAATATACTTTTGGCACGCAAGAAACAACCCATACCACCGGTCGAGGAGATAGAAATCACCGGTGTCGCGGCAGAGGGCAAGGCTCTCTGTCGTTATAATGATAAAGTAATTTTTGTACCATACGCTGCCCCCGGCGATGTGGTCGACCTGCAAATCATACGCAAGAAGCACAGCTATGCCGAGGCTCGCATTACACGCATTCACAAGCCATCTCCATTGCGTATCGAGCCTTTCTGTCGACACTTTGGTGTGTGTGGTGGCTGTAAGTGGCAGCATCTGCCTTACGAGTATCAGTTGCAGTTCAAGCAGCAGCAAGTAGTTGACAACCTTACTCGCATAGGCAAGATAGAGTTGCCCGAGATTTCGCCCATCAAAGGCTCCATCAAGACTCGTGCCTACCGCAACAAGTTAGAGTTTACATTTTCCAACAAGTCGTGGCTCACACCCGAGCAGATGCAACAAGAGGAGACTTTCAGCGATCGTAATGCATTGGGATTTCACATTCCCGGCATGTTCGATAAAGTACTCGACATAGAGGAGTGTCACCTGCAAGATGATATATCCAATCGCATCCGTCTCAATGTGCGAGCCTATGCCAAGGAACGAGGCATGTCATTCTACGACTTGCGAGCCCAAGTGGGGTTGTTACGCAACATGATTGTACGCACCGCCTCGACGGGCGAGATTATGCTCATCATGGTTTTTCATGACAATGAACCGGAGGCAATTGCCGACATGATGCAGCACATAGCCGACGATTTTCCCGAGATTACCTCTCTGCTGTACATTATCAATCAGAAAGCCAACGATACCATTACCGACCAAGAAGTGGTGTGCTATCGAGGTAGAGATTATATTCTCGAACAGATGGAGGGACTTCAATTTAAGGTAGGTCCTAAATCGTTCTATCAAACCAACTCGGAGCAGGCCTACGAACTCTACAAGGTGGCACGCGAATTTGCTGCACTTACCGGCAAGGAGTTGGTCTACGACCTTTATACCGGAACGGGTACAATCGCCAATTTTGTGTCGCGACAAGCCCATAAGGTAGTGGGCATCGAGTATGTACCCGAGGCTATCGAAGATGCTAAAATCAATGCTGAGTTTAACGGAATAAACAATACAATATTCTATGCCGGCGACATGAAAGATATACTCACCACCGAGTTTATCGAGCAACATGGCCGACCCGATGTTATCATTACCGATCCTCCGCGAGCCGGTATGCACGACGATGTAATAGGTGTGATACGTCATGCAGCCCCCGAGCGTATCGTCTATGTAAGTTGCAATCCTGCCACACAAGCCCGCGACTTATCGTTGCTCGATGACATGTATAAAGTGGAGCGAGTACAACCGGTCGATATGTTTCCCCACACTCACCATGTCGAGAATGTAGTATTGCTCGTGAAGCGATAGAGTGAACGATTATACAACTTAACAATCAAATAAATAAACAAACCTAACTATGACACAAGTAATTCAAAAGAAACTCAATGACTCGGCCTTTGCCCGATGGTCAGCATTGGTGCTGGTGGCACTGATGATGTTTTTCGCCTACATGTTTGTAGACGTTATGTCACCACTTAAATCGTTAGTAGAACAGAATCTTCATTGGAACAGTGAGGTATTCGGCACCTACGCCGCCTCGGAGTATTTCCTCAATGTATTCTGCTTCTTCCTCATTTTTGCCGGAATTATCCTTGACAAGATGGGTATCCGCTTTACAGGTATCTTGTCGGCATCACTCATGGTGATAGGTGCTTCTATTAAGTATATCGCCATTACCGACTGGTTTGCAGCCACCGAATTATGCCACTGGTTGGATAGCTGGTGGGTATCACTTCCCGGTAATGCCAAGATGGCTTGTTTGGGCTTTATGATATTTGGTTGCGGTTGCGAAATGGCCGGTACAACAGTGTCAAAGGCTATCGCCAAGTGGTTTAAAGGCAAAGAGATGGCGCTTGCAATGGGTATTGAAATGGCTATTGCTCGTCTAGGTGTATTTGCTGTTATGTGGATTGCTCCTATTATTTCAGCCAAATTTGATGCTTCGGTAGTTGCACCTGTTGGTTTTTGCACAGCTTTGTTGCTTATTGGCCTTATCTGCTATTCAGTATTTGCTATAATGGATACCAAATTTGACAAACAGCTTATTGCCGCCGGCGAAATGAGCGAAGAAAAATCGGACGAAGACGAGTTCCGCATCAGCGATTTGGGCAAAATCTTCTCTAGCAAGATGTTCTGGTTGGTTGCACTCTTGTGCGTATTGTACTATTCGGCAATCTTCCCCTTCCAACGTTTCGCCCCCAACTTCTTGGAGACAACACTTGGTATCGGTGCCGACGAAGCATCTCAGCTCTTCTCTTTCTTCCCCATCTTGGCAATGGTACTTACTCCGTTCTTGGGTGCATTCCTCGACTATAAAGGTAAAGGTGCTTCAATGCTTATGTTGGGTGCTATCATTATGATATGCTGTCACTTGAGCTTTGCATTCTTGTTGCCAATGTTCCCCTCTAAAGCTCTTGCTATGGCACTCATCCTCATTCTTGGTGTTTCATTCTCATTGGTTCCGGCTGCTTTGTGGCCTTCCGTACCCAAGATTATCGATGCCAAAATCCTCGGTTCGGCCTACTGCCTTATCTTCTGGATACAAAACATCGGTCTTTTCCTCACACCCATCTTGATTGGTACTACTCTCGAATTAACAGGTGGATATACTATTCCTATGATTATCTTCTCTTCTTTTGGTATTCTTGCTTTATTTATTGGTATATACCTCAAGATTGAAGACCATCGTAAGGGTTACGGTCTCGAAAAGCCCAATGTACAGAAATAATCTATTTATATCATACTATACGAAGGGTATGGCAGAACTGCCATACCCTTCGTTTTTTTCTACCAATAATCCCATTCCAACGACAACTCATCGAGATATAACACACTACCCGTACTTCCGGTAAAAAAGTCTCCAAGTTTACTACTCGTGGCGGTTATTATAAGATAAGTAGGTTTTCGGGATGTCGAACGATACTCCAATTCGAGAGTAAATGGTATATACTCGTCGATACGACCGCTCTGTTCTATCGACTGATAGGCAATTATATGAGCATCATTCACATCAAATAATTTACGATTACCGGGATCGGTGCGTATTTCCACCGGCTCACTCCAATCACCCAAAGCCACATAAATAGTCATCGTATCGGGTTTCCCCAACCACTCTTTGTGGAGATTATCGGTATAATCTATTATACCGGTACTGAACTTATAGTATCCACGTAGGCGGGTAGGGCGTAAATTGAAGGTTCTACCCAAATATATAACACCATTGAGACCTTGTATAGAGCCAAAACTTCCGGCAAAAATATTTCCGGCTGCCAATTTCCCAATTCCCAACACCCCGACAAATCGAGTTTGCAACAGAGCTGCCAATCCTTCAACAGCATCATCGGTAGGAACCGTGTTCGACTCACCCAGCAAAGACGCGCCTCGATTGCCTGTATCCCACCAAGCAAGTCCGTCTTCGAGCCAAGGCGACCATACACGCCCATCGAGCCACCAATCGTCAAACGAAGCATTAGGCAATACCAATTCCTCTTCGGTAGTAAAAACAATAACATCACTCATTTCATCACCCGCAATGGCTCGCACAGCATACGTTGTATTGGGTGTAAGATGCACAACACGAGCTACAAACTCGCGTCCTTGCTTTATCATATACTCTTCTGGAACAGCCGTCCACTCGCCAACCGGCTTTTCACGTATTTCAAAACGATTATTCTTATCTTCCAAGCCACTACCATAGAGCCAAGCTACTCGCGACCACGCATCTACTTGTGTCAGTTCTATATTATGTTGAGCGTGCTCTACATAGAGAGTCCATTCTTCTTGCACCGAGTGGTAGCTAACTGTCACAGTAAGATAACCGTCCGAGAAATCACTCAACGAGTCGATTGGTGGAGTGTATTCAGTAATAGCTTTAGGCCCCAACACAAGTTGTGTAATCACTACATTATCTAAACTTACATCCTCACTCACAACCACACGAGCCGTTTTATTTTCAACATCTATAACAGCACCACCCACTTGCCCTTCTACCGTAAAGTTGCGCGCTATATCTTGGACGGCTTCGATAGTCCATACATAATCTTGATAAATGGACAAAACAAATTCTTGCGGTCGAGATAGATTGTGTACACCTACAATATCGGGGCGTGATACAGCACCCTCTGTAATGGTCACATCGGTTATGACCACGTGCGTGAGGTCTACTGTATCATCCAACTGCATATATACCGTTCTATTCATATTATTTATATCGGGAGGTGATACCAATCCATCTGCTTCTATAGAAATAATCTGAGCCTCGATATGAGGGTAGGGGATGTCATTCTTTATACAGCTCCCCATCAACACTACTATCACAAGAGTAAACAGTATATAACAAAGTGAATATCTTT
This sequence comes from uncultured Porphyromonadaceae bacterium, assembly GCA_937891845.1. Classification (GTDB taxonomy): domain Bacteria; phylum Bacteroidota; class Bacteroidia; order Bacteroidales; family Barnesiellaceae_A; genus Barnesiella_A. The sequence continues at coordinate 43,298 of CALATP010000030.1, read as the reverse complement.
TCATAAACATTTTATAGCAGTAAAGAGATACCTATTTTGAGACTGAGTATATCAAACTTGAATTTCAAGCCCCCCGAATATCTATAACCGGTTTCTAGTGAATCGATGTATTGTTTTTGCTCTTTATAACTCAGCGATGCTATACTCATCGACACATAAGCATTAATATTCTCAACAACAAAGAGAGATATTCCGGGAGATAGATTGAGAGCAACCTCACGCGATACGGTTTTGGAGTCAACCATATTGTTTTCCTCGTTGGGACTAATAAAGTGTTGAATACCATACCTTAGCATCAGATCGGTATCATTATAAAAAGCAACAACTCCCGCTTGAGATAATCCGCAATATATACGATGAAATAATGATACCGAATAAGTTTGGTTTTCAATAGAGATATTATCCAACGCTATACCGGCATCGTCTCCAAGATTTATATCCACACTGTTTAGGTTTGCAATTATAGCAGAATAGCCCAGTTTGAGACCTATACAATTGTTATTCTTGTAGAAATAGCCCGCGTAGGGATGAACACCCAATAGAGAGCCATCAAAACTCAAATTCTCTATCAATAAAGCAATATTGGCATCATCACTATCGAAATGATTATAAGAAAAGTCCACCCCACATATCCATTTTTCCTGTGCTATATAACGATGCGGGATTACTCTCTGTATATTAACCGTATCATCACGTACTTCTACAACATTACGCTCAACAACATCGACCGCACAACAACCATCATCATAATGAGCCACACACAGCATCACGACGAGCATTACAACAAGGTATCTGTTTGTCTTCATATCATATATAATAGGCTATACCCACACCTATTGATAACAAGTTAAATTTGAAATTAGTCGCATATGAGTTTATATATCCTTCGTACACTCGATTGGTTATTTGCTTGGTATAGGTATAATTTATACCGAATATACCTATATTCAATTCTACAGCAATATTATCACTGACAAACGCTACAATACCGGGTGAAAATTCCACACCGATAGAAAAGTTCGTTTCATACACACCACTTATGCTGCCACCCCTGCCATCGACCATCTTGCTTTGTCCGGCGGTCAACCTCAAGCGTGCTTCATTATATAGCCCCCAACGCACGCTACCCCCTATACTCATATAATTGCGCCATATACCCATACAACTAAAATTGTGACCGATACGATAAATATCTTCTACATCCAGCTGTATTTCTGAATTTATTGCAATACCGGCAGTATCTATTTTCATCATACTGCGTTCGTATTGCAATCTTCCTCCAATGCCCATATTATCACGCAACATATACACAAACATCGGACTGATATTCAGGCTGTAACCTCGGGCTTCAATATCTTCTATGATTATAAACCGATAATTCTTTTCGCGCTGCCCCGTATAAGAAACCGTACCTCCTAAAGCCCACATACCTTGCGGTATAAACACCTTATCCCACGACACAATACTACGTGCCTGACAACAGCTCGTTGTCACAATCAACAATAGCAGCAATCGAAAAGATATATTATTCGAGTCATTCATAACATCGGTTGCAATTATACACTATAACATCTCTCAACAAAACATCACATTGCATATGTGCTAACATCACTCATTTCATATTGTTCACCCTCTATCAACTATAAATTTTTAATGCTACTTGGCATCTAATTAACACTCCTACAAATAAATGTTATTCATTATTGGCATTGGCAAATAATTATTACTTTTGCACAGAAATAAATCAAACAAGTTGAAGCAACTCATCACATACAGATACATAGATATTATTGTGGCCGTTATAACTGTCACAATAAGCGGACTGACACTGCTAGGGAGGAATTCTCTTCCCATCACAGTGACTCTTCTTATAGCCTATCTCATTCCATACATTTACTATCGACGCTCGGCATATCACACCCTTTGCGGGCAATTTTCGTTAAGTATTGCTTTTATTGCTATGGCAATATTTTTCCAGGCCAATTATTGGCAATCGACCGTACAATTAGGCACTGTCTATGCCCCATATTTGACCAACGATGCGCTTGAGTACTACGAACTTTCACACCATATACATCGGCACACCTTGGATGCAAACTCTCCCATAGTCACTTATATGGGATATCCCTATTTTTTATCTGCATTTCTATTTCTAGGTATCAGCGATATTGCATACCCTCTTATATGTAATATATTTGCGATGCTTTGGACTATCATTTTGACCGGTAGGTGTGTTCATTTCCTCATAGAAGACAACAAGGCCGCTATGCCGATTTCGGGATATACAATGCTATTGACATCCATTATACCGGGTGTGTTGGGCTATGCAACGATACTGGCCAAGGAGCCATATATCACACTCGCAATAATGATGTGTATATGTGCCATATACGCCATCAAACAACAACACAAAGTATTACAATACTCAATCATATTTCTTATAGGGTTGGGCATACTAGCCACAATGCGTACAACCTACATTTATGTAGTAATGATGTTTGCCGTTATTGCGATGGTCTATAACATCAAAAAGCGCGACATAATATCATTGATAATCATACTGTTATGTTGTTTTATCGGCATCAATACAGGTAGTATTCTATTCAGTTGGTGGGGCAACAATGAATATGTAGGAAACTATATATCAAACAACTACAATCACTTCTCTTGCGGAAAAAGCCAAGAACCACTGCAACAACTCATAGGAGATTACCATTTATTCCCACTTTGGAAGAAATTTCTGTTACTACCTTTCTCGGTAGCTGTGCAGTTTATAATTCCCTTCCCTTTTATTACTGCAACAGAAGATTTTATACAACCGTACTCAATGCAAATATACCTCAGAATGAGCTATCTATGGTATATTGCAGCAATACCGATGTTGGGCTATTATATGTTCTATTGGTGGCGAAAGGGGAGTAATAAACTTTCATTATTGGCACTCTCGGCTGCAGTGGCATACTTCATTCCGGCCTTTATGACAGCCGGATCGGTATCACGATATGCCTATTGTTTTGTTCCCATAGTGGCTATACTAGGCGGTTACACAATATGGCGCATCATACAACACAAAAATGAACGCAAGCAGTTGGGTATGTTTGCCATTATATACTCGGTACTTATTATTATTGCCCTCTTTATAGGAGCCAATCCACATTATATCCTTTAACAATACACCTATTCTCAAATTATTACTATCTTTGCAACCTAAAACAAAAGATAGTAATGGAGAATAAAAAAATACTGATTGTTACATCGTCATACCTTTTTGTCAATCTATTTTTATTACCACATATAAAATATTTAGCGACAAATGGTTGGTTCGTTCACGTTGCATCGGCCGACGATGGCTCTGTTATACCTTTTGCACACAAACAGATAAATATTCCTATCAGCCGTTCTCCTTTCAAAGCAGATAATATCAAAGCCATAAAGGCTCTCAAGGAAATTATAGAGAAAGAAAACTATAATATTATTCATTGTCACACCCCCATAGGTGCTATGGTGGCGCGTTTGGCTGCTTGCAAAGCTCGTAAGACACTAGGGACAAAAGTAATATACACGGCTCACGGCTTCCATTTTTACAACGGTGCTCCATTAAAAAATTGGTTACTCTACTATACTGCCGAAAAGTGTTTGGCTCCATTGACCGATGCCATTATTACCATAAACAACGAAGACTATGAAATGGCACAACGACACTTATCAGGAATACGAAACCAATACAAAACTAGCGGTATAGGTTACGACCTCAACCACATAGGTCTGTTGGATAAGAGCCAAGAAGAAGCGGTGAGAAAAAGACACAATATCAATAAAAATGATTTTGTATGCCTCTACGTGGCCAGTATGTGCGATAGAAAGAATCATAACTTTATCCTCAAAAGTCTCCCCAACATACTCACCGAGATACCTCATCTCAAGATGATTTTTCTCGGTGATGGTGAAAAGTTGGAAGATAATATACGTCTAACACAACAACTGGGTATTGCCGAGAACGTAAGGTTTGAAGGTTTTCAAAAAAATATATCCGACTATCTCCTTATGGCCGACATTGCCATATCGGCCAGTAAGCGCGAAGGATTACCTATGAATATCATCGAAGAGATGTATGCCGGACTTGCTATTGTTGCATCCGAGATAAGTGGACACACCGACCTCATCACAAATGGTCAGAACGGCTATCTTTTTACTCTGGGCAACAGCAAGGAGTTTGTAGATAAGATTATACACCTATACAACAATCCCGACAAACGTGCCGAGTTGGGAAAAAATGCTCAACGCAACGTCTCAAAATATTCGGTTGATAATGTCATCGCACAAATATCTCGGATATATACAATGATTCTTTAAGCGTTCCGGTTGTTAAAATTGTTAAATATTTCACATATAATAATTATTAATGTATAACTTTGTCTAAACAATAATTTTAGCCACGCATTATACTTACATTTTATCATAAGTTCTAACACTAAATCATATCGATATGTTTCAAAGACCATACATAAACAACGTTCTCAAAAGATGTTTCAATAACATAACACCCCGATGGATAGTGTTTGCACTAGATTTGCTTTTGATACTTTTTTCTTGTCTGCTATCCTTATACATCATCAAAGAAGAAAACCTATCAAGACTTCACTTCGACAGTTTCAACTTGTTGCGCACAGGCATCATCTTGTTGGTTTTCGCAATAATGAGTCGCATCACCAAGAGTTATTGGGGCATTATACGTTACACCGGATTGGAAGACGCTTACCGATTGTTCAAGATGACATTGGCTTCTTGTATTATTCTCTTTGTTATCTCAATTGTTGGCTATATTTTCAACCATCCGATGTTCTCTTTCTTTGAAATTGTCGAGTTAGGTATATTTACATTCACATTTATTCTACTCGAACGCCTTGCCATCAAGTCGTTATATCATAGAGTGGAAAAGAACACAAAAGAAAGAAAAAGAGTTATTGTGCTTGGTTCGGCCATCAACTCGGTAGTACTATCCAACGCTCTTATCAACGAAGTAGACGGTATATATGAGCCGGTTGCCTTGTTATCTCTATCAGAGACCCGCAAAGGCGACAATATCAATGGACTTCCCATCGAAGCATACAAGCCTGGCTCAATACCCGAATTGTTTGAAAAATACAACTCTAATACGCTCATCTTCTTGGCTACACAAATGGACTTGATGAAAAAAGGGTTTGCCGACCAATTTCTTGAGGCCGGTATAGAAATACTTCTTCTCAATCAAGTTGAAGAGTTTGACAGCGACAAAGAGCGCAAAGATGTATCGTCATACGTATATAACATCAAAATCGAAGACCTTTTGGGTCGAGACCCCATACACACCGACAACCCGCACATCAGCAAGATGATAAAAGGGAAAACCGTATTGGTAACAGGTGCAGCAGGTTCGATTGGTAGTGAAATAGTGCGACAATTGGCACAATTCAAGGCCGCATCTATTATTCTCATCGATCAGGCCGAGACCCCAATGCACAATATGCAATTGGAACTTGAAAAGAACTTCCCCAAGGTCGAGATTCATCTTTTCATAGCCGACATACAAAACAAAGAACGTCTGCGTCAAGCATTCGACCAATTCCGCCCCAATTTCGTATTCCACGCTGCGGCATACAAACACGTGCCTATGATGGAAAACAACCCATCCGAAGCAATTCTTACCAACGTAGGAGGAACACGTAATGTGGCCGACCTGGCTATGGAATATGAAGTAGAAAAGTTTGTAATGATATCGACCGACAAGGCTGTTAATCCCACCAACGTTATGGGTTGCTCAAAGCGCATTGCCGAGATATACGTACAATCATTATTCTACGATATGCGCAAGAAGAACCTTAACAACAAAACATCATTCATCACCACTCGTTTTGGTAATGTTTTGGGCTCAAACGGCTCGGTTGTACCTTTGTTTAAAGACCAGATTGCGCAAGGTGGTCCCGTTACAGTTACTCATCGCGATATTATTCGCTACTTTATGACAATACCCGAAGCCTGTAACCTCGTACTTGAAGCCGGTTGTATGGGACAAGGTGGTGAAATTTTTATCTTCGATATGGGCGAACCGGTCAAGATTTACGACCTTGCCAAGCGTATGATACGTCTATCGGGATTAAAACCCGGAGAGGATATAGAAATCGTTGAGACCGGCTTGCGTCCCGGTGAGAAACTTTATGAGGAACTTCTCAACGACAAGGAGAAAACAACTGCAACTTATCACAAGAAGATTATGATTGCTCAAGTACGCAAGTATGAATACGAGCAAGTGGTTGAGCAATTGGCTCCGATGCTCGAGAATGCTCGTCAAGGCAATGCTATGGAGATGGTACGTTGTATGAAACTGTTAGTACCAGAGTTCAAGAGTCGCAACTCGGTTTTCGAAGAGATAGACAAAATGCTCGAAGCCGAAAACAAGAGTGTAACAGTAGAATAAATCATTAGAACTATCAAATACAAAAATAGCGTCAAAACTTTTTGACGCTATTTTTTATATCTAGATTTGTATCAGCATTAAGGAACAGAACAACTAAAAATTATATATTTTGATTTTTGTTGGAAGGCATTTACACCGAAGAGTGATTCCAACCTTGATGTAATATAGCCACCTTCACGCTTGAACCAACCTAGGTCAATAGCACCTTTTACAAAGGCATTGGCTTCCTTGAGTGTCCCAAAAGTGATATGAATAGGGTATTCATCTATAACTACGGTAGTACACTTACCGTTAGCACCTTTTCGCTGCAGAGTTACTTTTGTAAATGTCGTCGCTGCGTTACCGGCACCTACACCATTTAAGCGCTCCTGCTTGACAATGACAAAACCCTTATTACGAAGATTACTGATAATATCACTTTGAGAATACGTTTCAAGTATTACTGTTGAAGCATCTTGATGCTTATAACAAAAGTCGGTAATCGTTACAGCCTGTTGCGCACCGGCCACAATTGCAACAATCGCACTGCATAGTATTAAAGCATATCTTTTCATAAGCTACCATTATTGTTGTTATATGATTTATTAAAATGGTGAATCGCCTTACGCGATCCACCATTACTACATTTACATATAATTTATACGTATAAATTACTTATCCTTCTTGGCTTGTAGGCTGGCATAGCACAAATAGCCGATAACAGCCAAATAAAGTACCAAGCCTATTACTTGCATAAGCACAAAATTATCTTTCCACGGGCAAGTATATTCAAATCCGGCAAAGCGCATAATAGCACTTACCACACCTAGCAAAGCACCACCGGCAATGAATCCCGATGCAAGCAATGTACCACGCTCAACACGTGCCTTGTTGAGATCCTCATCTTTCGAGCGACTTCCTACAAACCAACTGATAAGACCGCCTATTACAAGCGGTGTATTGAGTTGCAAAGGAATGAACATACCCAATGAGAAGGGGAGAGAGGGCACTTTGCAGAAGTTAAGAATAAGAGCCAACGCAGCACCTATACCGTAAAGAGCCCAAGGAGCGCCTTCACCCATCATAAGCGGGTCGATTACTGCAGCCATTGCATTGGCTTGAGGAGCTGCAAGTTCACCACTTGTAAAGCCGTATGTCTTGTTCATTACAAGAATTACACCACCCACGGTAGCGGCCGATACCAATGTACCGAGGAACTTCCAAGTCTCTTGTTTGGCAGGAGTTGTACCCAACCAGTAGCCCACCTTCAAGTCGGTAATAAAGCCACCGGCCATTGAGAGTGCTGTACATACTACACCACCGATAATAAGGGCTGCAACGATACCGCTTGTACCCTTGAGACCTATCGCAACAAGAATAACAGATGCAACAATAAGTGTCATCAATGTCATACCCGATACAGGGTTACTACCTACGATGGCAATAGCATTAGCCGCAACAGTGGTAAACAAGAATGCAATAACCAATACCACCAAGAACGCTATAAGAGCTTGCCACCAGCAGTTTATTACACCCATATAGAAGAACAAGAATGTGAGAACCAATGCAAACATAACACCTATCGCAACGGTTTTCATCGATATATCTTGTTGTGTACGCTCTACCTTCACAGCAGTATTATCGCCCTTGTTGCCCAACTCTTGAGCGGCAAGACCCAAAGCACCGGTAATGATTTTACGAGAATTCCATATACCTATGAGACCGGCCATTGCAATACCACCAATACCTATATGGCGAGCATAGTCGGTAAAGATTTGCTCAGGCTCCATTGTAGCTATTGCAGCATCAACGCCCAAATGAGGTAGCAAAGGAACAATAATAAACCATACAAACAACGAACCGGCACAGATAATCATCGAATACTTAAGACCAATGATAAATCCAAGACCTAGCACAGCCGAGCCGGTATACACACTGAACACCATCTTGGCTTTGGTTGCCATTGCTGCACCAAAAGGCAATACACGGGTAGTAAGGATTTCGCTCCACCAACCAAATGTCGAGAGACAGAAGTCATAAAGACCTCCGATAAGACCGGCCATAATCAACGGTTTGGCTTGATTGCCACCTTTCTCGCCCGAGATAAGTACTTGTGTTGTAGCTGTGGCCTCGGGGAAAGGATATTTTCCGTGCATATCCTTCACAAAATACTTACGGAAGGGGATAAGGAACAATATACCAAGAATACCACCTAGCAATGAGCTGAGGAATACCTCGATAAAGTTTACTGTAATGTCGGGATATTTCTCTTGTAGAATATACAAGGCAGGCAATGTAAAGATTGCACCGGCAACAATTACACCCGAGCAGGCTCCAATAGATTGGATAATCACATTCTCGCCAAGGGCATTTTTACGCTTAAACGCTCCCGACAAACTCACGGCTATAATGGCAATAGGAATTGCGGCCTCAAATACCTGACCTACTTTCAATCCCAAGTATGCAGCAGCTGCCGAGAAAATTACGGCCATTACGATACCCCAAGTGACCGACCAAGCGTTTACCTCGGGATAGACCTTGTCGGGCGACATTATAGGCTTGTACTCTTCGCCCTCTTTCAACTCCCTAAACGCATTTTCAGGAAGTTCAATAGGTTGTTTTTTCTCTTCTTTCATAGATTGGTTTTATTTAGTTTGTAATATTTACGGTTTTCGGTGCTAATATACACAAAATTTGCGAAAGCAAGTGAATAGACGCACAAGAAAGTTGAGAAGGGAGGGTTTAGCGATTAGAGAGGTGAGCTTAGGTCTCAATAAATGTTTAGTGATTAGAGTTTAGCATAGGGACGCATCGTTGGTACGAGATGAAAGATTAGAGTTTAGTGTTTAGAGCAACGTGCGAAGCACGCGTCGAGCGTGGTACACGCAAGATTTCAATAACCCACAACTTCGCTATGCTCGTTGTGGGATGACGATGATTCAATACCACATCCGTTGTTATCGACGGGAAATATTTAGTTAAGACACAAGAACAAAAGAATACGAACTGAAATGCCGTCTGTAGGACGTGTCGAGGGCTGAAAGCCCGAGTATGGATAACCCCCAACGAGCAACGCGTAGCGTGGCAAAGTTGGGGGAATAGAAGTCTATACTACAACCAACGTCTGCAAAGACGGGAAACCCTATCAAGTTTCCACCGGAAACGAGCGTATTGCGAGGAACAACCTATTGCGCCAGTGGAGTGTGAGAGTGGGTTTTCTTCCCCCAACTTCATTCGCCTACGGCTCATTCGTTGGGGGTTATCCATAGCCTTACGGCACACGCCTTTCAGGCGATAAATGTAGAATTTTGTTGAATAATGAGGGTTGAGAGCAACGAGCTTTAAACAACAAATGATTGGAGAATAGTAAACGTTGATTATCAAGATTTTATATATGATAATAATGTTTATGACGAGAATGTTCTTTTATCAAATACTTGTGAACAAGGTAATGGCGTAATAACATTTATGGCAAAAGTTACCGCAATAAAACGCGAGGCATTTTATAATCAACACAACATTACATCTATCGATTTGCCAGGTACTATAACAGGTATAGGAGAATATGCATTTTACTACTGTTCAAATCTTAAAAGCGTATATATTCATTCTGTAATTCCACCCAAACTAGGTTACTGCGCATTTGAGTACTATCACGATGATCTTAAAATCTATATTCCGGCAGAATCGGAAGTAGCATATAATAACGCATCTGATTGGGAAATATACAAAGACAAATTAGTACCCACATACTATTAGTATATCTCACAGATTAGATAATTTATGAGACTATGTCAAGGTTGTAATGTCATAGTCTCATTTTTATATTATTGCTTAAATTAAGGCCTCTAATGAGCTATTCTGTTAATATAATCAATGTAAGTTTTATTCAGTAATCATCACTCCGGTGAGGAAGCGACCGGATGATGCGCCATCGGCACGATAGGAGTAAAAGTCACGACTGTTTCGGTAGGTGCAGATTCCACATACTTCTATGTGTTCCAGTTCTACGCCACAGCGCAATAGGAGGTCGGCATTGGCTGCTGCAAGGTCTATATGGTATTTACCGGTACTCTTATGACGAATAGCTATACAATTTGTATCAAATCCCACGCTTCGCATCGCATCAACCACCTCATCACCAACCTCATAAGCATCCAATCCTATGCAAGGGCCTATTCCGGCTTGCACATCCGACGGACACGTTCCATATTGTTCTTTCATTGCATTGAGCGTATGCAATACAATCTGTTGTGCCGTACCTCGCCATCCGGCGTGTATGGCAGCTATGGCTCGATGTCGGGTATCATATAGAATAATAGGCACACAGTCGGCAGTGGTAACGGCAATGGCAATACCGGCGACATCGGTAATTATGGCATCTACACCATCCAGTGCAACAAGTTGCTCGGCACAGGACAGGGTAGTAAAATCGGCATCGATGTGCAGTACTTGGGTTGAGTGTACTTGGTGAGGATAGTATAGTTGTGAACGTGTGATATGGAGCACCTCGCACAACTGTTGCAGATTTTGTTCCACCCGGCTATTATCATCACCGCAATAAAGTCCCAGATTGAAGTTACCTCGTGCCGGAGCAGAACCGGCCACATTGTTGCGAGTGGTAACAAAAGTAGTCACCGACTCAAATGCCGGTGACTCAAAACTGTATAACGTTACGCCATTATTTTCGGTTACACGCATTACCACTCCTCCTCACGATGATTGGGTTCTTCGTCATACTCTTCATCCCAATCCTCTTCGATATAATCATCTTCTTCATCATCGTCATCGATACCGAGGTCAAACTCATCCTCTTCCTTGATGCGATGTTGCTTGTCAAGATCACGGTGTGTAAAGGTAAGTACACGATTGGACTCATCATTGAGTGTGCGCCACAATAGGTCTTTCAGTTCGGTCAGTCCCATACCGGTAATCGACGAGATAAATACCGTCTCTATATCCTCGGGCAACTCACGACGCATCTGCTCCATCAATTCGTCATCGAGCATATCGCACTTGGTAATAGCCAATACACGTTGCTTGTCGAGTAGGTCGGGATTGAACTCTGTGAGCTCGCGCAAGAGTATATTATATTGTTCGCGAATATCATCGGCATCGGCCGGTATCATAAATAACAATAGGGCATTACGCTCAACGTGACGAAGGAAACGAAGTCCCAAGCCACGACCTTCGCTTGCACCCTCGATAATACCGGGAATATCGGCCATTACAAACGAGAGGTTATCGCGGTACGACACGATACCAAGATTGGGCTCAAGCGTCGTAAATGGATAATCGGCTATCTTAGGCTTGGCGGCCGAGATAGACGAGAGTAGGGTAGACTTACCGGCATTGGGGAAACCCACCAAACCCACATCGGCCAAGAGCTTCAACTCAAGGATAATATTACGTTCGATAGCAGGTTCTCCGGGTTGAGCGTAGCGGGGTGTCTGATTGGTAGAGCTACGGAAATTCCAGTTACCCAAGCCACCACGACCACCTTTGAGCAAGACCAATTCTTGTCCGTCGGTCGTTACTTCGGTAAGAAATTCACCGGTATCGGCATCAAACACAGCTGTTCCGCAAGGTACTTCTATAACCTTGTCCTCACCGTCTTTACCCGAGCTGCGAGAGGGACCGCCGTGACCGCCATTACCGGCCAATATATGTCGTGAGTAACGCAAGTGAAGCAGTGTCCACAAGTTGCGATTGGCACGAAGGATAATATGCCCTCCACGACCACCGTCTCCACCATCAGGACCACCTTTAGGTACATACTTTGCTCTGTGTAAGTGCATAGAACCACCGCCGCCCTTACCCGAGCGACAGAATATCTTTACATAATCTACAAAATTAGACCCTGCCATATTTCATTTTTTTTGTTTCAGTTGGCAAATATACAAAAAAACTTTTATATCTTTGCACAACACACAAAGGGGTGCTGCTATCGTGCGGCTGAGATTATACCCTAGAACCTGATGCGGGTAATGCCGCCGTAGGAATTGGTCACGATTTTTCACATCCATATTTTTTCGGCTATCTCGTAACGTGTTCTCAGGCGTATAATTGTCTGAGACGGTATGTCGCATCCCTACACCTAGACACGATGCGATATGAAACGTTATCCTACAACACTGATTATAGCCGGCTCCGACAGCTGTGGTGGTGCCGGCATACAAGCCGATATCAAAACCTGTTCGGCCATTGGCGTGTATGCTGCAACGGCCATCACTGCCATTACCGCCCAAAACACAATGCGGGTGCGTGATATAGAAGCCGCTTCGCCACAGATTGTGAGCAGTCAGATAGAAGCAGTCTTGGAAGATATCACTGTCGATAGTATAAAAATAGGTATGCTATGCAATGCCGATATTGCGATGAGTGTTGCCGAAACTCTTCGTGCGGTAAACATACCTATCATCATAGATCCTGTGATGGTATCGACATCAGGGTCAAGACTGCTCAATACCGATGCCATAGATATTATAGTCAATCATTTATTTCCTCTAGCCGAGATTATCACCCCCAATACTCACGAGGCGTCTTTGCTATCGGGCATTGAGATTACCAATAGCGATGATGTTATACAAGCCGGCAACATCTTATTACAACGTGGTTGCAAGGCCGTTTTGATGAAAGGCGGGCATCTGTCGGGAACCGAAGCCACAGACATACTCTTTACCGGGGAGAAATCATACCGATACACAGCGCCTTTTATCGACACGCACAACACACACGGTACGGGTTGCACATTATCCTCGGCCATTGCGGCCTATCGTGCATTGGGATATACTCTGCCTCAAGCAGTCAAACTCGCCAAAGATTATTTGACACAAGCCATCACAGTAGGAGCCGACACTTTTGCCGGAAAAGGATTTGGCGCACTCAATCACAGTGTTACTCCTCAACCCCTCAAAATAATAAACCTCTAACACACTAATACCAGTCATTATGAAAGTATTTCTAAACAAACAGTCATACGATATTGCCGAGAATGTATCATTACAACAATTTATCGACACTCTGGGCATTGACACCCGCAATACAGCGGTTGCCATCAACAACCGGTTGATAGTACGCAATCTTTGGGGCACTACCATACTGCACGATGAAGACAATATCACCATTATTGTAGCAGCATACGGAGGATAAATGATGAAAAGGCTCATTGCTATTACTAGCGATACATTCTTTAGTCAAGAAGCGATACTCATAGTTACGGCTCTCAATGCCGGCATTGAGTACATTCACCTACGCAAACCTTCGGCCACACGCGCCCAATTGGATATGTTATTGAGCGAAATACCGCATATATATCATTCTCGCATTATACTCAACGACCATCACGAATTGGCACAACAGTATAACGTGGGAGGCTTGCACATCAATAATCGTTGTCCTGCAATACCCGATTGGTGGAATGGGAGAGTGAGTCGCTCGTGCCACTCGATAGCCGAAATCAAAGAACATAAAGACCGGTATGATTACCTCTTTTTGAGTCCCATCTACGACAGCATAAGCAAGAGGGGCTATCGGGCGGCATTCAGTCACAATCAACTATTGGCGGCACGTGACACACTCGACGACAAGATAATAGCTCTTGGTGGCATTACACCACACAATCTACACCGCACATTACAGTATGGATTTGGCGGTGTTGCCATAATGGGCTACTTGTGGCAAACAAGCGAAATTACCCAACTGACAAAACGAGTAGAACTATTGAAAAACGAAATAATATGTTACAATTCATTACACACCACACCGACAGATACAACTATATAGAAGGGGCAATAGAAGCTCTTAAAGGCGGTTGTAAATGGATACAATTGCGTATGAAAGAGGCCGACGAGCAGGCTGTATGTCAAGCTGTGGCAATCTTGAAAAATCTGTGTCGCGAACATAATGCGATATTGATACTCGATGATTATGTAGAACTTACAGCACGCTTGGATGTCGATGGTGTACATCTTGGCAAAAACGATATGTCGCCGACCGAAGCTCGCAAGATATTGGGCGAAAAACACATCATAGGAGGTACGGCCAACACATTCGACGACATTGTAGAACTGCATCGACAGGGTGTTGATTATATCGGATTGGGGCCTTATAGACATACCGAAACAAAACAGAACCTCAGCCCCATATTGGGTATTGAAGGCTACCGAAACATCATATCACAATGCAACAATGCCGGCATAACAACACCCATCGTGGCCATCGGTGGTATTGAAACTAATGACATAAGCGACCTGATGCATACAGGTATTTCGGGCATAGCCGTCTCGGGCACCATATTACGTGCCGAAAATCCTGCTATCACCACAAAAGACATTATCGATAAACTTAATTTTATAAAGTATGGAAAATAAACTTATTATCGGAGGCCGAGAATTTAACTCACGTCTATTTCTTGGCACAGGAAAATTCAGTTCAAATGTACAGATGCGCCAAGCCATCGTGGCATCACAAACCGAGATGGTAACAATGGCAATGAAACGTATAGATATGAACAACAGTAACGATGATATGTTGTTGCATATCAAAAGTGACAAGATACAATTGCTACCCAACACATCGGGAGTGCGCAATGCCCAAGAAGCCATATTGGCAGCTCAAATGGCACGTGAATGTTTCGGAACAAACTTTATCAAACTCGAGATTCATCCCGACCCCAAATATCTTTTACCCGATGCCAACGAAACTCTTATCGCCACAGAAGAGTTGGTAAAAATGGGGTTTGTTGTTTTACCCTATATTCCGGCCGACCCTGTTCTGTGCAAACGCCTTGAAGATGTAGGTTCGGCAGCTGTTATGCCATTAGGTGCGCCAATAGGTACAAACAAAGGATTGCTCACGCGCGATTTCTTACAAATCATCATAGAGCAAAGCAATGTTCCGGTTATTGTAGATGCCGGTATAGGCGCGCCATCGCACGCTGCCGAAGCAATGGAAATGGGAGCCGATGCAGTACTTGTCAACACAGCAATTGCCGTAGCTCACAATCCTGAACTTATGGCTATGGCATTTCGCGATGCTGTCATTGCCGGACGCAAGGCTTTTGAAGCCGGACTGGGCACAAAAGCACATTGCGCACAAGCAAGCAGCCCACTAACCTCTTTTCTTGATTAATTTAATAGCATACTACTATGACAATTGAAAACAACATCATCAACGACAGCTATCCTGCGTCCGATAAAGTATATATAGACGGTGAAATACACCCCATAAAGGTAGGTATGCGACGCATCAATCTCACCGATACGGTGAAAATAGAAAACGGTCGACGCATCGTTACTCCCAACGCGCCTATCTATGTATATGACACCAGTGGAGCTTTTACCGACCCCAATGTAGAGATAAACATCAATGAAGGAATTCCTCGATTGCGCGAAGAGTGGATTGTAAAACGGGGTGACGTAGAACAACTGACCGACATAACATCACAATACGGACGTTTGCGCAAGAATGACCCATCGCTCAACGCCATAAGATTTCCCAAGAGCTATAAACCATACAAAGCCCAAAAGGGTAAAGGCGTAACCCAGATGTACTATGCCAAACAAGGTATTATCACAGCCGAGATGGAGTATGTTGCCATTCGAGAAAATGTAATGTGTGAAAAGTTGGGAATTTCCACCCATATCACACCACAATTTGTATGTGATGAAATAGCTGCCGGTCGTGCCATCATCCCGGCAAACATCAATCATCCTGAGGCCGAACCGATGATTATAGGTCGTAATTTTCTAGTCAAAATAAACACAAACATTGGCAACTCGGCACTATCTTCAGGTATTAAAGAAGAGATAGAAAAAGCTGTATGGAGCTGTCATTGGGGTGGCGACACATTGATGGACTTATCAACAGGAGAACACATACACGAAACTCGCGAATGGATCATACGCAACACACCGGTTCCCGTCGGTACAGTTCCTATCTATCAAGCACTGGAAAAAGTAAACGGAAAGGTCGAAAATCTTACTTGGGAAATTTATCGCGACACACTCATCGAGCAATGCGAACAAGGTGTTGACTATTTTACCATACACGCAGGAGTCTTACGCGCTCACGCCGAGTTGATAGAACAACGTCTCACCGGCATTGTTTCACGCGGTGGTTCCATTATGACCAAATGGTGTGTCATACACAATCAAGAGAGTTTCCTCTATACACATTTCGACGAGATATGCGAGATATTGGCACAATACGATGTTGCTGTTTCATTGGGTGACGGTATGCGACCGGGATCTATTCACGATGCTAACGACAAAGCTCAATTCTTGGAACTTGATGTACTGGGAGAACTCACACTCCGCGCTTGGAAACACAATGTGCAAGTAATAATCGAAGGGCCGGGACACGTTCCTATGCACAAGATTAAGGAAAATATGGAACGTCAACTATCGTCCTGCCACGAAGCACCATTTTACACCCTGGGACCTCTCACTACCGACATTGCTCCCGGATACGATCACATCACATCGGCAATAGGAGCAGCACAAATAGCGTGGCTGGGTACGGCTATGATATGCTATGTAACACCCAAAGAGCACCTTGGCTTACCCGACCGCGAGGATGTGCGCAATGGTGTTATTGCTTATAAGATTGCAGCTCACGCGGCCGACCTTGCCAAAGGACATCCCGGAGCTCAATTGCGCGACGATGCAATGGGTAAAGCCCGATACGAGTTCCGTTGGAAAGACCAATTCAATCTATCGTTCGACCCCCAACGAGCATTGGAATACTACAAAACCGGTGGCGACTATGACGGCAATTATTGCACAATGTGTGGTCCTAACTTCTGCGCTATGCGCCTTTCTCAAGATATTGTAAAGTGTTGCGATAAAGAGAATAAACAAGAATAATTTTATTGATTATGTTTTCTGAAGAAATAACCCAATACTCTTGGAGCGATATAACTGCACGTATCGCATCCAAGAAAGCCGCCGATGTAGAGACCGCTCTATCAAAGTCCACTTGCAATCTCGATGATTTTATGGCTCTTATATCACCTGCGGCCACGCCATACCTCGAAGATATGGCTCGTCTGAGTCGACAATATACGCAAGAACGTTTTGGTAAAGTCATATCAATGTATATCCCTTTATACATTACAAATTCTTGCACCAACCATTGTGTATACTGTGGCTTTAATCACAACAACCCAATGGCTCGTACCATACTCACGCCACAAGAGATAGAACAAGAGTGCAAGGCTATCAAACGCCTTGCTCCATTTGAAAATCTCCTTATTGTCACAGGCGAAAATCCGCGTGATGCCGGTGTCGAATACCTTGAAAAAGCATTGCAAGTAGCACGACCATATTTCAACAATCTCTCCATTGAAGTAATGCCTCTCAAAAGTGAAGATTATTACCGACTCACTCAATCGGGATTGAATGGCGTTGTATGCTTTCAAGAGACATACAACCGCGAACGATACAAAGTATATCATCCCAAAGGTATGAAATCGAACTATGAATGGCGACTCAACGGTTATGATCGTATGGGGCAAGCAGGTATTCATAAAATAGGGATGGGAGTACTCATCGGATTGGAAGATTGGCGCACCGATGTTACTTTTATGGCTATACACCTATTGTACCTGCGCAAGCATTATTGGCGCACACGATACAGTGTCAACTTTCCTCGACTGCGACCTAGCGCGGGTGGATTTCCCCCCAATGTCATTATGAGCGATAGGGAATTGGCACAGCTCACCTTTGCCTTTCGCATCTTTGACCACGACATTGATATTTCGGTTTCGACGAGAGAAGCACCACATTTCAGAGATAACATTGCAACTCTGGGAGCTACATCGATGAGTGCCGGCAGCAAGACCGAGCCGGGTGGATATTATACCTACCCCCAGGCTCTCGAACAATTTTCGGTCAGTGATGAACGCACACCGTATGAAGTTGCCGAGGCTATCAGGAACATAGGCTATGAGGTTGTTTGGAAAGATTGGGACAAAATTTTTGACTGATGGAAAACAATCGTTACCAACGACAGATTATGCTACCCGAAATAGGCTGTGAGGGACAAACTCGGCTCTCACAGTCGCGGGTAGTAATCGTAGGAGTAGGAGGGCTGGGCTCTCCCGTAGCTCTATATCTTGCAGCCGCGGGGGTAGGGCACATAGGACTTGTCGATAGCGATAACGTAAGCCTTACCAACTTGCATCGACAAATACTATACAATGAGAACGATGTAGGTAATAGCAAAACAGATTGTGCTAGAAACAGCTTACAAAAAATAAATAGTAGTACAAACATAACCTGCTATCATACAAGTATTTCTAAAGATAATTCTGAAGAAATACTTTCGCAATATGATATAGTTGTGGATTGTTGCGATAATGCATCTACACGTTATCTTATTGATGATGAATGTGCCCGACAAAACAAACCTTGGGTATATGGAGCCATCACACAATATACAGGTCAATTATCGGTATTTGACGCACAAAAAGGATGGCGTTACACCAACCTTTTCCCCGACCGTGAATATGCGCCATTAAAAGCACAAACACAAGGCGTGTTGGGTACTTTACCCGGCATTATAGGCACATTACAAGCAACCGAGGTCATCAAACTCATTACCGGCTTGGGAACAACATTAATAGGCAAATTATTCACAATAGACCTGCGTACGTTAGAAACTTCACTACTAAGTCTCACTCTATAAAACCTAGACTTATATACTGAAAATATGTAAAAATATAGGCTGCTCACATACAGCATTGTGATACATTATTAAAAAATAAATCAATCATAGCTCTTGTTGGCTTAATTTTTTGTACTTTTGCTTTTCAATATGCAAACAAGTATCGAAATACAACAAGTAAAGTTACGATTTGGGATTATCGGAGATACTCCCGAGTTGATACAAGCCATATCACGTGCAGTGCAAATCGCTCCAATAGACGATGCCGATATACTCGTTACGGGAGAGAGTGGTGCGGGAAAAGAATTTTTCCCGCAGATAATACACGCATATAGCATACGCAAGCATAAAAAATATATTGCTGTAAACTGTGGTGCAATACCCGAAGGAACGATAGATTCGGAGCTGTTCGGTCACGAAAAGGGTGCATTTACAGGAGCTATTTCCTCACGCAAAGGTTATTTTGAAGAGGCCGATGGTGGCACAATTTTCCTTGATGAAGTAGGAGAGCTACCACTCACAACACAAGCACGCCTACTGCGAGTCTTGGAAAGTGGTGAGTTTATACGTGTAGGCTCGTCTACCGTATATAAGACCAATGTACGAGTTGTGGCTGCAACCAACCTTGATATGCTCAAGGCCATATCGGAAGGGCGTTTCCGTGAAGATTTATACTACCGTCTCAACACAGTACACATCGAGGTACCGCCACTACGCGAACGCCCCAACGACATTGTATTGTTATTCCGTAAATTCGCCTCCGAATTTGCCGAAAAATACAATATGCCACCTATACAACTCACCGACGAAGCGCGCCACATACTCACATCATATCGTTGGCCGGGCAATGTCAGACAGCTCAAGAACATTGCACGTCAGGTTTCCATATATGAGACATCGCGTGAAGTTACAGGCACTATGTTGGTTAAATACCTGCCACAATACACTGTCGGCCATCTGCCGGCTATACGCCATAGCAACGACAACGACTCTCAAGGCAGCAATCCACTTCTTGACAACGAGCGTAAGATGATATATGAGGCCATCATCAAGATGCAGAAAGAGTTGAAAGACCTACGTGAAATAGTAAATGGCCTTATTGCCGAGAAAGAGACATCTATCGTCGACACTATGCCGCGTATGATTTCACATCCCACAGGAACAACAACTCATATTACAACATATCAGCACAATGTTGTTTCGATGGATGAACCTATGTATAGTGATGTAGTAGGGGGTGAAATACTATCGAACGATTATGTAGAACAGCCCTCATCTCTTGAAGACACCGAACGCGAAACCATACGCCGAGCCCTCGCACGCAACAATGGAAAGCGTAAGAAAACTGCTCAAGAGCTACAAATATCGGAGCGCACACTCTATCGCAAAATCAAAGAATATAACCTAGAATAGAGATGAAAAAAATATTGACCATATTTATGTTGTTGCTCACCTCTTGTACCATATCGTACAAGTTCAATGGAGCATCTATCAACTACAATCTGATTAAGACAATTTCCATCTCCGATTTTCCTATCAGAGCCGCTTTGGTATATCCTCCTCTCGAAGAGGTTTTCACCAATAACCTGAAAGATGCATACACACGTCAGACTCGTCTGCAAATGGTAGACGGCAATGGTGACTTACAGATTGAAGGTGAGATAACCAAGTACGAGATTACTCCACAAGCCGTTGGTACCGATGCTTATGCAACGATGACACGACTCACCATTGCTGTCAAGGTTACATTCATCAACAACCAGGAGCCTCAATATAGCTTTGAAAATCGCACATTCTCGGCATATCAAGACTTCAGCAGTGACCGTATGCTTAATGATGTACAAGACGAACTCATTGAGGTTATTACCGACGAACTTGTAGAACTTATATTCAATGCGACAGTAGCCAATTGGTAAAAATATGAACATAGAGACATTGATAACCCACCTGCACAAACAACTTACTGCAACAGAAAACATATCGCGCACACAAGTTGAAGAATGGCGAAAACAATATCCCTATTTTTCGTTACCGCTACTACTGTACACACAAAACAATCATCAGAATGATGGCGAGGCATTATCATTAAGCACAATATATGTAGGCGACCTTAATGAATGGGCTGTAAAGCTAGGGATATCGCCCAATTTCGACTCCATATATCCCGACACACAACCTACGCAAGCCGACACTACCGATAGCGCAATAGACCTCTTCCTTCACACATACGGCAAAGAAGAAGATATCATTGAATTGTCTTATACAACACCTTGTCACGAAGACGATACCGCTAATATCTTACAAGAAAGCGAAAAGCCACAAGATAAAGAAGATGATGTTCTTTCTTCACTCATAACCATACCGGCATACGACTATATGAGCGAGCTGGAGGCTATGCCCGATATGGAGAATAACGAACCAATGCAAGATGATGACTTGCTGACAAAATTTATCAATGCAGATGCCGCAGGAGAACAGCTTTTCTCCAAGCCCGAATTTACAGCCAACACAGCAACAACAGCGACCCAAGAGTCTGCAATTGACGAAAATGAGTCACTTTTCAGCGAAAGTTTGGCAAAAATTTACATCCAACAGCGCAGATATGCAAAAGCATTGGAAATTATTCGCAAATTAAGTTTGAATAATCCAGAAAAAAATATTTACTTTGCAGACCAAATCAGATTTTTGGAAAAATTGATTATTAACGTAAAAAATTAAACTATAAAAATGTCAACATTATTAACCATTTTAATTCTTATCGCATCAATATTGATGATAGGAATTGTTCTCATTCAAAAGTCTAAAGGCGGTGGTTTGGCATCTAACTTTGCCAGCTCAAATCAAATTATGGGTGTTCGCAAAACTACCGACGTAGTAGAAAAGACCACTTGGACTATTGCAGCTATTATTATGGTATTGTGCATTGCAACAGTAGCATTTATGCCTCGTGCCGAGCAACAAACTTCAGTAATTGATGTTCAAGCTCAAGCTCCCGAAATGCCCGTTACCGACATCGAAGTTCCCGAAGCCGATGCTCCTGCAACAGAAGCTCCCGCAGTAGAAACTCCTGCCGAAGAGACTCCCGAGAACTAATCAATAGTAAGAAATAACATTCAAGCGGCTGTGTCATACATTCTTGGCACAGCCGCTTGAAGTATGACAATAGAATATAGTGTATTATTACACATTACTATCGTAAGAATATCACACCTACAATCAGATACTTATTGCACAAGATATGAATACCATCTTGACAAGATTATATCACAAACACCCGGCTAGGGTTACGGCAACAATAAGTATGCTGATATTTGTATGTTCAACACTACCATTAGTGTTGCTCAACGGCGGTTTTTATCTAGACGGTGATTATTGCAAGCAATATATACCATTCCACATCGAGACACGTCGAATGCTAGAAAGCGGCTCTCTATGGTGGAGTTGGAACAGCGGATTTGGATGCAACTTTATTGGTTCATACTCATATTATACTCTTTTCAATCCGTTCTCTCTACTCATTATATTAGCCCCCATTCCTCTTATTCCTCATACAATGTACATAGTGCAAATTCTAAAGTTTGCCATCGGAGCATACATAGCATTTCACTATCTGCGTATGTTTGTCAACAACCGCTTGGCCACACTGGGCAGTTTGTTATATATTTATGCTTCATACATTACATCCATATTTTGGTTCTACAACTTTATGGATGCCACAATACTATATCCGCTCATACTCATATCGATAGAGCGATACATAAAAGAGGGCAAAAAAGATTATGGTCACATCGCATTGGCTTTCTTTATCAATGCTATATCACATTACTATCTCTTTGTTGGCACAATTATAGGCACTCTAATATATGGGCTGGTACGCATATTCTCTGAGGATTGGAAAAACAATATCCGAAGCCGATTTTTCTATGTAATCTTATCGGCAGTACTTGGCACTACAATGGCCGCCTTTGTTTTTCTTCCGGCAGGATATGCCATTACGGGCGGTGCCAGAGGCTCTCAACCCATAGGCACCGGAGTAACAACGATTATTACACGACTCACCTCGCTATTTTTCCCCATTGATGGACGTGGATGCAATGCCGTAATACCTTGGGCAGGAAGTTTTCCTCCTTCCTGCTGTCTTCCCATCGTGAGTGCCACAATAGCCATTGCCTACGTAATCAAGAATCCGCGTTCGTGGTTATCGTGTATACTTGCCATATTCACTCTATGTCTAGCCACACCTTATTGTGCCGGTATATTCAATTTGTACACCGAGCCGGCATATAGCCGTTGGCTATACCAGATGATTATGATGTTGGCTCTGGCAACGGTATTATACATCCAAGAATACGGCAGCCGTACAAAACTATTAAAACAACTAGCTTGGGTTGTCACAATAATTATTATCGCAACTATTGCAGCCACGACTCTCATTATGTTCTTATACAAGAATGAGTATTTGCCCGACCAATTGCAATTATGGTGTGAGCGTATCATCAAAGATTATCCCTATCCATTTACCACATCGGTTGGATTGAGTGCCATATCATTGGCTCTTCTCAATCAAGCATTATTGCTGTTATACCTATACAACAAGAGTATCAAGATGAGATACTTATTGCTGTTTATAGGTATAAGTGGAGGCCTTCAATATACAGCCTATCTATACAATCATCAGACCCGCGGATATGATTTCTACAACGGAAACATATCGCATACCTTTACGCATCGATATGCTTTTGATGATTATAAAGTTGAAAACACAGGACAATATTATTCCAAACCATCTCCCAATCACTACCATAGTATATTGGATAAGAATCTGGCTCCACTGCATCAACTCAAACAGATGGGGTTCAGTTCAATCAATTACAAGACTGATGCTTTGTATGCACTCAGCTCGGTAAAAACAGTCATTACCGATGATAATACAAGCAACTATCCCGGTGTAATAATAGGAGAGCAACCATTCCCATATTATATACCAATGGGATTTACTTATGACAGTTACTTACCACAGAGTGAAGTAATAAAATGGAGTCAAACGGTCGATACCATACCTTTGTACCATCTTATGTTGGCTACAATAATAATTCCGGACAGTAATATTACACAGTTACCATCCTCGATGACTCAATACAGCATCCCCGACACATTACCTCATATATCAACCTTAACAGAGCAACGTCGCAAGGCGTGCTGTTCGTCTTTTGTAGGTACATCAGATGGCTTTACAGCTCAAATAGAACTAGAGCAACCCGAAATAGTATTTTTCTCCATACCTTGCAATGAAGGTTTCACTGTCAAGGTAAATGGGGTAGAACAACAACCCATCAAAGTCAACATTGCATTTATGGGTATTCTCTGCAATGAAGGCATCAATCACATTACAGCACAATATCGCACGCCATTATTACACGAGGGAGTGATTATATCGGTATTGGCACTATTACTGATGTGCTGTGCGGTATATATCAACAACCGCCTGCAATCCAAGACTCGTTATGAAACATAATCGACGTTACAAAACTTACTAATGCGAGGTTTTAAGGCGTGATTTAATAGCCCTTCACTTCTACAAAAGAGGAGGTTGCACTCATAGGCACAACCTCCTCAACCTTAAATTAATATATAGATTATTTTTATCCGCAGCGCGATGTACCACAATTGGTACAAATCAAACAACCTTCTTGATAAATGAGAGTTTCTTGTTTGCAATTGGGGCAAGTTTGCCCACTGGCCTGTGTGCCATTGGGCAAGTACTTCTTCAACGCACGTTCCACACCATTTTTCCAAGTATTGATAGTTTGGCTATCGAGTTCGAGACTGGCAACAAGTTTCATTACTTGATCGATGGGCATACCATAGCGCAACACACCCGATATAAGTTTGGCATAATTCCAATATTCGGGATTAAACTTATCGGACAATCCTTCAATAGTCGTTTTATAACCACGCTTATTTACAAATTGGAAGTCATATCGTTTGTTTCCATCGGCATCGACAGCTTTAATAATCTTACCCTTAGTCACATTCTTGGGACAGAAAATACCATCATCGTCATCGGCAAGACCGGTAAATATTTCGTAGGGCTTTCCATCAAGCAATCCCACAAATGCAATCCACTTCTCTTTGTTATTTTGGAAACGTACTACATCGGCTTCTAGCTCGATGGGACGTTTGTGTACGATAGAAGGTTGCGTAGCGGGTGACGTTGCAGCCTCGGCAGCAGCGGCCTCGGCAGCTTTGCGTTTCTCTTTCTCTTCTTTCTCTTTGCTCACCGAGATGAGTACTCCCGAGCGAGAGCCATCGCGATATACTGTACAACCTTTACAACCCGAACGCCAAGCCTCTACATATAAATCGTTTACAAGCTCTTCGCTCACGTCATTGGGCAAGTTGATTGTCACACTGATTGAGTGATCGACCCACTTCTGAACACGACCTTGCATTCTTACTTTTTGCAACCAATCGACATCATTTGAGGTAGCTTTATAATAGGGAGATTGCGCTACAAGGGCATCAATCTCTTCTTGTGTATACTTGTCTTTCACCTCTATACCATTGGCTTGCATCCAAGTAAGGAACTTGTGATGATATACGATATACTCCTCAAAAGCATCACCGCTTTCATCCCAGAAGTCGGGATGCACATCAGGATCATTAGGATTGACTTTTCTACGACGCTTATAGACAGGTAGGAATACAGGCTCGATACCCGATGTAGTCTGTGTCATCAAACTAGTAGTTCCGGTAGGAGCAATTGTCAAACAAGCTATATTACGACGGCCGTATTGCACCATCAAGTCATACAACTCGGGATCGGCTTCTTTCAAGCGATTGATAAATGGATTATTTTGTTCGCGTCGAGCGTCAAAGATTTCAAACGCACCACGTTCACGAGCCAACTCTACCGACGAGCGATAGGCAGCTAAGGCCAATGTACGGTGTACCAACTCTGACATTGCTGTTGCCTCATCAGTACCATAACGCAACCCTAGAGAAGCAATCATATCACCCTCGGCTGTAGTACCTACACCGGTACGACGGCCTTGCAAAGTACGTGTACGTATCTTGTTCCACAAGTTCAACTCTGTATGTTTCACTTCTTCTGTTTCGGGGTCAGCAGCAATTTTTTCTATTATCTTCTCGATTTTCTCCATCTCAAGATCGATAATATCATCCATTATACGTTGCGCCTTGGCTATATGACTCTTAAACAAATCGAAGTCGAAATATGCTTGAGGCGTAAATGGATTTACAACATAAGAATACAAGTTGATAGCCAACAGACGACAGCTATCGTAAGGACACAGAGGTATCTCACCACAAGGGTTGGTCGATACTGTTTTAAAACCGAGGTCGGCATAACAATCGGGAACCGACTCTCTTGTTATTGTATCCCAGAACAGCACTCCGGGCTCGGCCGATTTCCAAGCATTGTGTACAATCTTACGCCATATCTCTTGTGCATTGACCTCTTTTGTCACATAAGGATCGGCCGATTCTATGGGATATTGCTGAATATAAGGCTCACCCGAAATAGCCGATTGCATAAATTTATCATCAATCTTCACAGATACATTTGCTCCTGTCACTTTGCCTTCGGTCATCTTTGCATCAATGAAGGCTTCCGAATCGGGGTGCTTGATTGATACAGTCAACATCAATGCTCCACGACGGCCGTCTTGTGCAACCTCACGAGTAGAGTTGGAGAAACGCTCCATAAAAGGTACAAGACCGGTAGATGTGAGTGCAGAGTTTTTAACCGGCGAACCTTTGGGGCGTATGTGTGACAAGTCGTGTCCAACGCCACCACGACGTTTCATCAACTGCACTTGTTCTTCATCAATCTTTATAATACCACCGTATGAGTCGGGTTCACCGGTAAGTCCCACTACAAAACAGTTGGATAGAGAGCCTATCTGGAAGTTATTACCGATACCTGTCATCGGACTACCTTGTGGTACGATGTAACGGAAGTGCGACATAAGGTCGAACAACTCTTGAGCCGACATCGGGTTGGTGTACTTCTGCTCAATACGGGCTATTTCATTGGCTATACGCCAATGCATATCATCGGGCGTTTTTTCATAGATATTGCCAAATGAGTCTTTGAGTGCATACTTGTTAACCCATACACGGGCGGCAAGTTCATCTCCATTAAAATAATCTAGTGAAGCAGCAAAAGCCTCATCATAAGTGTACGTTTTCATTTATTGTAGAAGTGATTTGTGTGTTCAAAAATTTCGGTGCAAGTTTACGCAAAATATTTGAACTTTTCCATATTACAACGAATTATTTTTTCATTATTTTTTAAAAGTTTCCCGATTTAAAATACAACAACTTGATTTATAGACATTTATTTTTCATCGTTATTAAAAAAGTTTTCCAAACAGTACAATCAAGCATATTGATTAATTAACAATACCGGAAACCACACACCATCTACATTCCTATATTTTTTATCTATAATATTGATTTGTAAACAAATTTATTTTACATTTGCAGTAACTGTTGTCACACACATCAACAACTACATAACATCTAAATATCATACAAACACGCACAATATCAATAATAAACACCATAAAATATTATGTTACGCAAATTGAGAATTACTCTTGCCTGTATATTTTTCATAGGCATAACTTCACTTTTTCTCGACTTTACCGGTAGCATCCACTCATATCTTGGGTGGATGGCAAAGGTGCAATTTCTACCGGCTTTACTATCTCTCAATTTTATTATTGTAGCAATATTACTACTGCTTACGTTTCTATTTGGAAGACTATACTGTTCTGTAATATGCCCGCTAGGTGTACTTCAAGATATAATTGCTTGGATAGGACGCAAAGCAAAACGAAACAGATACACTTATTCGCCAGCCAAGCAATGGCTACGCATTGGAGTGTTAGTAGTTTTCATTATTGCACTAATAGCCGGAGTAGGGGTGATACCTGCAATACTAGCACCATATAGCTCATACGGTCGCATCGTTGCTTCGGTATTTGCACCTCTATATTATGCAATCAACAATCTGCTCGCGCTAGGTGCCGAGCGACTCGACAGCTATGCGTTCTATTCTACCGACATATGGTTGCAAGGCATCGGTACTCTTGTTATATCACTTGTTACTCTCTTCACGCTTGCCATATTGGCTTGGCGCAACGGTCGCACCTATTGCAATACAATATGCCCCGTAGGTACTGTACTAGGATTTGTATCTCGTTTTTCACTCTTTGTACCCCAAATCGACACCAACAAATGCAATGGTTGTACTCGTTGCGCACGCAACTGCAAGGCTGCCTGCATAGATGCAAAGAATCACTCAATAGATTATTCACGATGCGTGATGTGTATGGACTGTATTGACAATTGCAGTCAGAATGCCATCTCATACCGTCGTCGTTCATATCAGACATCAACAACACCATCTACAAACAACAAGGTAGATAAGTCTCGCCGAGGATTTTTGGCCATTACAGCCCTATTGGCCGCCACTCCACTGGCCAATGCCAAGAAAAAAGGTGATGGTGGACTGGCTGTTATCGAAAAGAAAAAAATACCCCAACGCAACACACGTATTGTTCCACCCGGTGCTATGAGCATCCGCAATATGGAGCAACACTGTACTGCCTGCCAATTATGCGTATCGGCTTGTCCCAACGACGTATTACGTCCCTCCGAAAATATTATGACACTGATGCAACCCGAAGCATCATACGAGAGAGGTTATTGCCGGCCCGAATGTGTAAAATGCTCTACTGTATGCCCAACAGGAGCTATCAAACCCATCTCCGTCGAGGATAAATCATCTACACAAATAGGTCACGCTGTATGGATAGAAGAGAATTGTTTGGCTGCACGAGGTGTACGATGCGACAACTGCTTCAGACATTGTCCTACCGGTGCTATACAGATGATAGAGGTAGCCGGTACCGGCAAACGTCGCTCCCGCAAAATTCCCACCATCGACACCGAGCGATGCATTGGCTGTGGAGCCTGCGAGAACTTATGCCCGGCACGTCCTCTCAGCGGAATTTATGTAGAAGGTCACCGCAATCATCGCACCATCTAATCATTTGAAATTATGAAAAACGACAATAATAAAATAGAGATAAACAGACGCGATTTTTTGCGTACACTAGGCGCAGGAGCCCTTGTTTCTACTACTGCTTGGTATGGTTGCTCCGATAACAAATCGATTATCACACCGGAGGGCATCTACACAGGTGAAGTACCTACCGATAGTATGACCTACCGCACCAACCCTCACAGTGGCGACAAAGTATCATTGTTGGGATATGGTTGTATGCGATGGCCTACATATTCCGATGGAGAGAATAAAGGAGAATTGGATCAGGAAACTATCAACGAGCTTGTAGATTATGCATTGGCTCACGGTATTAACTATTTCGACACATCGCCTGCTTATTGCAAGGGAATGTCGGAACGTGCCACCGGTATCGCATTAAAACGCCATCCTCGCAACAAATACTTCATAGCCACCAAATTATCAAACTTCTCACCCGACACGTGGAGTAGGGAAGCCTCGCTCGAAATGTATCACAACTCATTCAAGGAACTGCAAGTAGACTACATCGACTATATGTTGCTACACGGCATAGGAATGGGAGGTATGGAGTCGCTCAACGGTCGATATATCGACAATGGAGTACTGGATTTTCTATTGGCCGAGCGAGAGGCCGGGCGCATTCGCAACTTGGGATTCTCATATCACGGTGATATAGAGGTTTTTGATTATCTTCTCGCCAACAACGACAAATACAAGTGGGATTTTGTACAGATTCAACTCAATTATGTCGATTGGCTTCACGCCAAAGAGGTCAATCCCCGCAATACCAATGCAGCGTATCTATATGGCGAACTAGAGAAACGAGGTATTCCGGTTGTTATTATGGAGCCACTTCTCGGCGGCCGACTGGCAAGCCACACTCATCACCTGATGAGTCGCCTCAAAGAGCGTCGCCCATCGGCAAGTATAGCATCGTGGGCATTCAGGTTTGCCGGTACGCCCAAGGGTGTACTCACCGTACTCAGCGGTATGACATATCAAGAACACTTAGAGGACAATATTCGCACATTTGCACCGCTAGAACCCTGCACAACCGAAGAATTAGAACTTTTGGAAACAACAGCACAAGATATGCTTCGTTACCCATCAGTACCTTGTACAGCCTGCCAATACTGTATGCCTTGTCCCTATGGCATTGACATTCCAAGTATTTTCAAGCACTATAACAGATGCATCAACGAAGGCAATATGCCGGCCGGCACTCAAGACCCCGACTACAAACGTGCTCGACGTGCATTTCTCATTGGCTACGACCGCAGTGTTCCCAAATTGCGCCAAGCCGACCATTGCATAGGATGCCGTAAATGTGTAAAACATTGCCCGCAGAACATCAACATACCACAACAACTACAACGCATAGACAACTTTGTTGAGTTGCTCAAGCAAGGCAAAGATTTTTAATACGAATACAATAGCTATGAAAAAGTTTCTCACAATTGCACTAGCCGAGTCGTTTGTATTTTCGTTGTGCTTCACCGGCATCACTGCGCTATTGCGATACTTTGCAAACGACCGAATGACCAACGAGGAAGTTCTCTTATCTCTACCTCTTGCCTTTGTAGGTTGGTTCATTTGGCAAATTATAAGATTTTATATACAGAAGAAAAAATGAGAAGTTTTGCATCAGACAATAATTCGGGAGTCCATCCTCTTGTAATGCAAGCCTTGACCGATGCCAACAACAACCACGCCATTGGCTATGGTGATGACAAATGGACTCGACAAGCCACCGAGCTGGTAAAACAACAATTTGAACGCCAATGCGAAGCATTGTTTGTATTCAACGGAACTGGTAGCAATACAATGGCTCTGCAACTGATGACACGCCCATACCACATCATTTTCAGTGCCGAGACAGGACATATTGCAGTCGATGAATGTGGCGCTCCGGGAAAGGGGACAGGCTGTTTTATAAAAACCATTCCTACAAACGATGGCAAGCTCACACCTCAACTACTGGAACCATATATGATAAATTTTGGTGTCGAACACCATTCACAACCCGGAGCTATCTATATCAGTCAATGCACCGAAATGGGAACAATCTATACTCCCGACGAGGTAAAAGCCCTTTGCGACTTTGCGCATAGTCACGGACTACTCGTGCATATGGATGGGGCTCGCATTGCCAATGCAGTAGTTGCTTTAGGAACTTCTATCGATGCTATTTCGGGTGCTTGTGGTGTAGACACATTGACTCTTGGTGGCACTAAAAACGGATTGATGGGAGCCGAATGCGTAGTAATATTTAATCACAATCTTGTAGGAGAAGCTCGTTTTATACGCAAACAGGCTTGTCAACTAGCAAGCAAGATGCGTTATATCTCGGCTCAATTCGTGGCATACTTCACCAATGATCTATGGACCGAATGTGCCACACACGCCAATAAAATGGCTCAAAAGCTACACACTGAGCTGTCTCAAATTCAAGACATTACATTCACACAACCGGTTGAGAGCAATCAACTATTCCTTACAATGCCACTAGAAAAATCACGCAAACTTCACGACAAGTACTATTTTTACTATTGGAACGAAGCTATTGGCGAAATGAGACTTGTAACATCGTGGGATACCACCGAAGAGGATGTAACCGGGCTAATAGACTACTTAAAGAGTTTATAACAGATAGACCAATAATCTATAACAGATAATAATAGGAGTAGAGTAGGGCAACGCCTCTTTATTCCTATTATTATTTATAAGGTATAATAATTACAGAAAGACACATATACCGACGTCAATATCGCGTAGTTCTCATCGAAATAAAACTTGCCGGCGACCACAGGCACAATAGTATTCAATCGATGCAGATTGAGTTATAGAACAATAATGCTTGTTACATAACATCCTTACATAAGCATAAATACAACCGTAAATACAGCTGTAATTTTACGACATATATTCGCTATAAAAATAAGATGCAACATCACTACAACACTATAATAACATTAAGCAAGCACAGTATGATTACTTGCAGTTATAACATTACCACGTGACAAAACTTATAAAGAATCAAATACAACACATCATCGGCAGCAAACATATCAATACTCACTAGAGGGAGTAATTACAAAGTCTGTCCAACAGTAAACGCGCAAAATCAGCAATAACGTAGCTCTCGCTGCAACATTTATTTACAATAGCGCACCACGTGTTTTCTGAACAACATAGTTAGGAGAGAACTGCCTTTATATATCCTATTTAACATAATATTAATTATAAAACAACACAACACTCATTAAATTTGAGAGTATTTATACACAAATATATAATAATATAGGCTCGAAAACGTGCGATATGATGACTACGATCATCACATATATCGGCACATCAAATTTTATCGTGACAAAACTTATCATAGCAAGGACCAAATCTTCATTAAACATCAAAATTTATAACCACAGGATGTTACTCATTTAAATATTCAACACATTTGGAAAAATTCAATTATTTTTGTGACAGTATTCACCATACGATAAGTGTAGCAAAGTATGAACAGCCAAACACGTCCAATTTTTGACAACGAATTCTGGAGCTATGTCAAGAAAAATCTTGGCAAGGATGCAATGAGCCTACGCCTTAAAAAGAAAGGAAATGAAAATTTCGATATTGACTTGGCCATCACCCAAATTGAGGCGCGAAACAATCGCTTATCGAAAAAATTACCCACGTGGTACAACAATGAGCGCATTGTATTTCCTTCATTGCTTTCGACCGAACAATGTTCTTCTGAAGCCACAGCCTCATATAAGCAAAAATTGGTTGTAGGATCTTCGTTGTGCGACTTGACCGGCGGATTGGGCATCGACCTATACTTTATGGCTCAAAAGGTTAAATTTGCAACATACATAGAACAAAACGAACTATACTGCCACTGCGCACAAAACAATTTTGCCCAATTAGGAGCAAATCACATTGAGGTAATTAACCGCAATTGCATCAGTTTTCTGCAAGAGTCCGAACAGTTCTACGACACGTTATACATCGACCCTGCCAGACGAAACAAATCACTCGATCGCGTATACGCATTGGCCGACTGTGAACCAAATGTTTTGGAAATGCTTCCAACCTTAATCAATCGCTGTCATCGACTGATAATCAAACTATCGCCAATGGTCGATATATCAAAGCTCCGCCAGGAATTAAACATTTCGTGCCATATTTACATCGTTTCATTGCGCAATGAATGCAAAGAAATACTTGCAGTGATAGATAAAGAACGATTGGGCAAACAGCTAATAAACAGCAATATAACTTGCACTCTAATAAGTGGTGATGGCACATATACCGAATACACTTTCGACACAGAGAAAGAGAACGAACTACCCCACTACTGCTCCAACAATATTTCGGGTTACTTATACGAGCCCGATGCAGCAATACTCAAAGCCGGCGCTTTCAAGTCTATATGTCAAGACTTTAGCTTATCAAAATTAAACAAAAACAGCCATTTGTATTATTCCGAAACGCACAGGAAAGATTTTCCGGGTCGCTGTTTTAGAATTGCCGAGGTTTTACCCTTCTCATCGAGCCTATGTAAAGGTTTTTCCAAGCGATATAAAAGCTGTAACATCACAACTCGCAACTTTCCTCTATCGGCAATAGAGCTACGCAAAAAGCTGAAAGTAGCCGACGGAGGAGACACTTATATCTTTGCAACAACATCAAGTCTGGAAGAACACATTCTTGTTATATGCAACAAAATAAAAGAGAATGGAGGTTCTTAACTAATCAAGAGCCCCCATTCTCCGTATATTATATTTCAAATCATCACACTTTGAGCGCACCTACAATTTCGCCGACAGAGCTAAATCCGTGACGTGTAAGATATGCCTCAATACCTTCTACAACCTTAACAGTAATAGTCGGATCGATAAAATTGGCCGTTCCTATCTGAATAGCCGAAGCTCCTGCCAACAAAAACTCAACCGCATCTGTAGCCGACGAAATACCACCCAAGCCTATCACCGGAATCTTCACAGCTTTCGCCACTTGCCACACCATTCGCAATGCCACAGGTTTGACACAAGCACCCGACAAACCACCGGTAATAGTAGACAATCTGGGACAGCGACGCTCTGCATCTATCGACATACCCATAAGTGTATTGATAAGCGACACCGAATCGGCACCCTCGGCTTCCACCGCACAAGCAATAGAAGCAATATCTGTTACATTGGGCGACAACTTCACAATAAGCGTTTTGGGATAAACCTTTCGCACCGCTCTTACAACCGATGCAGCACCTTCACAAGAAGTACCGAAAGCCATACCTCCTTGCTTAACATTAGGGCAAGATATATTTAACTCGATAGCCGGTATATTATCCAGTTGCGCCACACGCTCGGCCGTAGCAACATAATCCTCCACACAAGCGCCCGATACATTTACTATCATATTGGTATCAATATCCTTGATTTGAGGATATATATGCTCGGCAAAATATTCAACACCTTTATTTTGCAGACCTACCGCATTAAGCATTCCGGAAGGAGTCTCGGCCATACGCGGATAGAGGTTTCCCTCTCTATGATTGAGCGTTGTTCCTTTTACTATAATTCCGCCCAAACGCGACAAATCAATAAAATCGGCAAACTCCAAACCATAGCCAAAAGTACCCGATGCTGTCATTACAGGATTTTTCAATCCCATATTACCTATTTTTACACTCAAGTCTACCATCTCAATCTATCTATATTAAATATCGGACCTTCTTTACATACACACACGTGACCCTCAACTGTATTTTCAACACAGCAGAGGCAAGCACCTACACCGCAGGCCATAAGATTCTCGAGCGATACCTCGCAAGGAATATCCTTTCCGCGAGCCAAGCGCGCTACAGCCTCCATCATCGGTTTGGGACCACAAGTATAAATATACGAGAATTCACGCTCCAGCACTGAATGTTGCGTTACAAAACCCTTCTCTCCGGCACTACCATCTTCGGTAGAAAGATACACATCTCCAACAGCCTCAAACTCGGCAAGCTGCAACAAATCTTTATCGGTTCGCGCGCCCAACAAGAATGCTGGACGAATACCATTCTCTCGCAATTTCTTACCCCAATACAAGAGCGGAGCTACACCCACACCGCCTCCTATCAATAACGGTTGTTTATCGCCACTACAAGGCATTGTAAACGTATTACCCAACGGCAACACCATATTAACAACATCCCCAACAGCAGCCGATGCAAGTTTAGCCGTTCCTTCGCCGGCTCGTCTCACCAATAGCCACAATTCATTGCGTGCAGCATCTACATTGTGTATAGATATAGGGCGACGCAGATAGGTGTTACTACTACCATCGATGCGCACTTCGGCAAATTGTCCGGCACACATTTCAGGCAATTGCCCCTCAACAGGGCGAAATTTCATCAAGGCATAGGCCGAATGTAATTGCACATTCTCAACCACAATAAAGTCTAATATATGCTTTCTCATTGCTATTTGATTTGAGCAAATTAATTCTTGTATCAGTTAATATGCACAAAGATACAAAAATTTATACGCCATTTTACACAAATCACACATTATATATAATATAGCGTACTTTTCTAACGCTATTCTTTATTCAGGGCCAAAACACTCAAACGTATTATCATCATAAAACACCATAATTCGCGATATTTTTCGAGCTTTGGCCACAACCGAACCAATGGGCGGCAACACCGACGACAACACATTACCGGTTTTTGATGACACATTATACGACATTCCATCTTCTACATTCTCCTGTTTTAAATCGGCATTATCAACATCACAAGGAGACAATTTTTCGCATACACATTCATTAACATTTATAGAATTATCACTAAATATCGATAATTGCGACTGATGACTTACAGATGAGTCCGATATCTTTTTGCCATCAACCAACATCTCACCTTCACCAAATAAGAGCCAAGGAATAGAGAGGTCGGGAAACGCAGCGTGAATTTTCACCAATGTAGTATCGGCAATAGTTTTATTGCGTCCATTCATCAGTTGCGAAAATGAAGAGCGTGGCATCTGTATAGCATCGGCAAATTGCGACGCAATCAAGCCACTTTTTGCCAAGTACAATTTAAGGCGTTCTACCATAAAAAAATTCCGTTAAATTTGTTCACATTTACAATTTTCACTGTTTGCAAATATAAATCAAATTATCCGCAATTCAAAATTCCCAAACACAAACAAGCGATTTGCAAACACAAACACATCAGACGAGAGGCAACATTAAAATCAAACAAGACACGCCAATTTGCATTAAAGACTTTATTCACATTTTATTTATTATCACACTTGTTTTCAGCAATTTACACACACAATTATACCCATATTCTACGACCGCGACAGCAATCACAATAAGTAGTTGAAATAAACTTTACATTTATATGTATAATATGCTTGTTTTTAGCATAATACAACACTAAAATCAAAGCAATAAATATGGATTATACATATTAAATTCTCTATATCAAACCAACAATTCCGATTAACATATTAATATATTTTCCCACACAGCCATTCACGCCTGTAACAAGCACTATTCTCAATTCGTAATCGAGAATAGTTAATGTTTTATAATTTCAACATTTCAAAAAGCACACTACTCACAAAACAAAGATAAATGGGCTATTGGGGATAATACTGCGATAAAAAGACCACTCTCCCATCGCAAAAACAAATTTTTAATTCTCACAAGAGCTAAATGAGGATTATTTGCACCTAACAAACAATAATTCAACAGATTAAATACAAATACCCTATTATATTGATTTTCCGGCTAAAAAATCGATATTTCACCCGAAAACTACCATCTTCCTACCCTATTACACCAATATCTACACTGGCAATACATATTTTCAAATCGAATATTTGCAATTTATAGATACAAATACTATCTTCGTTGAACTAACCAAATACTATACGAAATGGAAATTGTACAAGCAACCCTAGCAGACTTTGATGGCATCGTCTCACTATTGAAAAGATACCATATAGATTATATCTCACCAGAGGATAAGAAGGATGGATTTGTAACAACCAATCTCACCACCGAACAACTCACTCGTCTTATCGTCGAAGAGAACGGTGTAACTATTGCTAAAGAAAATGGCAGAGTATATGCTTTCGCTCTAGCTGCCTCGTGGGAGTATTGGTCGGAATGGCCATTGTTTGCATATATGATAGAACACCTCAACGAATATAAGCTTGATGGTGTTACACTCACAAAAGAGAACTCATACCAATATGGCCCCATTTGCATCGACACAGAAGTTCGCGGAACAGGTATTTTCGAGAAAGTTTTCTACGCATCATTGGCTAGTATGCGCAACCGCTACCCTATTATGGCAACATTTATCAATAAGATAAATCCTCGTTCATACGCAGCACATACTCGCAAAGTTCACACTACCGAAGCCGGAACATTCCAATTTAACAACAACAACTATTTCCTTATGTCTTGCTCTACATCTATGGAGCCGTAAGTGTAGCTTTATAAAAATATTGCCCCTCTATCACAATTGTTGACAGAGGGGCTTTTCTTATCATCGCTAACGAAAGACTTACTTATTGCTATCAAGAGGAAACTTAATGATAGCTTAATTACCAAAGTTGCAGATAATCGAACGACGGCTCATAAACTCCACTTCGCAACCCAAGTGCCGCCAGATTTACTCCCTCTTCCGCAACTCCCAAAAAGCCACAGCAGCTGCAGCTGCTACATTAAGAGAGTCTACACCGTGTGCCATAGGTATGCGCACGACGTAATCGGCCTCGGTTATAACATCGTGCGCCAATCCATCTCCTTCTGTACCCATTATTACAGCCAACTTTTCTTCATTGCGCAACGCGGGATAATCTATCGACACAGAATTATCGGTCAATGCCATAGCTGCCGTTTTAAATCCCAATTTCTGCAAGTCGGCCGGTTTATCTATCCAAGTCCACGGCACTAGAAAAACCGAGCCCATAGACACTCGCACAGCACGACGATTGAGCGGGTCGCACGATGTAGGGGTAAGCAATACAGCATCAATACCCAATGCAGCTGCCGAGCGAAATATAGCACC
The DNA here is from genome assembly GCA_937891845.1 of uncultured Porphyromonadaceae bacterium. Taxonomy (GTDB): domain Bacteria; phylum Bacteroidota; class Bacteroidia; order Bacteroidales; family Barnesiellaceae_A; genus Barnesiella_A. Next base: position 5,033 of record CALATP010000030.1, on the reverse strand, counting down.
GATATTGGTTGTATCCACTACCCCATCTATTACTACTACGCGTCGCGCATCGGCACAAACCTGAACTACCGGCAACGCCGGTTTACGACGCATCGCACACAGCACACCTCGTGTGAGGGTATAACCGGTGAGCGAAGCCAAAAGGCTGCGACTGCCTGTATATATAGGCACATCTCCACAGCGTTCCACAATATCGGCTGCATCACCGGTAATGTGTTTTTCTTCGCACAGTAATGCCACCGGTTCGTAACCGGCATCAAGAGCCACACGTATTACCTTGGGGCTCTCGGCTATAAAGATACCTTTATCGGGTTCTATACGATTGCGCAATTGAGCCTCGGTGAGCGTAGCAAAGACCTCTACCCCGGGATGAGTAAGCGATGTAATCTCTATAATAGACATAAGCGTTGCAAATCTTTATTAAGGGGCTATTCAAATTTAATAGACTTGGCTGGTCGTATAAGAGCTACAATATACGATGGACCCAACAGCATCAACATCGACACCAACAATGCGGCTACGTTTAATAATAAGACATACCACACATTCAGTTCTATAGGAACATAGGGTATATAATATGCCTCGGGGTTGAGTTTTATTATATGCAGATACTTCTGTAACAGACACAGCGACAGTCCTACAAGATTTCCCCACAGCAGACCTTTACCCACAAGATATGCCGCCACATTGAGAAACGTACGACGTATAGAGCTATTGCTCGCACCCAATGCCTTGAGCGTTCCTATCATTGATGCATTCTCTAGTATAATAATGAGCAAGCCCGAAATCATTGTAAAGCCGGCTACAGCCGACATAAGAATGAGGATAATCCACACATTCATATCCAACAATTCCAACCAACCAAAGAATACCGGATTCAAATCTCGTACCGATTGTGTATAGTAATGTGTACCATAAGCATCGGGAGTAGCTATAAGTTGGGCATAAAGTCGATGACTCACCTCGTCGACGCGCGAAAAATCTTTCAGACGCAACTCCACTCCCCCATACTGATCACTTTTCCAAGCATTGAGTTGTTGCACTTGTCGCACATCTCCTATCACAAACAAGTTATCATAGTCGGCAAGGTCGGTCTTGTAAATACCCGTAACAACAAACTTGCGAGCGCGCACCTTATCACCATTTACAAAATAGGCCAATATTCCATCCTCAACACTCAACTGTAGCTTCGATGCTATATGTTGCGAAATGATAATTTGAGTAGATGTAGCCGTATCGGAGAGTAGTGGCAACGCACCCTCAACAAGATGCTCTTGATAGAAATCCCAGTCATAATCGTGCATCACGCCTTTGAGAACCACCCCCATATAGTGTTCGTCGGTCTTGAAGATACTGGGTTTGGTTGCGAAAGGTTCTATTCGTGCAATGTCGGGATCGGACTGCAATACAGCTGCCAAGCTATCGGAATATTGTATCGGAGGCATTTCATACGACACATTGCTCGAAAAAGCCGATATACGCACGTGTGAGCCGAAGCCTATTACCTTGCCACGTATCTCACTCTTGAAACCGATGACAATCGCTACCGATAGTATCATTACAGCCAAGCCCATAGCCACTCCGGCTACAGCCAACCGCACTGCCGGTGGCGAAACCTCTCGCGTCTTATCCTTATCAAGATAGATGCGTCGCGCTATAAACGACTCCCAACTCATAATCTGTGCAAAGATAGTGAAAGGCGAGAGAAGATAAAAACAAGTTTACTTGTTTTTTAGCAGTGATAGGTGTAGCACTATAATTCATTAATCACATCTTGCAGATTGGCAAGGAAGCGAGAGGCGTGAGCTCCGTCCATTTGAGTGTGATGAAATTGGAAAGACAATGTCAGATAATACCTAAAGAATTTTTTCTTGTATTTGCCCCAAATGATAAATGGATTGTTGAAAATTCCACTATACATACCCACCGCACCGTCTATCTCTGTGTCAATTACAGCAGAAGTACCTATAACCATACAGTCGGTCGACAAATCTCTATCTTTACAAGTTTGGGCTACTTCGGCAGTGTACTTCAGATACTCTCTATTATAATCATCAAGATTGTCGGTAAAAAGAATGTCGCACGAACTTACTTCACCGGTTTTGTTTAGTACAATCGTATTGACTGCAAGCGAGTCATATTGCATCAATTTATCACCAACCGGAAGTATATAGAACTCCTTAATAGGGGCAGCAGCCCTACCGATGCACCAATCAAGCAACATATTAAACTTTAACCCACACTTACGACTAACCTTTATCAACCGGGTAACATCTATCGTTTTGATAAAAGTAACCATCGGATTAGGAGCATTCAACCAAAGTTCAAAAGCCCTTGCCCTTGTCGTATTCAGTGGATTAATTTCTCGCGCCATACTTATTTGATATTAATTGGTTTTTATAAAGAATAACTTCTCTATGCCGCACAAAACAACATTGAGTATCAATAAGTTATAAATTTTAGACTGAAATAGGGCTGATAATTGTGCCTTGCTTTCACTGCAAAAGCACACGTCTCTATTATCCTGCTCAACGCCCTAATCCAAGTACAAAAATAGTAAAATTTCATAGATAATTGCGTTAAATGGTGGGTAAATAATGATGTTCTCGTTTGAGGCATTATTGCTCGTTGGACTATTTGTTTACTTTCTATTTGGGAAAGTGTAGATACCTTTTCAAAGTGCCATTTTGACCCTGTTTAGTTACCACAAAAACACAAGTCAAAATGCCACAAAAATGCAAGATATACCTAGTATAAAAGAACAACTCGTGAGGTTCGCTCACGAGTTGCTCAGATTTAATTGGTGCCATTCCAAAGTGCCTAAATGGCTCTTTGATTTTTTGAATTTGGCACTTTGATATTTTTGCTACTCTTCCTGTTCGTAGTAGTACGAGTAGTCGATACCCTTCATAAAGGTTTCACGGTCGTTGATTTTATCGGTCAAAGCAGACTGCAGAAGTCGTTTGATGTCCGACGAGTCAGCAACGCTCTTTTGCATCGCATTCAAGTAGTCGTTCTTGTCAATCTTACTCCAATCAACGCATTTCTGCAACTGCTTTTTGAGAATCAAATCGAGCCAAATACGAGTCGCACGACCATTGCCCTCTCGGAATGGGTGGGCGATGTTCGTCTCAACATATTTGTCGGCAATCTCCTCAAAAGTTGTTTCGGGCATCTGCTCGATTGTTGCGAGTGTCTGCGGAAGGAATTGCGCCATCGCAAACTGAAAACCACCCTTTGCGATATTGACAGTGCGAATCTGACCGGCAAAATCATACAAACCGCCAAATAGGTAGGCGTGAATCTGCTGTAAGCCTTTGACCGTACCGACCTCGATATTGTCTATGAAGCTACTCTCGAAAAGAGCATATGCCTTCGACTTGCTCTTGCCGTCAATCGTCTCGTCGCTATTGGTAAACCACTCGACAAAACGCATCGCACGGGCGTTGGGAAAACTCTTTGCGAGGAGCAGAACGCCATCGTAGTCGAGAACATCCGCGAGTCGTCGCTTGCCATCGGGCGCAAGTAATTTCAACTGGTTAGTACCACTAACCACTTCGCTATTCTCGCCTTTGAGCTTTGTTTTGAGATATTTCCAGTAGTTGCGATTTTTCTGGTAGTCGTCTTGGTCGTTCAGCACTCCGACGATATCGAGCACAGAGAACCACCATTTGGAATTCTCCTCATCCCAAATAGCTCGCACCTCACGGTCATTATAAAATCGAATGGATATTTTGGTCATATTCTATTCTAATTGTTTTCTGTATATTGCATCTAATGTATTACCATCCTTGTCTTTCCATACAAGCCAGCCGTTATTGCTGCTGCCGATGCAGAAGTCGGCAGCTGTACTTGGACTTGAAAAAGTTTTATCTGAAGTCATTACTAGCTTATCACCATTTATAGTGGTATATTCCTGTAATAAGCCCTCTCGTTTCTCTTTCCAGTTGAACGATGGTACCATAGTTTTGGCAATAACACTGCCTTTCAAAACCGTAAAGCCATTGGAACTGTAAAACCCTTTTGCGTCGCAGCCACGACCTTTGGTATAGAAGATATGTTCCACCTTTGGTTGAGATACCTCGAAGATATTGCAACCGATAAACGATGCCAAGAATTTAACATCTTCAAAGAACTCATCCATTGAGTCCTGCTGATATTCTGGTAAGTTTGGAGCCTTTGGGGTCTGTTTATTGTCACTCAACACAAAAGCATTCGCCTTCTTCGCCTCAACTATTGCCTTATGTTCCAAGTATTGCACATCGGCCTTGGTCATATCTGCATCTTTGGATACGAATATGAGGGCTTTCTGCCAGAACGCCTTCTTGCTATCGTGATCCTTCACTCTCTCACGGAAATTCTCAGTTTCGCCAATGTATGCTTGAGGCTTCGTTGCCTCATCCTCACCTAATAAAATGTAAAATGCAGGTTTCTGCAACTTCTCCTGCGTATTGAGATATGCGAGATTTGAGCGTGGCACAACAAACATCTGGCAAATCTTATTGCTGATGAATGCATATTGAGTTCCTTTCGGATCTCCATCAATTAAGTATGTGGTTACTGTTTTGCCCATAATTATAAATTGAAAATGTCTATAAGTTTATTTAGCACATTTTTGTATCCATCAAACCAATCATCCTCAAAACTGGAATAATTGTTTTCAATATGCTTTTTTATCGCCTCTGTTGTTCTCCCCTGATCATTACATCTAAAATCTTTATGAGAATGCTTCCTATGTATGTATTCTACCTTTTCTTTATATGCATTTGGAGAGAATAAATCCTCAACCATGAAGGTGGCCTCTGCATTCACATTTTTTACATTAGTGTCTTTTATTTCAGAATAATCTGTCTTATAAAATATTTCTTTCGTTTTGGGGTCACGAATTTTAGTTATACCATTCCAGCCATTTACACCTTCTTTGTCATAATCAAACATAAAAACAATTTGCTCATATTTATCTAACTGCGGTTCGATAACTTGTCGATAGAAAGTCTCTGCATTACTAGCACTATTACTATGAATAATAGCGA
>CALATP010000029.1 GCA_937891845.1 uncultured Porphyromonadaceae bacterium | reverse complement strand
AAAGATAGTGAAAGGTGGGCGAAGAAAAAATAAGTATGCTCAATTTTATTCCGAACCGCATCCTATCTTATCAAAAGATAGTGAAAGGTGGGCGAAGAAAAAATAAGTATGCTCAATTTTATTCCGAACCGCATCCTATCTTATCAAAAGATAGTGAAAGGTGGGCGAAGAAAAAATAAGTATGCTCAATTTTATTCCGAATAGATACCCATTGCCGGGTGGCAGTTGTATGTACGCGTGATGAGAATCCTCCATATTGCTAAAAAGACACCGCTGAGAGATGATATAATGTGATAAGCATCCTATTCTCTAACATCATTTATATAAATAAGGTTTTAAAAAAGTATGCTATGATTAAAAACAATTAAAAGCTCGAAAAAGCTCTATTAAATATAAGAATTGTGCGAGAATGATTGTTATTAATACTGTTTTAGTTAAAATGTAAAATAATTTCAGTTCTATTTTGTGTTATACAAAAACTTTATAGTACATTTACGGTCGAATGATATTAGAACGTTTTTTCAATGTTACATCTATAGTAATGATGAAAAGAGAACAACTGCAATTATAACATAATTATTAACCTCAAAAACAAATTTTATGGCAAAAAGACTACTATTGTGTTGCGCCTTTGTTATGATGTACTTTGTAGGAGTTTCGGCAAGAACGGCTGCTCAGACTTGGTATATGATAGGCGATGACCACGCTTGCGTATCGGTAAGCGATGTTGCGTATCTGCTCTTTGAAGATGGTGCAGAGAAATTTTCTATCGTAAAAAATGACGGAGCTATTATTCCTAACATTGCTGAAGTTTATTTCAGTGAAACAATCCCCGAGTCGGTAGATGAGCTAGAAGCAGAAAGATTGGCCGTATCGGTATTCCCCAATCCTGTCGTATCGCAATTGACATTGCAAGGCTTGAAAGAGGCCGCACAAGTGCGAGTACTTTCGCTCGATGGTGCGTTGCTCATAGATACAACAGTTGCTCCTCAAGATGCAAGTGTGAATGTTGCTTCACTTCCAGCCGGTGTTTATATGTTGCAAGTAAATGCAACTACTGTCAAATTTATTAAAAAGTAATAAGTGATGAAAAAGATATTTACTGTATTGACAATTGCTTTGGGCTTTATGTTGCCAATGCAAGCACAATTTGCACCTATACAAGGAGAATTGAAAGCAGATAGAGAGAGTAAAGTAATGCGTCGTGCCTTAGCGTCGGACAATGTAACAGTAGACGATCTTGTGGGTACATACGAGGCATACGGAATGAGTGCATTTCCAGATACTCCCGATGAAACCTGGTCGGTATCTATAACCAAGGATAATTTTGATGCCAATAAAGTGTGGATACAACCGATATGCCTATTTGGTGGACTTTCGTCAGGTGAAATAGCTGCTGTGTATGCAACATTCGATCCTGCTAATTCCACTCTTTCATTGCCTATGGGACAAACAGTGTATGGTGGACCTAATGAACAGTACAATATGGTATTGGGTACCACAGCCGATGGTAAGAATGTAGCTACTACAGGTAGTATAGAACTCAGTGTTTATAACCAAGAATCGGGTATTGTTATCGAAGTGGATGCTATCTGGGGCGTGGGTAATATAAAAGCCGATGAGTGGTGGTATCAAGCACTTGCTTACACTACTTATACCAAAGTGATAGTTCCTTCTAATGTATATGTATATACCAAAGGCAACGAAGCACCTACTCGTATCAAGGCTTCTCAACTATTCTTCAATACTATCGAAGATGAAGTTTATGCCACTACGGTTCGTGAGATTTCTACCGATGCTATTGCCGGTACTTACAATGCTTATGCGGCCAGTCTGTTTGAAGGTTATCCCGATGAAAAATGGAGCTTAACCATTACACGTGATGAGGCCGATGCCAATAAAGTGTGGATACACCCTATCTGTCAGCTTCCGGGTCTTCCTAACGACGAACTTCTGGCTATCTATGCTACATATGACGAGGCTGCAGCTACATTGACAATACCTATGGGACAAACAGTGTATGGTGGTGAAAAACAACAATTTCATATGGTTATTGCAACTGCCGATGAAGAATTCAACCCTATAACAACATCGGAACTTGTGTTGGATGTAGTTACAGAAGGCTTGAATAAATATATCGAATGTCCTTATGTATTGGGCTTGGGTAATCTCAATGAAGGTGTGGATGGTTGGTGGTATCAAGGTTTGGCCGGTGCTGCCTTTACTCGCGATGCCGGTGTGATGATACCTTTGGCCGATGTTGCTCTCATCACAACAGTGGCTCCTGAAGCTCCTGAAATGGATGGTTTCTTCAGAGAAGGTTCTTATCTATGGGATGCTCAGGTAACTGTTGATAGTGAAAACTATCAACCTATTACCTATGGTTGCGAGTTTGATTATATTTCCAGTGGCTTTGATATGGGTGAAATATTTACCGAGTTGAGCGGCGTGACTGCCCACGAGTGGGAGATTAATGGCCTCCTCGGTTTGTTCCAAAACACAATAGAACAACCTTTCCCCGCATTGAGCTATAATGTGGAGATGGATGGCGAGAATTATGAGTGCCTCACTATATTGGATGTTACCGATGGTCTTACTTGTGTAGGAACAATGACCTTGAGTGGAACAAAATATGAGTGTTATCTCGGTGAAGTTGCATCGGATAATAACCTCTATACCAACTGGGAATTTATGGTAGTAGAAGGCGCTGCAATGTATGCCGGTGAAGGTGCTTGCTTATTTGTACTCAGTGATGGTCAACCCTCTTTGTTGGCAATGTTCTCTGACCTTATGATTGCTGCCGATGGTTCGGTTCAAGTAGGTTCGGTTCAAGTTTTTGATGAGCCTGTAAAACTCGAAAACTATCAAATCAAAACAGGTGAGTACAAAGGTATAAGCCTCAAAAAGTAAGAGACTTAAAGTCTTGATAAATAGAGAGCAACCGTTCCGATGGGATGGTTGCTCTTTTATTAGTAATGCTTGTGGTTGTAGAATGAGTAAAACGACTGTTTTTCCAATGGTATTATTATTACATCGATAACAGTCGGTTGTTGCGGTCGAGTTTATATCGTTGTAACTCGGTATTGACCGAATTGATGATATAGGCTATTAAACTCACATCATCGATAAGGCCTCCGGCTATGAAGTCGGGAAACAAGTCGATGGGTGTGACAAGGTATATGAGTCCGGCAATAACGAGTAGCAACGCGCGACGATTGTAGTGTTTGTATTCGCCACGGGTTGTGTCGCACACATAATGATACAGCAGTTTCACTTGATTGGTAATCTTACCCAATCCTTCTTTGCTGCAATACCGGAGTGTGTGGGATAACAACTCTCTTATCTTGTGAGGCTGAGCTATGTACTTGGCTGCCAATTGCAACCAACGACCACGACGGAAAAATGTAATAACTCTATTTTTCATTGCTGCAAAATTGATTTATTACCTTTTAGACAACAATAGGATGCAAAGGTTTAGATGCGGGACGATGTTTTATTTGAAGAAGATTTGACGCAGACGGCGTGAGGCCTTAGCCCAAAGCGAGTTGGTGCGACGGTAGTAGTTCTTTAGCGCATTGCGTCCGGCCTCACTCTCGACGATGGGTGAAATCTTGACAACCGGTATGGGCTCGTTGTGAAGAATAGAACCGTATAATGTGTCGTTGCCACAATGTGTACCACTCCCATCAAGACCTATATTGCGTATAAGTGATTTGCCTACGTTGAGCGAAAGAATATCGTTGAGGAAGAGTGAAGCATTCCATCGGATAGCCCAAGAGTTAATTTCACCATTGACTTGTCGGCGCAACATTCTTGTGTAGGGGTATGTACCGTCAAAATCGAAGGTGTGGGTGAGTTGGCGTCGTTCCATCTCTTGAAGTAATGCCTTTCCGTCGGGATTGAAAAGTTTCCAAGCTCTATCCCAAGTAGCCCAGCCCCAACTGCCTGTAAACCTGATAAGATAGGTGTCGGGCAAAGATGGCTCTTGTGTATAGTCGCAGGCATATATATGCCCCACTCGTGTCTCGTCGTGGTAAGTGTCGAGGGCATCGTTCATAAAGGTGAGAAAGTGGGGTGATGTAATGAGGTCATCTTCCAATACTATCACTTTGCCATATTTGTTTACCTGTGTGGTCACACCGTCGATGATGTTGCGAGCCAATCCTCTGTTTTCATCTCGTGCAATAATAGTTACTTCTTTAAAACCATCTACTGTAGCAATCATCCGGCGCACTTCGTTTACCGACTCTGCATCCTTTTCATTACGCGGAGCATCGCTGTATATAAAAAGGTGGCTTTGAGCCGCCAATGTGTTGCGTCGTAAAGCGTCAATTGTCTGTCGGGTGTGGTCGGGACGATTGAAAACAAAGAGCAGTATAGGTGCAAGAGTTGATTGCATAATCAATGAGTTATAGGGATTGAGAAGATGTTTTGCTGTAATATTTACATACCGGTCGTAAACCACACTCAAGACATAGCGGCCTACGTGCCATACACACATATCGTCCGTGTAGGATGAGCCAATGATGGGCTTTGGGTATTAATTCTTCAGGTATATGTTTGATGAGTGTGCGTTCTGTTTCTAATGGTGTGCGGGAGTTGTTGGTGAGCCCAATGCGATTGGCTACGCGAAATACGTGAGTATCCACAGCCATAGCCGCTTTGCCCCAAACTACCGAGGCCATAACATTGGCAGTCTTACGTCCCACTCCCGGTAAGCGTTGCAATTGCTCAATGTCGGATGGAACTTCACCCTCAAACTCATCGACCAGCATACGTGCCATACCTGCCAGATGTCGAGCCTTATTGTTGGGGTAGGAGATGCTTTTGATATACTCATATATCTCGTTGGCATCGGCTTTGGCCATATCTTCGACTGTGGGGTAGGCGGCAAATAGTGATGGTGTGACAAGGTTTACACGCTTGTCGGTACACTGTGCCGATAGGATAACTGCAACCAACAATTCGTATGGTGTGGTGTAGTTGAGTTCGGTCTCGGCTACCGGCATATTAGTGCCGAACCATTCTATTACATATTTGTATCGTTGGGATGTAGTCATAAATGTGTTGATGTCAAAACCACGAAATGGGAGCTTTTAAAAAAAGACCTTAAAGCCATAAGTGTCTTTAAGGTCTTTTTATATTGTTGTTTAGCTAGGTTAAAGACGACTAGTGAGCAGCCTCAAATTCCTCAAGGAAACGCACGTCATTCTCGGAGAACAGACGCAAGTCTTTAACTTGATACTTGAGATTGGTAATACGTTCGATACCCATACCTAGGGCGTATCCGCTGTATACTTTGCTGTCGATGCCGCAAGCGTCCAATACATTGGGATCAACCATACCACACCCCAATATTTCAACCCAACCGGTGTGCTTGCAGAAGCTACAACCCTTGCCACCGCACAAGTTACAAGATATATCCATCTCGGCACTAGGTTCGGTAAATGGGAAATATGATGGGCGGAGGCGTATCTTTGTTTCGTTACCAAACATCTCTTTGGCAAAGAAAAGAAGTGCTTGTTTGAGGTCGGCAAAAGATACGTTTTTGTCAACGTATAGAGCTTCAACTTGGTGGAAGAAGCAGTGAGCACGAGCCGAGATGGCTTCGTTGCGATATACACGTCCCGGACAGATGATGCGGATGGGCGGTTGGGTGTTCTCCATTACACGTGTTTGTACCGAAGAAGTGTGTGTACGCAACAAAACATCGGGCGAACGTTGTATGAAGAATGTGTCTTGCATATCGCGTGCAGGGTGGTCATCGGCAAAGTTGAGTGATGAAAACACGTGCCAATCGTCCTCAATCTCAGGACCTTCGGCAATAGAAAATCCCAGTCGACCGAAAATCTCGCATATTTCGTTGCGAACGATTGACAGCGGATGACGTGTGCCACTCCATATAGGGTATGCAGTACGTGTGAGGTCTATTTTGTCGCCATCACCGGCTTTGTCTTCTATTGCTTCACGCAGAGCGGCAAAGTGATTGTTGGCGGTATCTTTCAACTCGTTGATGCGTTGACCTACTTCTCGTTTTTGCTCGGCAGGTACATTGCGGAAGTCGTTGAAAAGTTGTGCAATGATACCTTTCTTCGACAAATATTTGAGGCGAATTGCCTCTAGTTCTTCGTTGTTGTTTGCAGAGAGTGCAACAATCTCGTTTTTGAGTTCTTCTATCTTATTAAGCATAAATGCGTAATTTACATATTTACGTTGCAAATTTAATAATAATGTAGAGAAAAACAGGTAAATGTAGCAGAAAAACTTTGTGGTGAGTCGTGTAATTTATTACACTGTTAAAGTGTTGCTATCGAATTGATAAAAAATTACACTCTAATGATTAAAAAATATAATCGATAATTGTTATATTTGTGCCATATTTGCACTACTACAATAATGCCTTAATAGTAATCAAGACAATTATTAACCTTAAAAATAAACTTTATGAAGAAATCATTACTCTTTGCTGCGTTTGCAGCTTTTGCAATGTGCGTTCAAGCGCAAGATCCCGCAGAGTGGACTTTCAATGCCGAAAACATTGAAGTTGGTACCTACTCTGAGGATGTTACCAATGGTATTTACACCTTTGTATGCAATGGTAAAACTTGGGAAGTTGATGACAACAAAGCTCGCTTTAACAATGACACTACATTGCAATATACCCGTCGTATCAAAGCAAAATCAAAAAACAACTCTATCCGCATAGAGGCTCCCTCGGCCGGTACACTTATTTTTGGTGCCCGTACAGGTAGCAACAGCGATAATACTCGTACACTTGTGGCTACTCAAAATGGCACTGAGTTATACAATGCCGTTGTATGTGAAGCCGATACTATGGAACACGAGTATGGCGTAACTCCTAAGGCTTACTACACTACCAACGTAAATGTTCCTGCTGCCGGTACTATTGAGGTTACAATGCCTACCGGTAACTTGAATTATTACTACATCCAATTTACAACCGAGGTTGTTGAAGATCCCGATCCCGACCCAACACCCGATCCGGAGCCCGATCCCGATCCAACACCCGATCCCGAACCTACTGATGATTTTATCCTCAATCCTGCACTTCTCACAGCCGGTGATTATACCGAAAACTTAACAAGTGGTATTTTTACTTTGGTTGTTGTTCCCGGTGTAGACGAAACAAAACCTTGGACAATCGATAGCAACAAGGCTAAATTTTCTCACGATGCAACAGTTGAATATACAAGCCGTCTCAAACCCAATGGTGCCAACAATTACATCATCGTAGATGCCCCCGAAGCCGGTACACTCCTCATTTGTCCTCGTTCGGGTAACAAAGAAGCTACCGACCGTGATATCGTTGTAGCTCAAGGCGAGAATATCCTTCTCGACGAATTTGTTTACGATGCACAAGCTGTAGATAAAGTTTATCCCTCTTATGAGGTTGAAATTCCTGCCGGTGGTGAGGTTACTATTACCAATCCTGTTAATGCTATTAACTATTATTATATTGAATTCAAAACAACCAACGGTGTTAAACACGTTCTTGACTTCAATACAATATTTATGAGCAATAATGTAGTGAAGGCTGCCGGTGCAGCGAAACTCTTTGTTTACAACACTACCGGTCGTTTGGTTCGTGTTGTGAATGCCGAGGAAGCCGACCTCAATGCTATTGCTTCGGGTCTCTATATTGTGAAAGCTGTTTATACCGATGGTACTACTCAAACACTCAAAGTGCGTCGATAATATTTAGATACTCACATATATGTATAGTGGGCTGCGCGTAGGCGTAGCCCATTTTGTTTTGGTAGGAGGTTGTTATAACGATAAATATTTATTATTTTTGGACATCGTTTATATTATTCTAGTGATACCGATATGAAAAAAATACACATTCTGTTATTTCTCATTGCAGGAACAATTGTATCGTATGCCCACGAATATGTATCGCAGGTGTGGTGTGCCGACTTGGGTAACGGAGAATATAAAAATCCGATACTCTATGCCGACTATTCCGACCCCGATGTGTGTCGTGTAGGTAATGATTACTATATGACCTCTTCAAGTTTTAATTGTGTGCCGGGATTGCAGATTTTACATTCTCAAGATTTGGTCAATTGGGAAATTGTGGGTGCGGCACTACCTTGGGGAAACGTGCCAGCCGAGAAGTATAAAACTGTGCAGCACGGTTGTGGCGTGTGGGCACCTTGCATCAGGTATCACGATGGTAAGTTCTATATCTTTTGGGGAGATCCCGATGAGGGTATATTTATGACTTGTGCCGATGATGTGCGTGGCAGGTGGAGTGAACCTGTGCTGGTCAAAGCCGGTAAGGGCTATATCGATACCACACCTTTGTGGGATGAAGATGGTCGCGTGTATTTGGCTCACGGCATAGCAGGCAGTAGGGGCGGATTGAAGAGTGTCTTATTTGTGTGCGAACTCAGTGCCGATGCTACTCGTACTATTACCGAGAGTCGTATCGTGTTTGATGGACACAGCGAGCATCCTACTATCGAAGGACCTAAATTTTATAAGTATAATGGCTATTATTACATCTTTGCACCGGCCGGAGGTGTTCCCACCGGATGGCAGACCGTACTGCGGAGCCAATCGCCCTATGGCCCCTATGAGGCTCGTATCGTAATGGCTCAAGGTGATACACCTATCAATGGCCCGCATCAGGGGGCTTGGGTAGATACACCCACCGGGCAACACTGGTTTGTGCATTTTCAGGATGTAGGTGCTTACGGTCGTTTGGTGCATTTGCAACCGATGAAATGGACAGCCGACGGTTGGCCGGTAATAGGAGTAGACCGTGATGGTGATGGCTGTGGTGAGCCGGTAGTACGCTATCGTAAGCCTAATGTGGGAGCGGTATATCCTATTGTCAATCCTGTGGAGAGCGATGAGTTTGATAGCAACCGACTGGGATTGCAATGGCAGTGGCACGCCAATTACGATCATCGTTGGCACTATTGCGATGCATCAAACGGACATTTGAGGTTATATTCGTATGCTGTCCCCGATGGGTATAAAAATATGTATGATGTGTCGAACTTACTTTTACAAAAGACACCCGCAAAGGATTTTACCGCTACGATGAAGTTGACCTTCACTCCGTCCGAAAAATACACGGGCGAGCGCACGGGTTTGCTCGTTATGGGGCTTGATTATGCCGGATTGATATTGGAGAATACCCCTAATGGAATAACTCTCTCGCAAGTAGAGTGCAAGAAAGCCGATAAAGGAAGTGCCGAGAGGGTAATTGAGTCGATGCCTTTATCGACATCAACGATATATTTGCGGGCTACATTCAGCGATACAGGTCGTAAGATACTCAAGAGTGAGGGAAGTGCCGATATGATTGTAGAGGTGATATTCTATTATAGCCTTGATGGACAAGATTATAAACACATCGGTTCGGCTTTCACGCTGAAAGAAGGCAAGTGGATAGGAGCCAAAATAGGTACATTCTGTACACGCCCTTGCATCAAGAGCAACGATGGTGGTTGGGTCGATGTAGATTGGTGGCGTGTCGAGTAGTGCGTATTATTGCGTAGGTTGCTGTATAGGATTGGATTTAGAGAGCTTCTCAAGGTCTTCGATCGATAGGTTTCCGTTTATCTGCATCAGCGTGACATTGTTTTCTATCAAGGTAGCTATGATGATTTCTTTGACTTCGTCGCCTTTGGTTTTAATGAAAACGCGCATCTCTGTATTGCCTTCGGTGGTTGTTACTCCCGGCTCATAGTCTTTAAACTCTATTGTACGCAACCGATTGGCAACTTGTTCGACATCCGATGCACTGCAGTCATTAAAGGTTATGATGCGCATCGATTTTATATTTTCAAGAAAACTCTTTTCATCGCCACTAGTCATAGCGCGAGCCATAGTCATCATTACCGATGAAATATTGGTGTAGCTGGCATTTTCTATCTTTCTCAACTCTTTGAATAGTGCATTGGGAGTGATTGTTTCGCCCGATTGTGCGTAGGTCAATGGGATAACCAATAAAATCGCAAATAGCGTGGATAGAAATCGTAAAGTCTTCATACGCTTGATGTTTGTAATATTGATATACTAAAAAAAAGAGCGACATCCTTACGGAGTCACTCTTTAATGTTGGTGCGGATGACGGGACTCGAACCCACACGTCTCTCGACACTAGATCCTAAGTCTAGCGCGGCTACCAATTACGCCACATCCGCTTTGGTGGCACAAAGATAATAGAAGTTTGTCGATATAGCAAATTTAGAGATGAAATTTATTGGAAATCTTCACAATTTACCTCTGAGATAATACCGAGAGTAGAGAGGAAATATGTGATAAATCCTTGTTATTGAGGCTTATACAAGGCGCTTTGCTCCCGGCGTACATAGTGTGTGGAAACGATAGTGCGTTGAGGGCTGTCGAGTCAATTGTTACCAATCAAAAGAGGCCTTGTCAAAACTGTTTTGACAAAGCCTCTCCTTTCATAAACATCTTCCTAAAAACTTTATATCTATCTTATAAAGCCACTTTTATAGCAGTTTCATTCACCTTTACAATGTAAACGGCATTGGTAGGCATTGTTATACGTACTGTATTGCCGGTAGCATATTGTGAGCGTAACTGTACACCATCGGTGTTGTAGATAGTAATGGTTTCACCGGCTTCACAACCGCTCACTACGATATTTTCGCGATGACCATATGCTTTGATGCGACTGTCTTGGATAGGCGCATTCTGGGCTGTGGGTATGGTAAAACTTATGTTTAATACCGCATCTTCATTCAATATAGGTGTAGAGTATGTGCCGTCGGTCGATAACTCATCGGTTACATCATCTTCATTGAAGATTATAGTATTGAGGATAAATCGGTCATCGGTGGGTATAATCTGTATTTTTTGACTCTTACCTTTTATAACGAACAGACGCAATGTATTGTAGTATGAATTTTGGATTTCCAAGACAACAACTTCTGCCACAATGGGGCCTATTGCGTTCCAACTAGCATTTGATTGATAAGCTGAAACAGCGTCCTCAGGTACATACACAACTACCTTGTCAGATATTCCGTCAAATGCATAAGATTCAACATTGTAAGGAGGTGTACTACTTTCTAAATGAATTTCAACCAGATTGGAACACATAGCAAAGGCCGATTGCTCTATAGTGTGTACGCTCTCGGGAATGGTTATAGATGTAAGAGCTGTGCAATTGCTGAATGCGTATGCACCTATTGTTTCAACACCATTGCAAATTTCGACTGATTCGAGACTGCTACAATTTTCAAATGCTGATATACCTATCTCTTCTACCCCCGATGGTATGACCACAGAGGTCAAGCTTGTGCAATTAAAGAATGTCTCATCACCTATTGTTGTTACACTCGATGGAATAGTAACAGTAGTAAGTGAGGTGCAACCTTTGAAAGCTCCGGTTATATCTTCTACACCGTTGGGAATTACAAATTCAGTTAATGAGGTACAACCATTAAACATTTCTTGCAAACTGATAACCTCGCACTCAAAGATTACCTCTTTCAAACTTGTGCAGTTAGTAAATATGCCTGCATTAATATTTTGAACCGAAGAAGGAACTGTGACAGAAACCAACTTTGAACATCCACGGAAAGCACCCATGTCAATCATAGTAACTGAAGTGGGAATTTCAATAGAGGTAAGACCTGAACAATTCATAAAGGCACTCCATCCTATTTCAGTAATCGTTCCCGGAAGGTCGATAGAAGACAGGCTGAAACAACCCTCAAAAGTACGGTTGTATATAGCATCAAGATTGGTAGGCAGGGTTATCGAAGTCATATTCGTACAATATGAGAATGCAGCTGCACTTATAGATGTAACTGTATTGGGAATAGATATAGAACTTACGCCATCACAGTTGGCAAATGCTTCATAGCCAATAGATACTACAGTGTAAGTATTATCATTGTATGTTACCGTTTCGGGAATAACGATATTGCCCGAATATTCATTGCTATAATAGGAGCTACTACCTTCATAGGTAACTTCACAAGTCATATCGAAGGAAGATAAGATATTATAATGAATGCCGTTCACCTTAAAATCGGCGGCCGAAACGTGAGAGCCGGTCAATAGCACTGCTATCAACATCAGCTGCTTTAAAATAGAATGTTTCATAATTTTATTGGTTATTAAGTTCTTTAATTATTTGTAAATGTGCAGTATATATAATTTAATAATATTTCTTATGAGAGTATTCCGAGTAAAGAGCGTATAGTGATGCAGCTGTTTTATTATTATCTCTTTACCTACTCTATGCGTATATATTTAACCAATATCAGTGTTACCGATAATCTAATCTTCATTTCTTTTCAATATTGCGATATTGGGTATAGAAGATAAAATTTTCAATAACACTATTAAAAAAATATGCAAGTATCCACAGGCTAACTCTTTAGCATTTTATTAGAATACACTGCAAATATAATGAAAAATATCAAACAATCAAGAACTATTTGTAAAAATAATAAAATATTAAAATTAAAAAGATTTATAAAAGAAAATCGGTGTTAAACGCTATTCAATAGCGCATTGTATTGTGCCTTAATGACTAGGATGTGCAGTTGCTTTCGTAAAGTGTATGTTATTGCTTTGTGAGGTGTTGGATGGCTCGGTCGAGAATGGCATCGCGACCGGTCAATTGTGCATTGGCATCCATATCTACCTTAATGTCCGGCTCGATACCAAATTCGGTATGCTCACCATCGATATTGAGTATGGGATTGGAAGATAGACGCACTATCAGGCCGCAACTCAAGTAATAGTTGACCGGTATACCACTGCCACCGCCGGTGGTGTCGCCTATGGTTGTAACGTTGGGCAATGTGCTCATTACCCTTACGAAATCGTTGGCTGCGCTGAATGAACCTCGATTGGTGAGTACAACAACCGGTCGGGTATATTTCATACGATATGATTGGGTGAGATATAACTCCCGGGGTTGGGAGAAGTCGTTGTGTCCGGGGCCGTTTTTGTACATCGAGTAGCCTGTCAGAATCTCATTATCGGTAAATCGGCACGCCAATTTATCTACATTTCCTGCCAATCCACCCCCATTGTTGCGTATGTCTATTATTATACCATCACATTGCTCAAAGAAGGTGAGTATATAATCCAATAGGCTCTCGCTGAATGTTGAGGAGAAAGAACCATAATATATATATCCTATGTTCTGCGGTAATACCTTGTAAACCATCCCACCGGACGAACGGTAATCGAAGTTGAGATAATGCTCGTGAACGATGCGTTCATCGTAATTTTCGGGATAGTCTTCTTTCCACGACCAATTGTGTGATGTGTCGAAAGGGCCGTAGAGATTGACGTGCCCGTCTTTCAGTTCCGACAGCATATCGGCGCATAAATCAAAAAAGTCGACGGTACTCTTTATACTATCCAATTGGTTGTAATATACAGTGTGAATAGAATCCCAATCTATCTTTTTGTATTCAAAGAAGCAGTAGTGTTCGTCGACAATAGTCCATAACTGTTCAAAGTTGCCCTCAATATCGTTTGTTATGTTTTTGTCATCATCGATAAAGCACGATTGTAGTGCCGGAATGATGAGGATTGCGAGAATATATAATGTCAGTTTGTTTTTCATAGTTTTAATGTATATATAGTGCGCGTTTGATTGTTTTACCTTCGTTTTTCTTACTCCATCGCATCAAGTCACCTGCAAATCCCAATACAAAATTATGTGTTACCAATTGGTAGCGATTGCCGGTAGCGTAGTGAGTGATAATATCGTTGTGATAACCAAGACGCAATGCCCAGGATGAGAAGTGTAGGTCGAAGTGAATCCTGTTTTTCATATCGAAGCGATTGTTCCAAGTACCCCATTGCATACCCTGAAAGGGATGGCGTGTGAGTTCGCCATATTCAATCTGGGAGAATGTTCCCACAACAGGGAGGGATAACTGATAGCGTGCTGTTACGGGAAGGCGCACAATATTGAAGTCATACACAGCCATTGCTGTGGCTCCTAAGGATAGGTCGGTCTTGATTGTGAGAGGGTTATTACCTCCGTGAGCATTTGTGACAATGCCTCCTGATAGGGCTATGTCTGCACCGTAGTATATGCGTAATCGCGGTGCAACAGTTGAGTGGTGCATCATTGCAAAAGTATATGAAGCCAAGTGATAAGATGAGCCTCCTACACCCGAGATAGCAATTTTACCTCGCCCGTAATTGTATCGTAGTTGATGTTGTTGAACCCAACGCGACTCTCCCTTGAAAGCCCGCATCATCTCTATTCCTATTGCGAGGTCGGTTCCTTTGTAGCTGAGTTGCGACAGGGGAGTTTCTATCCAATGGGCTTGTCCTAGTTGGAGTTCGAGGGCGGTAAATAGCGGGCGATAGGTATTGTCGGTTTTCTTCTCTGTGGCTACAACCGATATGGGTAGCAACAGCAATATCAGTAGCAATATGATATTTGTTTTGTGTTTCATTACTAGAAGTCTTAGCGTGGGTCGTGAAAAAAAGAAAAAAACTCTCACACCCGATGGCGTGAGAGTATATAGCGAGGTATCATCAATCTATCTCTTCGGTGGGAAATATAGACAATTGTCCGTCAAGAGGAATCTCTTCTTCGGTGCGTTGCTCGGTATGAGGTTCTTCTTGTCGAGTGGGTTCCAGCTCGGTGATGGTTTCGATGGCAAATTGGGTAATTCGCTTGCCTTTGGCCGAGAAACCTTTTATTGCAATAAATTCGTCGGCATCTATAATGAGTGGCTCGCGGAAAGCATCACCACCGCCAAATTTTACTTCAAATCGAGGATACGCCTCTCGACTATATAGTATCATCTTTGATGCATTGTTGTCACCCAGGAAGTTTTGTTTCTTGACACTTGCTTCCAACTTAAATCGCTTGATGTAGGGTAATCCTTGTTGGTTGGCATCATAGAGCAAGACTGTCCAAATACGGTTGGCATCGAATTTCTCAATGAGCAAGATATTGGCCTCGTAGTGATTGGTGGCATCAAAGTTTGTGGTGTAGAAGTCACCATTGTCGAGAACTACCAATACGAGGTCATTGTTGTGGAACTCGCCCAAATATTCACCTCGTTTGTCGTAGTTGAGTCGTAAGACATCGCGATCGAACCATACATCGCGACCGCCAAGAGTAGAGCCACCTTTGGCAGCTAATGACATTGAGCGCACAATGCCTTTGGTGACTATATTACCCATCGAGGCGCGTCCCTTTATAGCCAAGGTGCTGAAGTCTACCATTACGTGATCCTTGTTGGAGCGAATGGTTTTTTCAAGAACGACTTTGACAGTCTCGGCTTCACCGTTGGAATTGGCAGTGAACCATTTCACACGCGAACCGGGTTTGCCTTGTGTGAGGTCATACATCTTGTCG
Source organism: uncultured Porphyromonadaceae bacterium (assembly GCA_937891845.1). Classification (GTDB taxonomy): domain Bacteria; phylum Bacteroidota; class Bacteroidia; order Bacteroidales; family Barnesiellaceae_A; genus Barnesiella_A. The sequence continues at coordinate 43,484 of CALATP010000029.1, read as the reverse complement.
CGTGTAATACCGGTCACGGCAAAGCGTTTCATATAGTGTACACCACCTTTACCATTCATATATATGGCATTGTATATGGTGCGGGTGTCGTTGCGCTTGAATACATCGATGTGCATAATGTTCTTGCCGACAAATTGTTTTTCGGCTACTTTTACAACCGTGTATTTACCGTCTTTATAGAAGATGATAATATCATCGATACTAGAACAGTTGCACACATACTCGGCTTTGGGATCGCGTTGCAATCCTGTACCCATAAATCCCTCTTCTTTATTGAGGTATAGTTTCTCATTGGCCTCAACAACCTTGGCTGCTTCGATGGTGTCGAAGTTGCGCAACTCGGTGTGGCGGGGGAAGTTGGCTCCGTAGGTCTCTTTGAGGTGTGTATACCAAGCAATAGTATATTCGACAAGGGTTTCGAGATGATGGCGAGTCTCGGCGATTTGCTCCAATTTCTCGGTGATAAGATTCTCTGCTTTCTCCGAGTTGAAACGCAAGATACGAGCCATCTTTATCTCCATCAGGCGTAGGATGTCGTCCGATGTAATCTCGCGGATGAATTGAGGCTTGAAGGGAGTGAGTCGTTTGTCGATATGTGCTACAGCCTCGTCCATCGACTTGCTCTCTTCAAATTCTTTGTCTTTATAGATACGCTCTTCGATGAATATTTTTTCGAGCGAAGCAAACATCAACGCCTCGTGCAACTCGTGCAACTTTATTTCCAACTCTTGTCGCAACAGCTCTTTGGTGCGGTCGACGCTACGACGTAACACCTCGCTTACGGTGAGGAAGTGAGGTTTGTTGTTGTCAATCACACAACAGTTGGGCGAGATACTTACCTCGCAGTCGGTAAATGCATAGAGTGCATCGATGGTTTTGTCGGACGAAACTCCGGCCGGCAGGTGAATGAGAATTTCGGCTTGGGCGGCAGTGTTGTCGTCGACCTTGCGTATTTTTATTTTATTTTTTTCTTGTGCTTTGATTATCGACTCAATAAGTGTCGAAGTGGTCTTTCCAAAGGGAATCTCGGTGATGGCAAGTGTGCGGTTGTCTATTTTCTCGATTTTGGCGCGTACTTTCACCGCACCACCTCGCTCGCCATCGTTGTAGCGCGAAACGTCTATATAACCACCGGTACGGAAGTCGGGGTACAAGTGGAACTCTTCTTGGCGTAAATACGCGATGGCAGCATCGAGAATTTCGTTGAAGTTGTGAGGAAGTATCTTGGATGACAGACCTACTGCGATACCCTCAACACCTTGTGCAAGAAGCAACGGGAACTTGACAGGAAGTGTTACGGGCTCTTTTTTGCGTCCATCGTAAGAGAGTTGCCATTCGGTCACTTTGGGGCTATATACAACTTCCAGCGCAAACTTGGATAGGCGGGCTTCGATGTAACGAGGTGCCGCAGCACTATCACCGGTGAGAATATTACCCCAGTTTCCTTGGTAGTCGATAAGTAGTTCCTTTTGACCCAATTGTACCAATGCATCACCAATAGATGCATCACCGTGCGGGTGATAGGCCATTGTCGAACCAATGACATTTGCCACCTTGTTGTAACGGCCGTCTTCAAGGAGTTTCATAGCGTGGAGTATGCGTCGTTGTACCGGCTTCAATCCGTCGGCCAGGTGCGGAACGGCACGCTCCAATATCACATAAGAAGCATACTCAAGAAACCAATTGCGGTACATTCCCGATAGGTGCAATTTCTTATCTTGGCTCTCCTCGGTAGGAATGTATCCGTTGCCACTCTCTTCGGTGTTGGCCTGAGAGGTTTCGTTATATTCTTCTATGGGGTTGTCGTGTTTCTCTTCGTCACTCATAGATGGTGATTTTTTGTCGTTTTGGGTGTTGTGTCAATGGCGGCTTGGTAGTTGTGTATAGCTTTGAAGGCGATGTTTAAACTTTTTTTATGACTAAAACGTACAAGCCAGTGCAAAAATACAAATTAAATCGAAAAAAATCACTTACTTTGCACTTTAATTTGAGGTGATTTTTGCATCTCGCAGTTTATTGACAATCATTTATCAAAAAAGAGATATGGCACAAGAAGACGTTTTCAAGAAACTTGTATCGCATTGTAAAGAGTACGGATTTGTTTTTCCGTCGAGCGAAATATATGATGGCTTGGCAGCTGTGTATGACTATGGTCAGATGGGTGTCGAGTTGAAAAATAATATCAAACGTTATTGGTGGGATAGTATGACACTGCTCAACGATAACATCGTGGGTATCGACTCGGCTGTGTTTATGCACCCAACTATTTGGAAGGCTTCGGGTCACGTCGATGCGTTTAATGACCCTCTTATCGACAACCGCGACTCCAAAAAACGCTACCGCGCCGATGTTCTTATCGAAGATGCTATTGCCAAAATAGAAGAGAAGATTGACAAAGAGGTGGAAAAGGCTCGCAAACGTTTTGGTGAGAGCTTCGATGAGCAAATGTATCGTCAAACCAATCCTCGTGTAATGGAATATACTGCCAAACGTGATGCCCTGCACGAGCGTTTTGCAGCTGCAATGAACGATATGAACCTCGAAGAGTTGCGTCAGATTATTATCGATCAAGAGATCGTATGTCCTATCAGCGGCACTAAAAACTGGACAGATGTGCGCCAATTCAACCTGATGTTCTCTACCGATATGGGCTCGACAGCCGATGGTGCAATGAAGGTGTATCTTCGTCCCGAGACAGCACAAGGTATCTTTGTCAACTTCCTGAATGTGCAAAAGACCGGTCGTATGCGCATTCCTTTCGGTATTGCTCAGATAGGTAAGGCCTTCCGCAATGAAATCGTGGCTCGTCAGTTTATCTTCCGTATGCGTGAGTTTGAGCAAATGGAGATGCAATTCTTTGTACGCCCCGGTGAGGAGTTGAAGTGGTTTGAACATTGGAAGCAATTCCGTTTGCGTTGGCACAAAGCACTTGGTTTGGGTGACCATAAGTATCGCTATCACGATCACGAGAAATTGGCTCACTATGCCAATGCCGCTACCGATATCGAGTTTGAAATGCCTTTTGGATTTAAGGAGGTAGAAGGTATTCACTCTCGTACCGATTTCGACTTGAGCCAGCACGAAAAGTTCTCGGGCAAGAAGATTCAGTATTTCGATCCCGAATTGAAAGAGTCATATACTCCTTACGTAATAGAAACATCTATCGGTGTAGACCGTATGTTCCTCAGCGTACTAGCTGCTGCCTATAAAGAAGAACAACTCGAAAACGGTGAAGTGCGAGTTGTGTTGCAATTGCCTGCTGCACTAGCACCTGTCAAGGTGGCTGTGATGCCATTGGTACGCAAAGATGGTCTTCCTGAAAAGGCCGAAGAGATAATCAATCGTCTAAAATTTGATTATCGTTGCCAGTATGACGAAAAAGACTCTATCGGCAAACGCTATCGTCGCCAAGATGCGATAGGAACACCTTTCTGTATCACCGTAGACCATCAATCTCTCGAAGATAATACTGTAACCTTGCGTGAGCGTGACTCTATGGAGCAACATCGTGTATCTATTGACGAGTTACACGCATTGATTGGTGAGAAAGTGAGCTTCCGTAGTTTGTTGCAAAAGATTGCTGAATAATTAACTCAAAAAATATAAGTAATATGAAAAAGATAGTAACACTAATTGTTGTGGCTGTGGCTTTTGTTATGTCGTTGTCATCTTGTAGCTACAACGGTATGGTTGAGGCCGAAGAGCAAGTGAATGCACAATGGGCAAAAGTAGAAAACCAATATCAACGTCGTGCCGACCTTATTCCCAATTTGGTAAATACGGTTAAGGGTTATACCGAGCACGAATCAACTACCCTCGAGGCTGTAGTTGAGGCTCGTGCCAAGGCTACGCAGATTACTGTTGATGCAGAAAATCTTACCGAGGAGACCTTGCAACAATTCCAAGCTGCTCAAGGGGAGTTGAGCCAAGCCCTAGGTCGCTTGTTGGCAGTAACCGAGAATTATCCCGAACTCAAAGCTAATGAAAACTTCCGCGATTTGCAAGCCCAACTCGAAGGTACAGAAAACCGTATTGCCACCGAACGTGGTCGTTATAGTGAAATGGTAGCCGAATATAATGCCAAGATACGCAAGTTCCCTGCTGTAATCACTGCTAAGATATTTGGTTTCGACACCAAACCGCAATTTGCCGCCGAAGCCGGTGCGCAACAAGCTCCGGTTGTTGAATTTTAATTGTGTATAAATTTTGATTAACAATGAGAAAACTGATTTTCTGGCTCCTCTTTATAGCTTTGCTTCCTTCGCTTTTAATCTCTTGCGGAAAAGACAAGGATAAGGACGAGGAAAATAAGAAAAACTATTGGGTGGAATATGCCAACTGGCGCAAGAATAACACCGAGTTTTTCGAGTCGAAATACAATGAAATCGATTCGACAGGTCGTCTTGTGTATGAGCGTGTTACACCATCGTGGGATGCCGGCTCTACTATTCTTATGCGTTGGTATAACGACCGTTCGCTTACAGCCGATGCACTCTCTCCCTATGAGACCAGTTATGTAGATGTTATATACAAAGGTACTACCTATCAAGATACTGTCTTTGACTCGTCGTACAATAATACTGCATACGGTGACAGCATATATCGCTCGAAGTTGTCAAACAACATCAAAGGGTGGGTTATAGCAGTAATGAATATGCACGTGGGAGATCATTGTGAGGTGATTATACCCTATGATTGTGCCTACGGTGACCAAATGAAATCGAATATTATCTTGCCTTATTCGACCTTGGTTTTCGATGTGAAATTGGTGGGTATACCCGGACTGGAAAAACCTGTCAAAGGTAAGAATAGAAAATAAGAGTCAATGCTGTGATATCGTACCGGCTGATACGATGTAGATGCCGGAGATGTTGTGAAGAAAACCAGTCATTTCACACTTATAATAATAACACGCCCACTGCTACCAATGGTGGCAGTGGGCGTGTTGTATATGTGAAAGTATAAATATGACCAATGAGTATTTGTTGTGTAAATATTTGTTATGAAAATTTAGGAGTAGAATTGGGCTATATTGTGAAGTGTCAAAACAGACCGATAGATGTGATTTTGTAAACAACGGTTTGCAAAACTGATATTAGCAAAAGTTGCTATAAAACATATTGAGTAATAATAAGATAGCACTAATGTCAATAAATAAAGAAATTTTTCCGAAATTATTTGTTTTTTACTTACCTTTCACTATATTTGCGGTTGCATCTTTAATTTTGTGGTGTAAAAACCACAAATAAAAGATATAATACTACAGTGATGATAAATATAATACTGTGAATATAAACACTTTAAAATTTTGATTATGGCGAAGAAATTGAAAATTCGCGACCTAACACTCCGTGATGGTCACCAATCTCTTTTTGCTACACGTTTGCAAAGCAAACACGTAGAGCAAGTTATCGAAGATTATAAAGAGGCAGGCTTCTATGCAATGGAAGTATGGGGCGGTGCAGTACCCGACTCAGTAATGCGTTATCTCGATGAGAGCCCTTGGACACGTCTCAGTTCTATCAGCAAAGTTATAGAAGGACGTTCATATTTGACAGCCCTTTCACGTGGTCGTAACCTCTTTGGTTATGCTCCCTATCCCAATACAGTGATAGATGGTTTCTATAAAGAAGCAGTAAAACAAGGTTTGGGTATTATGCGTGTATTTGATGCGCTCAATGACCTTAACAATGTGGAAAGCTCTATCAAGAAAATCAACGAAGTAGGTGGTATTGCCGATGGTGCTGTGTGCTATACAGTAGATCCTAAACCTACCAAAGCTGCAGAGCCCGAAAAAGTTGGTTTCTTTGCACGCCTCTTTGGTAAGAAAGCAGCACCTGCTGTTCCTGAGAAAATCTTTACCGATGCTTATTTCGTAGAGAAAGCCAAAGGTATGGAGGCTATGGGTGCCAAGATTATTACCCTCAAGGATATGGCCGGTCTTGTTAACCCCGCTCGTATTACAACTCTTATTCCTGCATTGAAAAATGCAGTAAGTGTTCCTGTTGACTTCCACACACACTGTACTCCCGGTTACGGTCTTGCATCGTCGTTGATGGCTGTCTTGCACGGTGTTGACATTCTTGATACCAACATTTGGTACTTTGGTGGTGGCTCGGCTGCTCCTGCTATTGAATTGATATATGTATTCTGTCAAAAACTCGGTATCGAAGTTGAGGCTAATATGGAGGCTGTAGGTCGCATTCGTGCTAAACTCGAAGGCATTCGTCGTGACTTGAGCGACTTTGACTTGAATAAAGACAAATTCCCACGTGCATTCGATCCTCTTAAAGATACAATACCTGCCGAAATTGATGCTCAATTTGATAAGGCTATCGCTGCTGCTAAGGCTAATAACGAGGCTGAGTTGCTTGCTGCTTGCCACGCTATTGAGGCATACTTCGGTTTCCCCAAACCCAACGAAATCGTTAAGAACGCTGAGGTTCCCGGTGGTATGTACAGTAATATGGTAGCACAGTTGAAGACTCTTGGTGCAGAGGATGTATTGAACGATGCTATGGCTCTCATTCCCGAGGTACGTCGCGCAGCCGGTCTTGTACCTCTTGTAACTCCTACATCTCAAATTGTAGGTGGTCAAGCTGTCAGCCTTGCTATCGACCGCAAGAAGGGAAATCCCGATTATACAATGGTAAGTAACCAATTTATCAACCTCATCAAGGGTGAATATGGTAAGACTCCCGTTGCTATCGATCCTGCTTTCCGTGAGAAAATTACCGGTAGCCCCATTGAGAAACCTTATGATATCAATGCATACCAAGCTCCTGCCAATCCCGAACTTCCTGAGTTTGGTGGTGTGAAACTAGCTAAAGATGAAAGTGATTATCTATTGCTTCAACTCTTCCCCACAGTGGGTGCAACATTCTTGCGCAACCGTCGTGCCGAAGAGTATGCAGCAGCTCCTAAAGCCGAAGTAGCTGAAGAGAAGAAAGCTGCCGAAGAGCCCATTACAGGTCCTACTCAAAAGATACCTATGGGTGGTAGCATTATTTCTGTTGCTGTTCAACCCGGTGATGCTGTGAAGAAAGGTCAGGCATTGCTCGTTTACGAAGCTATGAAGATGGAAAATACTGTAAACAGTGAGCGTGAGGGTGTTATCAAACGCGTATTTGTACAACCCGGACAAGTTGTTGCTACTAATGCAGTATTGGTAGAGTTTGAAGGATAATAAATAAATTCTTATAACAAAAAGAGGTGCGCTAAGTCGGCGCACCTCTTTTTTTATGGTTGAAATCTTGCTTGGTATCAAAAATATAAGTAACGATGCACAATAGGAATACTTGTTGTTACATTGTATCGTATGAGTATTTCTTATCTTATTGTTACCATTGTCGCTCCAAAACCATACTCGCGGAATGAAGCATCTTGATAGCTATACTCTTTATACTTTGTGCGTAGCTCGTCGAGAATGGCTCGTCGTAATGTGCCCTCACCTTTACCGTGTATAAAGACGATGCGTTGTCCTTTGTTGTGTTTGTGTTCGGCCAGTACCTTGCGGAATGTATCCATTTGGTATTCAAGCATCTCTCCATTGCTCATACCTGCTGTGTTGTCGAGTAGCTCGTTGATGTGCAAGTCTACTTCAATAATCTCCTGTGGTTGTTGCTTGGGTTTGCTGATATGCGGTTTGTTGATTGCCTCAGAGCGATTTTTTTCGCTCATTGCACGGGCAAGGTCTTCGGTATTGACCACAAGTGGGCGAATAGGAGTGTCGTTCTTGACAAGGTCTATGATAAGAGCCGGCTCGTCGTAATATATGTTATCGCGAAAACTGTGTAGCTTGAAAAGGCGAACAGGATCGAAACGCATTTCAATAGCACCGGGATTTTTGGCACTGTAATGTTTACCTTGTTTGAATGCTATGTATTGAAATCCTATGCGTTGTAGTGAGTTAACATCTTGTTGCTTCAGTTCTTCCAGTTCCATTTGAGTATTAGGCTCTATCACCCCGGCGTGACGTGTGCGCCAGCCTTCCTCGTCGCGGCTTGTAAAGATGAAGTGTAGAAAGTAGTTACTGTCATTGACCAAGCAGATGTCGTATGCAGTTGTATTGAGGTGTTTAGGTTCGTGGGGGATGATGGCTAATACGATATTGAGTTGCTCGCCTTCGGGTGTTTCATCATACTCTTCGTGTGCGGGAGTAGTTGAGATAGTAGTTGTGGAAGTCGTTTCCTGTTTGCTCAAAGTTGTAGCTGTGAAGATTGTTTTCACTTCGGGCTGTTTCTTTTGAGGTTTAGCCGGTTCAACTACAACACATTCACGCACCAAAACGGGAGTTTCAAATCCGTCCGGTTCTTCAACGTATGCCATATCTCTATCTACTTTACGTACGATACCACCGCCTACAGCGTTGAGAAACCTTACTTTGTCGCCTATGTTGAGTGTTGCCATATTATTAGTTTTTTAGGGGTTTATTTCAGTAATGCTAATGTGTTTTTAATTCGACGGAGAGCTTCAACGAGGTTTTCATCGCTTGTTGCGTACGAGAAGCGCAGACAGTTGGGCATACCGAATGCATCACCGGCAACGGTGGCAACGTGTCCTACTTCGAGCAGGAACATAGCCAAGTCGCTCGATGTATTGATGGTGCGCTCGCCATAACGCTTGCCCAGGTAGGCACTCACCTCGGGGAAGAGATAGAAAGCGCCATCGGGCTTGTTCACTTTGAAACCATCTATCTGCGATGCCAACTCCACTACCAAATTGCGACGACGCTCGAATGCGCTACGCATTACCTCGACGCACGATTGGTCACCGGCAAAAGCTGCAACCGATGCCTTTTGTGCTATTGATGATGCTCCCGATGTATATTGACCTTGTAGCTTGTTGCAAGCTTTGGCTATCCACAATGGTGCTGCTATGAAACCTATGCGCCAGCCTGTCATAGCGTATGCTTTCGATACACCGTTTACGATAACGATGCGCTCACGCAATTCGGCAAATTGTGCTATGCTTTGGTGCTTACCCACATAGTTGATGTGTTCGTATATCTCGTCGGCAAGAATATATACTTGAGGGTGGAGTTTCAGCACCTCGGCAAGCCCTTGCAGCTCATCTTGGCTATACACGCTGCCCGAAGGGTTGGAGGGTGAGCATAGTATAAGCATCTTGGTGCGCGGTGTAATGGCGGCCTCCAATTGTGCCGGAGTTATCTTGAAATCTTGTTCAAAACCGGCTTCGATGATGATACTGTCGCCTTCGGCAAGTTTTACCATCTCTATATAGCTTACCCAATAGGGTGCAGGGATAATTACCTCATCGCCCTTGTTGACAAGTGTCAGAATAGTGTTGCACAGCGACTGTTTGGCACCGTTCGATACTACAATCTGGTCGGGGGTAAACTCCAAGTCGTTGTCGCGTAGCATCTTGTGACATATAGCCTTGCGCAAGTCCATATAACCCGGCACGGGTGAGTAAGTAGAAAAGTTTTGGTCAATAGCCTCTTTGGCTGCCTGCTTGATGTGGTCGGGTGTGTTAAAGTCGGGCTCACCCACACTCAAGTTGATAACATCAATACCTTGTTCACGCAGTTCGCTACTCTTTTGCGACATAGCCAATGTTTGTGAAGGAGCTAGAGATGCTACACGATTTGATACCACTTTCATAAATCAATACTTATTGAAACCATTATATTTATTATGTCGCAAAGTTAATATAATTGTCGTGAAATTATATCGCGAGTGTCAATTTATATCGTTTTTTTTGCAATATGGATTTCGCAATGTGGCAGAATGCTTTAAGTTATTGTACCACATATTACAATCTTTCAATTACTTCATCATAGCTTGCAATTTGTTGTGTTTAAATACCTTTGTATTGAGATAAGTAAAATATTGGGGTGCGTTTCAATGATTTTCATATTTGTGTATAATGTTACTAATACACAAAGACAACCCTTTTATGAAGAAGAAAATAGAGTGGTATATATTGCCCTTTATGGTAGTGGCTTGCCGAGTAACTTCTCGCAATTACTACTACCCGTGGGTTCGCAGAGATGGCTATGGCTTCCGCCTTGTCTGTCGAAAGTAATATCTGATTCTACTTGATAAAAGCCGATAACATCGGCTTTTGTAGTTTTGTAATGGTATGTGATGGGTTGTTAAAAAATGATAATTTGAGAATATTATACATTAATTTTGTAAAGTATAGTTGGCAAATTGGTGGTTTAATGCTTATCTTTGCACTTGAATATTATGTTATCGTAATAGGCAATTAGATAGGTGGAGTCGTTTTACAGAACACATAACTACTTGGTTGAGCATTTGGGCAATCCTGTCAGAAGAGAGTTGATGCGCGAGATAGATTGGTCGCATCGCCTCATTGGTATAAAGGGTTGTCGAGGTGTGGGTAAAACGACATTCTTGTTGCAATATGCACGCGACCGTTTTACTCACAATGATCGTTCTTGTCTGTATATCAACCTGAATAATCTCTATTTTACAGACCACACACTCGACGATTTTGCTACAACATTCTATAATCAAGGAGGTCGTACCCTTCTTATCGACCAAGTATTCAAGTATCCCGGTTGGAGCGAATCTCTGCGTTCTTGCTATGAAAAATTGCCTGAGTTGCAGATAATATTTACGGGTTCGACTGTGATGCGTCTTAAGGAAGAAAATCCGTTGCTCGATGGTCTTGTTGCGTCGTACAATTTGCGAGGATTTTCGTTTAGGGAGTATTTGAATATCAAGTCGGGCTTGTCGTTACAACCCTATACTCTTGATGAGTTGATGAGCAATCACGAGACGTTGGCTCGTGCCATATCGGCTCGTGTCAATCCGTTGGAGCATTTCGACAGCTATCTGCATCACGGATTTTATCCTTTCTTTCTTGAGAAACGAAATTTTTCGGAAAACCTCATCAAGACCATCAATATGATGATGGAGATAGATATTTTGTTGGTCAAGCAACTAGAACTCTCCTACTTGCCCAAAATGAGACACCTCTTATATCTCATTTTCAAACAAGCTCCCGGAGCTTTGAATGTAAGTAAGTTGAGTCAGGATACACAGATATCACGAGCAACAGTGATGAATTATATCAAGAGTTTCAAGGATACTCGTCTCATCAATATGCTATACCGAGAAGGAGAATCATATCCGCAGAAACCGGCTATGTTATATCTGCACAACACCAATTTGATATACTCCAATCGCTCGTTAGATATAGATCGTCAAGCAGTGTGTGAAACATTCTTTTACAATACTGTACATTGTCGCCATAAGCTCAATATGGGCGAAAACAGTGTTAGATTTGTTGTAGATGGTAAACACCCCTTCCGTATCGTGTCGCAACGCTCGAAGGTGCGTATGGGTGGCGATATCAACTATGTAATGGATAACCTGAAGGTAGGACACGACAGAGTAATGCCTTTGTGGTTATTTGGTTTTTTATATTGAAAATTATATCAACCTAATATACTTTGAATATATGAGTAAAGAAAAGAAATTTTTGACTTGTGATGGTAACCAAGCAGCAGCACATATCTCGTATATGTTCTCGGAAGTTGCTGCAATCTATCCCATCACACCCTCTTCGACAATGGCGGAGTATGTGGATGAATGGGCAGCAGCCGGCCGTAAAAACATCTTTGGCGAGACTGTATTGGTACAAGAAATGCAGTCGGAAGGTGGTGCAGCCGGTGCATTGCACGGTTCGTTGCACGCCGGTGCGCTTACTACAACATACACAGCTTCACAGGGTCTGTTGTTGATGATACCCAATATGTACAAGATAGCTGGTGAGATGTTGCCTTGTGTGTTCCACGTTTCGGCTCGTACATTGGCATCTCACGCATTGAGTATCTTTGGTGACCACCAAGATGTAATGGCTTGTCGTCAAACCGGTTTTGCAATGTTGGCTGAAGGTTCGGTACAAGAAGTTATGGACTTGGCCGGAGTAGCTCACTTGGCTACTATCGAGTCACACATACCCTTCTTGAACTTCTTCGATGGTTTCCGTACATCACACGAAATTCAAAAAATTGAGGTGATAGAGCAAGAAGACCTTGCACACCTCATAGACCAAGAGGGTCTTGCAGCCTTCCGTCGTCGTGCCCTTAATCCCGATGCTCCTATTGCACGTGGTTTGGCCGAGAATGGTGATGTATTCTTCCAACACCGCGAGTCGAGCAACAAGTTCTATGATGCAGTACCCGAGATTGTAGAGAAATATATGAATGAAATCTACAAAATCACAGGTCGCAAATATGGTTTGTTCGATTACTACGGTGCTCCCGATGCCGAGCGCGTAATCATAGCAATGGGTTCGGGCACAGAGGCTATCCGCGAGGCAGTAGACTACTTGACAGCTCAAGGTGAGAAAGTGGGTCTTGTGGCAGTACACTTGTATCGTCCTTTCTCTGCTAAGCACTTCTTGGCAGCTGTACCTGCAACCGCCAAACGCATTGCTGTACTTGACCGTACAAAAGAACCCGGTGCGCACGCCGAGCCCCTCTATCTTGATGTTAAAGAGTGCTTCTATGGCCAAGAGAATGCGCCTGTTATCGTGGGTGGTCGTTACGGATTGGCATCGAAAGATACCACTCCCGCACAAATCCTCTCGGTATACGAAAATCTGGCCTTGCCTCAACCCAAAGACCACTTTACACTTGGTATCGTAGATGATGTTACATTCACTTCATTGCCTTTGAAGGAAGAACTTGCTCTTGGTGGCGAGGGCTTGTATGAAGCCAAATTCTATGGTCTTGGTGCCGATGGTACTGTTGGAGCAAACAAGAACTCAATCAAAATCATTGGTGACAATACCAATAAATATTGCCAAGCATACTTTGCGTATGACTCAAAGAAATCGGGTGGTTTCACTTGTTCACACCTCCGTTTTGGTGATGATCCCATCCGTTCGACTTACTTGGTAAATACTCCTAACTTCGTAGCTTGTCACGTACAGGCCTACTTGAATATGTATGACGTAACTCGTGGCTTGCGTGAGAATGGTACATTCTTGCTCAACACAGTATGGACAGGTGAGGAGTTGGCAAAACATCTTCCCAACAAAGTGAAAAGATACTTTGCTGAGAAAAACATTACTGTATATTACATCAATGCAACTCAAATAGCACAAGAGATAGGTCTTGGCAACCGTACCAATACAATTCTTCAATCGGCTTTCTTCCGTATCACAGAGGTTATTCCTGTTGATTTGGCTATCGAGCAAATGAAGAAATTTATTGTGAAGTCGTATGGTAAAAAGGGTGAGGATGTAGTAAACAAAAACTATGCAGCTGTCGATCGCGGTAATGAATATCAACAACTAGCGGTAGATCCTGCTTGGGCTACACTTGCCGATGATGTTGCTGCAGCCAATAACGATCCCGAATTTATCAACAAAGTGGTGCGTCCTATCAATGCTCAAGATGGTGACTTGCTTAAGGTTTCAGACTTTGTAGGTATTGAGGATGGTGCTTGGGAGGCCGGTACTGCCAAATATGAGAAACGTGGTGTTGCTGCATTCGTTCCCACTTGGAATGCTGCCAACTGTATACAATGTAACAAGTGTGCATTTGTATGTCCTCACGCTTGTATTCGTCCTTTTGTTCTCGATGAGCAAGAGTTGGCCGGTGCCAATTTTGAAACTCTCGAAATGAAAGTGCCTGCTACAATGAAGGGTATGCACTTCCGTATGCAAGTGAGTGTACTCGACTGTTTGGGTTGTGGCAACTGTGCCGATGTGTGTCCCGGAAACAAAGAGGGTAAGGCACTTACTATGGTGGCACTCGAAGGTGAGCTTCCTCAAGCAGCCAACTGGGATTATTGCGTGAAGAATGTGAAGAGCAAGCAAAATCTTGTCGACGTGAAGAGCAATCCCAAGAACTCGCAATTTGCAACACCTTTGTTTGAGTTCTCCGGTGCTTGTTCGGGTTGTGGAGAAACTCCTTATGTAAAACTCCTTACTCAACTTTATGGTGAGCGTGAGATGGTGGCCAATGCGACCGGTTGCTCGTCTATATATTCAGGCTCGGTACCTTCAACACCCTATACAACCAATGCCGATGGTCGTGGCCCAGCGTGGGGTAACTCACTCTTTGAGGACTTCTGCGAGTATGGTTTGGGTATGACACTTGCCAACGATAAGATGCGTGCTCGTCTTGTAGAGGCTATGGAGGCCGGTTTGAAGTGTGACTGTTGCACCGACGAGATGAAGGCTCTCTTTGCCGAGTGGTTGGAGAAACGTGAAGATGGTGAGGCTACACTCGTTCTTGCCGAGAAGATTAAAGCCGTTGTAGCTACTTGCGATTGCGATTGCTGCAAGAAAATTGCTTCATTGAGCAGCTTCCTTGTAAAACGCAGTCAATGGATTATTGGTGGCGACGGTGCTTCTTATGATATTGGTTACGGTGGTCTCGATCACGTAATTGCATCGGGTAAAGATATCAATATCCTCGTTCTCGATACAGAGGTATATTCAAATACCGGTGGTCAATCGTCTAAGTCTACACCTATCGGTGCTATTGCTAAGTTTGCTGCCGCCGGTAAGCGTGTACGTAAGAAAGACCTTGGTATGATTGCAACAACCTATGGTTATGTATATGTTGCACAGATTGCAATGGGTGCCGATCAAGCACAAACTCTCAAAGCTATCCGTGAGGCAGAGGCATATCCCGGACCTTCGTTGGTAATTGCTTATGCTCCTTGTATCAACCACGGATTGAAGAAAGGTATGGGCAAATCACAAGCCGAGGAGGCAGCTGCTGTTGAGTGCGGATACTGGCACTTGTGGCGTTACAACCCCGCTCTTGAGGCTGAAGGTAAGAACCCCTTCACTCTCGACTCGAAAGAGCCTCAATGGGATAAGTTTGAAGACTATCTCAAGGGAGAAGTGCGTTTCGCTTCGGTAATGAAACAATATCCCGAAGAGGCAGCTCAACTCTTTGCAGCAGCTAAAGAAAACGCTCAATGGCGTTACAGAAGCTACCTGCGTCAAACCAAGCAAAATTGGGGCGAAGAATAAAGATAGCAGACAAGATATCAGCTAACAACCGATAGCTGAAGTTGACAATGCAGGGCGCAATCCTATCGTGGGTTGCGCCCTCTTTTTTTGTGAGATGGATTGAAAGATTTTTTATTGAGTTTTACTTTTATTCTTGCGGTAAATAATGTATCTTTATTGCGAGAAAATATTTACCGATAAAGTACGTTACACCCCTCTAAAACACTATATATGCAACCACCCTTTGTACATTTGCACGTACACTCACAATATTCGGTGCTTGATGGACAGGCTTCTATTCCGGCACTTGTAGACAAGGCAATGAAAGATGGCCAGACCGGTATGGCTCTTACCGATCACGGAAATATGTTTGGCATCAAAGAGTTTTTTAATTATGTGAAAAAGAAAAACGGTAAGACCAAAGATAATATCAAGGCCTTGCAGAAGCGTTTGGCTGCTCTTGAAGCGGGACAGGAAGAAGTGGAAAATAGAGACCAAGCTATTGTTGCTTGTCGAGAAGAACTTGCTGCCGAGGAGAAAAAGATATTCAAGCCTATATTGGGTTGTGAGGTGTATGTGGCACGTCGTTCGATGGAGTCTCGCGGAGATAAAGTAGATGCCGGTGGTTGGCACTTGATTTTATTGGCCAAGAATTTGAGAGGTTACAAAAACCTTATCAAGATAGTATCTAATGCTTGGACAAAGGGTTACTATTATCATCCACGCACCGATAAGAGCGAGTTGGAAAAGTATAGCGAGGGTCTTATTGTATGTTCGGCTTGTTTGGGAGGAGAGTTGCCCAAGAAGATTATGGAACAGGATGTTGTGGCAGCCGAGGAGGCCGCGAAATGGTTTAAGAGTATATGGGGTGACGACTATTATATAGAGTTGCAACGTCACAAGGCTACCGTCCCGCGTGCATCGCACGATACGTACGAAAAGCAAATAGAGGTGGAGAAATATTTGGTAGATATAGCGCGACGCAATGATATAAAGTTGATATGTACCAATGATGTCCACTTTGTCAATGAAGAGAATGCCGAGGCACACGACCGATTGATATGCTTGAATACAGGAAAGGATCTTGATGATCCCAATCGTATGCTATACAGTAAGCAAGAATGGTTCAAGACCCGGGAGGAGATGGCTGCAGTTTTCTCCGATATTCCCGAGGCTATGACCAATACGCAAGAGATATTGGATAAGGTAGAGTTCTATTCAATCGATCACGCCCCCATTATGCCTACTTTTGCCATACCCGAGGAGTTTGGTACCGAGGAGGGCTATCGCAAGAAATTTACAGAAGAAGACTTGTTTAATGAGTTTACTCGTAACGAAAATGGAGAGGTTGTGCTCAGTGAAGACAAGGCTCGCGATAAAATAGAGAAGTTGGGTGGGTATGATAAGTTGTATCGTATAAAGTTGGAGGCCGATTATCTCAAGAAATTGGCTTTTGATGGAGCTGCTAAGCGATACCCGATGCCTCTGTCAGACGAGATAATGGAGCGTATGACATTCGAATTGCACATTATGAAGACAATGGGTTTCCCCGGTTACTTCCTCATCGTGCAAGACTTTATAGCAGCAGCCCGCAATATGGGTGTTTCGGTAGGTCCGGGTCGTGGCTCGGCTGCCGGCTCGTGTGTAGCCTATTGTTTGGGAATTACGCAGATAGACCCTATTAAATATGATTTGCTTTTTGAGCGTTTCCTTAACCCCGACCGTATATCATTGCCCGATATAGATATTGACTTTGATGATGACGGTCGCGGACAAGTACTCAACTGGGTGACAGAGAAATATGGGCACGAGAAAGTAGCTCATATTATTACGTATGGTACAATGGCTACCAAACTGGCTCTCAAAGATGTGGCTCGTGTACAGAAAGTGCCTATTCCCGAGAGTGATCGCCTTACCAAGCTCATCCCGGATAGATTGCCCGAAGTAGATGGCAAACCCCTAAAAATGAATTTGAAAAATTGCATTGCATCGGTGGCCGAGTTGAGAGAGGCTTGTGAAAGTAAGGATGTGAAAATTGCCGAGACGATGCGTTATGCGCAGATGTTGGAAGGTAATGTGCGCAATACAGGTGTACACGCTTGTGGTGTAATTATTGGCCGCGATGATATTACCGATTGGGTACCGGTAAGTACGGCCGATGACAAGACTACCGGTGAGAAAATGTTGGTAACACAATATGAAGGTAGTGTTATTGAAGATACCGGTATGATCAAGATGGACTTCCTAGGTCTCAAGACACTATCTATTATAAAAGAGGCTATCGAGAACATTCGTTTGCGCTCGGGCGAAAAGGTAGATATAGATAATATCCCTATAGATGATCCCGCTACATATAAGCTATATTGTGAGGGGCGTACTACCGGAACGTTCCAATTTGAGTCGCCCGGTATGCAGAAGTATTTGCGTGAGTTGCAACCCTCGACATTTGAGGATCTTATTGCGATGAATGCTCTATATCGTCCCGGACCTATGGATTATATTCCGCAGTTTATTGCACGTAAACACGGACGTGAGCCTATCACATACGATATACCCATTATGGAAAAGTATCTCAAAGATACTTATGGCATTACGGTGTATCAAGAGCAGGTGATGTTGCTTTCTCGATTGCTTGCCGATTTTACTCGTGGTGAGTCGGATGCTTTGCGTAAGGCAATGGGTAAGAAACTCAAAGATAAATTGGATGAGTTGAAACCTAAGTTTATCAATGGTGGTAAAAAACACGATTATGAGGAGGCTGTATTAGAAAAGATATGGGGCGACTGGGAGAAGTTTGCTTCGTATGCTTTCAATAAGAGTCACGCCACGTGTTACTCTTGGGTAGCTTTCCAGACAGCCTATCTCAAGGCCAACTACCCATCGGAATATATGGCTGCAGTGCTCAGTCGCAACTTGTCGGATATAAACGATGTTACCAAGTTTATGAGCGAGTGTAAGGCGATGAAGATTGAGGTTCTAGGCCCGGATGTCAATGAGAGTCAACTGAAATTCTCGGTTAATAAACGTGGTGATATACGATTTGGTTTAGGGGCTATCAAGGGTGTTGGAGAAGCTGCCGTTATGGCCATAATCAACGAGCGAGAAAAGAATGGCAATTTTACTTCGATATTTGATTTTGTAGAACGTGTCAATCTGTCGGCTTGTGGTAAAAAGACAATCGAGTCGTTGGCAACAGCCGGTGCTTTTGATACCTTTATGGAGGTGAAACGCGAAAACTTCCTTCCTGCGGCCGAGGGTGAGATTAGTTTTGTTGATACATTGGTGCGTTATGGGCAACGTGTACAATCGGAACGTACGTCACAAGTAGCTTCGTTGTGGGGCGATGCAGTAATGGAGTCGACTGCTGCCAAGCCTCAGATACCTGTTGTAGAGGATGATCCGCAAGTGATACGCTTGGAGCGTGAAAAGAATCTTGTTGGCTTGTTCCTTTCGGCACATCCGCTCGACCCTTATAAGCTCGAATTGGAATATGGTTGCAACACACGAATGGTCGATTTGAAAAATCGTGAAGACTTGTTAGGTAAGGAACTTACGTTTGGTGGTGTTGTGATTGGTTTCCGTGAACGAGTGGCTCAGAATGGTAATCAGTATGGTTTCTTGAAAATTGAAGATTATACCGGCTCTGATGAAATACCCTTGTTTGGGCGTGATTTTATTAAATATGGAAACTTTGGTAAAATTGGCAGTAATACATTTGTGTATGTGCGTGCCTCATACGAGCGTAGTCGTTATAATGACAAAATCAATTTGGTTATAAAGTCAATCGACCTTATAGCCGACCTTCAAGGTAAACTTTTTAGTAAATTGTCTATCACTTTGTCGCTGAGCGCACTTACCCCTGCCTTTATAGAGTCTTTGTCGGAGTTGATGCACGAGACATCGCATAATAGTGTGGAGGTTACATTCCGTATCATAGACGAAAAAATAGACCGTCAAGTGTCGATGCGTTCACGTCGTAAATGCTTGCTGTCGCGCGAACTTATTGATTTCTTACGCGATTGGGATGAATCGCCCATAGAGTTTAAGTTGTCATAGTGTCGATGTAACGTCCCGAACGACGGGGTGGTAAAAATAGAAAAGCCGTGCAACAATTCCTGTGCACGGCTTTGTGTATAATAGAGATTGTATTCTTATCGCATCAGTAGCGATACCACATATCCGATATAAAGAAGGACAAAAATAGCGCCTTCGGGACGGTCTATTTCATTGCGACGGAAAGTAAAAGCCGTAACGGCAATGAGTAATGAAGCGGCAGTGAGTATTATGAGGTCGAGGGGAAGTATGTTGCCTAGTTGCAGAGGTGCAGCGGTGGCACAAGTGCCAAGAATGAGGAAGATGTTAGAAACGTTTGAGCCAATAACGTTGCCTAGTGCCAACTGACCTTTATTCTTGGCAGCAGCGATGGCACAAGTGATAAGCTCGGGCATAGATGTTCCGCCTGCCATAAGTGTTACTGCAATGACAGCCTCGGACAAGCCTAGGTCGCGTGCAAATATTACGGCATATTCGAGGAATAAATCACCTCCAAAGATAAGCCCGGCCAAACCACCGATTATCATTACAATATCTATCCATATGGCTCGTTTCTTTGTTCCTACTTCTTGGGGCTGTTGTACATCCGGTTCATCGTCGCGCTTGGCAGTCATAAATGAGTATACCATAAAGACGATAAAGAAACAAAGCATCAAGATACCTTCACTACGAGATATTACACCATTGGTGCCGTTTATCCATATATCCAAACCACAAACGGCCAATACTACTGCGGCTAGAAGAGAGAAAGGTATATCGCGAGATAGTGTGTTCTTCTCGATGCGTATGGGGCGGATAAGGGCCGTAATACCCAATATCATCATTATATTGAATAAGTTAGAACCCAATATATTACCAATGGCAATGTCGGTTGTTCCGTTTATTGTAGAGATCAAACTCACTACCAATTCGGGGGTCGATGTGCCAATACCCACGATAGTGAGGCCTATTACAAACTCAGAAATGCCAAATCTCTTGGCAATGGCCGAAGATCCTTCTGTCAGATAATTGGCTCCGATAAGAAGGAGAATCAGGCCCACTAACATTAAAATAATAGTCATAATCTATACTGTTTATTCAAATATACCTTCGATGGTTTCCTCTACAGTCTCGGTGGGTGCATTTACTATGATTTCTTCTTCATAGTTGTCGTAAACGTCGGGGTAGTTAAACTGTAGTGTCTCTACGTAGCCTTCTTCGTTGAGAGACTTGTCATTAAATACTTTTTTATAGAACAATCCGGTAATAGGAAGAGCTATACTCGAACCTTGACCATCGGTCATATAGTCAAAGTGGATATCTCGGTCTTCACCACCTACCCAAGTGCCGGTTACGAGGTTGGGCGTGAACGACATAAACCATCCGTCGGCCATATCGTTGGTTGTTCCTGTCTTACCTCCCATTGGAGCTTTGATGTTATAAACTCGACGAATGCGAGAACCGGTTCCCGAGTCGACAACACTGCGTAAGATGGGTACGATGCGGTTGTAGGCTCGTTGGCTGAATACCTCGGTGTATTGAGAATTGAATTCGGCTATAACATTACCGTGACTATCTTCTATACGTGTAATGTATATCGGGTCAACGCGTACACCGTTGTTGGCAAAAGCCGTATAGGCTGTTACCATCTCTTCGACAGATATTTCTACCGAACCTAAACATAACGAAAGAACTGGGTCGATATCGCTGGTGATACCGAAAGTTCGCATTATGCGCATAAGGCTGTAGGGCGATAGCAGATCGATGAGTCGTGCCGAAATCCAGTTGTTAGAGGTCATCAATGCCCAACTCAATGGTACCATTTCGCCGATACGGGTTTTACCGGTATTGCGAGGTTCCCATACATCACCACTAGGTAGTACGAATGTGGGTTGTGCATTGAGGAACTTGGTGTTGGGGGTGCAACCTTCTTCCATAGCCAATGTGTAGAGGTAGGGCTTGATGGTTGAACCAATCTGACGACGACCAACACCGGCCATATCATATTGGAAGTGTTCAAATTCGGGGCCTCCGACGTATGCTTTCACCTTACCATTGAGCGGATCCATTACCACAAATCCTGTACGCAGGAATGTCTTGATGTAACGGATTGAGTCCATCGGTGTTATAATCGTGTCAATGGGACCATTATAGCTGAACAATTCTGTTTCGATGGGGGTGTTGAAAGCCTTTTCTATCTCTGCATCACTTGCTCCTGCTTCTTTCATAAGACGGTAACGCTCACTGTCACGCATACTTCGTTCTAGAATCTTCTGTTGTTGTGATGCCGATACCGTGCGAGCAAAAGGAGCATATTTACGACCCTTTTTCTCGGCAAAGAAACGTGGTTGCAGATAGTCGTGTACGTGTTCTTGCACAGCTTCTTCGGCATATTGTTGCATACGAGAGTCTATACTTGTGTATATTTTCAGACCATCGCTGTAAATGTTGTATTTTGAGCCGTCGGGCTTGCGGTTTTTCTCACACCATCCGTATGCCGGGTTTCTTTCCCACGCAATAGAGTCGATGCGGAATTGTTGCATCTCCCAATCGTGGTAATCAGAACGCTCAGGCTTGGTTGCTGTGAGCATCATACGTACTCGCTCGCGGAAGTAGGGGGCAGGTCCTTCCTTGTGGTCGACAATCTTAAAGTCGAGTACAAGGGGAAGCTGTTGTAGTGAATCGCATTGAGCCTCGGTGATGTATCCGGCTTTGGCCATCTGCGACAATACAACATTACGACGACCGCGAGTGCGATCGTTAAATCGGCGAGGATTGTAGTAGGATGGGTTCTTGCACATACCTATAAGGGTAGCGGCTTCCTCTATTGAGAGGTCTTGAGGCTCTTTGTTAAAGTATACTTGTGATGCCGATTGTATACCTACGGCGTTGTTGAGGAAGTCAAAATGGTTGAGGTACATATTGATAATTTCCTCTTTGGTGTAGAAACGCTCTAGTTTTACGGCAATAACCCATTCCTGTGGTTTTTGCACCAGACGTTCCATAATGTTTCCGGCTTGTGGTGAGTATAGCAACTTGGATAACTGTTGTGTGATGGTACTACCACCTCCGGCACTTTTTTGCATAAAAAGACCTCTCTTTACAATTGCACGTACCAATGCTTTGAAGTCTATACCGCAGTGGTCGGCAAAGCGTACATCTTCGGTTGCTATCAATGCTTCAATGAGATAGGGCGAAATCTCGTTGTAGTCTACGTATACACGATTATTGCGACTCTGGTAGTAGCGACCAAGCACTACTCCATCATCGGAGTATATGACCGATGCAAACTTGTCTTTGGGATTTTGCAGCTCTTCGATAGGGGGCATATATCCTATCCAACCGTTCGATATAGATATAAATAATAGAACGATTGCCAATATTATGGCTGCGAATGAGCCCCATAGTAATGTGATGATTATAGATGACTTCTTTCCCTTGTTTTTCTTTTTTGCCATTATTAGTGTAGTAATTATTGGTTTACAATATGCTATACCAAGTTACAAAGGTACTAATAAAAATCAAATACCGACAATAGTTTGTCGAGGAAATGCCGAATTTTGGTTTTATTTAATGATTTGTGTTGCAAAACTTTGCAATGAATAAAAAAAAGAACGCCCTAAGATTACTCTTAAGACGTTCTTGCGGTGCGTACGGGACTCGAACCCGTGACCCCATGCGTGACAGGCATGTATTCTAACCAACTGAACTAACGCACCATTTTAACCCTTTAAAATCTAGCGTGGAGAACTATATCTCCTCTCTTTTTTTGAATTGCTGTGCAAAGGTAATAGCATTATATCGATTATGCAAGAATTTAGGCAAAATATTTTCAATTTTTTTGCACCTGCGATTTTAATGTATTGTAATACAGACACAAACGAATTGTTGCGTAATGCTGCCTTTGTGATGCGTATTGTTCTCTTGGGTGTATGTGCGGTTGTTAGGTAAATATTTTGTACTTTTGTTGTTGTAAAATATGATAGAGATGAAGACAGATACACAGAACTTGCGAATAGAAGATTATGACTATCCGTTGCCCGATGAGCGTATTGCCAAGTTTCCGTTGTCGCAGCGTGACAACTCTCGTTTGTTGCATTATAAGGGTGGTGTGGTAGAGAGTTTTTCGTTTTCCGATTTGCCCTCGTTGTTGCCCGATGATGCGATGCTCATATTTAATAATACGCGCGTGATACAAGCTCGTATGCATTTTCGCAAGGTTACGGGTGCGGTAATTGAAGTATTCTGTCTCGAACCGTTATTGCCTCACGATTATGCTTTGTCATTGCAGAGTACCACATCGTGCCGCTGGTTGTGCCTGATAGGTAATGCCAAGAAGTGGAAAGAGGGCGCTCTGTGTATAACATTCGATTTTAATGGGAAAGAGGTTACTCTCGAAGCTCGCAGGGGAACGCAGCAGGGTGATGGCTATGAGGTGGATTTTACGTGGAATGAGCCATCTGTTACCTTTGGTGAGATACTCGATTTGTTGGGTGAATTGCCCATCCCGCCCTATCTCAATCGTGCTACTCAAGAGAGCGATAAGACTACTTATCAAACAGTATATTCAAAAGTGGAAGGCTCGGTAGCCGCTCCTACAGCCGGATTGCATTTTACTCCCCGTGTACTTGATGAGGTGCGTGCAAAAGGTATTCCTACGTATGAACTCACATTGCACGTGGGTGCAGGAACGTTCAAGCCGGTGAAGAGTGATGTGATAGCCGGACACGAGATGCATACCGAGTACATATCGGTGTCGCGTAGTCTCATCGAGGAGCTGTGTCATACTACTCGTCGTGTGGTTGCAGTAGGAACAACGTCGGTGCGTACGCTTGAGAGTCTATATTACATAGCTCTTAATATCTATAAGAATTCTCAATTGCCCATTCAGGAATTGACTGTGCAGCAATGGGCTCCTTATGACGATAATCCTGTTCTTTCTCGACAAGAGGCAATGCAAGTGTTGCTCGATTATCTCGATCGTGTGGGGGCTGAACGCTTGGTTGGCTCTACACGAATTATCATAGCTCCGGGCTATAGTTTTCGGATAGTTGATGGTATTGTGACCAATTTTCATCAGCCACGCAGTACGCTTTTGTTGTTGGTGTCGGCATTTGTCAAAGGTGATTGGCGCACAATCTACGATTATGCATTGGCGCACGATTTCCGTTTCCTTAGTTATGGCGATAGTTCGTTATTGTGGCGAGTGGAGTAGCAAAAGTTGACAACTTGGACAATAAAAAAGAGTTTGCTACGTATTTCTTATATATAATGTATTAGAAGAATTGTGGCGATGAAAAAATATATATCAGCTATTGTTGCTTTTGCGTTCTTGTTGATTGTAACCTCTTGCGGTACAGCCAAGTTGAGTGTTGCGAACGAA
Source organism: uncultured Porphyromonadaceae bacterium (assembly GCA_937891845.1). Classification (GTDB taxonomy): domain Bacteria; phylum Bacteroidota; class Bacteroidia; order Bacteroidales; family Barnesiellaceae_A; genus Barnesiella_A. The sequence continues at coordinate 19,099 of CALATP010000029.1, read as the reverse complement.
CAATATGAGCGTGGAGAGTACTATGTGGCGGCTCAAACCTATCGTAAGGTATATAATAAATTACGTAAGAAGACCGACAGGCCGTTGCGAGGTCAGATAGCATATATGATGGGCGATTGTTATCGTCGTCTTAATATGTCGGCTCGTGCTTCGGCTGCGTATAACAATGCAGTGCGATATAAATATGCCGATGTTGATAGTATGACTTATCTGTATTTGGCGCAGTGTCAGCACGCTGAGGGAAAGTATACGGCAGCGATAAAAAATTATGAACTTTTCTTGCAACTCAATCCCAATAGTGAGTTGGCACTTAATGGTATACAGGGCTGTATACAAGCGGTGCAGTGGAAAGAAAATCCTACAAGATATATTGTCAAAAAATCGAACCTTTTCAATTCGCGTCGTAGCGATTGTTCACCGATGTTGCTGGGCGATGAGCACGATCAGTTGTATATTACCACGTCTACCGATAAGGCTGTGGGTGAGAAGAAGAGTTTGATTACCGGAACAAAGAGTTTTGATATCTATTTGGCTACTAAAAATGAGAAGGGTGAGTGGATGCGTCCCGAGCCTATTGAGGGTGAGGTTAATACCGAGGCCGATGAAGGAATGGTGAGTTTCAGTCCCGATGGTATGACAATGTATCTGAGTAAGGCCCGACAAGATCCCAATAAGAATGCTTCGGTCGAAATATATGTCTCTACTCGCAGTGGTGCGCAATGGAGTGCCCCCACCAAGTTGGAGATAGTGGCCGATACTATATCATCTTTTGCTCATCCGGCGGTCTCTTCCGATGGTTTGTTTCTTTATTTCACATCCGATATGCCCGGAGGCTATGGTGGTAAGGATATTTGGCGAGTAGGTTTGGGAACCAATACCGAGGGTACTCTTGAAAATATGGGAGATCGTATTAATACACCCGGTGACGAAATGTTCCCATATATGCGCAGTGACAGCCTTTTGTATTTCTCGTCCGATGGACATCCCGGTATGGGTGGGCTTGATATTTTTATGGCAACGCTCGATACGGCCGGTGTGTGGAAAGTAGAGAATATGAAGTATCCCATCAACTCGTCGGGCGATGATTTCGGTATAACATTTGGAGAAGAAGAGACAGGTTTCTTTTCATCCAATCGTACCGATGGTCGTGGATTTGATAATATTTATAGTTTTGAACGACCCTCTATCCGTGTTACCATCAGCGGTATGGTTCTCGACAGGGATGGTGAGCCTATTCCCGATGCGGTAATACGTATTGTGGGTAATGATGGTTCCAATCAGAAAGAAGTTGCGCGTAAGGATGGTTCGTTTAAGTTCTCATTGGATAGAGGTGTTCATTACGTGATGATGGCCGGATACAAAGGCTATCTCAATGGCAAACAGGAGTTTGTCAGTGATACCACCGAAGAAGATGCCGACTATGTTGTGGATTTTGTTCTCGCGTCGGTTACCAAGCCGGTAATTATCGAAAATATTTTCTATGATTTTGACAAGGCTACTTTGCGACCCGAGTCGGAAGAGGCTCTTGATGAGCTTATTGCAATACTCAATGATAATCCCAACATAACCATAGAGCTGGCGGCTCACACCGATTTTCGCGGTGCCGACAAGTATAACGAAAATCTCTCTCAGCGTCGTGCCCAGTCGGTGGTCGATTATCTTATCGAACACGGTATTGATGCCGAACGTGTTACGGCAATGGGCTATGGAGAGTCGCGTCCTAAGGTAATTACCAAAAATCTGGCCGCTCAATATCCGCAGTTTGCCGAAGGAACTGAACTTAGTGAGGAGTATATTCTCACGTTGTCGGAAGAGGATCAAGAGGCCGCACATCAAATCAATCGACGCACAGAGTTTCAGGTTATGTCTATGACATACGGATTGTATTGATCTTTGTGTGATATAATAAGTCGTGGTGTTATAATCAGAAAAAGGATTTTTTGACTTTATTATTAAGGCCGGGTTGCGTGTTATTATACGCCCCTTTTGCCACATTATCCCGACCTCTGTATATTATTCTCGTAAACTTAAAGGGGCTGTGCCGAATTTTGGCACAGCCCCTTGCTTATTTCGTGTTGAAAGCCTCTTTTATTGTGTAATAGTGAAGTGTTGCTATTCCGATTAATCGAACTTCCGTTGCCAGAACCACATTTCATTGAATGTCATTGAAATAACAATTGATAAATGGTCTTCGTTGAGTAGGTTGGTGGGATGTGCATAGCGGTGGGCGTATTCAAATCCCACGTTGAGTATCGATTTGTTGCTGCGAAGGGGAAATCCAAAACCGCAAGTAACGCCAAACTCGCGCACGTTGTTGTTGCGAACAAGGATGTAAGAGTCTTCGTAGAATGCACCCACTCGATAGCGTATATAATCGGCATAGCTGCTCGAAAGTTTCTTGTGCTGATATTCAAAGCCGGCCGATAGGCGTAGACGGTTATTCATTGGTTCGTACATCTCGGCAAAAGGGTTGTAATATTTGGCATCTTTCCACAATTCGTAGCGGGCATCGACAGCTGCGGTAATACGTTCATCATAATTATAGGTGATACCGGCGCCAAAACAGTGGGGCATAGAGTAGTAGTCTTTCATCTTGAATGTTGTTGTGTCGCTGAATGTGGCAAAGGCTGTGACGTTTCCGTGTGTAGGCTTGCCCAGTGTGTACACAAGTCCGAGTGTGACGTTGTTCTCTTTATTGATGTTGATGGGAAATTGCAATCCGGCTTGTAATCGGATGTCGTTTACCGAGGTAATACGCTCAAATGCACCGTTTGAAGGGTTTGTTGATACAGTGGTGAGGTTGGTCGTTTTGCCAAACATATAACCTACATTTACACCCATCGACATCCATTTGAATGGCTGGTATGCCACACCGAGGTAGGCTTGTGATAAACCACCTTCACCGGCACGGATAAAACTACCGTTCTCTATTGTGTTGCCGTAGGTATATTGTACGTGGGTAAGCGGTGTGAGACCTATGCTGGCAGCTACAGTCTTGCCTAGTCGGAACTGCATAGCAAAGTAGTTGAGGCCACCGCCTTGAGTTTGTCCCTTGTTACCTTGCTCATTGAGCCACGATGCACGATAATCGACCGAAAAATCAAACATAAAAGTGAGCGAGTCGATGGCAGTATATGATGCAGGGTTCATCATATTGATGTATAGGTTGTTGCGTGTGCCTATACCGGTGCTTCCCATAGCTCGTTGGTTGCCGCTTGCATTGTTGTCGATAGTACCATAGCCATATTGTGAGTAGGGTGTTTGTGCCACAATAGGCATTATCACTGCACAAAGCAGTGCTGCGAGTAGTTGTTTATAATTTGACATTGTATTCTAGTATTCGGTTCAAACCTTTCGGAACTAAATTAGCATCGACAAAGATAGTTCTTTTTATTATAGTAGCCAAACGTGTGGCATCTCCACCCGTTAAGAAAACCAAAAGTCCGGGAAATTCTCTTTCTAGTGAGGTGATGTATCCTTCCAATTCGTATGCGGCACCTTGTAAAGCTCCGGAGCGGATGGCTGTCTCTGTATCGTAGCCCAACAGGGGGACTTCTCCGGTGCTATCTACTTTGGGTAGTCGGCCGGTGTGTTCGTGTAGTGCGCGCAGTCGCATTTCTATGCCGGCGGCAATGTTTCCGCCCATAAACTTTCCTTTGGGCGATACGAGGTCGTATGTAATGGCTGTTCCGGCATCAACTACTAGGAGCGGGTGTCCGGGTCGTTGGCTCCACGCGCCCACGGCTGCGGCTATGCGGTCGTGACCCAGCGTGTGTGGTGTGCGATACTCGATGAGGATGGGTAGGTGAGTGGTGTTGCCCATACACACAATATGCGGTATCTTGCGGCTCATAATGTTGATGAGGTGTTTGTCATATTCGCGACGCACCGAGCTGTATATGGCAGCTTCGTAGGTGTTGTCGGCTATGAGGCTTCTCACGCGCTCGGCTATCTCCTCATTGTTGTCTGTGATGGGGAGGCCTATGTTGTCTCCGTCGGCGGTGTATATCTTTGTGGCTGTATTGCCTTGGTCTATTATCAACTTCATATCTGTGTGGCTTTGTTGGCAAAGATAACAAGAAACGAGCGAGAAATACGAAGTTTAGTTCAGTATTTTTCACAGCGAGTGCACCATATCTTCGAGGTTTGCCTCAAAGATACAAAAAACAAGCGAAATACAAGATTTGATTTGCTATTTACTATATGTGATGCTTTTTTGTCTTTTTATGTAATTATGTCGTTAAGACAATATATTATATAATGTGTACATTTTTTATGAAAATGTCAAAATGACAATTCATTTGGTGCAGATGTTCGTTTTGATACCAATCGGACTAGTCACATAGCATCCGTATTGTCAAAAGATGTTTGTTGTATCGTTAAGAATGTATGAGTGTTTGTGAAAGCGTTCCTTTTGGCTTGGTTTTGTTAAAAGATTTATTTATTTTGTTAAAATCGCCCCGATTTTAAGTATTCTGTTTCGACGAATTTAGTTTGGTTTTACGTGTTTAACCTTTATTAACTTATTATTTCTGCTGTAAAATGGTTAACGGTATGTCGATTTTGCTGTATAAATATAAAGTTGATATACAACGTTTTGCAAACGGTTGCGTGACTTTTTCTTTATTTTTCGTCGCGTAAGGCTTGTCGTGGTGTTACTAAACAATATAAAAATATCGCGAATTGTCAGGGTTCTTTTTTTTTTTGTTTCTTTCTTGCTATCTTTGTATTTGTCTTATTGTCGGAAAAAGTAGGCATTCTTTTATAAATAAAGATGCCGATTTCAGACGTATTTTGTGCGTGGCAATAAGAGATGATAAATCGTTGGTCGGAGTGACCGATGGAAGATGTCGGGAAACCGACTTGAATACGAACCTTAACCAAAACCTAATACCCGTCCCGAGGCGACGAGGGACAAAGAGAGAATTACTTTATTATTAATGTATACTAATGTTTAATTAAATTCAGACGTATGAGAAAACTAACAATGTTCTTGTGTGCCCTGTTAGTAGGAGTAACGTCTGCTATGGCCGACCAGACCATAACAGGTACTGTTATTTCTGCCGATGACGATATGCCGGTATTCGGTGCATCTGTCCTCGTTAAGGGTACAAATTCATCGGCTATCACCGATGCTGATGGACACTTCTCTATCAAGTTGCCCGATGGCTCTAAAACGCTTGTTATCTCTTACATTGGTATGGAGAAAACCGAAGCGTTTGCGCAAGATGGTATGGTAGTGAAACTATCTTCTACGACTACTCTTGATGAGGTAATCGTAGTGGGTTATGGTGTACAAAGTCGTGAAGCTAAAACCGGTGCCGTTGTTCAAGTGAGCGGTGACGAGTTGGCTTCTATCCCTGCAACTTCAGTTGATAAGATGTTGCAAGGTAAAATGGCCGGTGTACAAATTACTAGTAGCAACGGTCAACCCGGTGCAACCACAACAATCCGTGTACGTGGTACATCTTCACTCTCAGCAGGTAACGCACCTCTGTATGTTGTCGATGGTATTCCCGTAATGAGTGGTGATATCTCGGGTGGTGCTGCCGAAAGTACCAATGCTATTGCTCTTATCAGCCCCAGTGACATCGCTTCTATCACAGTGTTGAAAGATGCTGCTGCTGCTTCTATCTACGGTTCTCGTGCTGCTAATGGTGTAATCCTTATTACTACCAAGAGCGGTAAGAACAGCGATGGTAAAGCTCGCATCACAGCTCGTGTACGTGGTGGTATCACTTCTCTCGCCAACGATAACGGCTATGCTGTTATGAATGGTCAAGAGTGGGTTGATTGGTATCGTACAGCTGCCTTCAACGCAGGTTACAATCCCGATAGCCCCTATGATGCATACTATATGCCCGAAGGTACCAAGGCGCAACCTTTCTACAACTGGATGGACGCCCTCACTCGTGAAGGTTCTATGCAAGAGTATGAAATCAATGCACAAGGTGGTACAGCCAAGACCAACTACTATGCTTCTATCGCATACAACAAGAGCTTGGGTATCACTTACGGTTCGGACTACGAAAATATCCGTATGCGTGTAAACGTTGATAGCGAATTGAACAAATGGTTGAAATTTGGTGCTCGTGTTAACGGTGGTTACATCCGTATGACCGGTGAGTCTACCAACCAATCAGACTCTTGGACATATACCAACCCCTTCTTTGCCGGTGTGGTAATGCCTCCTACATACGCTATCTATAACGAGGATGGTTCTTACAACTTCAACCTTCCTATGTACAATGACATCAACCCCTTGGCTTATGCATTCGATAAGAACACTTACGATACTCACTATAAGTTCAACGGTACAATGTACTTGGAGTGGAAACCTATTCCTCAATTGACATTCAAAACCAACAACAGCGTTGAGTTGCTCTTCACACGTAACTACTCTTATGAGCCCGGTTATATGACTACAACTGACCAAAACGTTGTTGCCGGTGGTAACTCTCAATATCGTTCAATCACTACTTCTAACACTGCTGTGTATGAAGATAGCTTCAACGATGAGCACTTCCTCCGCGTATTGGCCGGTCACGAGTATACTTACTCAAAGAGCTTTGCCGATTCTTACCAAGCTCGCGACGTAAACGAATTGCTCCCCTGGCCCGATAACGCTCCTCAAAGCACATATTTGATTGGTTATAGCTCGGTAGAAGATAAGTTGCTCTCTTTCTTCGGTGTTGCTGACTATAACTACAAACAAAGATACTACTTGCAAGCATCAGTTCGTGCCGACGGTAGCTCACTCTTCGGTCAAAACCGTCGTTGGGGTACATTCTGGTCGGTAGGTGCTTCTTGGAATATCGACAAAGAGGCATTTATGCAAGACGTAGAGTGGGTTAACCAATTGAAACTCCGTTACAGCTATGGTGTGAACGGTAACAACAACATTGGTGCTTACCTCGCTTATGCTCTCTATGGTACAGGTGTTTACAACGGTGTTAACGGTTCGGCTCCTGCCAACTTGCCTAACCCCGACTTGACTTGGGAAACCAACTTGGCTCACAACGTGGGTGTTGACTTCCGTTTCTGGGATCGTTTCTCAGCTTCTTTGGAGTACTACCACCGTACAACTGAAGATATGTTGCTCGCAACTCGTATTCCTTTGACTACCGGTTTCAGCTCAATGACCAAGAACGTAGGTTCACTCTTGAACCAAGGTTTCGAGGCTCAATTCGATGTTGACATCTTCAACCGCAATGACTTCCAATGGACTTTCGGACTTAACTTCTCTTACAACAAGTCTAAAGTTATCAACATTGGTGACAACGAATACCTCTCACTCGGTGGCGGTATCCGCGCCGTACAAGGTGAGCAATTGATGCAATTCTACCTCTATGATTATGCCGGTGTTAACCCCACAAACGGTGAGGCTCTCTGGTATGATGAGAATGGTGACATTACCAACAGCTTCGACGAAGCTCGTCGTGTTTACAAAGGTTCACCCGAACCTATCGCTACCGGTGGTTTCAACACTACTTTGAACTGGAACGGTATCGACTTCAGCGCAAGCTTCGAGTATAAGTTTGGTAACTACCTCCTCTATCCCGACCACCAATTGATTTGGAACGACGGTGCTACATTTGGTTACAACCAATTGAAAGAGGCTAACAACTACTGGAAGAACATTGGTGATACAGGCGTTTCGCCCAAACCTATTGCCAACAACGGTAGCAACTCGGCTTGGACTTCATCTACTCGTTTCCTCGAGCGTGGTGATTACCTCCGTGTTAAGGACTTGACTCTCGGTTATACATTCCCCGCTAAGTGGACAAGAAAAGCCGAAATCAGCAACCTTCGTATCTATGTGAGCGGTTACAACCTCTTCACATTCCACGATGCTACATACTGGGATCCCGAGCGTGGTACATCAGGTGTATCTCTCGGTCAGTATCCTACGACCAAATCTTTCGTTGTAGGTCTTGATATTTCATTCTAATAACTTGTAAAGAATTTAGACAGATGAAAAAGATATTTTTATTAGCAGCCGTAACGCTAGGTCTTGGTCTTACTTCGTGCGATCTTACCACCGATCCCGAAATCTACTTGGACTCTGACAAAGCTTTGTCGACCTTCGCCGGTCTTGATGATGCTGCAGCTGTAACATACTCTGCCTTCCGTGGTGAGGGTTGGTATGGTCTTGACACACAGCTTTACCCCGATGTAATGTGCGGTAACTGCGTAGCCGGTATTCCTCTAAACTCCGGTCGTGGTTCTAACTGGCAAACTTGGAACTTTACAAAAGCCGGTGGTGGTCCAGTTTTTGGTAGTGCATATGCCAATATTCTTCGTTGCAACAACGTAATCTTTGCTATCAAGCAAAATGCCGATATGTACCTCAAAGAAGAAGGTGTAACTCAACAAGACCTCGACAACATTATGGCTGAGTGCTTGTTTGTACGTGCTCTTTCTTACTTCGACCTCGTACGTTGGTATGCTCAACCCTACGCTATCTCTTCAACTGCTGCTGAGGGTACTCCCGAGTCTCTCGGTATGCCTATCACAAGCGAAGATCCTAACGTAAGTGTTATCGAGAAACCCGTTCGTGCTACTGCTGAGGAAAACTACAATGCTATCATTTCAGACCTCATCCAAGCACTCACTATCATCGATCCTTCTTACGTTCGTGCAGGTGTTAATGATGCTAAATGTGCTGTTTCGGTTGGTGCTATCGAGGCTCTCCTCGCTCGCGTATACCTTTACAAGCAAGACTACACAAACGCAGCTCTCCACGCTACAAACGTAATCAACTCTGGTAACTATACTATTGCTACAGCTGCCGAGTATGAAACTTTGTGGGGCAACTCAACTTGGGAAGCTACAGGTGAAATTATCTTCGGTGCTTACGTTAGCCAACAAGAAGGTTCACTCAACTCTTCTCCCGGTAACTTGACTCACCCCGATGAGTATGGTGACATCCGCGTTTCGGAAGACTTGATCAAATTGTTCGACAGTAAAGACGTTCGTTTCACTATGCTTCGCACTAGTGACAAGCACGCCGGTTACTACTGGCCTAACAAATATCAAGGTAAAGACGGTGGTCCTATTGCTTACTCAAGCATTCCTATGATTCGTATCTCTGAGATGTATCTTGTACGTGCCGAAGCTCGTTACTTGAGCGGCGACCAAAACGGTGCTCTCAGCGACTTGAACATCATCGCTTCTAACCGTAACGCTACTGAGTATGCTACTGTATCTATGAATGATATCTTCAATGAGCGTCGTAAAGAGATGGCTTTCGAAGGTCACTTGTTCTACGATTACAAACGCCTCATTGGTACTCCTTATCAACGTGATATGGTACGTACAGACGTTTCGTCACAAATCAACAAAGACGTGCCCGCCGACAGCAAATATTGGACAATGCCTATTGTTGAGAGCGAGTTCGACGTAAACCCCAACTTGGTACAAAATCCCGGTTGGTAATTAAGTACTAATTATTAAAATTTAGTAACAATGAAAATAAAGAGTTTATTATATACTGCACTTGCGTCGGTCTTGCTTTTCGCTTCTTGCGATATCAACAAGCAACCCGTCTTTGATGATGGTACGCAAGCATTTGTGGCTTTTTCTAGCGCTTCGGGCGTAGTAAAAGAAGCAGTAGACGGTAATCCCGATGTTATCGAGCTTAAACTTTCTGTTGCTTCGGCTGCAGGTGTTGCTACAAACGTAACTTTTGCTACCAGCAACGAAAATTATGGTGAAGCTCTCCGCGCTGTTGAGGGTGTTGATTACCGTGTATTGAGAGTTGAAACTTATCAAGAAATCGGTGTAAATCGTGAAAACTTGGTTGCTACCGAGTTTACTGCCGAGAGTGAGAAAATTGTTAAATTTGATGCCGATCACCGTTTCGCTTCAATCTATATCGAGACTGTCGATAATGACGTACAAGGTGGTGACAAAAAATTTGATGTAGTTCTTACCAATTCTACCAATTGTGACCTTGGTGCTCACAAGACTTTCGCCGTTACAATCTCTGACGACGAGGATCCCATCAATACACTCGTAGGTAACTATACAGCTACTGCAGGTAGTGCATTTGAGGGTTATCCCGATGAGACTTGGGATGTTACTATCTCTCGTGACGATGAAGATGAAACCAAATTGTGGATACATCCTATTTGCTTGTTTGGTGGTCTTGGTGCTGCTAGCATCTATCCCGTTTACGGTGTAGTTGACGTAGTTGCCGGTACTATCCAAGTTCCTTTCAGCCAATGTGTTTACGGTGGTGAAGGTCAAAGCTACAATATGGTAATTGCAGGTGTTGGCAATACACCTCAACTCAGCGGTGCTGCCGTTGCTAACTTCACTATTGTAGATAAGGACGTTACTATCGCATTTACACAAGGTATTGGTGTTGGTAATATCGCTGCTGATGAGTGGTGGTATCAAGCTCTCCAACCTCCCACATTTGAAAAAAAATAATGTATTAACCTTGTAAAGCTTATTATACAATGAAAAAGTTAGTATATATCCTTTCTATCGCAATCGGTCTTATCTTGACCGGTTGCGCAAAGTGGGAAAACTTTGATTCTCTTGAGCCTGATACTTGGGGTGACTTGGCAGAATTGACTGTTGAAGTTCCCGACAGTATCACTTCAGATGTACTTCCCATTAAGATTGCTACAAAGAATGCAACAAATGTAGCTCTTACAGTTACTGCTGAGCCGTATGATATCGATTACACTACACTCTTGCAAGGTGGTTACAATGCTTTTGCGGCTGAAGTTAACCCTGAAGGTGAAGAGTTGGCACTCAACTATCCCGGTGTTCAACCCGGTAACACTTATTACCTCTATGTAGTTGCCGCTAATGTTGCCGGTGTACAAACTACTTATAACGTAGGTATTGGTGCTTATGACGTTGATGCTCCTGTTGCTACTTCTAATCCTCAACTCAACGCTACTCAAGGTGGCAAACGTGCTACTATTGCATTCAACGAGACTATCCTTCGTGATGAGACTATGGGCGAAATTTCGTTCGTGGCTTATGACTTGAATACCAACGAGCAATTTGCTAACGGTGTTATCACTGATGCTACTGCCAATGGTTCTAACCTCGTTGTAAATCTTCCTTCTGTAGTTGAATTTGCTGAGGATGGTATGTATATCGTTGTTCTCTCTTGGGCTGAAGGTGCCGTTACTGACCTCTTCGGTAACAAGTGTGCTGCTCTCGAAGGCGTTTACAATGCTGAGGATATGGTAGTTGACAACGGTTACTGGTGGTTGGTTCAAGCTGCTCCCCAAATCGACGGCTACTTCCACGAGGGTACTTACTCTTGGTTGTATCAAGTAACTGTTGATGGTGAGAACTATCAACCCATCGAATACCCCGCTGAACTTGTTTATGTAGCTTCTGACTACAATATGAACCAAATCTATGAAGGATTTGACGTAATTGCTACTCGTTGGGCTATCGAAGGTTTCCTCGGTGTATTCCAAGGTTCAGTAGAGTCAGCATTCCCCGCATTTACCTACAACCAAGAAATTGAAGGTGAAACTTATGAGTGTATGACTGTTTACGATCCCGAAAGCGAAATTGGTGCTACTTGTGTAGGTCAAATGTCTTTCCAAGATGGTACTACATACGACGTTTACTTAGGTGAGAGTACTTCGGATGGTAAATTGTATACCAACTGGGAATTCATCGTAATGGAAGGAATGGGCTACTATGCAGGTGAATGTCCTGTATTGTTCATCCTCGAAGACGGTAAACCCGGTCTTCTTGCAATGTTCCAAGATATGGCTATTGCAGCTGACGGTGAAGTCATGGTTGGTTCGGCTATCTTCTTCGATGAGCCTGTTATGTTGAACAAAAAAGTTATGGGTGCAGGTGACTACAAAGCCATCAGCCTCAAGAAATAATTTTCTCAAACTCTGAATTATCGAGCGACAGCCCATCGGGTTGTCGCTCTTTTTTGTACAGGTCGGTCAAATTCTCTATTTTTCGCTCACCTTTCACTATCTTTAGATAAGCTAGGATGCGGTTCGGAAAAAAAATCAAACAAGTTTGTTTTATTTTTCGCTCACCTTTCACTATCTTTAGATAAGTTAGGATGCGGTTCGGAAAAAAATCAAACAAGTTTGTTTTATTTTTCGCTCACCTTTCACTATCTTTGCCCCTTGTATAGAAACCTAAATTTTAACACCGAAATACAAATCTCTACGATGAAGAAATTTTTTACCTATGTGATGGCAGTTGTGTTGTCGGCTTTCGTCCTCAATGTTAATGCCGAAGTTGTTACGCCTGAAGTGGCCAAAGAAACGGCCGATAATTTTTTGACTCTCGATGAAAATTGGCGTGGTGCCAATGAAGCTACCGTTACATTGGTAGAACGAGATGGTATTCCTGCCTATTATATCGTTGAATATAACGGAGGAGGTTGGGCTCTCGTATCGGCTCAATCGTCAACATCTCCTATGCTGGGTTACAATACCGATGGTAACTATGTAGCACCTGCTCCTATGCAATGGTTTCTCGACCTCAATGCCCAATATATTGTTGACTTGTCGCGTATAGAAGGTGATGTGAAACACGAAGGTTGGGGACGCGCTATGCAACGTAAGCCTGCTGAGGACATTACAACTTATCCCGATATCGAACCGATGGTAATGACCGACCTCAATCAGAGCAATCCCTACAATAAATATTGCCCCACTATCGATAGTAAGAAATCTTTGGTAGGTTGTGTGGCTGTTGCTATGACTCAAGCAATGATGGTGCAAGAGTTTCCCGAACGTCCTGTTGGTAAGTTCTCATATACCGACAATGATGGCGGTACAGGTACTCATACCATCGATTTTGACAAAGAGGCCGACTATGATTGGCAAGCTGTTATCAATTGTGACCAAACCGGCAACTATGACGAAGCAGCCCGTATTCTTTACCACGCAGGTGTGGCAGCCCGAATGATGTATGGTCTCTCATTCTCCGGTGCATATATGAACGATGCTTGCGAGGCAATGCACCGTAACTTTGGTTACGACAAGGAGAAATTGCAACTCGTGTTCCGCTATGAGCATAGTGATGACGAGTGGATGCAGATGTTGCTCGACGATCTTCTTTTGGGTCGTGTAGTTATATATCAAGGTGCTGCCAACGAGAAAGGTGAGGGTGGCCACAGCTGGAATATCGATGGTTGGAAACGCTCTACTCAGATGGTTCACTGTAACTGGGGTTGGGGTGGCCACGGTAATGGTTACTTCAGTATTGACAATCTCAACGATGATTATCAAGGTATCTCGCTCAACTACCACCACGGAGCTATTCTTGGTGTAGGTACTCCCACTACAGCTCCTTATGGTATCAAGTTGTCTACAACTTCATTTGCCAAGGGTACACCTGCCGGCACTGCATTGGCCGATGTGGTTGTAGCGTGTGAGGATGCCGAAGCACAATTGAGCTTTGAGACTTTTGGTCCCAACAACGTTGCCGGTAAGCCTACAACATCCCCCTATGTAGTAGAAGATGGAAAGTTGAAAACCACTCAAGAAGTAGCCGATAGCAATAAATTTAAATATCTGAAAATAAAAGTTACTAACACTTCAACAGGCGAATTTTTTGAAAAAGAGTTCTCTATCAACATTACCTCGGGAGTTTCGTCGGTAATGAGTGACGCAATGCGCGTATATCCCTCGGTTGTAGAAAACTATATTACCGTTGAAGTGCCTATGTCGGGCGGTGAGTATGCCATCTACTCGGTATCGGGTGTGCAAGTAGCTGCCGGAGAAATGGCCGGTTATACTACGCAACTCGACCTCTCGTCGCTTGCCGCCGGAACATACATCTTGCGCTATACTCACAGCGAAGGTGTAGGCGTGAAAACATTCATCAAGAAGTAATACATCAATCAATTGAGATATTATGGAGAGAGTCGCTAGTCACAGCGGCTCTCTTTTTTTGATATAAGTTAAATTTTGGTGTAAAAATCGTACAATAGTCTTGCGAATATAGAATGCTTTTATTTTCTTTGTGTTGCAAAAAAATAAGCTGATAATTAATAAAAATAAGAAGTGATGAAAAAATTAGTAGCAGGATTGTTCCTGGCATTTATTGCTGTGACTAATATGTATGTTGTGGCAGAAATTATCTCGCCTGAGTTGGCCAAGACAACAGCCGAGCGTTTGTTATCGGCCGATACCGAGTGGCAAAGTGAAGGCGAAGCTTCTATTAGGTTGGTAGAACACGAAGGTGTGCCGGCCTATTATATCATAGAGTATAATTGTGGTGGATGGGTTATTGTGTCGGCACAATCGTCGGCCGATCCTCTCATTGCCTACAATCACACCGGTTGCTATGAAGCTCCCATACCTATGCAGAAAGTGTTGGACAATAATGCACGATATATTGTAGATGTGGCTCGTGTCGAGGGTCACATACGTCATCAAGGTTGGTCGCATCCTCGTCAGTACAAGCCTGCTACCGAAGTAGCTTCGGTACCCGATATTGCACCGCTCATTACCATTGACCTCAATCAGTCGTATCCTTTCAATGCAGAATGTCCCAAGATTGATGGACAATCTGCACTTGTAGGTTGTGTGGCAGTAGGTATGGGACAAGCCATTATGGTGCAACGTTATCCCGAAGCTCCCACTGGTCGTTATTCGTATAGTTGCCAAGACATAGGTGTGCTTTCGATTGACTATGATAGCGAAGAGCCATACGACTGGGATGCTATGTATGCTAGCGAACAGACAGGTGATTACAGCGAAATAGCACGTTTGCTCTATCACTGCGGTGTGTCGGTCAATATGATGTATGGTTTGGATGGTTCAGGTACACAGACCGACTTGGTAGCCAAAGCATTGCCCCGTAACTTCGGATATGATGAAAATTTTGTACGTTTTGTCAATAAGCCCGAGAGTGATGAAGAGTGGTTGGAGATACTTCTCGATGAACTTATCTTGGGTCGTGTAATCGTTTATAGAGGACAGGGCGAAACAAGTGGTCACTGTTGGAACTTGGATGGTTGGAAACAAGCCACACAAATGGTACACGTCAACTGGGGTTGGGGTGGCTATGGCAACAACTACTTCAAGATAAATGCGATGGAAGACAAGTATCAAGGAACAAGTTTCCCGTATCTCAATGCCGCAG
Source organism: uncultured Porphyromonadaceae bacterium (assembly GCA_937891845.1). Classification (GTDB taxonomy): domain Bacteria; phylum Bacteroidota; class Bacteroidia; order Bacteroidales; family Barnesiellaceae_A; genus Barnesiella_A. The sequence goes on along the minus strand of CALATP010000029.1, from coordinate 3,991 downwards.
TGTTGGGCGTGGGTACACCTACAACAGCCCCCTATGGCATAAAATTGAGTACTCTCAACTTTCCCAAGGGAACAGCAGCAGGAGTGGCATTGGCCGATGTGATAGTGTCGTGTGAGGATGCCGAAGCCACATTGAGCTACGAAATACTAGGTCCCACCAATGTGGCCGGTAAACATATTGCTTCGCCTTATAGCGTTGTAGATGGCAAGTTGGTATCGAATTCAACCGTAGAAGATAGCAACAAGTTTAAGTATATGAAAATGACAGTTACCAACGTAAATACAGGAGAGTCATTTACCAGAGAGTTCTCGGTCAATATTACTTCGGGCGTCTCGTCGGTGATGAGCGACGCAATGCGTGTATATCCCTCGGTGGTAGAAAACAGTCTCACTATCGAAGTGCCTATGTCGGGCGGTGAGTATGCTATCTACTCGGTGTCGGGTGTTCAGGTTGCCGCCGGACAAATGGCAGGGTACACTACACAACTCGATCTCTCGTCGTTGGTTGCTGGAACATACATTTTGCGCTATACCCACAGCGAAGGTGTAGGTGTAAAGACTTTTATCAAGAAGTAATCGCTGTACTGATATAATGAACGCCCCGTATCGATGCCGATACGGGGCGTTTTTTGTGTGTAGAATAGTGATATAACCAATGGTGACTTCTGTATACTTGCTCCTTTTCTGTAATTTTATAATTCTTGTCTTTCAAAATAATAGGTGGTATTCTATTGTTCTTTTAATATTTTATTACTAGATTTGTGGATAATTTAGAAAGTTCGTTCTACAGAAGGACAATGATGAGATATTGATAAGTAAAACAGGCAACCTTATAACTTCCAAGAATCAATGAAACCGGTAGAAATATTAATAGGCCGTCAAGTACAAGGTGATAACATATTGGTTCCCTCCAAATATGAAAAAGTAAGTCGTATGCACGCTAAGATAGTGCGCAATCAGAATGGATTATTTGTCGAAGACCTAGACTCGGCCAATGGAACATTTGTCAACGGAGTACGCGTTAAAACCAAGCGCATTACCGAGAAAGATAGTATATCGTTGGGTGGCGCGGGCTATTATGAAGTAAACTTGCAAGAGGTGCTGGAAAAGATGCCGATGAGCGACGAAGAATTTACAGCCCGGATGTACAAACTCAAAGACGTTTATGAGAATTATCAGCAAGAGAGCAGCCGTTTGCAGGCCTCGGGGCAGGAGAGTATGATGTCTCGTCGTATGATGCCTTCGTTGGTGCTGGGTTTGCTCACCACAATTGTAACTGTGATGGTAGATGGCGATCCGGCTATCAAAGCTATTATAGGTATAGCCGGTGGTGTGTTGTCCATTGTAGTCTTTATATTTGCATCGAAGTGGGCTACCTCGAGCAGTAAGGAGATGAAACAGGAATTACAACGCCTGAACGAATCATTTGAGTTGGACTATGTTTGTCCGGCTTGTGGTGCAAGCCTTCGTGGCCGTTCTTGGGAGTTTATCAAACGACAAGGAATGTGTCCGGCTTGCAAGCGTCACTTTGGATAAGTAAGGCAGGCTATAAGAAAAGAAATAATATTCACTAAATAATAAGTATTATGGACGATTTGGATAAAACAATGCGCGAATTTAATTCTAAGAAGGAAAACGCGATGAAAAGTGAACCCGTAAAGAAAGTACAAGCTACTGAGAAAGAGGGAGGAGTAATGGGGAAAGGAATAGCTATGGCCGGAGTAGGTGCTGTAGCCGGAGTAGGTGTTGCTGCCGCAATGAATATGGCCGACGAGCAACCCGAAGAAGTTGTGGATGAAACATTGGCAACAGAAGAGGTGTCGGAAGACGATTTGAGCAATGTGAGAATGGCTCAATCGGTCAACGACTCGATGTCGTTTGACGAGGCATTTGCTGCAGCACGTAGTGAAGTAGGTCCCAACGGAGTATTTGAATGGAACGGAGAAACGTATAATACTTATTACGAAGAAGAGTGGAATGAACTCTCCGACGACTATAAAGAGCGTTTTACAGCGCACAACTGGAATGCCGAATCCGGTGAAGATGTGGTTGTGGAAGCCTCCGGCGAAGACTTGGCCGATGCTGATGCCGAAGTGGCAGATACAGAAGAGGTTGTTGATGTTCAGGATGATGATGCATTCTTCGACGCAGTTGCAATGGATAATTTGAGTGTCAACGATGTTCAATATGCCAGCACTCCCGATGATACTATGACCTTTGATGAGGCATTTGCCGCCGCACGTAGTGAAGTGGGCATAAATGGTGTCTTTGAGTGGCGTGGCGATATGTATAACACATTCTACGCCGAGGAGTGGGACGCACTCCCCGAAGATTATAAAGAAGAATTTATTGCACAAGTTTTGCCTCCCGAAATAGAAGAGGTGGAACTTGAGGATGTCGATGTCCTATTGGCCGATGATATTGATACAGAGGTCGTAGTAGATGAGGAGGTGACAGATGATCTTCTGTATGAAGTGATGCCCGATGATGATGTAGCTGTTGTCGACAGCCTACGCGGCTCTGTCCCCGAAGATGTTCCGACATTTGAGGCCGACCCTCAAGTAGCATATACTTCGATGGGTATAGATAGTGTATCCGGTGAAGCTTCATCCGGGCTATACTCTCCCACCGGTTATCAAGAAGGTAGTGCATCGGTAGTAGAACCGTTAGACTCGGTATATGTAGACTTGGACGACGATAATGCAGTCGTAAGCGAAACCGATGAATATATAGAGATAGAAGATGATGTTGTATTGCTTGAGACAGTAGAACTTGATGATTCTATCGTGATAGATGATATAGAATATGATTTGGGAGATGTGTCGGGCGATGAATTATTGGCCGATAGTGCCGATATTGATAATTATATCGACGATACACTCGAGTTTGATACAATGGATGACGATTGCGATATGCTCGTATAATAATAGAATGTATGGAAATAAAAAAGTGTCCTAAGTGTGGAGCAACCTTTGGATTGAAAGGAATTGTAGCGACAATCCGTTGTCCCAAATGTGCGCATTCGGCGGCATCCGACGACTTCCCTGCTGTGGAGATACGTGAGGTCTATTGCCCCAATCCTATGTGCCACGCGCCACTTAAGATAAGAACCGATGCCAAGCAACGTGTGATAACTTGTCCGAAGTGTCATACCACCAATTCATTATCTCGTTTCTTGACTAGTAAGCCTGAGAAAGAAAATGATGATATAAATGCAACACAGGGACCTACCGGAAAGAACAACTCGGAGGATGACAAGCGCTATAAAGTGGGTGCGCTCTTCCTTGAGGTCGATAAAGATAATAAATGGAAAGGAGACAAAGTGTTGCCACTGAAACGAGGTGTAAACATTATCGGACGTCAATCGCAATATTCCGATGCATCGTTGCAATTGCCCACAGGTGATACTTTTATCAGCAAAAAACACTTTGTTATCAATGTCGTAATGAAAGCCAATTCGACATTTGAGCATCAGTTGTCCGATAATAACAGTACCAATGGCACATACCACAATAACGAGCAGGTATGTGAAGGTGATATAGAATTGTTGCAACCCGGTGACCGCATTATCATAGGTCACACTGTACTCAAGTTCGATATATTATGACCTATCAGGAGTTTCAGAAACGATATCAGTATAATCCTACAACCGACCGTATAGGTAAAGGTGGATTTGGTGTAGTATTCAAAGCATACGATACACACCTCGACCGTTATGTAGCCTTGAAAATGTCGGAGGTGGCAGATGAAAACGACTCTACTCGTCTGGCGCGTGAGGTGGAATTGGCTGCCAAGTTGCCCACTCACCCCAACATTGCGCACTATGAGGCTTGTTATACTTTTGCCACTCCGTTGGGTACATACGACTTTGGAGTGCTGCAATTCTATAACGACGGCAGTCTCGACGACCTTATCAAGAAGAATGTCTTGACAACCGATGAGAAAATAAGCATCCTCAAGCAGATACTCAACGGTATAGGTTTCTTGCATAG
>CALATP010000028.1 GCA_937891845.1 uncultured Porphyromonadaceae bacterium | reverse complement strand
ATTCGGGTGTCTTGCCCGAGGCTGTCAATACGATACCCGAGCCGTGGCAAGGTGCCATACGCAGGCTGTTGGTAGTCGACCCGATGGTGCGTTTCAGAGGATGCACAGCGGTCAAAGACTATATCGTTTCGGGCAAAGAACAAGAGGCGCAATCGCCCGCATCAAGCATTGATGCCGAGGAAGAAGACTTGCAAGAGACTCGCAGAGAAATATCAGCCGAGCCGGTAGCGAAAAAAGAAGTCGATACACCCGCTAAGAAAGCCACTCCGCCCGCACCGGCACCCGAGGCGGATGAGGATGTAGAGTCGACCCGTCGAGAAAGCACCCCACAACCTGTAAAACCTGTTGTAAAACCCGCTGCTCCCAAAGCCGAACCGGTCGTTTCGTCTACACCGAGAGAGGATGAAACATCAACCTATTTGCAAGAAGAAGAGCCGAAGTCCAAGATGTCGTGGATATGGATAGGTCCTGTCATTGCTGTAATATTGTGCGTACTCCTATGGCCGAAAGGTACCCCTCAAACCGATTTCGATTCATTGTTGGCCAATGCCGATGTAGTAGAGCAAGTCAACGGTGTAGAGATACCGATGGTCTATGTGCCGGGAGGCACCTTTACGATGGGTGGCACTAGTGAGCAAGAGAGTTATGCCGAAAGTGATGAAAAGCCTACCCATCAAGTCACCCTCGATGGCTATTACATCGGTGCCACCGAGGTCACCCAAGCCCAGTGGGAAGCCGTGATGGGAGATAATCCTAGTAACTTTAGAGGTGACAATTTGCCGGTTGAATGTGTTAGTTATGATGACGCCTTAGAATTCTGTCGACGCCTCAGTGAACTGACCGGCAAGCACTACACCCTGCCCACCGAAGCCCAGTGGGAATATGCCGCCCGAGGCGGCCGGTCGGGCGGAACAAAATACAGTGGCAGTAATACCATAGGCGATGTAGCGTGGTATGAAGCTAACAGCAATTTGCAAACACATCCCGTAGGCACTAAGAGCCCCAATGCGCTAGGCCTCTACGATATGAGTGGTAACGTATGGGAATGGTGTCTCGATTGGTATGGCGAATACCCCGGTCAGGCACAGACCAATCCACAAGGCCCCACAGATGGAGACTCCCGCGTGCTGCGTGGTGGTCATTATGCCGGGTGCTGTCGCGTCTCTAGTCGCAACAGCATCAATCCCTCTTTCCGCGCCGATGGCTTCGGTTTCCGGGTTGTCTTGCTGTTATAGAGGAATCCAAGTGATAGATTAAGAAAAATCTATTAAACAGGAAAATATTGAAGTTGAAGTATATGTATCTGTTAATGATAAAGAGCAATCAAGGCAAAAAATGATAATTGAGCAAATCCCAGAATATTAAAAACTAAAAGATATGAAAATCTATCAACCGTACTCGATACACGAGTTGGGAAGAAGAAAGAATCAGGAAGATTCTATTTTTCCGGTAAAAGGTGAGGCAACCACCGACGATCGTACATTTATAGTGTGCGATGGTATGGGTGGTCACGATAGTGGCGAGGTGGCAAGTAGCACTGTGTGTGATAGTTTTGCTGCTCATATGAAAGAGTGTGACCCCGAAACTTTCGATGTTGACAAGTTTAAGGCAATCTTGGTCTCTGTGGCTGAAACTGTGAAGCAAGTGGGAGTGAATACCAATATGGGTACAACGCTCACGTTCTTGCACCTCAACGAAAAGGGTGCATTGGTAGCCCACATTGGTGACAGTCGTGTATATCACATACGTAGGGGTGCCAATGGCAAGATGTATATTGTGCACCGTACAACCGACCACTCGTTTGTGGGCGAGCTAGTTCTAGCCGGTGTGATAACCGAGGAGGAGGCGCGTAACCATCCGAAGAAGAATGTTATTACGCGAGCCATACAAGCACGAGATTTTTCGCCGGCCGAATTTTATGTGACTTCCGAGGTGTATACGGATGATTATTTCTTCCTCTGCACCGATGGTGTAATAGAGAGTATCGAGGATTATACCTTGTTGGAAATCCTGTCGGAAGATACTACCGATGAGGCCAAGATGGAGATGATAAGAGAAACGTGTCTGAATAGTGCCGATAACAACTCGGCCTATCTGGTGCGAATAGCCGAGGGTGTTGCCGCGCCTCCGATTGTGCCGCAAGAGCCTGCTACTACAAAGCCTACTGCGCAAGCTCAATCGGTAAAGTCAGCCCCCCAACAGCCTGCTGCTACAACTCCAGCCCCGAAGGCGAAGTCGAATGTCAATATGTGGCTTGTAACTATTATTGTGGCCTTGTTGGCAATGATTATCACCTATATTGTGATGGATAAGATGGGTGAAAAGAAAGCTGACAGTCAGGAGCTTGTGACACCCGAAATTGTAGAAGAAGGTGCTGCCGATGATGTGCCTGAAGTGGAAGTTGTTACACCGGAGCCTGCTGTTCCCGAGGTTGAACCTGTTGAGGTAGAACCCGTTGTGTCCGGTAGAAAACAGGCTCCTACCACACCACGACGTACGGAAAGTCAACCCCAACCTAGCCGACAGAGTGCGGCAACCCCACCTGCAACCACTACGCCCGAACCTGCATCTCCGGCCATCGACAATAGTAAAAGCAATGATAACACACCTGCATCCGATGCTTCTACTTCGGGAAGTCCGGCCGAGCCGACCGGTGTAGATGGAGTTGTGAGAGATGCATTCAATCAAAGTGGCACTTCGGGGCTTCTAGGCGGTGCAAAAGCAGCCGGTGGAGATAAGGCCGGAGGTGATGCATCGGTACCGGCCGATGGTGGCAGTAAAACCGAAGGCTCGTCTAAAACAGGCTCCGGTAGTGAAGTGGTGGGTACTGACGTGTAGTACTGCCCGAAACGTATAAAATGTTATTGTTCGGACTGCGACAAACCGGACTAAGTATATCGAGAGGATGTGATGAAAAAGATTTTGTCACATCCTCTCGATTTTCTGCTGTGAGAAAAGACCAATAGTAGTATTACCATCAGGCTATTTCTCAATAGGGTAAGAGTGAAGTTAACAACCTATTCACATAGGCTGTGGGTAATGGGTTGATAAAAAAGCGGAGATAAATGATTGAATTTGTATCATTTTAGCTATTTTTGTGTGCATAATCAAGACAGAAAAAATATTTGTATGGCACCAATGAAGCGATATAGTTCGCGTAACAACAATAAAAAAGAGGCAAGTTATATGCCCGAAATGTCGGAGTTGGGAAAATTACCTCCGCAAGATACCGAAGTAGAAGAGGCTGTACTCGGAGCATTGATGCTCGAAAAGGATGCCTATACACGCATCTGCGATATGCTCAAACCCGAGTGTTTCTATGACCCCGCCAATCAAAAGATATATCAAGCCATTGTAGAGTTGGCCGCCTATCAGCGTCCTATCGATATGCTTACCGTAACCGATCGCTTGCGTTCAAATGGAACATTGGAGGAGGTAGGTGGAGCGTTGCGCATCAGTGAGCTGACCGGCAGGGTGGTGTCGGCCTCTCACGTAGAGTATCACGCTCGTATCGTATCGCAAAAATTCCTGGCTCGCGAGCTTATAGCCTTTTCGAGTGAAGTGCAGGCCAAGGCCTTTGACGATACACAAGACGTAGATGACCTGATGCAACTAGCCGAGGAGAAACTCTTCCGCATCTCGCAGAACAATCTCAAGAAAGATGTTGTGCAGATACGTCCTGTTATTGAAAAAGCCATTAAGCAGATAGAGGAGGCCAAGAAACGTGATAATAATATGAGTGGCTTGGCTACCGGATTTCACGACTTGGATAAGATAACATCGGGTTGGCAAAATTCCGACCTTATCATTATTGCAGCACGTCCGGCTATGGGTAAAACAGCATTCGTGTTGTCTATGGCCAAGAATATGGCAGTCAACTATAACTCGCCGGTGGCGGTATTCTCGTTGGAGATGTCCGACTTGCAGCTCGTGACACGTCTCATTGTAAATACTTGTGAGATACCTGCCGATAAGATAAAGCGAGGAAACTTGGAAGGCTGGCAATGGGATCAGTTGCTTACAAAGGTGAATATACTATATGAGGCACCTCTGTTTATCGATGATACGCCCAGTTTGTCGGTATTTGAATTGCGTACGAAGGCACGTCGTCTGGTGCGTGAACACGGTGTGAAGATTATCATTATCGACTATTTGCAGTTGATGAATGCCAGTGGTATGGAGTATGGTAGTCGTGAGCAGGAGGTGAGTACAATTTCTCGTTCGCTCAAACAACTAGCCAAAGAGTTGAACATCCCTATCATCGCATTGTCACAGCTCAATCGTAGTGTGGAGAGCCGAGGAACAGGCAATGATGCCACAGGAAAGCGACCCCAATTGTCAGACTTGCGTGAATCGGGAGCCATCGAGCAAGATGCCGATATGGTATGTTTCATACACCGTCCCGAGTATTATCTCAAAACCAGCGAAGACGGAGCCAACAACGATATACGCGGACTGGCCGAAATTATCATAGCCAAGCACCGTAACGGTGCTACCGACACAGTGAAGTTACGATTCAGAGGAGAATTGGCTCGCTTTGAAAACTGGGATGAGAATACCCGAATGCTCGACTCGGCATTTAATCGCACATCGGGTGATGAGGCCACGGGCAATACAACGACCGATAGTAACATTATAGCATCCGATATGCTCGAAAACGTGCAGATGACACAAGAGGAGTTTTTGAGTCGTCGTAATGAGGATGTCTTTGGCTAGGAGATGTTGAGAAAAATCTAGTGAAATTTGACATTCAGCTAAAATATAACTACATTTGTCATTAGGCGTAACGGTTACGCAATTGTAATTATAAGTTTATTCAGATGAAAACATTAGCGATAATAGAGAAAGACCCTTGGTTGGCACCGTATACACAAGCAATAGAAGGTCGTCACAATCGTGTCGATGAGGTGAAAAACAAGCTTACATCTCAAGGTAGAAAGACCTTGTCGGACTTTGCATCGGGATATTTATACTTTGGTCTGCATCGTCAAGCCGATGGTAGCTGGATATTTAGAGAGTGGGCACCCAATGCTACTGAAATATATATGATAGGTGACTTTTCCAATTGGCAAGAGTTACCCGAGTATAGGATGCAATCTCTACATAATGGCTCTTGGGAGCTGAAATTGGCATCACATCTTTTACATCATCTCGACCTCTACAAACTATCGATACATTGGAAAGATGGTCAAGGCGAACGCATCCCGGCGTGGGCACGTCGTGTGGTGCAAGACCCTCGCACCTATATATTCTCGGCACAAGTATGGGCGCCCGAGCAACCTTATCAGTTCAGAAAACGCAAGTTTACGCCCTCAACATCGCCACTACTCATATATGAATGCCACATAGGTATGGCGCAAAATGAGGAAAAGGTGGGCTCGTACAATGAATTTCGTGAGAAAATTCTTCCCCGCGTAGCAGCTGCAGGATATAATGCCATACAGATTATGGCTATACAAGAGCATCCCTATTATGGCTCATTTGGTTATCACGTGTCAAACTTTTTTGCTCCATCATCGCGCTTTGGAACGCCCGACGAGCTCAAACAGCTGATAGATGAGGCACATCGTATGGGCATTGCGGTCATTATGGATATTGTCCACTCTCACGCAGTGAAGAACGAATTGGAGGGTTTGGGTCGCTTTGATGGCTCATACACGCAATACTTCCATAGTGGCAATCGTCGTGAACATTCGGCTTGGGATTCGCTATGCTTTGATTATGGCAAGAATGAGGTGCTTCACTTCTTGCTTTCCAATTGCAAGTATTGGTTGGATGAATTCCATTTTGATGGTTTCCGATTTGATGGTGTTACCTCAATGTTATATTACAATCACGGATTGGGTCAAGCCTTTGGCTCGTATGGCGATTATTATGATGGTGGTCAGGATGATGATGCTATTGTGTATCTTACACTAGCCAATATGCTTATTCACGAGGTAAATCCGCGTGCCATAACAATAGCCGAGGAGATGAGTGGAATGCCCGGTTTGGCTTCGACTTATGAAGATGGCGGTATGGGTTTCGACTACCGAATGGCAATGGGTATTCCCGATTATTGGATAAAGACCATCAAAGAGAGAAAAGATGAGGACTGGAAGCCCGGTTCGATTATTTGGGAGCTTACCAATAGACGAGCCGATGAAAAAACAATCTCGTATGCCGAGAGCCACGACCAAGCATTGGTGGGCGATAAGACAATTATCTTCCGACTTATCGACAAGGATATGTACTGGCATATGATGGTCGATGATGATAACTATATGGTCAATCGTGGTATTTCATTGCACAAGATGATACGTATGGTGACATTGGCTACCATCAATGGCGGTTATCTCAACTTTATGGGTAATGAGTTTGGTCATCCCGAATGGATAGACTTCCCCCGTGAAGGCAACGGATGGTCGCACAAGTATGCTCGCCGTCAATGGGACTTGGTGGATCGTAAGGATTTGAAGTATCAGTTCCTAAATAATTTTGACAAAGCAATGATTGAGACCGTACGTTCGGTGCGTCGCTTTGAGTCGAGTCCTGTGGTGCGCGTATGTGAGAATGATGGCGATCAGATATTGGCCTTTGCGCGTCGAGATTTGTTGTTTGTATTCAATTTCCATCCCTATAAGTCGTATGAGGGTTACGGAATGTTGGTAACACCGGGCAGCTATGAGGTGATACTCAATAGCGACCGTTCGGAATTTGGCGGCTTCAATCAGATAGATGAAAATATTGAGCATTTTACAATGCCCGACCCATTGTACAAGAAAGCCAAAAAAGAGTGGCTCAAGTTGTATATTCCATCGCGTACAGTTCTTGTGTTGCGCAAGAAAAAGAGTGTAAAGAAGTAGACTTGTCTAATATTCAAAAGAAAGACACCATTGGTAAACCCAATGGTGTCTTTCTTATTGTGGTGATACTGTAAGGATTGTATATCTTACTTAATGATAACCTTGTTGACGTATGAACAGGCCTTGTCTGATACTTCAACCAGATATATTCCTCCTGCCAGATTGAGAGCGATAGAGTTAGAGGGATGATCGTAGCTTGCTACAACAGCACCCTGAAGGTTGTAGATGGTAACTTTCTCAGCATCGCCTTTGAGATATAGCGTGTTGTTGACAGCATAAGCACCGATGGCATCATTTTCAATATTTTCAACACCTTCAAACTCGTTAAAGTCGATTTGATATGAGAACTGACGTGTAACATTTCCCTCGCTCCATTCATCATACATAAATGATGTAAATATTGTACCATTGCTATTGCAATGTACTGAGCCAACAACGATACTGTCGTTATATACACCGTATGAGGGGTTGCCGTAGTCATCGTAGCTCTCGACATAAAGAACATCGTAGGTGGAAATGTCTTTTACAAATTCCCAAGCATCATAGTTCATTTGAGCCAAATAATCGATGAAGGGAGTCATTGTCTTACCATCGGTCGAAACGATAAAAGAGTTACGACCGTATGCCATAAACGGATTTTGTGCTATTGAGCGACCGTCGTTCATTACCGAAGATGCAATCATATCGGTTGCTCCTGCTACGCTTGTTATAGAGCCATCGTTAAGATCTATGCGGGTGGGTGTGTGTACCGATTTGGGTCTGGTTGGGTCACTTACGTCGACACCTTTGATTGTCGAATTGATATATTTGCCATTGCCCGAAATGTATAGATTGTTGAAAATAAAGCTATTGCCATACATTGTATTGGCAAGTTGCATCTCAAACTCACTAGACTTGCGGTAGTATTCGTTGAGTGTATCTTGATACTCTTGAAGCGCGGCTAGGTATGCAGCCAGGCGGTCAGCGTCTTTGATGTAATCGGCAGGGTTGGGTTCTTCCGGAACATCTTCCCAGTCGAGTTGGTCGTTGAGGAATTTGTTGTATGCGTCCATATAGTTGTTATAATCGACGCTATATACAGCAAGTTCTTCCTCGCTCATAAACTCTGTTCCATTAGGCGCAGTGGGTTCTTCGCCCGGCCATACACCAAATGTCGAGCCTTTGGGATATAGAATACCCTCGGCGTATGTCTTATATGTCCAACTGCCATCGGCTTGTTGTTGGTAGACGATAGGATAGATATACCATCCTGACCAGTCGACTATCTGACCTAGTATTGTTTTACCATCGTCGCTGATGCATACAGCCGAAATGTATTGGGGTACGCGACCGCAAAAGTCGGTAGCAGGATAAGGCAATTCTTTATACATATCATAGCTGCCATCGGGTAGTCTGTCCCAATATACAGGCTTAATCATTTGTTCGCTATAAATACTGATAGAAGAGATACCGACACTACCCACAATGCGGCTACCATCGGGAGTAATGCCATTGGCTATATTCAGCCCTAAATTTTCTTCGCGATTGATGGGCAATTCGTTCCACTCCTCATCCATCCAGTAGGCACAATCGACATCGTTTACACTGCCTACCAAGATACCATCATCGCTCCAGCAGTTACCAATACCGGTTGCATAATATTCCGACACAGCGTCCTCCGATGCAATAAATTCGTAGTATGTGTCTTTGTCGCGGTCGTAGATGTATACCGTACCCATTGTCTGGGTGGCAAGCCACTTGCCGTTTGATGACATTTTGTCAAAATAGAAGTCCGGATGGTAATAGATGCCATCTGCTATTGCCATACACGCCATAAAAGAGGCAACCAATGAAAGTAATGATTTCTTCATAAACGTAATATTAGTATAATTGATTGATGTTTCAAAAGTAGTAAATATAGTTGAATATGACAATTAATAATTCAATAAAATCTAAAATCTTATCGTGACACAAAGTTAAATAACTACCTTTGCAGATTATAGATATTATGTAATAAGAAGTATTTCCCTCCATAATGCCGGTAGCCGTAAATAATACATATCGCCGATTGTGCAGCCTTATATTGTTGTTGATGACAGCAACTATATTATGGGCTCAGAATACTACTATCGTGCGAGGAGAAGTAGTAGACTCGCTGACTAATCTTCCATTGGAGAATGTATCGGTTGTGATGGTGGGTACTGATCGTGGAGCAAATACCGATGCTCAAGGCAACTATTATATTTCGTCGCAAAGTAGGTTTACGTACGTGCGTTTCTCGCATTTGGGATATAAAACAGTAGAGATACCTATCAGAAGTGGGCGTAATAACAAGTTGGATGTGCTGATGATGCCCGATTATATCTCGTTGGAGGAGGTGTTGGTTCGTCCCGGAAAAGAAAAGTACAGTGCCAAGAACAATCCGGCAGTAGAATTTGCACGCCGGCTCATAGCCGCACGAAACGATGGCGACCCGCAAGAGCATCCTTTTTTTACCCAACGTAAGTACGAAAAAATTACATTTGCCTTTGATAATTTCGATGCCCGTATGCGAGGTAATATGCTATTCAGTGGTATACCGTTTTTATCGGCTTATGTAGATACGTCGGATGTCACTCGCAAACCTATTCTCAATCTTTCTATCAAAGAACGCGTGATTGACTATTACTCTCGTAGCGAACCGGAGGCTGTTCGAGAGGTGGTAATTGGCCTCAATCGCGCCGGACTAGACGGATTTATCGACCAAGAAAATATGCAGAATTATGCCAATGAGATGTTTCGTGAGGTTGATATTTATGACAATGATATAATGCTGTTTGATCAGCAATTTGTAAGCCCGTTGTCACAATATGCAGTGTCGTTCTACAAATATTATTTGCTCGATACGCTCGAAATAGAGGGCGACAAGTGTATAGACTTGGGTTTTGCAGCCTATAATTCCCAATCATTTGGATTTGCAGGCCATCTATATGTGGTTGTAGAGGATTCGAGCTACTTTGTCAAGCGTGCCCGATATACAATCCCGCGTGATATAAATATGAATTATGTGAGTCGTATGATATTGCAACAAGACTATAAACGCGACTCGTTGGGAAATCGAATAAAGGTGTATGATGATATAGTTGCCGAGTTTCGTATGGCCGAGAGTATGCTGGGATTATATGCGCGTCGTACAATACATTACTCGCAATTCTCGTATGAGCCACCTAGTGTGACAGATATTTTTGAAAGTTCGAGAAGGGAAGTGACATTGGAAAATGCAGCTAATAGAGATACTGCTTTTTGGGTGGTGCATCGTCCTGTACCGTTGCGATTTCAAGAAGATGCCATAGGAGAGATAACACGCCGACTACAAGAGATACCTGCTGTGAAATGGGCTTCAAAGACGATGCGAGTACTTTTCTCGGGATATATAGCTACTCACCCGCAAGACAATGAGAGCCGATTTGATATAGGTCCTGTAAATACGCTTATCAGTGGAAATAGTATAGAGGGTGTGCGGTTGCGTGTGGGAGGGACAACAACAGCAAAGTTGCATCCTCAACTCTTTGCATCGGGCTACGTGGCATATGGTTTTGATGATAAAAAGTGGAAGTATGGGGCTGCTTTGGAGTACTCCTTCAACAAGAAAAAACATTCGGCATTGGAGTATCCTATACGCTCAGTCAAGGCCTACTATGAGTATGACTTAAACTATTTGGCACAGAAATATATGCACACTTCGCGCGATAATTTTGTACTTTCATTGCGCCGAGCTCCTGATTATAATGCCACCTATATGCGCACGTGTGGTGTCAATCTGAAGTATGAATTTGCCGGAGGCTTGTCTTTGGAGCTTGGGCTGCGTAATGAACGACAAGAGAGTACGTCTTATTTGCCTTTCGAGGTGCGACAATCGGATGGTTCTTTCTTGGCATTGCCGTCTTTTGGGCAGACGATGGGAGAGGTTTCATTGCGATATACTCCTACCGAAAAGTTTCTTACCTCGTATGGCGAACGACAATCGATAGATAGTGATGTGCCTGTTATATCTCTGCGACATATCTTTGCCATAAAGGGCTTGTGGAGTGATTATACCTATCATCACACCGAGTTGGCTGCTTCGAAACGTTTCAGAATGTCGAAGTTGGGTTATGCCGACGTAATACTCAAGGCAGGAAAAGTGTGGAATGATGTACCATATCCGTTGCTTATTATACCCTATGCCAATATGTCGTATACTATACAACCCGAGTCTTACTCGTTGTTGTCGCCAATGGAGTTTATATTCGACCAATACGCTTCGTGGGATTTAACCTATTTTGCCAATGGACTGCTGTTCAATCGTATTCCGTATATCAATAAGTTGCGATTGCGTGAGGTGGTATCATTCCGAGGTATATATGGAACCATTCGCGATACCAATTATTACCCCGAACAGACCGGTTTGTTCCGTTTTAACCCCGAGTGGAATGTCAAGCGAATGGGCAATATGCCTTATATGGAGGTAGGCGTAGGTATAGATAATATATTGACAATATTGCGCGTGGAATATGTGTTTCGTGTTACATATCGCGACACCCCCGGTGTAGATAAGGGTGGAGTGCGAGTGGCGTTGCACGTTTCGTTCTAACAATAAATAGTTTTGTGTTATGTTTTCACACCGAGATGCAACTATCAATGATGTGGCACTCATTCGCTCTTTGGCCGATGGAGTATGGCAGGCAACTTATGCCAATATACTTTCACCCGAACAGATTGAGTATATGTTTGAGATGATGTATAGTTATGAAAATCTGACTATGCAAATGCGTGATAAACATCATCATTTTATTATTGTATCGCTCAATGGAGAGCCTTGTGCCTATATATCAATAGAACCGCTAGGTGCCGGACGTTATAACTTCCAGAAAATCTATGCACGTCGAGAAGTGCAGGGACGCGGTGTGGGACGATATATGATAGAACAAGGTATAGATTGGGTACAACGTAGAGAGGCTTTATGTGCTACTGCCACTGATGGGAAAGTGGTGGTTGAACTCTTTGTCAATCGTCTTAATCCGGCGGTCGGGTTCTATCGTCGTATGGGTTTTGAGATTGTCGATACCCGCGATCACGCTATAGGTAATGGGTACTATATGAATGATTATATTATGGAAATGAGCTTGGGATAAAGTGGTACTAATATATAAAAGGAAGGAGCGATTTATTAGTCGCTCCTTCCTTTTATATAATCTAGGTGTGCTTATCGTATGCTTACTTTGTCTACCCGATTTCCGCAACGTACCAAATATATGCCGGCCGTAGTGGGTGTGTATACAGTTGTACCTTCATAGGCCTTGAGAGTGGCTATTACGCAGCCCTGCATATTATATATAGTAACGTCTTGTGTGGTTGAGGTGTCAATATAGATGTTTCCGTTGTATGCATATATATTTTGACTTTCATAATCGGGTGTAACAACGGCATTATTAATGTCGGTAACTACTACTTTAATAGTGTTTGACCATTGACTAGAGCCTTGCTCCGAGACAGCTTTTACTTTGTAGCGGTAAGTGCCCGGATGTACAGCTTCAACAACCTCCGTAACTTTGTAACTGGTTGATGTGATGTGTTCGAAAGTAGCACTTTCGCTCACATATTCAGCTTTCATCATAGGAGCTTCGGAGCGAGTATAATCAACCTCGTCGAATGTAATACTGATGTTATTACGTTCTTGTGCATTGCTTTCGGCAGTACCATTCTTTATTTTTATGTCATCAATATATATTCGTTTGGTACAGTAGAACTCGACTTGAGTGTCGGGACCACCGTATGCATTGGGAATATTGATGGTGGTACGAGTGTCATAAGGTAACTCCGACATTGCTATATCGCAAGTTGCAGAACCATTGCAGTTGGTAATGGTAATGGTAAGAGTTCCTGTTGCATCTTTTTCGGCCACACAGCGTGCTTGGAAAGATATAACATTGTCAGTTTCCACCTCGCATACAGGAGTTGTGAGACGACCGGGCGAACTATTACTTCCCAACTTGGCTTCTCCGCTGTTACAGAACACCTTCAATCCACTCCAACCCGGCAATGTTGTGTAGTCGTCGAGAGAAGACGAAATATCTACTGAAACATTGTCGGTGAATTTTTCGAATGTTTCTTCGAGTGCAAATTCGGGTGCTTCGCTATTGTCTATTCGCTCTACGTATAGTGTGTAGCTTGAAGCATTTTCTACGGGCGACCAGTAGGCTGTAAAGTTATCGGGCGAAATGTTGCCGGCCGATGTTGCAACAGGTGCATTTATATATGCGTTACCGCCACCCATAAAGTTGAATGTTGATACACCATCACTATATGTTATATCGGTGATAGGCTTGTCGTATATTGTTGTTGTATATACTTGCATTGCCGGACTTGATGATGATGTGAGCGAATTATTTCCGTTGTAAGGATATAAGTCGCCTGCCATTGATGATTCGTTCCATCGGTTGTCGGCAGGAATAAGTTGAACTCTTTGACGCGACGGGTTATCGTTGGGTGCATTATCGTTCCATACCGAAGCGCTGTAATCAATGGCAGTAATCATCATACCCTCTGCCGGCAGACCTATGTCCCAACCTTTTCTCGTGCGTGTTTCGAGGGTGATAAATTGGTTGTTGTCGGATGATGAAATTTTATATGCCGCATATTTGTCATTGTTGATGTCGGGCATATTTATTGTACAAGCCTCAGTCAGTTCGTTGAGTTCTATCCAACCACAGGTGTAACGTTCGAAGGCTGTGTAGCTGATGGGTACGTATCCATTCATTGCGTAGCAACCTTGATCCATAACACTCCAATTATTCATACCGACACCTCCCGAGTAGTCAATATCATAAAGGTCGGGTAGTCCCAGTGTGTGGCTATATTCGTGGCAGAAAGTACCTATTCCATCGGGTTGAGAACCACTGCCTCCGGCCAACTCGGATGAGCAAGCGTATGCATCAAGGTATACATTATCTATTTGAACGGTACGACCGGCACCTTGATATATGTACCAAGCGTGAGGCCATACAGCCGATGTAGATACACCTCCAACATTTTCACCGTAGCCGGCGTATATCACATATACGAGGTCTACCCATCCGTCATTGTCGAGGTCATAGTCCGACATATCTACCAACCCTTGTTGGCTGGCTATTTCGCAAGCTTCCGAAATCATAACATCGGGATATTGGTCTTGTCCGTAGCGGTCGTTACCGCCATAATAAGACATTGTACGAGATAGAGTTATGGGACCGACGATGTCGAATGAGGGGTTGAATGCGCCGTAACTTTGATCAATGAAGTAATCGCGAGCCGAGCCTATTGAACCATAACTGTCGGTATAACCTTCGTTATTCATCATCTTTTGGTATACTTCGGCATCAGTGACAAATGATTTGTCGCTGAAGTTTACCAATATAATGAGCCCTCTTACTTCGTTATTGCTGCTTGCCGCCTTTTGTGCGGCACGTCGCATCATTCCGCTACGGTCGTCCTTGATAGCTCTAAGCTGGCGATGAGCCGATTGTAATTCGCTATGACGTGTTGCGATGCTGTTGCGCATACTTTTTATTGATGCGGGCGATGAACTTCCCACTACCACGTTGCCGGCAACAAGATTGTTGTCGGCATCGATGACAGTGTATCTGAAATATCCATCGTCGCAAAGAGTAACGTAGTCACCATCTGTAGTAGTGTAATAGTGATGAAATTCATCACCTTGTAGTTTCACGGTTATAGTTGTTCCGTCGGGTTGTGTGTGTGTGAAGGGTTGTCGACGAGCCGGTGCGGCTACAACTAGGTTTAGTGCCATTGCAAGTAGTAATACTACTGCCGATGAAAGCCTTTTCATACTCATTTTTTATGTTATATGTGTTATCTTACATTTACTTTTGTGCTTTCGTTACCACAACGTACAATGTACAAGCCTTTGGTGTCGGGTTGATAGGTTGCTTCGCCATTGACAACAGGTACAGTTGCTACAAGCATACCTTGGATGTTGTAAATAGTTGCTTCTGTGGCAACATTGTTCTTAACAATAATGTTGCAACCATCGTAATAAGTACCTATACCACTTGCAGTAATGTCGAAAATACCGCTATCTCCACCCTTAAAATCGAATGAACCTATCTTGGTAGTTGTGTCAAAAGCAATATTGGTAAGAGGTTTGTCCTTGATTGTAGTCAAGTGAATTTTCATTTTTGGGGTAGTTGTGTCAGAGAAAGAGTTTTGATTGCCATTTGGCCACAAATCGCCCTCAAAAGTGTTCACGTCGGCTTTGTTGTCGGCAGGCACAAATTGGAAACGTTGACGAGCCGGCAATGTGTTGACAGAGTTATTCTGCATATCCCAAGCATCAGCATCATAGTCTACCTTAATGATAAGAATACCTTCGGTAGGCAGATATTGATCCCAACCGGTCTTGACACGAGTTTCGATAGTGAAATAACGATCGGTATTGTTGTTTGCCACAACCTTGTAAGCAGTAGCCGATGTAGCAACATTTTCTAGTTGAATGCTGGCTTTTTCGGTAAGTTCGGTAATACTCATCCAACCGCAGAACTCACGTTCGTATGCGTTGTATCCGCAAGGAACACGACCATCGAAGTTGTGGCAACCTTGATCCATTACACTCCATTTGTTCATACCAAATCCACCCATACCTTTGGTGTCGTACCAGTCGGGGAGACCGAGAGTGTGACTGAATTCGTGGCAAATAGCTCCAATACCGTAGAGGTTGGTTCCTTCGATACCTGCAAGTTCTGAAGTACAGGCATAAGCATCGAGTTTCACACCGTTATATTCACGATCTTTGTTGGCATTGAGGCTGCCTACCCAAGCAGCGTGAGGCCATATGGTATTTTTGTCGGCACCGCTACTCTCGGCATATCCGGCATAAACCACGAAAACCAAGTCGACAACACCGTCGCCATCGCAGTCATAGTCCGAGAAGTCGCACAATCCTTGTTCGTATGCAGCATCACAAGCGTGTAGAGGCATATAATAAACTTTTGAGCCATCATCACCTCCACTATATCCGTCTTGAGGCGCACCGTAGTACGATTCTTTTTCGGGGAGAGTTACCGGACCGATAACATCGAATGTGGGTTCGAACTTTCCAAAACTTTGATCTAGGAAGTAATCGCGAGCCGAACCTATGCCACCGAGATAGTCGTTACCCTCTTCGTTCATCAAAGCGTTGATATTTTCAACTGTACCGTTTTCGCTGAATTTTACATCTTGAAATTCGGCCAGGATGACAAGACCACGCACTTTTTTTACCTCTCCATCGGCGGTGGCGCGAGCCAATTGACGCAAAGGTGCGCCTTCGGGACGAGCCTCATAACTCATTGTCTTGCGACGTGCCTCGGCACCTCGAGCAATGTGTGATGTGATAGCGTCTTGGTCTACTTGTTGCAAGAAAAGTTGTAGGTCATTGTTTTCTTCATTATTGTCGCGTGCTATGTATTGACTTGCTATACATACACCTTCGCTCATTTGAGAGTAACGAAAGAAACCATCATCGCAACGTTGTATGATGTCTCCATTGAGATTTGTGATATAGCTACCGTATTCGTCACCGTGCATTACGATGGTTATGGTAGAACCGTCGGGTTGAGTTATCACGCGTGGGGTGGGGTTGGCGGGCAATGCTAAACTTTGCAATGTAATACCCAAAACCGCTGCTGCGGAAAGTAAAAGTTTCTTTTTCATTGTATTAAGTGATATTTCAGGTTTAGGTTTTACTGTTTTTTGTTTATGTGTATTCGGCAAAGATAGTGTCTTTTTTTAATATATGTATATATATCGGAAAAAAATAGATGAAGTAATCGGTAGCAACGGGTGAAGAGTGATGTCTGTTTTAGATTTCAATCAGATGTGGAAAAGTGATGGGCGGACAAAAGCATAGCGACCCGAAACAGTAGTTCGGGTCGCTATTGATATGGATGATTGAGAGGTGTTTTTGTGGACTTATTCTTCGATGAATTCTATTCCTTCAAGTAGGATGTCGCGAATGGCACGACGGTCGAGAATATTTATTTCATTGAGCGTGTAATCTATAATTTTTTCTTGTTTCAACTCGGCCAGAGTGTTGAGAAGTGCAGTGCGTTGCACACCGAAGTAACCGTAAAGATCGCGTTGGCGTGCCATAATACGTATATTGGTGGCATTGCGAGATGTGAGAGCCAATACCCAGTAGGCCAGACGTTCACGAAGGTCGCCTGTTGTTATGGATAGCAATGCTTCTTTGTTCTTCTGGCTGCGACGCGATAGTATGTTGAGCAAGTTGATGAGGAAAATGGGCTCATCTTGCATAAAAGTCATAAATGTGGGCTTGTCAATCTGCATAATTCCCACTGTGTCAACAGCGTAGTAGTATGCCGGATAGTGAGTAGTACGACCAAAAAGATGCTCGGGCGCAATAATATCCGGAGCGCGTAGTGTTTGACTCAACTTTACTTTACCATCGTATGTGTTCATCTCGCATCGTACACTGCCCGAAAGAAGAAACTTGAAATGTGTACAAGGCTCGGAACGATTGATGATAAGTTCTCCGGGTTGGTATTTAAGAAAGTGGAAACGAGTCTTTTCTATTAGCTCTGTTAGTTTTACACGTCCTACTCCTTGAAAAAGAGGTAGTTGCATAAGTGTTTGGTGTATATTCTCCATAGTGGCTACAAATTTTGTATTCAAATATAGATATTATTTTGCAATAAACCTCTATGGTAAATAAAAAATAACATAGACTTTAGAAACTATTTATTTTCTTTTTTTTCATTAACTTTGTGGCCAAAATAGAATAACAATAAATAAAACCTTTAGCTATGGGAGACTTAATGCTGTTTCTGAAAGATTTCTTAAGTGAATTTTCTTTTGAGGAAGCGATCAGTTCGTTTATAATTATGTTTATGGTAATTGATATGGTGGGTCTTACACCGGTCATTATCGATATGCGTTCGAAAGGTCGTGTAATCAAAGCCGGCAAGGCCGCGTTGTGGTCATTGGCTATGTTCCTCATTTTCTTGTTTTTGGGAATTTCGATTTTAGACCTGTTTCACGTTGATATCTACTCATTTGCCATTGGCGGTTCTATTGTGCTTTTCCTTATGGCCGTTGAGATGGTGTTGGATGTGGAAATATTCCGTAATAATGGACCCGGTGGTTCGTCAACAATGATACCTCTAGTGTTCCCTCTTATTGCCGGAGCCGGTTCTTTTACAACATTGCTTTCGTTGCAATCTATGTATGGATTGGTAAATATCTTGATAGGTCTCTTGCTCAATATCGTGATTGTGTATCTTGTATTGCGTAATATGTATTTCTTGGAACGCATACTTGGGAAAAATGGAGTATATGTCACTCGCAAATTCTTTGGTGTGATGCTGTTGGCTGTTTCTATCAAGATGTTCCTTGATAATTTGGTACACTTTATAAGTACTGTTCCCGCTCAGTAAAAGAGAGATACGAAACATTCAAGACAAAAAAAATGCCCCAATTCGGGGCATTTTTTTGTCTCCTATGTGAAATGATGTATTGCGTGCAATTGTTTGTAACACAGATAGATGCGTCTTGCATTGAGCAAATTGTTATTATTTTTTCTGTTTTGTGCTTGTTTTTCTTGATGTAAATGGCTAAATTCGTAGGCTAAATAGTACCATATGTGATGTGGTGTATAATATGTTAATCTGATTCTAATAAATATGAGTTATTTAAAGTTTGACAAAAGGTTGATGATAAACCTGGAGCAGTCATTGCGCAAGGAATTGCTACGCACCAATCGCTCCGGAGCCTATCATTGTACTACAATTGTCGATTGTAACACACGCAAGCAACACGGTTTGTTGGTAATACCCATTCCTGAGTTTGACAATGAAAATTATGTTTTGTTGTCATCGCTCGACGAGACTGTGATACAACATAATGCGCCCTTTAACTTGGGGTTGCATAAGTATCAAGGCGATTGTTTCAGTCCCAATGGTCACAAATACATCCGTGAGTTTAATTGTGACGATACAATACAAACGCTCTATCGTGTGGGTGGTGTGATAATGACCAAAGAGAAGGTGTTTGAAGAACACAGCAACCGTATTCTTATCAAATATACGTTGCTCGAAGCTCATTCTCCCACAACATTGCAATTTCGACCTTTCTTGGCTTTCAGGCAAGCCAATGAATTGTGTATGGAAAACGAAGTGATAGATAAGAGTTACGAAGAGGTAGAGAACGGTATAAGCTGTTGTTTATATAAAGGCTATCCTCGCCTGTATATGCAATGCAATAAGAAACCTCAATTTGTATACGACCCGCACTGGTACAAAGGCATTGAGTATGTCAAGGATCAAGAACGTGGAGAGCCGTATTCCGAAGATTTGTATGTGCCCGGCTACTTTGAGTTACCTATCAAGAAAGGCGAAAGTATTATCTTCTCGGCCGGTATTGAGGAGGCTAAACCTCGTTCGTTGGCACGCATATATGCATCGGAGGTTGAAAATCGTACCCCTCGCAACAGTTTCTTCAATTGCTTGAAAAACTCGGCACAACAATTCTATCACAAGCAGGGTAAGGATTTCTATTTAATGGCAGGCTATCCTTGGTTTGGTGTGAGAGCGCGCGACCAATTTATTGCGTTGCCCGGTTGTACTCTTGCTATCGATGATGTAGCGGCTTTTGAGGCAACGATGAAGACTGCCGAAAAGGCAATGCGCAACTTTATGAAAACGGCCAAACCCGATGCGATGATACGCGAGATAGAAGTGCCCGATGTGCCATTATGGATGATTTGGGCTATCCAGCACTATGCTCGTGAGTTGGGAGTAAAGGCTTGTTATGAAAAATATGGTAAGTTTGTAACCGATATAATTAATTATATTATCAGAGGCGGTCATCCCAACTTGGATGTACATCCCAACGGATTACTTTATTCAAATGGCCGTAATCGCATAATTTCGTGGATGAATAGCACACTCAATGGCAATCCTGTCAATCCGCGCAGTGGTTACTTGGTAGAAATCAACGGATTGTGGTATAATGCGTTGAAGTTTGCCTCTAATATGTTGGCTGAAAACGGAGGGTCAAGTACCCATATAGAGCAATGGGACGCGTTAGCGAGTCAAGTGCAAGCGTCGTTTGAGCCTACATTCTTCAACGATTATGGTTACTTATATGACTATGTTGATGGAAATATGACCGATTGGAGTGTTCGCCCCAATATGCTCATTGCCATATCTTTGGAATATTCGCCACTCGACCGTCGTCAACGCAAGGCAATACTCGATATAGTTACCAAAGAGTTGCTTACCCCGCAAGGTATACGTTCGCTTAGTCCCAAAAGCTGGGGCTATCGACCTTGGTATACCGGGACACCCGAAGAACGTGCCTTGGCACAGCATCAAGGTCCTGCACGACCTTGGTTGATGGGAGCCTATGCCGATGCTTATCTGCGTATATTCGGTGTGGGTGGTGTAGCCTTTATTGAGCGTATGCTCATAGGTTATGAAGACGACTTGTCGGATAAGTGCATAGGCTCATTGTCCGAGATGTTTGATGGCAATCCGCCATATACAGCTCGTGGTGCAATCAGTTTTGCAGCTAACGTAGGAGAAGTTTTGAGAGTATTACGGTCACTGAAAAAGTATAATATCTAAATATTATGAAAGCACTAATGTTCGGGTGGGAGTTCCCTCCGCATATCCTTGGAGGCCTTGGCACAGCAAGTTATGGACTTGTAAAAGGAATGTGGGAGTGTGGAGATATGGACATCACCTTTGTTATACCCAAGCCTCACGGCGACGAAGATACAAGTTTCGCTCGCATTATAGGTGCCGGAAATACACCGGTGGCGTGGCGAGATGTTGATTGGGATTATGTACAGAGTCGTTATGGCTATTGTATGGAACCGCAATTATATTTTGACTTGCGTAACCATATATATGCCGATTTTAATTATCTGAATACCAATGACCTCGGTTGTATAGAGTTTTCGGGTCGTTATCCCGACAACTTGATTGAGGAGATAAATAACTATTCGATAGTAGCCGGGGTAATAGCACGTGCTACCGACTTTGATATTATACATTCGCACGACTGGCTCACCTATCCGGCAGGAATTCACGCCAAACAGGTGACAGGAAAGCCGTTGGTAATTCACGTTCACGCAACCGATTTCGATCGTAGCCGTGGTAATGTCAATCCTACGGTATTTGCCATAGAGCGTGATGGTATGTTGAATGCCGATCATATCATCTGTGTGAGCAACTTGACTCGACAGACAGTCATAGAGAAATATCATATCGATCCGGCTAAGGTTACTACGGTACACAATGCAGTTACCCCCTTGAGTGATGAGATAAAGGCCATTGAGATGCCTCGCAATACGAGTGATAAGATAGTAACATTCCTGGGTCGTATCACGATGCAAAAAGGCCCCGAATACTTTGTTGAGGCTGCATCGCGTGTATTGCAGAAATCACGTCACGTGCGCTTTGTGATGGCCGGTAGCGGTGATATGATGAACCAAATGATAGATTTGGTGGCCGACCGCGGTATATCCGACCGCTTCCACTTCCCGGGCTTTTTGCGCGGCAAGCAAGTATATGAGATGCTCAAGGCCAGTGATGTGTATATGATGCCATCGGTATCCGAGCCGTTTGGTATATCACCGCTCGAAGCAATGCAGGTAGGTGTTCCCTCTATTATCTCCAAACAATCGGGTTGTGCCGAGATTCTTGAGAATGTTATTAAGACCGACTACTGGGATATCGATGCGATGGCCGATGCTATTTACTCTATTACGCACAACCAAGCACTTTATGATCACTTGCGTGTCGAAGGTGAGGCCGAAGTAAACGAGATAAAGTGGAAATATGCCGGACAAAAAGTTATAGACATATATAATAATGTCTTGAAAAACTATTAAAATATCATAGCTAATAAAAACACAACATAATATGAAAAGTATCTGTTTGTATCTTCAATTTCACCAACCATTCCGTTTGAAACGTTATCGTTTCTTCGATATTGGTCGTGACCATTACTATTACGATGATTTTGCCAATGACGATGTGATAACTCGCATTGCACGCAACTCATATATGCCTACTGTAGAGGCTCTGAGAGAGATGATTGAAACATCCAATGGCCGATTTAAGGTGGCAATATCGGTGTCGGGTGTTGTTCTTGAACAATTGGAAATGTATGTGCCCGAGCTGGTTGAGTCGCTTAAAGATTTGGCCAAGACCGGTTGTGTGGAATTCCTATCTGAGACCTATGCGCACTCATTGGTGTCACTTGCCGACGTAGAGGAGTTCCGCGCACAAGTGCAAGCCCACGACGATAAGATATATGCTCTGTTTGGTCAGAAACCTAAAGTGTTCCGTAACACAGAGTTGATATATTCCGATGAGATTGCTTCTTCAATTGCTGCTATGGGCTTTAAGGGAGTGATAACCGAGGGCGCAAAGCATATATTGGGTTGGAAGAGTCCCAACTATCTATATAACTCGGTGTTGTCCAATAAACTGAAAATGTTGTTGCGCAATGATAAGTTTACCGATGATATAGCTCGTCGTTTCTCGGACTATGAGTGGAACGAGTATCCTTTGACAGCCGAGAAATTTGTCTCTTGGGTTGCCGCTACGCCCGAAGAAGAGCCTATTGTCAA
The DNA here is from genome assembly GCA_937891845.1 of uncultured Porphyromonadaceae bacterium. Classification (GTDB taxonomy): domain Bacteria; phylum Bacteroidota; class Bacteroidia; order Bacteroidales; family Barnesiellaceae_A; genus Barnesiella_A. The sequence continues at coordinate 50,754 of CALATP010000028.1, read as the reverse complement.
TATCTTTATGAATTGTGAAACACTAGGAGAGGGACAATCGCGTGAGAGTGGAATTTTTGAGTTCTTAAAAGCTCTGCCTGTGTATGCCGAGAAGTTTGGTGTAGGATTTATCACACCTACCGAAGCTGTGTCGAAATTACGTGCAGTTGATACACTTTCTGTTCCCTATCCTATGTCGTGGACCGATGAGGCTCGTGATGTAAGCACTTGGTTGGGTAATCGCTTGCAGAATGAGGCCTTCCACAAGTTATATGCATTGGCCGAGCGCGTGCGGATGTGTGAAGACCGTCGTATCAAACAAGATTGGAATTATCTGCAAGCCAGCGACCACTTCTTCTTTATGTCTACCAAGTATGGTGCAGGTCGCAGTGCATATAGCCCATACGAAAGTCCCTTTGATGCATTCACTAATTATATGAATGTGTTGAGCGACTTTATTGTTCGCGTTGAGGAGCAATATCCTACCCATATCGAAAATGAAGAATTGAATGCACTTCTTACGACTATTCGCAATCAAGCCGGTGAGATAGCGCAACTAGAGAAAGAATTGAAATCGGCACGTACCGAGAAACAGTCGGCCCGTGCAGCACGAGCCAAACGTGCCGCTGAAGAAAAAGCAGCCAAAACCGAAAAGAAAGCAGAAAAGACTGTCGCTGAAGAGAATGTCGTAGTTGCACCTGTCGAGGAAGTAAAGCCTAAACGTGTGTGTAAAAGAAAAACAACCAAGTAATCCGGGTTGTTGATTATAATATAGCGGAGTATTCCCATTAAGGGGATACTCCGTTAAACCATTAATAAATAAAACTTATGAATGCAAAGTATTTCCCTGAGTCAGAGCTTATTATCAATCCTGATGGTAGCGCATTCCACATACACGTTCGTCCCGACCAATTGTGTGATAAGATAATTCTTGTGGGCGATCCGGGTCGTGTCGACTTGGTGGCTTCTTATTTTGATGAAAAGACCTTTGAGGTAAGCAGCCGAGAATTTCATACCATCGGTGGTGTATATAAGGGTAAACAAGTAATGTGTATATCGCACGGTATAGGAACAGATAATATTGATATAGTAGTCAATGAGTTGGATGCATTGGCCAATATTGATTTTAATACCCGATATGAAAAGCCTCAGCACAGAGCCCTGACAATGGTGCGCGTGGGAACCAGTGGTGGATTGCAACCTCACGTTCCCATTGGAACACACGTGGTGTCGGAAAAGTCGTTGGGATTTGATGGCGTACTCAATTTCTATGCCGGTCGTAATGAAGTATGTGATTTGGAGTTTGAGGAGGCATTCTGTCGTTCGGTAGGTTGGAATGCGTTGTGGGCTCGTCCTTATGTTATAGATAATGATGCCGAACTCATCAGTCGCATAGCGCAAGATGATATGGTGCGAGGAGTGACAATATCGGCAAATGGATTTTATGGCCCGCAAGGTCGTGAATTGCGTGTTCCGCTAGCCGATCCCCAACTAAACAGCAAGATTCAAGCCTTTAAGTATGATCGTTATGTGGTTACCAACTATGAAATGGAGAGCTCGGCATTAGCCGGCTTGGCTGCGCTTATGGGACATCACGCTATGACTGTGTGTATGATAATAGCCAATCGTATTGCTCACCATTCCAATACCGATTATAAGTCGTCGATAGGCGACTTGATAGTAAAGGTACTTGATCGTATTTAGGGTGATGTTTTCACTATAAAATCAATGGCTGGAGTACAATCCTGCCATTGATTTTTGTTAAAGAATATCATCTCCTATTTGTGAAAGTTACAATAATTTAAGTTGTGATTTGCAGTAATACAATAGTTTGTATATCTTTGTTGCGTTTGAAAAATATTAATAAGAATATGATGAAGAAAAGATTATCTGTATTGTTTGTTTTGTTGTTGGTGACATTGGGAATACAAAAGTCATTGGCAGAAGTTATTACACCCGAAGTGGCCAAAATAACAGCCGACAATTTTATCTCTTTGGATGAAAGTTGGCGAGGCTGTGATGATGCCCAAATAACGCTTGTAGAGTGTGCAGGTGTGCCGGCATATTATGTAGTGGAGTATAATAAAGGTGGATGGGTCTTGATTTCGGCTCAATCGTCTTCTACTCCTATAATTGGATATAATACAACAGACTTTTATGCAGTTCCTGAACCTATGCAGGCTGTATTGAATGCCAATGCACAACGTATTGTTGACAACGCCCGATTGTATGCCGAATTGGAGCATAAAGGGTGGGCCAATGCCAGACAACGAAAACCCGCAGCAGATCCTCTTACTGTACCCGATATTGAACCTCTAATCAAGGTAGATCTCAACCAAACATATCCCTATAACAAATATTGCCCTCAAGTAGGCGGAGAAACTTGTATGGTAGGATGCGTGGCTGTGGCGATGGCGCAAGCTATGATGGTGCAATGTTATCCAGAACGCCCTGTAGGTAAATATACATATTCCGACCCCGGTAGTGGTACGCATACTATCGATTATGATGCCGAGAAACCCTATGACTGGGATGCAATGCTTCGCAGTGATGAAACAGACAATTATGATGAGGTGGCTCGTCTTTTGTATCACTGTGGTGTGTCGGTCAATATGGAATATGGTGTAGAGGGATCAGGAACACCAGAAACACCCGTTCCCAAGGCATTGGTGCGTAACTTCTGTTATGATGAGGAGTTTATTGAGATGGTTTATAAGCCACAAGATGGAAACGGATGGTTGGAACTTATGCTCGATGATCTATTTTTGGGTCGAGTTGTCATCTATTTCGGTGGGGGAGATATGGGTGGTCACTGTTGGAATCTAGATGGTTGGAAACAAAGCACCCAAAAAGTTCACGTAAACTGGGGATGGGGTGGTTATGGTAACGGATACTTTGACATCGAAGCGATGCGCGACCAGTATCAAGGAATGGAGTTTCCTGAGTATAACTTAGCGATATTAGGTGTTGGAACACCTACAACCGCTCCTTATGGTATCAAGTTGTCTACAACCTCATTTGCCAAGGGTACACCTGCCGGCACTGCATTGGCCGATGTAGTTGTTGCGTGTGAGGATGCCGAAGCGCAATTGAGCTTTGAGACTTTTGGTCCCAATAACGTTGCCGGTAAGCCTACAACATCACCCTATGTAGTTGAAGATGGAAAGTTGAAAACCACTCAAGAAGTAGCCGACAGCAATAAATTTAAATATCTGAAAATAAAAGTTACTAACACTGCAACAGGCGAATTTTTTGAAAAAGAGTTCTCTATCAACATTACCTCGGGAGTTTCGTCGGTAATGAGTGACGCTGTACGTGTATATCCTTCGGTAGTAGAGAGTAGTCTTACTATTGAAGCTCCTATAGCAGGAGGTGACTATACAATTTATTCGGTATCGGGTGTACAAGTGGCCGCAGGACAAATGACCGGTTATGAAATGCAGATAGACTTGTCATCGTTGTCGGCTGGAACTTATATTCTTCGTTACACACATAATCAAGGTGTAGGCGTTAAAACGTTTATCAAGAAATAATATCAAATGATAATGATTGGAGCTGTGTCGGTTACGACACAGCTCTCTTATATATTATGAGTTGTCAGTATAATCGAATGTTGTCGTTGTCGACCCGCGTGGCGAGCCTGCTAGTATGTGTGTCGATCATATTATCGGCTTGCTCGGGTAAGAAAACCGAGGTGGCGCAAGGCTATGAGAATGTCGATACGTTGCCCTCTATGTATACGCGTGATGTGAATACATTGATTTCCGACTCGGGTGTGACACGGTACCGCATAGAAGCTCCGGTGTGGTATATGTACGAAAATGATACAGTCGAGCCATATTGGTATTTTCCGGAGGGTATATATGTCGAACAATTTGATACAACATTTGCTCCCGAAACAATAATAAAAGGCGATACGGCAATCTTTTATAAAAATCGTCAACTGTGGCAGCTTGATAAGAATGTTCATATTGAAAATATTGAAGGCCGTAAGTTCGATACACAGCAGTTGCTGTGGGATCAGCGAGCAAGAAAGATATATTCCGATTCGGTCATACGTATCACGACGGGAGAGGAAGTAATAGTAGGAGAGGGATTTGTTTCGAACGAACAAGTAACACGATATACCATCTTGAGAACTACCGGTATATTTACGCTCAAACGCGATACAGTCACTGCTGCATCTGATACCTCGGCTGTGGAGCCGAACCAAAAGATTGATGCAAAGTCACAAGACACGATAGTAATGCAAGCAGCACCACGTCCCTTGTGATATCCCCCAAAAAATACCCGTAAAAGGCTCTTATATGGGTAAAAATGAGCCAAAAGATAAAAAAAATGTCATTATATTTCGGCTATCCGCGCTTTTTTTGTAAATTCGCACCCTCAATGTGTATGAATATAAATAAAAAACTAAAACATAAAAACAAAAATGGCTACGTTAGAGAAAATTAGAAGTAGAGCCGGCCTGCTAGTTGTAGTGATAGGTCTTGCTTTGCTTGCCTTTATCATTGGCGACTTCCTCAACTCGGGACAGTCGTTCTTTATGATGAACCAAAACAGAGTTGCCACAGTTAATGGCAAGACAATTGGAGTAGAAGAGTTTCAAAATCGTGTGAATGCTCGTACCGAGCAAATGCAAGCAATGTACCAAAACTACGGTATGACCTTGCCCGAAGGAATGTCTGCTCAAATACAAATGGATGTCTATGAACAAATGGTCAACGAGTGTTTGTTGGAAGAAGAGTATGAGCGTTTGGGTATTGCCGTGTCGGATACAGAGTTGCAAGACTTGCTGACAGGTGAAAATATTCACGCACAAATTGCTCAAATGTTTACCGACCCCAATACCGGTGCTTTTGATCGTGAGGCTATGGATATGACTTTGAGCTATATTTTCAACCCCGACCAATATGGAATTACCGATCCCAATCAATTGGCTCAATTGGAGATGCAACGTCAATCTTGGTTGGATCTTGAAGACCAAATGCGTAATGTGCGTTCGCAAGAGAAATTCCACGCTCTTTTGTCAGCTTCGCTAGTTCCTAACAAAATCGATGCTGAGATGGCTTATGATATGCAGACTACATCGGTTGATGTTGTTTATGCATTGCAACCTTATGTAACCATTGCCGATTCTACTGTAGATGTAAGCGACTCGGAAATTCAAGCCGAATATAACAGAGTGAAAGCTCGTTATGAAACACCCGAGGTGCGTCGCATCAATTATATCGCTGTCGATATCAATCCCTCGGCCGATGATTATGCACGTATAGAGGAACAAGTCAATATGCTTGCTTCGGCTTTTGCTACTACTCAAGATGTGGCAAGTGTAGTGAACAACAACTCGGATTATCCCTACGAAGATGTATTTGTTGCCGAAAGCACATTGTCGGCCGATATGAAAAACTTCGTTGATACTGCCACTGTAGGCGAGGCAACAGCTCCTTTCTTTGCCAATGAGGCATATACAATGTATCGTTTGATGGCTAAGAAAACAGCTCCCGACACAATCAAAGTAAATGTAATGTCATTTGCTCCCGGTGATGCTGCTATCGATAGTGTATACGATGTATTGGTAGCCGGTGGCAACTTTGATGAGTTGGCTGCTACTTACGCTGCCGACAAAGATGTTGTGGTTACAGAGGGTATGGTAATGCAATTTGGTCGTGAGTTTATCGCCGATGTGTTTGCAGCCGGTGATTCATACTTCAAGACAAAGAGCATTGCAGGCGAGCACATTGTAAAAGTTGTTGAGCGTACTGCTCCTGTTGCCAAAGCCAATGTTGCCGTTTTGACAATCGGTGTCGATCCCAGTGTTGATACAGAGACCAATATCTATAACAACTTGTCATCTTATGTTGCCAAATATAACAACGCACAACAATTTGTTGACAGCGCGCTCGTAGCCGGTTATGCTACAATGCCCGCTGAGTGTCGTGCTCACCAAGTGGCTTTGAGAGGTATGCAGAATACTCGTCAAATCATCCACTGGGCATTTAATGCCGAAAAGGGTGATATCTCTGAAATTTATGAGATTGATGGCCGTTATATCGTAGCAGTTGTTGATGAAATTATTCCCGAAGGTTATGTGCCTATGGAAGAGTTGCGTAATCAACTTACTATGACAGTGCGTCGTGACAAGAAGGCCGAGATAATCAGCAGTCAATTGGCCGATGTTACTCCTGCTACTATCGAGGCTTATGCAGCTAAGATGCAATCACAAGTAGATACACTCAACTTTGTGTCATTGGCAAGTCAAACAATTGCCGGTCTCGGAAACGAACCCGTAGTTGCCGGTGTTGCTACATCTCTTGAGGTTGGTGCTGTATCGGCTCCTGTTAAGGGTAACAGAGGTGTATATGTATTGAAGACTATCAGCGAAAATCCTGCTGCTCGTCCTTACGATGAGGCTGCAGAGTTGAACCGTTTGCAACAACAATATGTGCAAACAGTAGGTCGTTTTGCTGAAGTTCTCAAAGAAAAAGCCAATATCAAAGATACTTTGTCACGTTTCTTCTAATTGATACGTAAAGACATATAAGAGGCCGTCTAATAGTTGAAGTTAGGCGGTCTCTTTCGTCTATATTTCGTCTGTTATTTTATACCCGATGATTATGGATAAAGAACACTTGGTGGGTAAGACAATAGAGGAGTTGCAAGAGGTAACAGCCCGTTGCGGTATGCCTCGATATGCAGCCAAGCAGTTGGCTCAGTGGTTGTATGTGCATCGCGTGTCGACGATTGATGAGATGACCAACATATCAAAGGCTCATCGAATGCGACTCTCGGAGGCCTATGATGTGGGCTATTACCCTCCCAAACACGCAATGCAATCGGTCGATGGAACTGCCAAATACCTATATGATGTGGGTGCTACATCGGGAGTGGAAGCTGTGTATATTCCCGACCGCGAACGTGCCACGTTGTGTGTGTCGTCGCAAGTTGGTTGCAAGATGAATTGCTATTTCTGTATGACAGGGAAACAGGGTTTTACTCGCAACCTTACTTCTCACGAGATTATCAATCAGATTGTTTCTGTGCCTCGAAGTGATACACTTACCAACTTGGTGTTTATGGGTATGGGTGAACCTCTTGATAATATCGAAGAGCTACTCAAGGCATTGCGAATACTGACCGAGGAGTGGGGTATGGCTTGGAGCCCGCGTCGCATTACTGTGTCGACTATCGGATATCGCCCTGCACTGCGTAGATTTATCGAGGAGAGCGAGTGTCACTTGGCGTTGAGTCTGCACGCACCTTATCCCGAGCAGCGTGGTGAAGTAATGCCTGTTGAAAAATCTTTTCCCATACGAGAGTTGTTGTCAATCTTGAGAGAATATGATTGGAGTCGCCAACGTCGTTTGTCGTTCGAGTATATAGTGTTTCGTGATTATAATGACTCGTTGCAGCACGCCGATGCACTTGTGAAGTTGCTTGGAGGCTTGCCTTGCTTGGTCAATTTGATACGTTTCCACGCCATTCCCGGGGTAGACCTCAAGACCTCCGATATGAGCCGTATCGAGGCGTTTCGCGATCGTCTTAATGAGCGAGGCGTAACAGCAACTATACGAGCTTCGCGCGGTGAGGATATATTTGCGGCTTGCGGAATGTTGTCGACAGCTGCAAAAAAATCATAAATTTGCGTGATGACAACAATGCTTTATAAGAAGATTTGATATTATTTAAGCAAAATGCTTATCTTTGAAGATTGAAATTATATTCATAGCCGAGGAGTCGGTTTTGTCGCTCGGTATGAATACTCAATATTGAATGATATGATAAAAGTAGGTATCACACACGGTGATATAAACGGAGTGGGGTATGAGGTTATACTCAAGACTCTTTCCGACCCACGATTTGTTGAATTGTGTACTCCTGTTGTATATGGTTCGGCCAAGGTTGCAGCCTATCACCGTAAGGCTCTGAATATGGAGCCGGTCAACTTTAATATAGTGACTAGTGCTACGCAGGTAGTACAAGGACAGAACAACCTGATAAACTGCATTGATGAGGAGATAAAAGTAGAGATAGGTCGTACATCGGAGCAAGCAGGTGAAGCTGCTTTTGCAGCCCTTGAGTGTGCAGTAAACGATCTTGCCGAAGGTCTTATCGATGTGTTGGTAACGGCTCCTATTAATAAGCATATAATGCAGAGTGAGCAATTTACCTTTCCGGGTCATACCGAGTATCTCGAACAACGATTGGGTGAAGAGGATGAAAGGGCATTGATGATATTGGTCAATGATAAACTTCGTGTAGCACTTGTTACAGGACATTTACCATTATCGCAAGTGCCTCAAGCTATCTCCAAAGAGCTTATCCTAGAGAAGTTGGATGACTTTGAGTACTCTTTGCAGCACGACTTTGGCGTGCGTAAACCTCGCATAGCAGTACTCTCGCTCAATCCGCACGCCGGAGAAAATGGATTGTTGGGTGAAGAAGAAACCAATACCATCATACCGGCCTTGGAAGAGGCAAAATCGAAAGGTCTATTGTGCTTTGGCCCGTATGCGGCAGATGGCTTCTTTGGAACCGAGCATTATAGAAAATTTGATGGAGTGTTGGCTATGTATCACGATCAAGGTCTCGCGCCATTCAAGTCTTTGGCAATGGATTGTGGTGTGAATTTTACCGCAGGATTGGGATTTGTACGTACTTCTCCCGACCACGGAACAGCCTATGATATTGCCGGTAAAGGATTGGCCTCGGAGGAGTCATTCCGTCAGGCTATCTATACAGCCATAGATATATATCGCAACCGCATAAGTGATGATGAGGCGCACGAATCACCGTTGCGTCGTCAGTATGTCGACAAGAGCGGTGACCGAGAAGTCTTGGATCTTACAAGTGATGATAGTGAGGATTGAAAATTAAGTAAAACCATATAAAAATAGACGTTATGGGTTCAGAAAAATCAGAAAGAATACAGACATCGATACTCAATCGTGCAGAAAAAGTAGCATTGGTATGGTTGGCAGAGCGTCAGCCTCGTTGGGTAACATCCGATTTGTTAACTTGGTTTGGAGTTTTTGGCTCGGTTGTATGTGCCGTAGGTTTTGCGTTGGCTCACATTAATCTCAATTATTTGTGGCTAACTTGTTTGGGTCTGTTTATAAATTGGTACGGTGATAGTCTTGATGGAACATTGGCTAGAGTGCGTCAGACACAACGACCCAAGTATGGATTTTTTATTGACCATTCACTCGATGCCATCACAGTAAGTTTTATGTGTGCCGGTGCAGGTTTGTCTCCTATATTCCGTCTCGACATAGCTATGCTTGTTTTGGCTATCTATTTGATATTGAGTATTTATACTTATATCGGAGCGATTATCAAAGGTGAGTTCCGCCTTACTTATGGAGGAATGGGCCCGACTGAGTTCCGTTTGATTATCGTTTTGCTCTGTATCATATATATGTATATTGCTCCTGTACGTACTTTCTCGTATGTAATAGGAAATCAAACGCTAGCTTTGTTTGATATAATCGGTCTTGTTATTGCTCTAATACTTGCAATGATGTGGACTAATCAGTTCTTGAAAGACCGTAAAGTGTTGTCAAAACTTGATCCCATCAAGAAACCGACCGATTCATCGAAGTAATACCTCACACTTTAGTTATAGTAACCAGTATTGCGCCAGTACATTCAATTTGTATTAAGTAGACTACTAGGCACGGGTGTTGATACGCTCGTGCTATGGTTGTGTTCGGACTTTATCTTCAGTGGTAACTATTTCGGACGAAACATACTATCGCCAATGATTTCGTTCGAATTTGCCGTGATGAGCAATTTCTTGTGCTCATACTATTGGATATGGAGTAATCGAATTGAAGACAAAAATGCCAAAAGTTTCTGGAAGCATTTTGTTGTTTTCAACTTGGCCGCGCTATCGGGTTTTGCCGTAAAGATGGCCTTCCTGTTGCTCTTTGAGCATCTGTTTGGATGGGATGTTATTATATGTAATCTTGTGGCATTGCTTATCTCGGGTGTGCTCAATTTCTTTGTAGAGAAACTTATTGTATTTCGTAAACAAAAAGAACGTCCTGAACACGAGTTGCTCAATGTCAATGAGCTGGGAAAAATATCAGGGATATTTACCGGTTTCTGGGGGCGTATGTTGGCGTGGTTGGTGATAGCTGTGTGTGATGTTAATAAGCTGAACATACTGTATGACCAAGTCTATTTTGATCGTGGGTCTGAATGTACCAGTAAGCTGCTCAAACTGATGAATTGTAATTATTTGGTAGGTTTCCCCAACCGACTGAATAAGCTCCCTGAGGGAAAGTTTATAGTAGTCAGCAATCAACCTTATGGCGCATTGGATGCGATTGTGTTGATAGATATGATGGGTAAGGCTAGAGCCGATTTCCGCTTATTGGCAAGCGAATTGTTTGAGCGTATAGAGCCCCTGCAAGATAGTTTTGTGTATACACGTCAGGGAGAACAGCGGTTATCGGCCGTAACGGAACGTCTGTCCAATGGTGCAGCTGTAGGTATTTTCCCATCGGGTGTAGGATCGGATTATAAGATAAAACCGCGCCGAATTGTCGATCGTAAGTGGGATTTGGATACTATAGAATATATTCGTAAAGCTCAAGTGCCTATTGTGCCCATTCATTTTCTCGATCGTAATTCTCGCATATATTACGGGCTTGGATTGATAAGTTTGCCATTGCGGTTATTACGATTGCCGTCCGAGATGTTCAATAAGGATAAGGGAATGCATCGAGTGGTTGTGGGAGATATAATCACGATAGAAGAACAAGCGCAATATAGCGATGTCAATACCTATCACGACTTCTTATATAATGCTGTATATCAAATGCCTTCGCCCGAAACATTTATCCCGCATACCGAGTTGTAAAATCGTGAGTTTATTTTAATATATAGAAATGGGGCTGTGTCATTGACACAGCCCCATTTATGTATAAATAGGTGTCATTAACCTTTGATAGCAGCAATACCGGGCAATACCTTGCCTTCGATAGCTTCAAGTAGAGCACCACCACCGGTAGAGATGTATGATACTTTATCGGCCATACCAAACTTGTTAATGCAAGCTACAGAGTCGCCACCACCGATGAGTGAGAAAGCGCCTTCTTGTGTAGCTTCGGCAATAGCTTCGGCAATAGCGCGAGAGCCACCTGAGAATGTATCAAACTCAAATACACCGGCCGGACCATTCCAAAGAATAGTTTTAGAGCCTTTTATAGCGTTGGCAAATAGTTCGCGAGTCTTGGGACCTGCATCCATACCTTCCCACTCGGCAGGAATGTCGTTGGTGGGGAATACTTGTGTGTTGCAGTCGTTAGAGAATGCGTCACCGGCAACGCAGTCAGTACCGAGAACGAGGTTTACACCCTTGGCTTTGGCCTTTTCTATAATCTCGAGAGCGAGGTCGAGTTTGTCATCTTCGCAGATAGATTTACCGATGTTGCCACCTTGAGCCTTGGCAAAAGTGTAGGTCATACCACCACAGAGGATGAGGTTGTCAACCTTGTCCATTAAGTTTTCTATGATGCCTATTTTGGTCGAAACTTTAGAACCACCCATAATGGCAGTGAAAGGACGTTTGATGTTGCTCAATACGTTGTCAACAGCTTCAACCTCTTTTTCCATCAAGTAGCCCAACATTTTGTGGTCGGCGTCGAAATAGTCGGCAATAATAGCTGTAGAAGCGTGTTTGCGGTGAGCAGTACCAAATGCGTCGTTTACGTAGCAGTCGGCATACGAAGCAAGATGTTTGGCAAACTCTTTTTGAGGCTCTTTCATTGCAGCTTTAGCCGCTTTTTTCTCCTCTTCTGTGGCAAATTCGCCACGAGGTTTACCCTCTTCCTCAGCATAGAAACGGAGGTTTTCGAGCATAAGAACTTCACCGGGTTTGAGAGCTGCTGCTGCTTCGTCGGCTTTCATACAGTCGGGTGCAAATTGTACTTTTACACCAAGCTTTTCAGAAACAGCATCAACAATTTGTCCCAATGAATATTTCATATCGGGATTTTTCTTGGGTTTGCCCATATGTGACATAATGATAAGGCTGCCACCATCGGCAAGTATTTTTTTCAATGTAGGTAAAGCACCACGGATACGTGTATCGTCTGTGATGTTACCGTTCTCGTCTAGGGGTACGTTGAAGTCAACGCGAACAATAGCCTTTTTACCGGCAAAATTGAATTTGTCAATTGTTTGCATAATTGATACCTATAAGTTTGTAGTTAAACAATCTGTATTACATATTGGTTTTTTTAACTTCAAAATGAGCTTGGGGGTGCAAGCAGGCGGGGCACATTTTGGGAGCGTCAGTTCCTTCCATAATGAAGCCACAGTTGCGACATTGCCATACGGTACTCTCTTCTTTGTGGAATACAGTGCCATTCTCAATATTGTTTAAGAAGGCGAGGTAGCGTTCTTCGTGACCTTTCTCGGCGATGGCAATATTGCGATACATAGCTGCAATTTCGGGAAATCCCTCTTCGGCAGCAACATCGGCAAAGTGAGGGTAGTCTTTTGTCCATTCCTCATTTTCACCTGCGGCAGCAGCGCGAAGGTTGTCGGCAGTGGTACCTATCACGCCTGCGGGGAAGGTGCCGGTAATTTCTACCATACCGCCTTCCAAATATTTAAACATACGTTTGGCGTGTTCTTTTTCTTGGTTGGCTGTTTCTTCAAATATAGCGGCTATTTGTTCATATCCTTCTTTCTTGGCTGCGCTGGCGAAGTATGTGTATCGCATACGTGCTTGACTCTCTCCGGCAAATGATGTAAGAAGGTTTTTTTCTGTTCTTGTTTCTTTTACACTTTTCATAATAATATTGATTTAAAGGGTTTATAGTAATATGTTTCTTTCTTTGAGAATTTGTTCCATTTCTTGTTGTACAGCTAGTGCTTGAGTGCGTGCAGCATTGGCAAAATTTTCACTACTATCGGCATATATGATTTGTCGAGAAGAGTTGACAATGAGTCCGCAATGGTCGTTGAGGCCATATTTCGCTACTTCACTGAGGCTTCCGCCTTGTGCTCCTACACCGGGTACTAGTAGGAAGTGGTCGGGAGCTACTCGACGTATGTCCTCAAATAGCGAACCTTGTGTTGCGCCAACTACAAACATCATATTGTCGGTAGTACCCCAAGTTTGAGCTACGCGCAGTACTTTTTCAAAGAGTCTTTCTCCGTTGGCATCGGCTGTGAGTTGGAAGTCGTGCGAGCCTTTGTTAGAGGTAAGCCCCAAAACAATGACCCATCGGTTGTCGTAATTGAGAAATGGCTTGACACTATCTTCTCCCATATATGGGGCTACTGTAACAGCGTGAATGTCTAGGTGCTCGAAGAAACTGCGTGCATACATTTCGCTGGTGTTTCCAATGTCACCGCGTTTTGCATCGGCAATAATGAGCATATCAGGATAGTTGGTTCTGATATAGCGTACTGTGTCTTCAAAAGCTTGCCATCCGGCCAGTCCTAAGCTCTCATAGAATGCCAAATTGGGCTTGTATGCGATACACAAGTCGGCAGTTGCGTCTATAATGGCTTTGTTGAATGCAAAGATGGCATCTTCTCTACCTTGCAGGTGAGCCGGAATTTTGCGAATGTCGGTGTCAAGACCTACACATAGAAATGATTTCTTGCGACGTATGTTCTCTAAGAGTTCTTTGCGGTTCATAATATGGTATTGTTATATAGTTTTTGAAATGTTATAATTCGCTTTCTTTCAGTCTTTCGGCATTTTCGGCCACAATAAGGTGGTCTATACAGTCTTGAATGTCACCATCCATAAAGGCCGGCAGGTTGTATATGGTGTAGCCGATGCGGTGGTCGGTGATGCGACCTTGTGGATAGTTGTATGTTCGTATCTTGGCACTACGGTCGCCTGTCGAAACCATTGTCTTGCGACGGGCGGCAATATCGTCGATATATTTTTGGTGTTCTTTATCGTAAATGAATGTACGCAGACGAGATAGTGCGCGCTCTTTGTTCTTGGGTTGGTCGCGAGTTTCGGTACATTCAATAAGGATTTCTTCCGAAACACCAGTATTGGGGTTGCGCCATACGTAGCGAAGTCGCACTCCGGACTCTACTTTGTTTACATTCTGACCACCGGCACCTCCAGAACGGAATGTGTCCCACTTGATTTCTCCCTCATTGATTTCGACATCAAACTCCTCGGCTTCGGGCAGTACGGCTACCGTTGCAGCAGATGTGTGTACGCGGCCTTGTGTTTCGGTAGCTGGTACACGTTGTACGCGGTGTACCCCACTCTCGTACTTCATTGTTCCGTAAACGTTATCACCGCTTACGGCAAATATTATTTCTTTATATCCGCCCGATGTTCCTTCGTTGTAGCTTGATACGCTGAGGTTCCAACCTTTGGTTTCGCAATATTTCGAGTACATACGGAATAGGTCTCCGGCAAAGATTGCAGCTTCATCGCCACCGGTTCCGCCACGAATCTCGACAATGGCATTTTTGCTGTCTTCTGGATCGGCCGGAACAAGGAGAAGTTTTATTTCTTCTTCCATATCGGGTATCTGAGATGAGCAGGTGTCTAGCTCTTCTTTGGCCATTTCGCGCATCTCTGGGTCGTTTTCTGTATCGAGAATTTCTCGAGCTTCGGTTATTGAGTTGAGCAGACCTTCATATCGGATAGTGGCTTTGTTTATTTTTTCGAGGTCACTATATTCCTTAGTCAGTTTTACGTATCGGCGTTGGTCGGCAATAACAGCCGGGTCGGTAATGAGAGTACCAACTTCCTCAAATCGCAACTGTAGGTCTTTCAGTTTATCGAGTAATGAATTTTGACTCATTGTTGATGTATTGATTTGATTACAAAATTAAGGAAAATTTTTGCTAAAACATAGATTGTAGGAGAGAAAGTTTTTATGCCATCGTTCGATATGATAAAAATGGTGTTGAAGAGGGTAGGCCTGGTATATAAAACAACAGCAGCACATCAATGATGCACTGCTGTATATTTTGCGAAGTATCGTTTCCGATTAGTTCAAAGGTTCAACCGATACATACGAACGGTTGTCTTTTCTTTTGCGGAAGATAACTGTACCATCAACGAGAGCGAAGAGGGTGTGGTCTTTACCCAAACCTACGTTCTCACCGGGATGGTGAACTGTACCTCTTTGACGAACCAAAATGTTGCCGGCTTTTGCAATTTGACCACCGTAAACCTTAACGCCGAGTCGTTTGCTATGTGACTCACGACCGTTCTTAGAACTACCTACACCTTTCTTATGTGCCATTTTTCTACAATTTTAAGGTTAAGCAACTATTTCTTTAACTAACACTTCGGTGAAGCATTGACGGTGACCGTTCAAGCGACGGTAACCTTTGCGACGTTTCTTCTTGAAGACAAGAATGCGCTCACCCTTAACAAGACCGGGTTTGCCATAGTTGCCGTCGGGCGAAACTACTTCACATACTACTTTTGCGCCTGCTACGGTAGGAGCACCTACGGTTACATCACCGTCTTTGTCTACCAAGAGGACTTTGTCAAACTCGAGTACAGCACCGTGCTCAGCACCCAAGTAATGAACGAACAATTTCTTGCCATTTTCGACTTTGAATTGTTGTCCCTGAATTTCTACGATTACGTACATTTTAATTATTAATCTTTCAGGTTATCTCTGCCGGGCGGTGTCTTCGTGACAACTCTTTTTGAGCCCGAAATCAGAATCAGCGCACAAAATTACTGCTTTTCTTATTCGCTACCAAATTTTTACACAAATATTTTTTTGTCATCGTTGTTTTTGATGTTGTATTATTGTGCAAATTGTGAGTGTTTTACATAAAACATAAAGACATAGTGAATAGTCAGCAAACTACTTCGTTGCTCTAGGTAGAACCTTCCTGCCGATGGTGCCATCGAAAACGTCTTTAGCCGGCATCTTAATGTCTGCAATCTTCTTGTCGATGTATACGTACTAAAAGAGGACGTATCAGGATTCTGCCTTGATACGCCCTCGGTGATTTTAACCTATTCAGTTTTTTATATTATACTATCTGACCGATACTTTACTGATGAGGTTTCCTGCCTTGACAATGTAGATGCCTTTGCTGACAGGTATCATAATGTTTTCTACATTAGACTTATTGTATAGTATCTTGCCATCATTCTGATATATGGTAACTGCTACGCTATTGTCACTCTCAACAACGATATATCCATTGTTGCTGTAGATGCGTGTCGGGTTGTTTTCTGTTTCATCTATCGCAGCACTTATCTTTACACTTACCTCATTCGATAAGACTGATTCACCCAAATCGAATGTTGACGATACAGCGTATGTGTATGTACCCGGCTTGATGTCGGGATCGGTGTATGTTGTAGTTTCCGATTCCCCTATTTTTTCACCGTCTTTATAAATGTTATAATTGATGACAGTGAGGTCGAGGTATGTACGTCGAGGATAGAATGTAATATCGTCTAGCCACAGACCAAAGAATGATAGTGTGTGTCTGATTGCAAAGTATTTGGCATCCTCGGGCAGTGTGTAAACATATTCGTTCCAAGTAGCCATATTGGATAGTTCTACTTCTTCAATGAGGATGAAACTGCTTACAGCCGTATCGGTTGACGAGTATAATACTTCAAATTTCTCATTTCCACCATAGTTGGATGTGGGTTGCATTGCCCAGAACCGTAGTTCGGTGCCGCCAACAATTTCCTCTGAGATGAGCCAGTCATCATTGCATACATCGGCGGTTGTGCCATCGATACGACTACCATCCGACTGCATACTAAAGAGACACTTGCTTCCTGTGTGTGGAGCAACATCTGTTCCGTAAAGATTTATACGTTGAGGGTCTATCACTTGCCAAGCTTTGGGGGCAAAGCAGTTTTCAAAAGTAACACCATATCTGGGCGAAACGGTACGTTGTTGGTCGACATCGGTAAGAGTCCAATAGCCAATGTTATCTATGGCGAAAAGATTGTAGTCTTCAAAACCGTCGCTTATTGGGGTGTAATAAATCAATTCAGGTGCGCCCCAAGTGAGGACTGCATCGTCACCTTGTGTTGTAGCCTCTAGATTATCGATAGCAGGATATGGCGGAGCGTATACTGTGGCTGTTATGGTGTCACTCACGTTGTCTACATTCTTCATATCGGCATCATAAGCTATAGCTGCATAATATTTTCTTACTTTTCCTGCATCGACGATAGTTGGGGCTTCGATGTCGAATGTGAAGATTTGTGTAGAGTCGGATAGTAACTCGCTACCGTGTTGGGTCGCTACCTCAATATCGTTGCAGTATAGCATCACATCATAGTTTGTTGCGATGTTGGTGCCTTTGTTCATAACTTCTACCGTATAGCAACCACCTTCAAGGTTTATCAGTTCGCTTCCGGTAAAAGAAGCAATAGTAAGGTTGTGATCAAGTACATCATCAATCGCAAATTTATCTATGAGAATGTAAGCTTCGTATTCAGATAATTCGCCGAGGAGCGTAATATATATAAAGTTTGCGTTGGTGTAGTCCTTGAGTGAGTAGCTGTATTTGACCCAACCATCCTCGGAGGCTTCTATTTTGATAGGTTCGCCAAGAGGTAGTTTTTCATTGTCGTCGACAGTGATGTAGGGGGTAATGATGTTCTTAGCATCTACATTGGCAAAATGGTAAATGTAGAATGAAAGATATGGATTGATGGCGTCGGTAAGAGAGACTTTGGGAGATATAATTTCGCCTTTGGCAATTTCGTCATCATTATTCCATTTGTAGAATTTCAGCATACCTTTGTCACCGTCAAGCGGATATATACCTTTGTTGTATTCGTAGTCTGTTACGCCCCAAGAGCAATTGTATCCTGTGAGTTGGGTAGCATTCCACGGATTGGTGTAATATTGCATATTGGCGAATGACTCGTTAAACGGTACGGTATATAATTTACCCAGTATTACACTACCTTGTAGCTCGGGGCTGGTACCTTCTGTTGTATTAGCCTTAATGGCATAACGGAAGGTTTGTTGCTTGTCTGTGAAATTGAAGTTGTCGACAAAGGTGAGTTCGGTAATATTGGTTGCTATTTCATTGAAGATATAGTTTTCTTCGCGGTATAATGTATATGTCAGTGTTGATTTATTGATAACACCACCATTTTGACCGCGCAACGGAGCTTCCCAAGATATAATGGTGTTGGCATTGTCTTTGTCACTCTTTATTGTGAAGTTTTCGACAATATCAGGTACATCGTATCCCACGAATACTGTCATTGTGTAATCCATACCATAGCCTTCATCGTTTGCTGCAATGATACGGTATGTATTGAACCCTTCGGTAGCACCTTCATCTATATAGGTGAGTTTATCGCCCGGTTTGGGAGTTGATATAGTGTGTATGGGCTCAACTTCATCGTTACGGAAAATATCAATTTTTGATATGCTTTCCAGGGCATCACCGCTAGCATTGGTGCTGGGGGCTGTAAATGAAATGGTGGTCTTTAAAAGGCCTTGTTCATCGGGGTTGATTTCAAGATTTTCAACTCGGTTGGGGGCATTTACCGAGAATGCATCAATTACTTGAAGTTCGTCGATTTCTATGCTGTTTTGTGCCTTTTTGCTGTACGCATATAGTCCTATATGATATATTCCATTGGCTGAGGGTGTGTAATAGGCATAGTGAGTCTCATTCTCACCGACCGACCAGTCTTTAAGGTCGACAAGTAATTGGTAATTGCTTGTATTGTAATCATTACCGATGCTCATACTGAGGTTTTCGGTACTCCAAGGAGTAGATTTTCCGGTAAATGAAATCTTGTAAACACGATCCGATTTCAGTTTTATATTGGGAGTAATGAGCCAGTCATCGGCCGCTTTGCTCACGTTATATTCATATCGTACTATGCCATCTGAATATTTCCAAGTCATCTCATCTTCATTGTTGTTGATGATGGTAAAGAATTCGAAGTTTGTACGGTTGTCAAATGTCTCGATATATGGTGTTGTATAGCCTCCTACAAAGATATTTTGCACGGCATCGAGACTTTCTCCATATTGGTTGGTGGCAGTGACATTGTAATAAGCCAATCCAAGAGTAGGATTATTGTCTACCCACGTATAAACTTTTCCCGGTACGGGGTTTTGAATGGTGTGACAAGGTGTTTCTTCGTTGCCTTTATAAATATTGAAAGATGTGAGAGAGGTCAATTCAGTTCCACAAGCTGTGAGGGTGGGCATTGTACACTCAAATTCAATCTTCTCGGGTTCGGTATTTATAGCTGTCATTTGGTAGCTTACTGCTGCCGGTATCATAGCCGAGCCCAACTCTTCGATACTTATGTCGTTAATCCAGAATGTACTTTGAGCTGCATCGCTATAAATTTGGAAAGCAATGTAATATTTGTCGCTATCGGGAAGCGTGAAGATAGCTTCGACAGTCTCATTTTCGTTGTTAATATCTACAAAGTCGGCAATAGCGATGTTGAGCGCATCTATCTCGGGTTTCAGACCGGCCAGAACTCTTACCTTATTGGTGTAATTGTTCCATTCATTATTGGTTGTGTGCTTGAAAGAAAGTTTGTATAACGTCTCCTTTTTGAATGAAATTTCAGGAGTGATGGCATAGTCATTGGCACTACCCGACCAGTTACAATAGTAATTGAGCACATATCCATTTTCATCCCAATTGTTTTCGCACGACCAAGTGTTGTAGTCGTTATTGGCGTTGATGAAAGTGTATTGTTGTAGAATTTCGTCGTGGTTTTCAAAATCACAGAAATAAGGTATTTCGTAATAATCACCGTATGTCACAAAATTCGATGCATTGGTTTCACCTTCTTTATCGTTTATGTAGGGGGTGATAGAGTAATAATATTTCTTAATAACCGGTTGTAGCTGCTCGCTGAAAGAGTTTGTAGCCAAGTCATTGGCCGCAATTGTACCATCACAGCGTGTTACGCGATAACGTAGCCTGTCGGTGGGTAAATATCCGTTGTGAATACCTTCTGTAACATTGTCCCAAGTGAGTTTTGCGACACCTTGTTCCGATATTTCCAGTACAATATTCTTTACAGCTGTTGGAATATCTATTCCTGCATAAACATTGATATATGTTGAGGTGGTGTTGTCTTGATTATTTGATGCCTCGATAGCTATCAAGTGAGCGCCTTCGGTCAGTGTGAGGGTTTCGGTGTTGTTGCTACCGGGTTGTGCTTTTAAGCTCTTAACTTCGGTATCGTCAACTTTGATAGAGATGTATAAGTCTTCTGTAATTTCTTTTCCCGACATAGTCTTTGAAGGGGCTGTGAAACTGAGAGTGCCTTGCAGAGAACCCGGTGATAGGAAGTTGAAAGCAGCCTCAACTTGTTGTGGAGCATCTTCGTTATAGTTGTTTTCCATAATGAACAAGCCAACAAACTCTTCATAGTTGTCAAAGTTGCTAATGATGGTAGCTGCTCCGGTAGTGAGGTCGACAGTGCATAATTTACTTTCTCCGGTAGAGAATGATGCAGCCCAATATAGTGTGCCGGTTTCATAATCATATACGGTAGATTGTAAAGCCGAGGGTATAAAACCAGTATTGCCAACAGCAGTCATTGTGCCGGTTGCTTTGTCAATCTTATAAAGGTTGCCATCGGAACAAATAGCAAAGATGCCGCCTTTGTCGGTAGCCGACATAGTGAATATATTGGGCATTTCACCAACTGTACCTAGTGTTGCCACTGTTGTAAGTTCGCCTGATGATGGGTCTAATGTAGCCAAAACGTGTTTAGACCAATCGTCACTGTAACCCAATGCATAAATATATTGGTCGGTTCTGTCGTATGTGATAATGAGAGGCAGATATTGCCAGTTGGGGAGCAGACTTACTTCAGAAGTAATATCCCAAGAACCGGTGTTATAGGTGCGTAATGTAATAGACTCTATACCACCATAACTAGTCAAGGTTCTTGAAATTGTTAAATACTCATCCTCGACCAATGTGCCGGTAATGGGGCTTGTTGTGGTAGCGATTTGAGTTATAGAAGTGTTATTTTGTGCAGGGAATGAATATATGCCGTATGGAATATCGCTTTCGGTCATATTTTCCCATCCATATTGGTAAATGAGCGATCCATATATTGTGGGGACAGTCTCATCTGTTGTTGATTGATCGTTTGTTTGTGTTCTGAAAGGAATTTCGTAGTGCGGTATCTCCTTAGATACTTTATCTTTTGTAATGTAATAATCCATCACGTTATTGAACACATTATTCTCTATTACTGCCCATACTGTACATGGCAATAGTAGTGCGACTAGAAATAGTAGTATCGTTTTTCTTGATACTTTCTTGGGTCTAGACTTTTTCATAATCAATAAAATTTGAATTAATATTATTAACTGTCTTTTGATTTTAATATAATTGTCGCAAATAAAGCTATTTTTTGGTTATTTGCAATTAAAATATTTTCATAAATAACATTGGTTGCATTTGTGGTGAAAAATATAGCAAATTTAATAGTTGTGAAAAGGCGATGGAATACCGGTGTTGAGCCAAACGGAAGCGACTGTGCCAAATTTTTATTATTTTGACACAGTCGCTTTTTAAAATGTAGTGTTAATTATTCCATTCCCAGATGCTTACGTCTTATCTTGCATAGCATCTGTGGTGTGATTTGAAGATATTGGGCAATATATTTGAGAGGAATGTCATTGATGCGCTTATGAGGCCATTTTTCCAGTAGTTTGTGATAACGGAATAGAGCATCACCGCGTCCGCTACGGTATGAATATCGCAATTCTAGTGCATTTAACTGACCAAACAGTAAGTCTCTAATCCAAGCCGAAAGCTCGACATTGTCGGCAATTGCTTTGCGTAGCTTGTCAAATGAGAGAATGAGTGCATCGGTGGGAGTAAGTGTTTCAATGGAAAAACGAGCAACATCGTTGCTGAAGTAAGCCGATATAGAGCCTATAATATCTCCATCTTTGGCAAAAAGATTGGTGTCTTCATATTTTTCTCCGGTATAGAACGAGCGACACAAACCCTCCTTAATGATATAAAAGTGGTAGCTCCGCTTGCCTTGTTCTACTAGTAGCGCACCTTTATTGTAGCTGACAGGTTCACATAATGATTTCACCAATTCAACGGTTTCGGCGGATGGAGCCCACGGTTCTCTCATTATCTCTTCTAATTCCATTATACTTGTATTTATATAGTTCTACAAATATAGTACTTTTTCTTTGTATGAATGATAAAATCATCGGTGGAAATTACACCCTTATATGTCACTTGATAAATATCGGTGCGACAGTGTTAGTGAACATTGTTATCATTCAAAAACTTATTGAATGTAGTTGAATGTTCGGTGCGAATAGAATCGTTGCTGTCTATATATATAAGGTAATAGGCCAGTTCGGGGTGTTGTTGGGCAAGAGATTTTGCTCGTTGACGTCCCATTACCATAATGGCCGTTGCATAAGCATCGGCAAGCATTGATGTGGGAGCAATAACAGTAGCACTGAGTACGTCTTGTTGGGCGGGATAGCCGGTTGTCGGGTCGATTGTATGACCGTATTTGCGTCCATTGTGTACGTAGAAGTTGCGATAGTTGCCGCTGGTGGCCAATCCGTAGTTGCCATTGAGATGAGCTATGGCTTGCAGATTATGATTGTTGCCCGTAGGATCATCCTCGGGAGTCACTATGCCTATGCGCCAAGCTTGCCCTTGTGGATTGACTCCACCGGTGCGCACTTCTCCACCAACTTCTACCATATAGTTTTTTACTCCGTGACTTTCCAACAATGAGCCAATGAGATCGCAAGCACAACCATCTCCCAGTGCCGAGAAATTGAGTAAGAGGCGCGGGTCTTGTTTGGTGATACGCCCTTCTTGTAATTGTACCTTTTTATACCCGACAAACTGTTGCAAACTGTCTATCAACTCTTGTGTGACAGTGGTGCTATCGGTCTTGAAACCAAATCCCCACGCATTGATATATGGTGCGCAGGTTACATCTAATGCTCCGTTGGTGGTTTCGGCTACGACCATTGCAGTGTTGAATACCTTGACAAAGATACTATCCAACACAATATCTTCGTTGCGATTGACGTGCGATATGATAGATGTAGAGTCAAATGGGTTGATGGCGTGATAGTAGTTTTGCATTATTTCGCGTATTTCGCTATCGTAAGTTTCGTTGGCTTCGTACTTTACCGAGTAGGGAGTATGTAGCTCATAACATACCATTTCGCGGTATTGATTGTGTTGGGAACAACCAACAAGCAGTATAGCGATAGTGAAAATAACGAGATAACCTAGTCGTTTCATAATCATCGAATGTTGGCAATACTAATAATATCGGCAAATACGCCAGCCGCTGTTACGCTGGCTCCCGCACCGTACCCCTTGATAATCATTGGATACTCGCGATAGCGTTCGGTAGAGATGAGTATGACGTTGTTGCTGCCCTCAAGTTGGTATAGCGGATGTTGATTGTCGACAGCTTGTAGACCGATTGAGGCCTTACCGTTGATGAGGCTGGCAACAAATCGTAAGTGCTTACCCTCTGAAGCTACTTGTTTGCGCATTGTTTCAAACTCGTTGTCCAACTCCTTTACCTTCTGCTTGAAAGTGTCAAGGTCGCTGGTAAAATACTCTTGAGGGATGAAGTATTTAAGCTCTACATCTTCTTGTTCAATGGCATATCCGGCTTCTCGAGCCAAGATAACGAGTTTGCGCAAAACATCTTTTCCGCTGAGGTCGACGCGAGGATCGGGTTCACTGATGCGAGCCTCTTGCGCCATTTCGATAGCACGGCTCAATGTAACATCTTCGCTGATGATGTTGAAGATATAGTTGAGAGTGCCCGATAGTACGGCTTCGATACGAAGTATGCGGTCGCCACTGTTGGTGAGTGCATTGATGGTGTTGATAATGGGTAGGCCCGCCCCTACGTTGGTCTCGAAGAGGAACTTCACGTCGCGTGCGTTGGCTGTTTCTTTGAGCATAACGTAGTTGTTGTAATTACTTGCTGCGGCTATCTTGTTGGCAGCAACTACCGAAATATTGTGCGATAGTAGGTCGTAGTATTGAGCCGCTACATCACTACTGTCGGTACAGTCGACAAATACCGAGTTGAACATATTCATTCGGAAAATCTCTTCCTTAAAGAAGGCCGGAGATGATACGATATCCGATGCTTCAAGTTGCTCTCGGTAGGTCGATAGGTTAATACCATCGCGGTTGAATATGCACTTGCGAGAGTTGGCAATACCTACTACTCGCAGGCACAGAGCCTTGTTTTGAAGTAGATTTTCTTGTTGTTTGGCTATTTGCGCCAGAAGGTCGCCACCTACATTTCCAATGCCTACAACAAACAGGTTGAGTACTTGAGAACTGGAAAGGAAAAATGAGTCGTGAATGGCATTAAGGGCTTTGCGCAGGTCGCACGATTTTATAACAATAGATATGTTCATTTTTTGCGCACCTTGCGCGCAAGCAATGGTGTTGATACCGCTACGACCCAATGTGCTGAATAGTTTACCTGCAATGCCGGGAGCTTGTTTCATATTTTCTCCTACGATAGCCACTGTAGCCAGTTCGCGTTCGGCACGAGCCGGGCTCATCTCGCCTTGTTCTATTTCGGTGGCAAACTCTTTGTTGAGTACTTTCACAGCAAGTTCGGCATCGGCATTTCTTACCGCAAACGAGGTGCTGTTCTCCGATGAGGCTTGCGATACCATAAAAACGCTTACGCCCGATTGAGCCAACGAGTTGAATATACGAGAGTTGACACCAACGACTCCAACCATACCCAAACCGGTAACAGTGATAAGACACGTATCGTTGATAGAAGATATACCCTTGATGGTCTTGCTATTGGGGTTGTTGTCATTGCTGATGAATGTACCCGGAGCCGAAGGGTTGAATGTGTTTTTGATAACAATGGGTATGTTCTTGTGGTATACGGGATAGATTGTAGGGGGATAGATAACCTTGGCACCGAAATTGCACAACTCCATTGCTTCGGTGAAAGAAAGTCGGTCTATCACATAAGCCGAGGTTATGACCCGCGGGTCGGCTGTCATAAAACCATCAACATCGGTCCATATTTCCAATCGATTGGCATCCAAGGCGGCTGCAAGAATGGCGGCAGTATAGTCCGATCCACCACGACCCAAGTTGGTCGTGTCGCCTGTTGCGAGGTCACTCGATATAAAACCCGGCACCAATGAACGGAGCGGTTGTTGGGCAAAGGTCTCGGCAATAAGGCTGTTTGTTACTTCAAAGTCGACAATATGTTTGTTGAACTGTGTTTCGGTCTTGATGAATGAGCGTGAGTCGAAGAGTGTAATACCCTCAATCACACGGCTCAGTATGGTAGAAGATAATCGCTCACCGTAGCTCACAATCGTGTCGAGAGTCTTTGATGAGAGATCCTTGATGAGAAATACACCTTGATATATGTTGGTAAGTTCGTCAAGCATTTCGTTGATGCGAGACTCTACGTCGTTGCGGTATTGCACCGGCACTACACCTGCTATCACATCTGCGTGGCGATCGCGTATTTGCTGCAAGCTATCCTTATACTCGGTTTCTCCGTTGCAAGCCATATTGGCCGTAGCAATCAGTTTGTCGGTAATACCGCCCAAAGCCGAAACAACGACGATAACGCTCTCGTCGCATTGCTCGACAATCATTTTTACGTTCTTGATACTCTCAATCGAACCTACTGAGGTTCCACCAAATTTCAATACTTTCATTTATAGATAGTTATAGTGGTGCTTAATCTTGTTTACCTATTGTCCCTGGCGCGCAGATACTCACACGCGCGCAAATGAGTCGCAAAGGTACAAAAAAATATGGAATATCAATGTGATAGCGCGAAACAGCCACAAAAATACCCCACCGGTGTGAAGTGGGGTATTTTCTAGAGAGAGTATCGGTTGAAGGATAAAATACTAAATGAATAGTCTATTGGAAGACTCCTGCCACCACGTGGTGGCGGGAGAGCTTTTTCAATCTTTACCTACGATGGCTTCGAGTTCTTCTACTGTAATGGGGATGTGCTTGTCACCGCCTATGCAACGACAACCGTTTTCGGTGATGATGAGGTCGTCCTCGATGCGTATACCTCCGAAGTCGTAGTAGTCGGCCAATCGGTCGTAGTTGATAAATTCACGACACTTGCCTTCTTTCTTCCATTGCTCGATGAGGGCGGGGATGAAGTAGATGCCGGGCTCGTCGCTCATAACAACACCGGGGCGGAGTTGCCAAGTGCTACGGTAGGTGCAGCACGCCAACTCGGCGGCGCGGGGTGCAAAGCGAGAGAAGTCGAAGTTGTATACATTTCCGCGCTCGCCAATGGCCTCGCAGTCGTGTACGTCGATACCCATACCGTGACCCAACCCGTGTGGCATAAGCATAAACATTGCTCCGGCAGCGACAGCTTCCTCGGGATTGCCTTTGAGCAGGCCTAGGTCGGTGAGGTCGCGAGCCATAGATAGGAGTGATGCGTTGTGAAGATCCATATATCGCATAGGACGGGCTATGTCGAGAACGTGGTCGTGAGCGCGAAGTACGATGTCGTAAATCTCGCGTTGCTTGGTGGTAAACTTGCCACTTACGGGATAGGTGCGGGTGTGATCCGAACAGTAGCCGCCTGCAAGTTCGGCTCCGGCATCGACCAATAGTAGCTTGCCATTTTGTAGCGCATAGTCGCAACCAAAGTTGTGGAGGATCTCACCGTGTTGTGTTACGTGCGAATAGAACGACCAACCCCATCCGTGTTGCATAGCAATACCGTTGATGGCACCGATAATTTCGCGTTCGATAACACCCTCACGACACATACGCATAGCTGTTGTGTGCATTTTATAACCCACCTCAAAGGCGCGTTCCATCACTTCTATTTCTTCATCAGTCTTTATTTCACGCATCTCGGTGATGGCAGCCATAAGGTCGTGCGACGCTGTGTCGTTGACACGTTGAGCAGGAATGTCTAGCAAGGTAGACATATAAATCAACTCCATACCACGGAACTGAGGCAAGTAATGTATAGTGCGACCTAGTCGACGGGCTTCGGCCACTACATCGGCCACTTTGTTGAGGGGGGCTGTACGAGTAACACCCACAGTGGCAGCTTGCTCGGCCATAGATGGGAGCGGACCTGTCCATATCATCTCGTCGATGGTTACTTCATTGCCGTATAGAGTGTCGCAGTCATTCTCGCAGTCGATTACACCCACCAAGCGTGCTACATCAAGGCCAAAATAGTATAAGAAAGACGATTCTTGACGAAATGCCATAGCATTTTCGGGAGCATTGATGGCTGTGTCGAGGTTACCATTGAGGATAATGATACCCTTACCTACCATACGGCGTAGGCGAGCTCGACGCTCGGCATAAGTTTGTGCTGAAAACATAGTATTTTTTGTTAGAGGTTAATAATTCAAGATTGGTTTTGGTCAAAGTTAAGGCTTTTCTCTCATACAAGCGTCATCGGAGTAAATTTTTTTTGAGTAGAGATGTCATTTTCATTCTATCGCATCACTAGGGCGTGTTTGAGAAGTTTCTTTGCAGTGCCATAAGGCACACTCCAAAAGATATAGATTATGAGTAAAAAAGAAGAAAAAAGAGAAACGCAGTTCCGTCCATCGCTAGAACGTCTCGTGCGTCGTGTTTTGGAACATTACCCGGAACGTAACTATGAGAGTGAAAACGATTTTTATGATGCTCTTGATGAGTATGAAACAACAATCAATGACAATTATGAAAAGTTGTTGGCCGACCACAATCGTCTCACTCAATTGATGTATAGCAACCCGCGTATGGGAGCCTTTATCTCTGATGTTGCCGAGGGTGAAGATGCAGTGGTTGCTTGTGTTCGCTATTTCGGCAAAGAGCTACTCGATGGCTGTGGCGACAAAGAGAAGTTGCAGGCTCTGCGTCGTGCCAACGATGAGTATGTCGAGCGTCATCGTGCTTTTACCGAGATGGAAGCTGCTATGTCGCGTAGTGTAGAAAAGAGTGCTCGTTCGATAGAGCGGTTTATGCGAGGCAAGCAGATGAGTGAAGAGGATATGGAAGATTATCTTGATCGTGTATTTCACGTGTGTCAGCACGTCTTTTTAGGTGATTTGAGTGAAGATGTGTTGGAGTTGTTGTACAAGGGCTTGCGCTACAATGATGACTTGGCTTGCGCCGAACACGTAGCAGAGGTAAAGGGTCGTAACAGCCGCATTAAATTGGAGCGTCGAGATGCTGTTGGCGATTCGTTACCAGCCATCACCAACAAAAACAGTGGAGAGAAAGAGGGTGCCGGTCGTCGCCACCGTCGTCGCAGTGTGTGGGATATGTAATGATTGCTTCGTGTGATAGAGGTATTAATAAAAAAATTTCTCGGGCATCGCACTTTTCTTTAGCCAGCCTCTATTAAGAAGTTCCATATCGAAAAATGTAAAAGAGAATATTGAGTTTTTGTATAACCAATTGATAAATAATACAATAATATTATGAAGAAAATTTCAAGTACAAAGTTGCGTATTTATTCTATTGCAGCACTATCGTTGTTGCTGCTAGTGATATTGTTATGTCTCTCGGGATGTGCCGAAACATCGACGATGGTTTTGGCAGCTGTGATACCCGGTGTGACAGGTGGTAAAATTCTCTCTAATGAGCCGGCAACACTGGCCAATGTAGACGAAAATTCCCCTTCGTTGTTGCGAAATGAGATAGACAATCGTATTGTAAAGATACGTCCTATGTCGACCCCCATCGATCAAATATCACGTTATGCGGGAGCTCGTAAATCGGGTTCGATGATAGTAGATTACTATTCGGTCGATACCAAACCTACAACAACCAAGATGAATTCTTCGTATTATGAGCCTGAAGAGGTTGTCGTATCAAGTAATCATACCCGTGCATCGCTCGATGTGATAGACAATAGTATGTTTGAGGTATCCGATACGATAATGGTGAAGGGCGTGCAGGGTTATGAAAGTGATGGCGTTACGCAAGCATCCTCGGCTCTGATATTGTATGTGTTGGGTAAGGACTTGGATACCGGACGATTGTTGGTGTCGGCTGTCAACGGAAAGAAAATAGGCAGTGTGGAAAATTGTGTGCCGACGGTCTACGGAGGATTGACTCTGGTGAGAATGGGTCGAGCTGCTACCGAGCTCGATGTGCAAACTGCCCAATTTGAGGCTTTGCCTGTCAAGGCGCAGAATTATTGTCAGATTTTCAAGATGCAAATAGAGCAATCGACCCTCTTGAAGATAGCCAACAAAGAAGTGGAGTGGAACTTTTCTGACCAAGAAGAGGCTGCCATTTATGATATGCGATTGGGTATGGAAAAGAGTTTCTTGTTTGGTGTTAAAAACACTATTTATGACCCTCAAAAGAAGGAGAATGTGAGTCTTACAGGTGGTATTTGGTGGCAAGCGGGTAAGGAGTTTCAATATAACATTAACGAAGATTGGACACACGACTTGCTAGTAGATATGATGCAGACGTGTTTCACTGGTAATGCCGGTAACAAGCGCAAAGTGCTTGTGGCAGGTTCCCAGTTTATCAGTCGCCTCAATAAACTGGAGGCTTATAGAACACTCAGTGGCGATAGCTCTGTGACCAAATGGGGATTGGACTTCAATGAGTTGGTGTCGAAATTTGGAAAACTCTATGTACTGCACTCCGAGGTTTTTGATGATTGTGGTATGGCTGACAATGGATTGATTTTTGATCCCGAGTATATACAGAAGTGGTCGCACGTGCCATTTGGCTCGCAAGCCATTGACCTGAAGAAAGCCGGTATTCGTAATACCGATGCATTGGTACTTACCGAAGCAAGCTGTATGACATTGCGTTATCCATCGGCACATATGCGAGTGGTTGGTATCAATAAGGTTTAATATCCTATAATCGAACAGCCTGCAAGCAATCATCTTGCAGGCTGTATTAAGATATAAGTTTTATGA
Organism: uncultured Porphyromonadaceae bacterium; assembly: GCA_937891845.1. Taxonomy (GTDB): domain Bacteria; phylum Bacteroidota; class Bacteroidia; order Bacteroidales; family Barnesiellaceae_A; genus Barnesiella_A. The sequence continues at coordinate 20,866 of CALATP010000028.1, read as the reverse complement.
AGATAAGTCGCAGTGAAATAATAACAAGAGTCAAGTTGTTGATGGAAGAACTTCCTCTTCAATGGGAGTCCTCCTTTGAACAAAAACAAGGTCTTAGTATCGATAGATATATTGATGGTGTAATAGAGGAACAGTTGCGATTATTGTTGCTTACAGCCCCTGTTAAGATATTGCCCATAGAAGATATGAGCCGTTCTTTCGTGCCGGTCAGACATTCAGACGGGTCGGGTACAATCTATTTGTTGCCCGAGGTGTTGCGTCCTATCTCGTTGCAGATGGAGGGTTGGTCTATTCCTGTAACTCAATTTCTTGACGAGAACCACCCATTGAGTCGAATGCAATATAGTCGTTACACTAGTGCCGGAGCTAACAAGCCGGTGGCCGTATGGTGTGCCGGTGAGGCCGGTGTGTCAAGAATTGACTATTTTTCTTTGCCTCAATCGCTCACACAACATCATATACAATCGTTGTTGGTGGTGTATGTTGCTGATGTAAAGCCCGAGGAGTATAATCTGCATCCTCTTTTGATAGACTGCCTGTGTTTCCGATGTGCATCTATGGTGTACGATATAATGGGCAATAGGGCTATGGCCGAGGTGATGTTGTCGCATATAGCATTTGGTAAATAAAAGCATAAATAATTGAAAAATATTTTTTCAGTTCCTTTTTATGTAGTAAATTTGCACGTTTTTATAAGGATGCATTATTTGTATACCATTGATAATTATTAACCTAAAACAACAATATGAAAAAATTATTACTTTCTTTCTGTGTCTGCTTGATGATGGGCTCTGCTGTTGCACAAGACTTGCAACAAGCTACACTCTACATCGCTGAATTTGAATCATTAACCGGTGAAGGTATTTTTGGAACAATCTATGGTGTGTCGGAAAATGGCGAATATGCTGCCGGATATGACGATTTCCTAGGATCTTGTGCTTTTATCTGGACTCGCTCTACTGGTGCTTTTGAAGAAGTCGAATTGGCTTCAATGCTTATGGACGTGTCGAATGATGGTACATTTGTAGGTAACTATTGGGTAGAGATACCCGGTCAAGATGGTGCTGTTGCATCACGTCCCGGTTATTATAAAAATGGCGAGTGGAAATCACTTCCCATCATTCGTGCCGAGTCAATGTTGACACCCGGTGTGGGTGATGCCGACGATATGAATGGCTGTGCTACAGCCATCTCGGGCGATGCCAAATTTATTGGCGGTTATATTACCGATGAGTTTATCTACAAGATCTATCCGGCTTTGTGGCAATGGAATGAGGAGACTCAAGCCTACGATTTGATTAATACATTTGAGAATATCCAAGAAAGTATAGATGCCCTCGATTGCCCTTATGGTTGGGTAGTTAAAGGTATGTCGGATGATGGCACTATCCTAACCGGTTTTGCAGAGTGGGGTAGCGGTGCTCGTAGTGCAGCAGTAATTATCAATGGCGAAGAGAAACGACTCACTTGTTTGCGTGACCCTCTGGTAGTATATGAAGAGACCGGTGTAGATCAATATCTCGATGCCGAAGGTTTTGCTCAAGTAAGTGCCAACGGTAAATATTTTGCAGGTTTCTATGCAGCTTCGGCCAATATGACTGATTTGAGTGGCTGGACTTGGACATCGGATCAAGAATCGGTAGTATTTACAGCTCCTTATACAGTGCTAGCCTGTGTCGATGACAATGGTGTAGCTTATGGTAGCAGTAGCCTTATGGGTTCGGCTGCGAAGTATGAGAACGGTGTAATGACCGACTTGTCTGAAATATACACTTGGGATAAAACAGATGGTGCTTATATGTCAACAATCTTTGCAACAAGCGGAGACGGTGGCGTATTGGGTGGTATAGCTGTGGCTTCTTTCCAAGCTTTTGGCGCTTCATTGCAAATCCCTGCAGTGCTTGTTACCAACGGTACTGAGGGTGTAAATACAATCGAAGTCAATAACAACAATGTGTACGTAAACAATGGTACTGCTTATATAAGTGGTGAATACAACAAGGCCACTGTTTACAATGTGCAAGGTGTGGTTGTAGCTGAGGCATACGAAGGTAATATCGACCTCAATAATCTTCCTGCCGGTGTATATATTGTAACGGTAGACGGAGACTCTTATAAGGTGGTAAGATAATATAATATCCAGATATCTGTTGGGGCAACCGGTTGGGTAAATCGGTTGCCCTATTTGTATTATGTTACGGCAGTGTGGGTTGGAGTTCCCTCTCTTTCAATGTTAGGAAAATATATCATATCCCAATATTTGCGACGTAATGACCTTGCAGTACAAATATTTTCACTACTTTTGTATGTTTATATGGTGAAGTATCACCCGAATAGAAAATATATTGTTGAAAAAATAAAAATTCAATATAGATTATGGAAGAACGCAAAGTAAGGGTGCGTTTTGCACCTAGTCCCACAGGAGCATTGCACATAGGTGGTGTGCGAACAGCATTATATAACTACTTGTATGCCCGCCAACACGGAGGGGATATGATATTTCGTATCGAAGATACCGATTCACAACGTTTTGTCCCCGGTGCCGAAGAGTATATTATGGAGGCACTCGAATGGTTGGGTATCAAGTTTGATGAAGGTGTAGGTTATGGTGGTAACTATGGCCCATATCGTCAGTCGGAACGAAAGGATATCTATCGTAAGTATGTAGATATATTGTTGGAGAATGGTAAAGGTTATATAGCATTTGACACACCGGAGGAGTTGGATGCCAAACGCAATGAAATAGCCAATTTCCAGTACGACGCTTCTACTCGTATGAGTATGCGCAATTCGCTTACAATGAGTGCCGATGAGGTGAATGCTGCCATTGCTGCCGGTGAGAAGTATGTGGTACGTTTCAAGATAGAACCCGGAGAGGATGTAAAAGTCAATGATATAATCAGAGGAGAGGTTGTTATCAACTCTTCTATTCTCGATGATAAAGTGTTGTATAAGTCGGCCGACAATCTGCCAACCTATCACTTGGCCAACATTGTAGATGACCATCTGATGGAGGTATCGCACGTAATACGTGGCGAAGAGTGGTTGCCTTCGGCTCCTTTGCACGTATTGTTGTATCGCGCATTTGGATGGGAGGATACTATGCCTCGATTTGCACACTTGCCCTTGTTGCTCAAACCCGATGGAAAGGGCAAGTTGAGTAAGCGTGATGGCGATCGTCTTGGTTTCCCGGTATTCCCCTTGGAGTGGCACGATCCTAAGAGTGGTGAGGTATCGTCGGGCTATCGTGAGGCAGGATATCTCCCCGAAGCGGTAGTGAATTTCTTGGCACTGTTGGGCTGGAACCCCGGTAACGATCAGGAAATAATGTCAATGGACGAACTTATCAAACTTTTCGATTTGCATCGTTGTAGCAAAAGTGGTGCAAAATTTGACTATGAGAAAGGGAAGTGGTTCAACCATCAGTATTTGCAATTGCGTAGCGACCGCGAGGTAGCCGAAATGTTTATGCCCATAGTAGAGGGAAAAGGATACAAGTGCGATATAGAAACACTTACACGTATTGTGTCGCTTGTCAAGAGCCGTATAAACTTTGTCAATGAGTTGTGGGAACAAACCGCATTCTTCTTCGTAGCTCCTACCGAGTATGAAGAGAAATCGGTGCGCAAACGCTGGGATGAAGGTATGGCTGCTCGTATGGAAGAACTCATTGCCATAATAGAGGAATTGCCTACAATGGAATCAAAAGCAGCTGAAGAGGTGGTTCTCGGATGGATTACCGAAAAAGGCTATCATATGGGTAATGTAATGAATGCATATCGTTTGGCTGTTGTGGGATATTGCAAAGGCCCTCATATGTTTGATATATCGGAGATTATGGGTCGTGAAGAGACTGTGGCGCGTCTGCGCAAAGCCATAGAACGATTGGGTTGATGTATAAAACGTTCACTCGGATATTAATGCTTATGCTGTGCCTGATTATGTCAGGCACAGCGTGTATCACAGCGCAAAAATTGTTGTGGAGTGCCGAGTTTGTACCCTATTTCGATAATAGAGAGTATGCTTATGAGGTTACCCCATCGGCAACTCTATTTGCAACACGTCTTGCACCCACTATTGGTGTGGGAATGGGGCATCATTCTATTATGGCAGGAGTAACGTGGTTGCAACCGATAGATAGCAGGTGGTCGGAAGCCCGATTTAAACCTACTGTATATTATCGATATGACTCTCATAAGTTTGCTATGTCGATGGGTATTTTCCCGCGAACACAACTCATAGAACCTCTTGATGACTTTATATGCTCCGATTCACTTGCCTATTTCAGCCCCAATATACAAGGCGCTTTGTTTCAGCATCGTAGTTATAGGGGGTATGTTGAAGCCTTGGTCGATTGGCGAGGCCTGCCCACAGAAACCACCCGAGAGGCTTTTATGATTGTATTGCAGGGTCGTTTCAATGTAACGCCCTGGTTAAACCTAGGTGGTGCTGGAGTGATTAATCATTTGGCCAGAGCCAAGAACGAACCAATAGAGCAGTCTACACACGTAACCGATAATATAATGTTACGTCCGTATGTGGGTGTAAACTTGACAGATTATACACCGTTAGACTCGTTGTCGTTACAGTGTGGGTATTTAGGAACGATGGATCGTCAGCGAGGTGTGACCGATTGGGTCGTTTCGCACGCTTTTGTTTCCAATCTCACAGCCGAGTGGCGCTTTCTGGGTGTGCGTAATAAGCTGTATATAGGTACCGGAGCCCAACCATTTTATAAAGATTTGGGCAATACCCTATATCAAGGTGATGCCTATTATAGTGCATCGTGGTATGACCGAGTAGACTTATATGGCTATATTTTTCGTAACCACTTTGTCAACTGTATGGCCTCAATAAATGTTTACTTTACTTCAGGCAAAGTGGGGTGGCAACAACAACTCGTTGTTAGAGCCTATATAAATCAAGATTTCAATAAACAGGAGGAACGTAAAGAACGAATACGCAATATCTTCCATTAATAACAAGATGATGAAAACACTTTATAATATAGCAATAAGATGTTATCGCCTATTGGTTTCTTTGGCAAGTCTATGGGGACGTAAGGCCAGGTTGTTGTCACAAGGAGAGCGTACAGCCATCGAAAATTTGCGCCAAAATATACACCCTGATGGAGGATATATTTGGATTCACGCTTCATCTTTGGGCGAATTTGAGCAAGGCCGACCTCTTATCGAGACAATCCGTCGTATGCAACCCGATCAACGCATACTGCTCACATTTTTTTCACCATCGGGATATGAGGTTCGCAAAGAATATAACGGGGTTGATTATGTGAGTTATTTGCCATTTGATATACCATCGGCAGTAAAGAATTTCTTGGATATAGTGCGTCCCGAGTGTGCTATCTTTGTTAAGTACGAATTCTGGAGCAATTATCTACACGAATTGAAACGCCGTAAAATACCCACATATATAATATCGGCCATTTTCCGTCCCGAACAGATGTTTTTCAAACCCGGTGGTGGCTTTTTTAGAGATATGTTGCATTGCTTTACACATCTTTACGTGCAAGATGTGAAATCGTTACAACTACTCGATTCGATAGGTCTTGACAATGTAACGGCTTGTGGTGACACACGATTTGATCGTGTGATGGATATAAACCGTCAGGCTCGATTATTGCCTCTTGTCGAGGCCTTTGCCGATAATCATTTTACTTGGGTTGCCGGTAGTTCGTGGGGGAAAGATGAAGAGATATTTATCCCCTATTTCAATACGCAAGCCTCACAACGGCTCATTATTGCGCCGCACGAGATACACGAAGAACATCTGTGTGAGATAGAAAGCCGTCTTAAACGTCCATCTATACGACTTTCCAAAGCTACTGAGGAGAATATCAAGCAAGCGCATTGTCTTATTATCGATTCCTTTGGATTGTTATCTTCAATCTATCGATATGGCTCGTTGGCCTACATCGGTGGAGGTTTTGGTGTCGGCATACATAATATACTGGAGGCTGCGGTATATGGTATTCCCGTTATATTTGGCCCCAACTATCACAAGGCGCGTGAGGCACACGAAATGTTAGACGATAAATGTGCTTTTACTATCTCTGGTCAACAAACGTTTGTCGCGGTTATGAGTCAGTTGCTCGATGAGCCGGGACAATTGAAGATAGCCGGAGATGCTGCCGGTAATTATGTGCGTAGAAACGCGGGAGCAACACAAGTTATTTATAATGATATATTTGATACATCACACCAATAGTTATAACCACTATGAGCCAAAATTACGCATCGGTATTGCTGGAAAATGCTGTAAATGAGTTTGCCAAATTGCCCGGAATAGGACGCAAAACAGCCCTACGATTGGTGTTACATATATTGCGTCAGGACGAAACAAGTGTTGATAACTTTGGCAATGCCATTATGCGTCTGCGTCACGATATAAAGTATTGCAAAGTGTGTCATAATATCAGTGATACCGAAACTTGTGCTTTGTGTGCCGATACTACTCGTGATAGCAGTACGATATGTGTTGTAGAGAATGTGCGTGAGGTTATGGCTGTTGAGGCAACCGGACAGTTTAGAGGTTTGTATCACGTGCTTGGTGGAGTAATTTCGCCTATGGATGGAATAGGCCCGGCCGACTTGCAAATAGATAGTCTTGTACAACGTGTAGCCACCGGAGAAGTAAAAGAGATAATATTGGCTTTGAGTGCTACAATGGAGGGTGATACAACCAATTTTTATATCTTCCGCAAATTGGCTCCATACGATGTGCGTATAACGCTTATAGCTCGAGGTGTTTCGGTAGGCGATGAGTTGGAGTATATCGATGAGATAACTTTGGGACGTTCTATTCTCAATCGCACTCCTTTCAGTGATAGTTTCAATCGTTAATCGTACAAGATACTTATATTTATAATTATCCAATCTGTTATCAAATATGATAAATCCTACTATACTCAGCGACGGTTGTATAACATTGCGTGCAATTGAGGCGTCGGATGTAGACTTTGTTTATCTGGCCGAGAATGATGCGCAAGCGTGGAGTGTGGCGGCAACGGTTGCCCCTATGTCACGAATGCTTATACAGCAATATGTAGAGCAATACACGGCCGACATATATCGTGATAGACAGTTGCGACTAATCGTGACACATTGTGATACAGGCGAGCGAATAGGTATTGTAGACCTTTATGATTATGATCCGCGCAACAGTAGAGCCGGCGTGGGGATATATATTGTACCGGCCTATCGGGCGCAAGGACTAGGTGTGCGATCGCTCTCGGTAATGTGCCGATATGCGCAAGAGTTCTTGGCAATACACAATCTGTATGCTGTTGTTGCAGAGGATAATGTGGCTTCGTTAAAAATCTTTGGTAAATGCCGGTTTGTCGAGGTTGCCACTCTTTCCGAGTGGGTAAGAACGGCGCAAGGCTATAAGTCGGCAGTATTGTTACAGCGCATTGCCGACGCATAAAAATAGTTGATGAGGAGGTCGGACGAGAGTCTAGCGAGTACCTAGATACAGGAAGAACATTCCTAATAATACAAGTAGCAAATCGATGGCTTTGTGGCGAATGTTTTTCTCTCGGAAAAGAATAGCCCCGGCTGTGAAACTTACCACGACACTGCTGCGACGTACCATCGAGACAATCGAAATCATTGAGGCGGGGTCACTCAATGCGTAGAAGTACACAAAGTCGGCGCAAACAAGAAAAAATGATATGAAAAATATACTTTTGCGCCATACAAAGGGTGTACTGTTCTTACGTTTGGGATACCACAGTATGAGTGCTATGACAATCATCAAGGCAAATTGGTAGTAGGAGTACCATACCAATACAGTCATACGATGAAATCTGTGTGACATCAAATACTTGTCATATAGTCCACTCAAAGCTCCTGTCACTGTAGCCAGGATGATAAAAAGTATCCATATATTGTGGCTGAAATTTATTCCCTCCTTTTTTCCACTTATAGATAATAGAATGAATGCTATGATGGCTATTGCAACACCTATCCATTGGTATAGGTTGAGTGCCTCACCAAAGAATATCAATGCCCCTACCAGAGTAAGAATGGGTTGCGAAGCCTTGATGGGTGCTGCAATTGTGATAGGCAGGTGTTTGGTGGCAAAGTAGGCAAAGAGCCACGAAGATAAGACAATACAGGCTTTAAGAAAGATGAACAAATGTGTACGTAAGTCGGCCGCCGGTACGTACAAAATAGTCTCTCTCATCGCTTCGGGTGCAACATTTGAGGCAATGATGAGCGGTAGAAATAGTAATGAACAAAATAGGGTATTGAGTAACAATACCGGTATGACTGCATTGTTATTGAGTGCCGCCTTTTTACAAGTGTCGTATGCGCCCAGAAGCAGAGCCGATAGAAATGCAAGAGATAGCCACATTGTCCGAGCAAAAGTAATTCTATAAGAAAATATTATCGGGATAAGTTACGTCGTGAAGAAATAGAGCCTTGCCGGGCATAGATGTACCGGCAAGACAACGGTCTTTCCCTTCAATGATATTGCAAAAATCCGAAATCGATATTTTGTGTCGTCCTACCTCTATCAGAGTTCCTACAACGGCGCGCACCATATTGCGCAAAAATCGGTCGGCTGTAATTGTGAACGTATATCCTTCACCCTCTTTTTCCCATCGTGCGTGTGTGACAAGGCAGTTGTTTGTCTTGACATCAGTGTGTAATTTGCTGAAAGAGGTAAAGTCGGTATATTTATATAACATCTCGGCGGCCTTGTTCATAGCATCAAAGTCTAATTCTCCTCGATAGCGCCAGGCGTATCGTTCGGCAAAAGGTGACTTATGGTCTATCGCATAATATTTGTATGTGCGAGATGTAGCATCAAAGCGCGCGTGAGCCTCGTCAATAACCGGTCGGCAGCGATATACGGCAATGTCGGGTGGCAATAGACGGTTGAGACGGTCGGCAAAGACATCGGGTGCCGGTAGCGGGGTTGCTGTGTCAAAATGCGCTACCATAAGTCTTGCATTTACTCCTGCATCGGTACGTCCGGCTCCGGTGACAGGTGTCGGTTGGCGCAACAAAGTGTGTATCGCCTCTTCAAGACGAAGTTGAACGGTAACTGCGTTTGGCTGTACTTGCCAACCGTGATAGTTGGTACCGTCGTATGCAAAGTATAGGAAGTAACGCACTTGAGTTTATGGGTTGTGAGAATGTATATAAATAAGTTAGTCCGTCGGTCGTGGTGACTTTACGGACTAACTTTTGTTATGAGTTTACATCAATCTCGTTCGAGGTATGTGTATCCGTACAATCCCGAGCGGTAGTTTGAGAGGAATTCTCGACCTTCCTCGGGTGTAATCACACCGGCCTTCATAGAGGCTGTTGCCCAAGTTTCTACACTGCGAACAAGTTTCTTGGGTGAGAATTGAACGTAATCCAATACCTCGGCAACAGTTTCGCCATCAATTATTTGGTCTATCTCATAGCGGTCTTTATAGACGCTGATGTGTACAGCATTGGTGTCGCCAAAAAGATTGTGCATATCACCCAAAATCTCTTGGTATGCTCCCACAAGAAAGACTCCGATGTAATAAGGCTCTTTTCCAACACGATGCACAGGAAGTGATGCGGCAACTCCGTTGCTAGAGATGTAATTGGTAATCTTTCCGTCAGAGTCGCAAGTGATATCTTGCAATGTTGCTGTGCAGTCGGGACGTTCGTCGAGACGGCCAATGGGCATAATAGGAAATACTTGGTCGATAGCCCACGAGTCGGGCAATGATTGGAACAACGAGAAGTTACAGAAATATTTATCGGGTAACATACGTTGTATCTTGCGCAACTCTTCGGGTGCGTGCTTCATATCCATAGCCATTTGGTTTACTTCTCGAGCAATAGACCAGAAAAGTTTTTCGATTTGAGCACGTGTGTTGAGGTCTAGCAGTCCTAGACTGAATAAGTCAAGAGCTTCCTCTCGTATTTGTAGCGCATCGTGCCAACTCTCCAACAAGCGAGGAGAGTTCATATTGTCCCATATATCATATAGCTCACGTGCTAGTTCGTGGGCATTTTCTTCTAGCTCCTCTTTATCTTCCCAAATAGGTAGAGAGGTAGTTTCCAAGGCTTCGACAATAAGTACCGAATGGTGTGCAGTGAGCGAGCGTCCACTCTCTGTAATAATATTGGGTTGAGGTATGTTATTTTTGTTGCACACATCAACAAGTGTCGAAACCGAGTCATTGACATATTCTTGAATAGAATAGTTCATACTGCTCTCGCTCGACGATGAGCGTGTGCCATCATAGTCTACACCTAGTCCGCCACCTATATCGACAAACTCGATGTTGAAGCCCATCTGTTGCAATTGCACATAGAATTGTGATGCTTCGCGTAGGGCGTTCTTGATGCGACGGATTTTGGTAATCTGGCTACCTATATGGAAGTGGATAAAGCGCAGACAATCGGTCATCTTGCGTGAGCGTAGGAAGTCGAGAGCCTCAAGTAATTCGCTTGAGTTAAGACCGAATTTGCTACCATCACCGCCCGATTCTTCCCATTTGCCACTACCGGCGCTGGCAAGTTTGATGCGGATACCTATGTTGGGCTGCACCTTGAATCGCTTGGCTATTTCGGCTATGTTTTTCAGCTCGTTGAGTTTTTCTACAACAAGAAATATGCGTCGACCCATTTTCTGTGCAAGAAGAGCCAACTCGATGTATGCTTCGTCTTTATATCCGTTGCAGATAATCAGTGAGTTTTTGTCGGTATTGATAGCCAATACTGCGTGTAGCTCGGGCTTTGAGCCGGCTTCAAGACCTATATTGAATTTTTTACCGTGACTTACTATCTCTTCTACCACAGGACGCATCTGATTGACCTTGATGGGGTAGATGATAAAGTTTTGTGCGGTATAACCATACTCTTCGGCTGCTTGTTTAAAGCAGTTTGAGATTTTCTCGATACGATTATCGAGGATGTCGGGAAATCGTACAAGTACCGGAGCCGTTACATCACGTAGTTGCAATTCATCCATCAACTCACGTAAGTCGACCGAAGCAAACCCCTCGCGAGGAGTTACTTGTGCGTGACCTTTTTCGTTAATCGAAAAATATTTCAGACCCCAACCGTGAATGTTGTATAGCTCGGCCGAGTCGTCGATGCGCCATCTTCTCATCTTATTGAATTAGGTGTTTTAATAATTTGTAATTAAACATTATAAATTGCAATTTGCAAAATTACATATTATAATTAAAAAACAAGGTTTTAAGTGTCGGAAAGTTTATCGCATTTGAGTATTTATGTCTTATAAAGGGTGTAATGGTTTATAATTATGCAAAAAATAGGTGTTCTATGCATATTTTTACACCTATGAGTATGAGTATGGCACCTCCCAATATACCGGCACCTTTTTTGAGAAAACATCCTATTTTCTTGCCTATATAAACACCTGTAAGAGAGAAAACAAATGTTGTTATACCAATAACAAGTGCCGATTGTAACAAATCGACATTGAGAAATGAGAGTGAAATGCCTACGGCAAGAGCGTCGATGCTTGTGGCCAGACCCAGTGTCATAGCTGTGCGTGTGCAACAAGGATTGAAACACTCTTGTTCCTCATTTTGCAATGATTCATATATCATCCTTCCTCCCAGAAACAGAAGTAATGCTAGTGCAATCCAATGGTCGTAGGCTTCGATATAGTCACGAAAACCTACGCCCAACAGCCATCCTATTACCGGCATAAGTCCTTGAAAAGCTGCCATTATGAGTGCAAATTTGGATGCTCTCAATAGAGTGCAAGGACGCATAAGGACACCGCTTGAGAGAGATACGGCAAAGCTATCCATACATAGGCCTATGGCTAGTACAATGAGCGAAAAGAGTGTCATAGTGTTGTATATAAGTTATATGATGATTTCCCAAAAAATATAAAACGGGAGAACGCGGCTCCTAGAGCTTTGTCTCCCGTCATCACACACACATAACACACATCAATATAACCAACGGGCAAGTATTTTGTTCACCGGAAATAAAAAAAGTGTAGGTGTATTGTGTGATGACCGTGTAGGCTAGAATGTTTGCATATCAACCAAATGCTTGTAATAGCCATTCATTGCTATCAGTTGGTCGTGTTGGCCTCTTTCTACAATCTCACCGTCGCGCATCACACAGATGAGGTCGGCATCTTTGATGGTAGACAAGCGGTGTGCAACAACGATGGTTGTGCGGTTGTGCATCAGTTTCTCTAATGCATCTTGTACAAGACGCTCCGACTCGGTGTCCAATGCCGATGTGGCTTCGTCTAGGATGAGTATGGGCGGATTTTTGAGTATGGCGCGTGCTATGCTGATGCGTTGACGTTGACCGCCCGATAGTCTACAACCTCTATCACCAATATTGGTATCATAACCTTGTTCGCTTTCCATAATAAAATCGTGAGCGTTGGCAATGCGTGCAGCTTCTTCAACTTGCTGTCGTGTTGCGTTGGCTACACCAAAGGTTATGTTGTTGTAGAAAGTGTCATTAAATAGGATAGCTTCTTGGTTGACATTGCCCATCAACTCTCGTAGGTCGTGTACTTTGAAGTCTTTTATATTGGTGCCATCGATGTATATTCCCCCCTCATTCACGTCGTAAAAGCGAGGAAGTAAATCGGCTATTGTTGTCTTTCCGGAACCCGACTGCCCCACAAGAGCTATGGTCTGTCCTCGTTTGATGTGCAGATTGACATTCTTTACAACGTAGTCGTTGCTATACTTAAATGATACGTTACGATATTCAATACCCTCATTCATTTGTTTCAGTTCGATGGGATTTGATGGGTCTTGAATGGGATTGGGAGTAGAGAGCAACTTGTCTACTCGTTCCATTGCCGCCAATCCTCGTTGTACGGCATACATACCCCTTGACAAGTCTTTGGCCGGATTGATAATGTTGTAGAATACAACCAAGAAGTATATAAATTGCGCAGCGTCAATGCTACTCTTGCCCGACAGGATGAGACTGCCTCCAAACCACAGCACGATAGCTATCGTGGCAGTGCCTAGAAATTCACTCATAGGATGAGCCAATGCTTGTCGACGGTTGACACGATTGCTCAATGTAAAATAGGTGTTGTTGGTCTTGCTAAATCGATGTGATGATTTTTCTTCGGCATTGAAAGCCTTGATAATGCGTATGCCACCGATGGTCTCTTCGATAGAGGCCAATAATGTACCCCAACACTGTTGCAGGCTGAGTGATGTCTGTTTGAGTTTGCGACCAACGCGACCCATCAACACACCGGCAAGGGGTAGAAGTATGAGAACAAAAAGGGTGAGTTCCCAACTTATTATGCACATCATTGTCAAGCATACAATAATCATAATCGGGTCTTTAAAGAGCATCTCAAGAGAGGTCATTACCGAGTTTTCGATTTCGGTTGTATCGCCCGACATACGAGCCATTACGTCGCCTTTACGCTCGTTGTTGAAAAAGCCAACCGGCAGCGTGAGAACTTTGTCATACACGTAACCTCGAATGTCGCGCACAACACCGGCTCGCAGAGGGATGAGGAAAAATGAGCTGAGGTAGGTACTGCCGGTTTTGAGTCCTGTCATTATGACCAGAAACAGACCCAGAATGAGTATCGTGGTGGAACTGCCGTAATGTTCGATGATTTGAGATGTGAAATAGTAGAAATTATTGATAGCTACGTCTTTGATATTGCCCGAGCCCCACTCCATATAAGAGTAGGTTGTGACATTGCCTGTCTGAAACAGCATCTCGAGTATGGGCATTATCAAGGCAAAGGAAAAGAGCGTGAGAAATGATGCCAAGATGTTGAAAAAGATGTTGAGTATAAGGTAATGTTTGTAGGGTGGTACAAAACGACGCAGTATAGCGATGAAATCTTTCATAGTAGCCATTTTTTTTTGAGATGGCAAAGATACTATTTTGTATTGATATATAATATCTTGTTAATGAGAAATTAAGTTAATGCGTGTATTGTATTATGGGATAATGCATAAAAATAAATTTAAATTTTTAACTTTGTGATTAAACCTTGACCTGTAAGATTAGTCTTATTGTTGTTTTTGTTATAAAGAAACTTTATAAAATATGAGGAAAAATATTTATTTGCTACTTTTATCGATAATGCTTTTTGTGCCGATTGTGTCTCAGGCACAACGTGTTACGATAAAAGGTGTCGTGAAGGATTCGCTGGATAACGAAGTGTTACCTCGAGTGGCGGTGAGATTGTTGACAATGCCCGATAGCACGTATGTCACTGGTGTTACGGGTGATGTAGATGGAAATTTTAAGATTGCATCGGTAAAACAAGGTAGATATATTGTAGAATTTTCGTTTTTAGGATACAAAACGCAATGTGTCAATGTGCTGACACAAGCCGGTGAATCGCGCTACAATATGGGTGAGATATTGATGCGTACCAACGATATAGTACTGGCCGAGGCTACAGTATTGGGTCGTGCGCCGGAAGTTGTTGTTAAAGAAGATACTGTAGAGTTTGATGCTACAGCCTATAATACTCAACCTAGTGCTGTGGTTGAGGATTTGTTGCGTCGATTGCCCGGTGTCGAGGTGGATGAGTCGGGTAAGATTACTGCAAACGGTAAGGAAGTTACCAAGATATTGCTTGATGGAAAAGAATTCTTCTCGGATGACCCCAAAGTGGCCTCAAAGAATATTCCGGTAGAAATGATTCAGAAGCTGCAAGTGGTAGATCGCAAGAGCGACTTATCTCGTATCACAGGTGTGGATGATGGAGAGGAGGAGACTGTTATCAACCTTACAATCAAGCCCGGTATGAAGCAGGGATGGTTTGGAGAGATACAAGGTGGTTATGGATATAGCCAAGCCAATCCGCACAGATACCAGGGTGGTGCAATGATCAACTATATACGCGATGATGACCAATTTACGCTCATTCTCAATTCGAACAACGTAAACAGTATGGGCTTTACCGACCAAGGCGGTAATCGTTTCCGTCGTTTTGGCGGTAACAATGGTATAGCAACATCGCATAGTTTGGGTTTGAACTTCAATGTGGGTAATGAAGAGATATTCCGTGTAGGTGGTGATGTGATGTACTCATACAATGATCGTGAAACACGTAGACGCAGTGAGCGACAAGACTTCTTTACCGATAGTACCTCGTATAGTGATGGACTTTCTACTTCTAATGATATAGGGCAACAAATCAACGGTCGTTTTCGTATTCAGTGGAAACCCGACTCGCTCAATACCTTTGAGTTCCGTCCGCGCATTTCACTCAATTTTAACGATGCTCGTCGTATTAGTGAGTCGAATGTTTATGCCGGAGATGCTTCACGCACACACGTAAACCAAAATTACAACAGTATCCTCAGCAATGGATTGAGCATTGAGACATCGGG
Organism: uncultured Porphyromonadaceae bacterium; assembly: GCA_937891845.1. Classification (GTDB taxonomy): domain Bacteria; phylum Bacteroidota; class Bacteroidia; order Bacteroidales; family Barnesiellaceae_A; genus Barnesiella_A. Next base: position 5,511 of record CALATP010000028.1, on the reverse strand, counting down.
CGAGCTTATCTATAATAGAATGCTCACATCCAAGCCCGGTCGCTCTTTTAGTATTCACGGACGATATAATTATAGCAATACTCGTGAGGAAGGAAACAGTTTGGACCGCACATTCCTTTATCTGCTCCGTGATACGCTCGATCTTATGCAACAGAACGATGATTATTCGTGGAGCAATGGCTATTCGGCACGTGCTACTTATACCGAGCCCATAGGTGACCCCTCAAAGGGTATGTTCTTGACATTTGCATTGCGTAGTCAAGGTAACTTCCGTAATGCCGATAAGTATACCTATACTGCCGATGATAATGGCGAATATGATTTTCTCAACCCCGACCCCGATTATAGTAATAGTTTCCGTAATATGAACATTACCAATAGTGCTCAGATTGGTTTCCGTCACGTTACACGCACGCTTAACTATAATGTGGGACTATCGTTTGAGCCTACGACAACTTCATCGCAAGACCTTATCAAACCGCAAAACAACATCGATACCTATACCGTATACAATTGGGCTCCGTTTATGTGGTTTACCTATAAGGCAGGTCCGCAACGTTCATTGCGTATATTCTATAATGGTCGCACCGAACAGCCTACGATAGCACAGATGCAACCCGTACCCGATATTTCCAATCCGTTGGATATTGTAGTGGGTAATCCCGAGTTGGATCCATCGTTTACCCATCGTTTGCGTTTGCGTTTCAGTGACTATGACTCGGAGAGCCAACGTTCTATAATGGCGCACTTGCGTGCCAATTATACTATGAATAGTATTATATCGGTTACCGACTTTGACCCCACAACCGGTGGTCGCACAACAACATACGAGAATGTCGATGGTATATGGAATGTCAATGCGATGTTTATGTTCACAATGCCTTTCCGCGACAAGCGTTGGCAACTCAATAACTTTACCCGTGCAGGAGTGAGCAGTAGTGCCGGTAAGAATAATGGTGAGTTGAATAGAGCCAACCAAATTACAGCAGGCGAAAGTTTGGCTTTGGCATTCCGTAGTTCTGTTTTCGAAACCGAGTTGCGTGGTAGATACAATCTGCAATATGTGCGCAATACAGTACAAACCGGAAGCAATCGCACCGTTCATAGTTATGGAGGTACATATCGCTTTACTCTAAATCTTCCCTTTGGGTTGTCATTAGGAAGTGATATAAGTTATACCGGAAATCAAGGTTATACCGATGGATATAATGAGGATGTGTGGATGTGGAATGCACAACTATCATATTCGTTCCTTACAGGAAAGAATGCTACAATTACGCTTAAGGGTGTAGACCTCCTAAATCAAAGCAATAACATACAACGTACAGTTACAGGTAACTACCTGGAGGATGTGGAATATAACACGTTGGGTCGTTATTGTATGGTATCGTTTAGTTATCGTTTCAATACGTTTGGTGGAGAGAAACCCGAAATGCGTAGCCAATATGGCCCCGGTTTTGGCCCACCCCCACGTCGTTAAGCCCAACTACAATAACTAGTTTCGTATAAAATGGAAAAGGGAATATCACAATCATCAGCGATATTCCCTTTTTGTCAATATGCTGCTTGTGGCATAAGGTATTTTATGGATTGGAGGGGTATATTTGTCCCAAGCATATAACCTATTTTACTGTGGCTCGTAATATTTCACGTTTTCCGCCAATGGGGCCTTCAATGCGTTCTACTTCAAATCCTATATCGGTGAGCAATCGCCTCACAATGCCTTTGGCGCAGTATGTGGTAAGTATGGCTTGCTTGTTGAGTGATTGATATAAGCGTTTGAATGCTGCTTCGCTCCACATTTCGGGTTGCTTTTCGGGAGCAAAGGCATCGAAATACACAATGTCAATATTTGAGGGGAGTGGGTCACACAGATAGTCGGCTTGACATTTTTCTATTGTAAAATAAGGTGTTATGGCAACCGCTGTGTTCCACGGAGCTTTGTGTATAGCCTCAAAGAGTTCTTTGTCGACAAGATTTTCGTATCCCAGCTGCTGTATGAGGTCGTATTCAACCGGATATTTTTCGAGCGAAATGTAATGTACCGGATGGTCGGTGTCGGCAGCCATTGCAGTGACAGCGGCATTGAGTCCCGTTCCAAACCCTATTTCCAGTAGACGTACACCCCGATTGTAGTTATGGTGCAGAAATGCACAATCACGGTATATATGTTGTGACTCGGTAAGGGCACCTTTGACCGAGTGGTAATGCTCGTCGAGTGCTGTTACATATAGTGTAGCCGATCCGTCGGCAGTGGTTTCAATGGCGATATTTTGTTTAGTTTCCATAGGGCAAAGATAGTTACAAACGTGCAAAATATTTATGACCGGCTGTATTATTTTGCTCTTTGTGTCGCTATGTCCCCATTGTTTCTTGTCTAGAATGGCGAGTGTTGACTATATCGGAACGAATGGGGTGTAAACTTTTGCGATTATGATATGTTATATTATTGCTCCCAATATAATATATAACCCATTAAAAAGTAGTAGTAAGATGAAAGGATTGGATTGTCTATTGGCAATGGCGGGTGGTGCTGTGATAGGTGCAGTTGTAGCTCTTATGTTGGCACCCTGTGATGGTAAAGAAATGCGAGAAAAGGTGTGTGGCCTGATGAAGAAAAAGGGATTGCCTTGTAGCAAAGAAGAACTCGATCAGTTGGTTGAGAAGTTTGAAAGCGAATAGGCTTATTGTATTAGATAGTCGGTGTAGGACAAGTTTATGCCGACTATTATTTTTTTTAACTTTGTTATGAGGTATGGAAGAACAATCATCGATGCCGGTATTGATAACCGAGTTGAAGCGATACTTGGCGTTACAGGGAAAGCAACTGAAATTTCTTATTCTTGAGAAGGCGAGCTATCTACTTGCAACAGTGGTGTTTATGCTCGTTGCTATAATATTGGGTATATTTGCCATTTGCTATTTTTCTCTCTCTTTAGTACATTTGTTGCAGATTTACGTAGGTTTGTCGGCTGCATTTGCTATTGTCGGAGGGCTTATTGTCGTTTTCATAGCAGTATTGTACCTTATGCGAAAGCCCTGGTTGCTTAATCGAGCGGTAAATATTGTATCGAGAGCAATATTTGAAGAGAATAGTGATGACAGCAAGGAGGTGGCCGATGAAGAATGAAATAGTATCATCTCAGATTGCGCCTTCAAAAATGACCTATGAGGATGTACGCTGTTGCCGTATGCGATTGGATGAGGATGTAGCCGAGCAACAAAAAATATTGTTGAGCGCGATACATAAGACCCTTACCCCGCAGTCTGTGATAAAGGCCGTTTCGGGAGCGGTAGTAGAGCAGGTGGTCAACGATTTCTCAATATTCAATCTGTTGAGCAGAGGTAACAAATGGTTGAGATTGGGAATGCGTATAGCCAAACATTTGATGTAATTATTAACACAATACACCCTATGAACGATTACACACAAGTAACATTTACAGTGACACCGGCCGAAGAGATGGCAACCGATATATTGGCTGCTATGCTTGCCGAGGTGGGATATGAAAGTTTTGTGCCCGATGCAGAAGGTATGACAGCATACGTACCACACAATAGTTATGATGCCGAAGCATTGGCGCAAGTGGTGGCCGACTTCCCATTGGAAAACTATCGGATCACCTATGCCACAGAGAAGATTGAGGGAGAAGACTGGAATGCCGAGTGGGAAAAGAATTACTTCCAACCTATAGTTGTCGGCAATGAGTGTGTCATACACAGCACATTTCATACCAATATTCCGCAAGCCCGATATGATATTCTTATCGATCCCAAGATGGCTTTTGGTACAGGACATCATCAGACTACCAGCCTTATGTTGCGAGCAATTCTGGCTAGCGATATGACCGGTAAGCGCGTATTGGATATGGGTTGCGGAACAGCATTGCTTGCCATCTTGGCTCGTAAGTGTGGTGCAACACAAGTTACAGGTATAGATATTGACGAATTTGCCTACGAGAATGCGTTGGAGAATATTCGTCTTAACGATACTTCCGATATAGATGTACGTCTAGGTGGTGTTGATGCACTCAAGGATGGAGAAAGTTTCGATTTTATTCTTGCCAATATCAATCGAAATATATTGTTGGCCGATATGGCTGCCTATGCTGCGCATTTGCATAGCGGTGCATCAATCTTTATGAGTGGATTCTATTTGGAAGATATGGATATTCTCAAAGAGGAAGCTACCCATTGCGGCTTGCGTTTTGAACGTTATGCCGAGGATAACCGCTGGACAATGATGCAATTTGTGAAGGAATAATATTTGTATAGATATAAAGATACTTGGCACGTAGTGGCCACAGATATATAGAAAAGCGGAGCGCACCATCACGGTGTACTCCGCTTGCTTTGTTACTGAAAAAACTTTACTCTCATTATGGGTTTTTATTAACCACTCTATTTTTTAACCTTTACATCATACTTATCAGGGAAGTCTTATTTTGTCTACGGTGCAAATATAGATACAATACCTATGCTTGTCAATTGATATATATCAAAAAATACCATTTTTATCTTTGATTGATATAAAAATGAGCAAAAAGTGTTTTATGGTGGAAAAGTTCTGGCAGTTGTGTTGATAATAGCGATATGGAGGTGAGTAGATATGGATATAGGACGTATGAAGGCTGCAAGTTGAAAAATTAGCAATAAAAAAGATGTGTGATAGCTTGTTATTTGCAAACTTTATGTAACTTTGCAACCGCTAACGGCACTCGGGGTGTAGCACAGTTGGTTAGCGCGCCACGTTCGGGACGTGGAGGTCGGAAGTTCGAGTCTTCTCACCCCGACTTACAACAAGAGCGACAACAGGTCTATGACCGCTGTCGCTCTTGTTGTCTATACAACTGTCTATTGCTTTTTTGTCCATTTGTTGGCTTTCATTGCCACAGCCGTAGATAACACAATCATTATTGCAACAAGTGCTATGGTGGCTGTCATGGCATATTGCCCGGGTAATAGGGGGGGGATGCACAGCAATGGTAGCAGTGCCGCCATGACATACATCGTTGTCGACACCAATCGGCGCAGACGAGTTATATCGTACTTCTGTTGTATTTCTCTCTTTGCCGTGTTGTAGCCTGCAATGAGTGAGTCTCCGTGGCCGTTGGCTATGATGCGACCGATGTAGTAGCACACACATGCGCAGGTTGTAATTATAGCTACATATATTATATATACGATATCCATTGCCTTGTATGTGTCATTCGCCTCGGGCTATGCGATTGCGTATGCGACTGAGGGTCTCTTGTGAGATGTTGAGGTACTGCGAAATGTACTTAAGAGGTATCTGTGCAATGGTGCTTTTGCCTCTCATCTTTATATATTGTTGGTAGCGAGTGTAGGCATCGCCAATGCTGGTGAGTGTGCTACGCTTCTCAAGGGTGTATAATTGGTACAGTTGATAGTGGCTTTGCCATCGCATCAAGTCGGGACACTCGTCACACACTGCCCAAAAATCGTCGAAAGAGATGCTGTATACCTCAACATCACTTATTGCCTCAAAGG
>CALATP010000027.1 GCA_937891845.1 uncultured Porphyromonadaceae bacterium | reverse complement strand
AGCCGACAAACTTGCCCTATACGACTTCTACTATTCGACCAATGGTGATGAATGGGTCAACAAAGAGGGTTGGCTGACAACAGCACCACTGTCGGAGTGGTATGGCATTGAAACCGATGCCAATGGTAATGTGGTGAAAATTTCGTTGCCCGATAACAATCTCTCAGGAGAATGTCTGATAGATGAGCGACTCAGCCATCTTGTCGAGGTCGATTTTCGTGGCGCACGATTTGATAGGGTGAGTATATGCCCCGGTGAGTCTATGAAAACTCTGGTGCTGGATAACTGTATGGATGCCCGAGGTAAGGTTGAGAATATCAATGTCGATAAATTTATATTGATGAACGTGCCCGATATGGGAGCTCTTCAAGGCGTTTGCGATACGATTGAGGTGTATAATTGTCAATTTGCAGAAACAGATCAGCCTTTGGGCGGTGTGTCAGCCTTGTCGGTAAAAATATCAGGTTGTGAAATGAAAAACATTGGAGGCTCGGCCAATGAAATATATGTAGAAGATAGTCGTGTGACAGAGACTTGGTACTTTATGACAAGAGAGAAGTTTACAGCAGTCAACAGCTATTTGAGTACACTTTGCAGCGGCGATTTCAACGAAGGATGCCTTCTTACATTCGACAATGTTACCCTGTGGCGCACCAATTGGAAAGATGAAACCATTACAGTAACTTGCTCGTTTGTTTTCGACTCCAATACTTGGAATGAATACTTCCCTTAGTAGGAAAAGCAACATTTAGATACAAAAACAGCCCCCGAGCAGGTTTGATGCGGGGGCTGTAATGTTATTGTTATCAATCTTTATGCGAGAGCCAAAATAAGTATTTGGGCAGTGAGAATACGCATAAACATTGTCAACGGATATACTGTAGTATATGCAACCGAAGGAGCATCGTTGTTGGCTACTTTGTTGCTATAAGCAAGTGCAGGGGGGTCGGTGCAAGCTCCCGACATAAGACCCATAAGGGTGTAGTAGTTGAGTTTATAGTAACCGCGAGCTACCGAGCCTACAATGAGCAGCGGTATGAGGGTGATGAGGAAGCCCCACAATACCCACATCAGACCACCTTCCATAATAGTCTTGACAAATTCTCCACCGGCACTGATACCTACACTGGCAAGGAACAAGCATATACCCACCTCGCGCAACATTAGGTTGGCACTGGTAGAGGTGTAAGTGGTGAGGTGCATTTTGTGGCCAAATCGGCCTATCAGGATAGCAATGATAAGCGGGCCTCCGGCAAGACCTAGTTTCAAGGGAACAGGCATTCCGGGCACTGCAAAGGGCATACTACCAAAGATGACACCTATCATAATACCAATGAATATGGTAAACAGGTTGGGGTGGTTGAGGTGCTTCATTGAGTTGCCAAGTTTGTCGGCAAGACGGTCTATATCTTCTTCTTTACCCACAACTGTTACACGGTCACCCATTTGCAAGGCAAGGTTGGGGCTGGCAAGGAGGTCTACTCCGGCACGAGTTACGCGAGTAACATTCAGTCTGTAACCCATTCGCAAGCGCATCGAACCCAGTTTGCGACCATTATATTCCTCTTTCGATACAATGATACCACGTGATACCACAGGTGCTTGTATAGCCTCCCAGTCCATTTCTACTTTAGGGCCGATAAAGGCAGCCAATGCCTCTTCGTCTACTTCCGACAAGACTGTGAGTAGAAGGTCATCATTTTCGAGAGTTGTCTTGGAGTTGGGGATGATTATCTCTTCGTTACGTTTAATACGCGATACAACAAAGTTGCGGTTTATCATCGATGCCAATTCGCTGAGAGTACGACCTACAATGAGTTTGTTCTCGGTGCGATAAGTGATGATGTGAGGAGCCAATTGACTGTCATTTTGTTCGCGTTCTATCTGTTCGGTCTCTTCGTTAAACTTAATACGGAAGACTGCGCGGATGATAATCATAGCCAATATGATACCTACAACGCCCAATGGATAGGCTACAGCGTATCCAAGCGCCAATTGCGGTACTTCTGTTATGACTCCATCGGTGTACAATTGGTTGAGGGCTTGTTCTGCGGCACCAAGACCGGGGGTGTTGGTAACGGCTCCCGAAAGAATTCCTACTATCATCAGGCCTATACTATCGTCGAAGAAATAGATGCATACTGCGACAATAATGTTTAGGGCAATAATAGATAGTGCCATCAAGTTGAGCTTTACACCTTCATTTTTGAAAGAAGCGAAGAAACCGGGACCTACTTGCAAGCCTATTGAAAAGACAAACAAGATAAGACCAAACTCTTTGACAAAGTGTAATATCTCGCCATTGACGGTGAGACCAATGTGGCCTAATAGAATTCCGACGAATAGAACGAAGGTTACACCTAATGATACGCCGAATACTTTGATCCGTCCCAACAAGACACCTGCGGCTATAACCACTGCATATAACAATACAGTGTGGGCAATAGATGTCCCGTAGAGTAAATCGGTAAACCAATTCATAGTAGTTCTTTTAGATTGAAAAATATTTATATTACTGAATTATGGCGCGAAGGTAGGCAAAATATAAATCTCAACCAACTAAAACCTTATTTATTATCTTTTCGATGGACAAAGTTGTATCTTTGTCGAGAAAAATTCTGAGAGATATGAAACAGTTGGTTATTTTTGACCTTGATGGAACGTTGCTCAATACGATAGACGATTTGGCCGTTGCTGCCAACTATGCACTATCGCAGTGTGGCTATCCTACTCACGAGGTGAGCGAATATCCGCATTTTGTGGGTAACGGTATCAATAAGTTGCTAGAGCGTGCATTGCCGGAGTATAAACGTGATGAAACGGAAGTTGAGCGCCTGCGTGCTAGTTTTATGCCCTATTATGATGCGCATAATGCGGTCTATACCCGGCCGTATGATGGGATTGTCGACCTGTTGGAACAATTGAGTAGAGATGGAGTGTTGCTTGCTGTGGCATCAAATAAGTACCATAGTGCTACGGTGAGTATAATACGTCACTATTTCCCGCAAATAGATTTTTCGGTAGTTCTGGGGCAGCGTGATGATGTACCCAAAAAACCTCATCCGGCTATTGTTAATGAGATTTTGGAGAGAACCGGAGTGCGGCAAGAAGATGCTTTGTATGTGGGTGACTCGGGTGTGGATATGACTACCGCCTGTGCTGCCGGAGTAGAATCGGTGGGAGTAACGTGGGGTTTTCGTTCCGAAACAGAACTGCTAGAAACCGGTGCTTGTCATATTATTCATTCGGCCGATGAGTTGTTGAAGTATGTACGGTAGGTTAAACCTTTGTAATCCTGATAAGTCATAAACAATAGAATGATGATATTGTATAACACACAAAAGTTTTAGCATTATGAAGAGAATATTATCTATTATAGTTGCATCACTCTTACTATTGATAGGGTGTCGTACAGCGCAAGAAGTAGCTGTGGCTGAGCCTCAAAAGCCGGTAGCAGGAAATGTGTGGGGTGTAGAAACTCAACCGGTTATGGCTGTACGCTCAGTTATTGTGTATAAAACACGTGCCGATTATAGCAATCTGGTGCCTGTAACACTTGACCCCTCGGCAACAAAGATAGTGTCGTATCCCGATCCCTCGGATGTGAGTCGTATGGATGGTTCGTATTTTACACCCACACCGCTTGACAATGGATATTGGCTCGACAATCGTGGCGTCGGTCGCCATAGTGCATTCCTTAATTATACCTACGAGGAGTATGCTGCGCTCGACTCGTTACCATCGCTCGATGAAATGATGGATAGAATTGTTGACAAGCATCCTTTTGTCGAGATGTGGAACTGCGGTAAGATAACACGTTTTGAGAACCTTATACCCGAACTTAATAAACTCGTGAATGAGGGATTTATTGGTTGTCAGAATATTATATATGAGCAACGATGATAAGTTTGGGTGCTGTGTGATGCATTGATATTGAGATTTGCATTTTGTGTTGATATGCGTAATGGTGTCGCAGATGTCAGTGCAAACTCATTTTAGTGCTGTACAAGAAAATACTACTTTTACACATCGCCCAATATTTGTACAATTCTAAAAATCTAAAGAGGCAGTATCGGTTTTTACTCCATACTGCCTCTATATTATTGTTACTTTTTGTTCTCTTCGATTATTCGGTGTCTTGTTCTTGATCTACACCATATCCTTGACTTTTGTAATATGCCAATGTCTTTTTCTTTATCGACTCGTCGTAATATTTAACCATTTGCTCACTCCATTTGATGTATGATGCAAGTGTATGAGTCTCATTGTGACGAGCTATGATGTGATCGTACTTTTCCAATTTCTCTGCCATACCTTCATCGTTATAGCGATTGTGGTGAATGGTGAGTGACTGCTCTTGTTTGGGGCGAATGTCGGGAATTTCTCGCGGATAACCTATGGTCAGTCCACATACGATGGCTACTCCTTCGGGCAGTCCCAATAGTTGTGATAGCTCACGTGGTGCGGCTGTGCGTATATATCCTATACAGCAACATCCGAGTCCCAGCCCCTCGGCCATAATGCGAGCGTTGCTCATTGCAATTGATGCATCTATTGCTCCTACCATAATGCCATCGAGGGTGCGATGTATGGGATGTAATTCTATCCCTTTTTCTTTGGCAAACACATCGGTCTTGTGGTAGTCGCTGCAAAATACCAAAAACAGAGCGCAGGTTTTTATCTGTTTTTGATGGGTGAGTTCATAGATTTTCTCCTTCAGTTCTTGGTCGTCAATGGCAATAACGCTGAATTGTTGTCCGTTGTGGCTGGTTGGAGAGGTGGTTATGGCATCGAAGATGAGTTGCTTTTTATCTTCTTCAATCTCTTGACGTTCGTATCGACGTACCGAACGTCGTTCTAATATTGTGTCGACAATGTTTTTCATAATCGGTATCTTTGATATGTTAATAAAACGACGTAAAGATACTAATTATTTGTAATAAATCAAATTTTGGTGCTGTTTTAACTAGAATTATAAATTGTTGGCGTGGATATGGTTCTTTGTATTGTTATTTTGCTATTTTTCTGTTGTTAAGCAAAGCCAATCCCGATTTCATAAATTCAAACTCCATATCGCGTTCTTTCAGAATTTTGTCATTCCATTTGACAATGTCAATGTCAAGTGGTACGATACCATCGATTTTGGATTGAGCTTTGCGACCGGCTCTCTGTTCGCGTTCCTTGAATGTGCGGTGTAGAGTAGCATAGTCATTTTCAGTCTCGATGATAAGCAAGGCATTGGCGTATGGTGCAGCTTGCGTAATAGAGCCTTCGGCGGCGGTATGGTATATGGGTGTTTGAGCCTTGATATGTGCATATAAGGCTATCTCTTTGATTACGGTCGATAGTATCTCTTGCTTGTCAGGGGTATTGGCTCCAAGACTTATGAGTGCAGTGTTCATTTTTTTTATTGTGCTGTCTTGAGGGTTATCAATGTTATCTCGGGAGTAGCACCCAGTCGGGTAGGAGTCATTGTGCAACCTAGTCCTATGTTGACATACAGATATTGCTCGCTTTCTTGATATAGTCCACCCCATTGTTTATATCGAATAACCGCAGGCGACCACTTGCCTATGCTCCATTGCATAGCGTGTGTGTGCCCTGATAGGGTGATGTCTATGTTGCTCTGTGGTAGTACGTGTGCTTCCCAGTGGCGAGGATTGTGGCTCAGCAATATCTTGAAGTTGTCATCTTGCAAGGTTGGATATGCCACTTCCAAGTCTCCGTGTTGTTGAAAAGGCGGCTCACCCCAATTCTCTACTCCAATGATAGCAATAGAGTCGTTGTCGGAGTATATGAATGTATGGTCGTTATCGAGTTTGTTCCAACCCATTCCGGCTTGTAGTGAGTCAAGAAGTTGTAGGTTGGCGAGTCGTTCTGCTTCATTTCTCCATTTGACAAAATCGCCATAATCGTGATTGCCCATAACCGAGAAAACTCCATCGCGAGCTTGCAGTTGTGAGAGAATATCTTTGTAGTCGTTCAGTTCTATGGCTCTACGATGCACAAGATCGCCGGTAAAGAGAATGATGTGAGGTTGCAATTCGTTGATGCGGTCTACAATCTTCTGCGCGTAAGAACGGGAGTAGAGCATCTCTAGGTGCAAGTCCGAGATATGTACGATGCGATAGTTGTCAAATTCTTGAGGCAGTCGATGGCTCTCGATAGTTACATCCTTGACTTGTATGCGATAACGATTGAATGTTGCGCCAACAGTAGTGATGATGCTCAATATTGCCAAGGCACAACCCAGGTAATGACCTATTTTCCCGCGAGGCCTTTTCAAGTAATCGATCCACGAAACCAGTAAATAAGAAAACAGAGGCAGGTATATGAGCATAAAGCTATACATTACCCACACAAGAGTCGATAGATTTTCTTGCATTCCTCCCATCGAGGCCGTAATGCCAATGGTTGCGAGTATAAGCAGGATGAAACAGTGTGTCAGAAAGTATATACGCATTCCTTTGTTGCCATATCGCGGTGCGACAAGGCGGTGGGACACATAAAGATTGCAACTTAGTGCTATCGATGTGAGTGTAGCAACCCCGATGATGTGAAAAAGCGTATGCATTGCTTGTGCATTTGTTATTCTGATGCTGCCAATTGATTTTTGAGCGGATTGGAATACATCAGCAACATTGTTTCGTGAACATATTTATAATCATCTTCCGACAATTCACCCAATCGTGCTATTTGTTGTGCAATGTATTTTTCAAATTTTTCTTTTTCTTCTACACTGTACATTGAGGCAAAGCGATTGGTATTATATAATTTGTCGTATGCTACGTAGTTACCCGGGTATATATGGTAATTGAGATGTATGTGCTTGTCTATAATTTGTGTGATGGATTGTAAGATAGTGGTCTTATCGGCATTTGCATCCAGCCCGTCCAACTCATTGTTGATACAAGGGGTTAATTGATAAATGACTTTGCCTTTGTAACCCATAATTCCGGTCTGCATACTCACCAAGTCGTCTTGTTGAGTCTTTTTAAATTCCGGATTTTTGCTTCTTTGCAGTAATTCGTAGGCTTTAAGACTGTCGCAAGGGTCGTATTCGTAAGAAATGGCCACCGGAGCTATATTCAAACTCTTGATGCTGTCCAGTAAATTACCGTCGTACCCCAACGATAGCATCTTGATGAGAGCCTCTTGAGTGCGGTCGTTAGAGTCTTTCGAGCGACCTTCGCGTTGTGCTATCCATACCGATTCTCCCTTTTGATTGATGGCGTAATGAATGTAGGATGATAGCTGATTGGCGGCTTCAAGTGCTTGACGCACACCTACACCGCGCTTCACGATGAAACTTTTATTGATACGTACCAAATCCGAAATCCATTGATATACAAGTAGATTGTTGCCTATGGCAATCTCGCAGGTATCCATACCATTCTTCAGCAGTAGATAACACAAGAACGATGCATCCAATACGATGTCGCGATGATTGGACATAAAAAGATATTTGCCATTTGAGTCGATATTGTCAAGACCTTCGCAAGATACTCCGGTAGTCGTTTGGCCTATTATCTTTTCGACAAACATAGCAATAACTTCTGCTTGAAATTGTCTGATGGTATTGATACTGAGTAGTTTTTGGCTAAGGGCCTCAAAGGGTATTTCGGGCATTACTGTCGAGATAACAGACTTGAACTGCGGCTCTTTAAGCAGCGTCGAAATCTTATCGTGATACTCATCGTTGCAGTATGGACGAATGTCCTCAAAATCGGCTATTTGCTTCATAATCAATCAGTGCTTTCAATGGGGAATTATTCAGTTTCATCAATCTCGCGTGATGCGATATATTGTCTCCAACGTGCCATCAATGCAAGCATATCGGAGGGGATATCGGTATCGAAAAACATTTCTTTGCCGGTGCGTGGGTGTACAAATCCCAATGTCTTGGCGTGTAACGCTTGTCGGGGACACGTCTCAAAACAGTTTTGTACAAATTGGCGATATTTGGCAAATGTTGTTCCTCTCAATATTTGGTCTCCACCATATCTTTCATCATTAAACAGGGTGTGACCTATGTGCTTCATATGTACCCTGATTTGATGGGTGCGACCGGTTTCTAGTACACACTCTACTACCGATACATATCCGAGGCGTTCGATGGTGCGATAGTGCGTAACAGCGCTTTTACCGTAGTCGCCATTGGGAAAGACGGTCATCTGTAAGCGATCTTTCAGGCTGCGCCCTATGTGGCCTTCAATACGTCCTTCTTCATTTTCCATCGCACCCCACACAACGGCCACATACTTGCGTTGGGTGGTTTTGTTGAAAAATTGTAGACCTAGGTGAGTCTTGGCTTCGGGTGTCTTGGCTATAACGAGCAACCCTGAGGTGTCCTTATCTATGCGATGTACAAGACCTAGTCGTGGGTCGCTAACATCATAGTTGGGGTTGTCGCGGAAGTGCCAGGCCAGAGCATTGACAAGTGTGCCGCTATAGTTGCCGTGACCGGGGTGAACAACAAGACCGGCCGGCTTGTTGACTACCAGTACATCATCATCTTCATAAACAATGTCTAAAGGAATGTCTTGTGCTATAATCTCGCATTCATAGCGTGGCCTATCCATTACTATCGATACCACATCAAGAGGCTTAACGCGATAGTTCGACTTTACAGCTTTGCCGTTGACAAGAATACAACCGGCATCGGCTGCTTGTTGAATGCGATTGCGGGATGCATTCTCCATTCGGGTGACAAGAAATTTGTCAACACGCAACAGTGTTTGACCTTTGTCGGCTACAAAGCGAAAGTGCTCATATAGCTCGCGCTCGTTTTCGTCGGTAAGGAGAGCCTCTTCACCGGTATATAACTCTTCACCCATTTGTTTGTTGGTTTTTATATAACTACAATCCCTTCAATAGATACAATTATATCGAAATAGTCTTATCAGAGATGTTCCTCTTCAGGTTCTTCACCTTTACCTATGTATAATGTAATGATACCTGCTGCGGGAATTTTTTCACCGCTCTTGATAGAGCGACCGTTGTATTGGGCATCCAATACCAAGCCTTTATAGGGCGATTCTTTTTCGCGGATGATGATATTGGTAAATCCCAAACTTTTTATTTGGGTCTCGGCTTGACGTATCGAAGAGTTTATGATCGATGGGAATTTAATCGTTTTAGGGCTGAATGCATTGATGGTAAGATACACTACACGTTGTTGCTTGACGTGTGTCTCGGGTTCGGGTATTTGTTCGAGAACGATACCGGGCTTGGCCTTCTCGTTAAATACCGAGTCGATAATCTCGTATGTCAAGTCATTGCGACTAAGTACCTGTGCTGCTTCTTCTACTGTGAGGTACTTGACTGATGGGAGAGTTGTGGTCTGATTATGACGTGTATATATATGCAACCACATATTGAGTAACACAAATAGTACTATCGATATCAACAATATCCATAGCAGTGTAGTAAAAATTCGGTGTGTCTTGAAAAATTCCAAAAACTTTTTCATAATAGCATTTATAAGTATATTCTATACAAATTACAAAGATAGGTAATTTAGACTTATTGTCAAACCAAAATGTCAAATATCTTTATATCAAATAATTGTAAGTATTGCTATATGAGCCTAAAAAGTTTGTAAATCAGTTTGATAGGCGAGGAAAGAGGCGACAAGTTTAAATATACTCTTAATATTTAAAAAAAACTATAAACATTGTTTGATACAATCTAAAGCGTTATCTTTGCAACATCAATTTAATAAAACATCGTATTATGAATTTCGATTGGAAAAATAATAAACAATTGTGGGTAATAGCCGGTCTGGGTGTGGCGCTACTCATTGTTATCATTGTGTTTATAGTACAGAGCGTGGGTCATTCGCGTGAGATAGAGCAGTTGAGAGTTGAGAATGAACGTATTGTTCTAGAGCAAGAATATGCCGAGTTGGCCGATCAGTATGCACAATATGAGAGCCAAAAGATGGTGCTTAAGAATGACTCTTTGATAGAGCGTTTGGAAGCCGAGCAGATAAAAGTTCAACGCCTATACGAAGAGTTGCGCTCGGAAAAAGCTACAAGTGCTGCCCGTATTGCCGAATTGAGAGGCGAATTGGAAACCTTGCGTGGCATTATGCGTGGTTATATCGCTCAAATCGACTCGCTCAACCGCGAAAATGCCGGTTTGCGTCGTGAAAATGCTGCTGTGCGTGCGCAATATGCCGATGCATCGGCTCGTGCATCGGAGCTTGAAGCCGAGCGTGACAGCCTTACTGAGAAAGTGACTATCGCGTCGAAACTCGATGCTGTGAATGTTACGGTGAAGCCCTTGCGTAAGAATGGAAAAGTTGCCAAGAAGATAAAACAAATAGCACAGCTGGAGATTTCGTTCTCTATTGCCAAGAACGTTACTGCGGCTACGGGCGAAGTGCAAGTATATGCTCGCATTCGCAAGCCCGATGGCGATATAATGGTTAAGAGCGATAGTGATGTATTTGCTTTTGAAGGCAGCCAGATTCCCTATTCTTGTGTCCGCACAATAGAGTATGCCGGCGAGGAAATAAATTCTGTTACAATGTATTGGAACGTCGATGAATATCTCTATCCCGGTGCTTATGAGGTAGAAATCTTTGCACAAAACTATGTTATAGGTCGTGGCGCTTTCAGCCTCGAATAATATTCGATTTTATACAAGTCTTATAATACTGAAGTGACCCCAAAAGTTTAGACAAAAAACTTTTGGGGTCACTTTTTTTGACACAGCCTCGTTTTTTTGTGCATAGATATTGCAATGCCGGTAGGTAATGAGGGCTTCTTTGCGCAATAAATCTATTGGGCAAGAAAGAGGGTTTTATTAGAGTGGAAATTATATAAGTTGTTATTTTCCCTCTTTCGATACAATATTTAATAAAAAATTACTACTTTTGTTTTTTCGATTATAAAACAATAACTACAATGAAACAGATGAGAAAAGGTGTGCTTTTGGTTGCTGTATTGACAGCTTTAAGTGCCCAAGCCGAAATTCCCGAAGGGTATTATGATGATGCAGTAGGTAAGAGTGGTAGTGCATTGCAGTCAACTCTTGCAACGATTATAAATCACAGTGACCCCGGATATGATAATCTCTGGGATATATACAAAACCACCGACCGTCGCAGTGATGGCAAGGTGTGGGATATGTATTCAAATACTACAAACTTTACCTTTGGCAGCGACCAATGCGGTAATTATAGTGGTGAAGGCGATTGTTACAATCGTGAGCACTCTATACCTAAGAGTTGGCGTGGAGGTTCGAAATATTCCGATGCTCATATTGTCGTACCTACCGATGGTTATGTAAATAATCGTCGTAGCAGTTATCCCTTTGGCGAAGTTGGGTCTTCGAGCTATGTGTCGGATAATAGCTTCTCGAAAGTGGGAACTTGTGTGACATCGGGCTACTCAGGTACAGTGTTTGAACCTAACGACGAGTATAAAGGTGACTTTGCACGTATATATTTTTATGCCGCAACACGCTATCACAATGAGTGTGGTAGTTGGAGCGGTGATGGTTTCAGCGGTTCATTCCCACATCTCGATGAGTGGACTCGCGTGATGATGTTGCGTTGGCACGAACTAGACCCTGTGTCGCAAAAAGAGATAGATCGTAATGATGCTGTCTATGCGTCACGTCAAGGCAATCGCAATCCGTTTGTCGATTATCCCGAGTTGGTCGATCTTATTTTTGGCGATCGTACAACAACACCTTTCTCTCCCGGTGATATATCGTCACCGGCCTATCTCGAAACACCCGAAACTGGCGATGTCCTCAATGTCGGCTCGGTATCGTTGAGTGTAGATGACCCTTATACGTCGGCCAATCTTTATATAAAAGGAGTAGATGTGAAAGAAGAGTTGACCCTTACTCTCTCTGGCTCATCCTATTTCTCAATATCTACTACGACAGTAGCCGCCGCGGCAGCAGTGAATGGTACCAATGTTACAGTTACATATGCACCCCGTACCGAAGGCAGTCATACAGCCACACTAACAATAGGTGGCGGTGTGAGCAAGAGTGTTGAGGTGACATTGACCGGTAGTGCGTTGGAGGGTTTTGCAGCCCTGACTGCAACCGATGTATGGGGAGACTCGTTCCGAGCCAATTGGGTGCAACACTCGCAAGCCGATGATTATGAATTGGCCGTATGGACTGTCGAAGGTGGTAACGTCGAAGAAGAAGTGTTGTTTAATGAGTCGTTTGCATCGGGATTGCCATCGGGATGGTCTTCGGTGGGATATGCAGGCAAAGAAAATGAGTCGATACGATTGGCTTCGGGTAGCAAAGACGGAACGGTAGTTTCTCCTTCATACGATCTTACCCAAGCATCAACGCTTACAGTTACTTGTGCCCCATATAAGACTAGTGATCAATCGGTACTTTATGTATTGGTAGATGGTGTTGAGGTAGCGCAAATAGATTGTGCTGCCGGTGAGGTTACCACAACGGTTGATTTAGCACCCGCTACCGAGGCTTCAAGCATATCATTGAAAGCCAAGCAGTCGCATCGTGTGTATCTGAAGAGTGCCTCGCTTGTTACCGGTGGTGGCAATGTGATAAATATGCTTGAAGGATATCCCCGTAGAGTGGGAGATGTGTCGAGCTATCTTGTAGAGAACGTTGAGTCGGAAAAAGTTTATTACTATAAGGTGGCAGCTTACAATGGCTCTACTCTGTTGGCCGAGTCTAATACAATAGAACTTAAAACAACGTGGTCGAGCGTTATTGCGCCCGAGAGAGCCGAAGGTATATTTGTGTATGCTTATAATGGAATGATATATGTCGACAACGCACCCTATAATGCGCAAATCAAATGTTATTCGCTCGATGGTGTGTTGTGTAGCTCACGTACGGTTCATAACGTAAGAGAGACTGTGCCGGTTGATCGCAAAGGCATCTATGTGGTGCAGGTCATTACCGAGCAGGCCAGTTATGCTACACGAGTAGCTCTTAATTAAGAATAGATAATGGCTGTGCTGAAAAAGTTGGCGCAGCCATTTTTTGAAATAAGTGTTGTACGCACGCTCATTGATGACAGATTTTATATGAAAAGTAGGTTGTTGTTTGTTGTATCGTTGTTATGTGGTGTAATAGTAAGTTTGGCCGAAATACCGGCCGGGTACTATGATGAAGCCATAGGGAAAAAAGATGCCCAACTCAAGGCTGCTATGCACCGGATTATAGCACCGCACACTCGCATAAGTTATGGTGCGGATGGTACGTGGGTCGTATTTCGCACTAGTGATGTGCGAGCCGATGGTTCTATATGGGATATGTATTCGGATGTAGTACGATATTTCCCCGCTACCGGCTCTCACTCCGAGATGCACATAGAACATAGTGTGCCTAAAAGTTGGTGGGGTGAAGAATCGACTTTCGTTTACGAGGCCTCGTTCGACATTCATCATCTTGTACCATCAGATGCTTCGGCCAATATGTCAAAGAGTAACAATATATTGGGTGAGGTGACTACCGTAACTTTTGATAATGGTGTGTCGAAAGTGGGTAAAGTCACGCTGGATGGAAAAACTCTATCGGCATTTGAGCCGGCCGATGAATATAAAGGCGACTTCGCACGTATGTATATGTATGTTGCAACTTGTTATCAAGAGTATGAGTGGGAGTCGGATGGCGTGTATATGTTCAATAGTGAGGCATACCCTACGCTCAATGACTATGCGCAGGATTTGTTGATGCGTTGGCATCGCAATGATCCTGTGAGTGAGAAAGAGAAAGACCGCAATGAAGCGGTATATTTGGCACAGTCCAATAGAAATCCTTTTATTGATTTTCCGCTTTTGGCCGAGTATTTGTGGGGCGACAGTATAGGAAAAACTTTTGATGAACAGTTGTCGGAACAACCCTATCTTGTCGAGCCGTCGAGGGACGATAAGATAGATATGGGTGCTGTGATGATAGGCACAACGCTTACCTACGATCTTATCGTGTCGGGTAGAAATATCAGTACTCCGGTACAATTTGCGTGGAAAACCAATGTTGGTATTTTGTTGTCATCTAGTGAGTTGTCGGCACAATCGGTCAATGAAGGTGCAATGATAACGCTCAGCTATACCAATGAGGATTTGGCAGGAGTATTGCGCGATACACTGATTATAGAGGGCGGAATATCCAACAAAATGGAGTTGCCGGTAGAGGTGCGTGGTACAACATCGTTTATTCCCTTGTCTCCTATATATGTAGATGCAACAAGTGCAACGTTGCGTTGGGTGGCACTACCCAATGCGCAGTCTTATCGTGTAGAGTTGTACGAAGGTGCTAGTGAGGCTACCGACTTGTTTATTTCGGCCTACGTTGAGGGTAGCAGTTACAATAAAGCCATTGCCTTATATAATGGCACCTCTCGTGCAATCAATCTTGGAGATTATGCGTTGGGTCGCCAGCATAACGGTATGGGTGAGTATGTAGATTATTGGCCTTTACCCGATAAGACCTTGCCGGCCGGCTCGATCTTTGTATTGGTAAATAGTCAATGTACCAATGATGAGTTGCGTGATTATGCCGATGCTTTTGTGCCGGCAGGAGAAGCTTCCCCTCTCAATTTCAATGGCAATGATGCCGTAGCCCTCTATCACAATAATATTCTTATTGATGTAGTGGGTGAGTTCAATATGATAGACAATTGGGGCAAAGATGTGACTATGTATCGTTCAAATACAACATTGGGCCCCACAACGATGTATGATGTGGCACAGTGGACTATGGCCGAGCGTGACGATTTTGCGCTATTGCGTAGCCATACAATCGAGGGAATTACAGCGCAACCTGTGTTGATAACTACAAAAGAGGTTGACGAAACGTCGGTCGAAGTTGTCGACTTGCTTCCTTCTACAACCTATGTGTACAAGGTGCAGGCCAATGTGAATGGTGGTAAGCAAGAAGGGCTATATCCTTGTGCATTCTCGACAAAGGTTCTATCGGCACCCACCGACGTATTGGCCGAAAAAGTTCATAGCGAAGGCTTTACCTTGTATTGGAATGAAGTGAATGGAGCCGTCGGTTATGAGGTGGATTGTTTCCGATTGGAAGGAGATGGCTCTGTAACAGTTACCGAATCATTCGACGATGTAGGGTCAAAGGGTACTCCGTTGCCCAATGGATGGAGTGGTACGGCGTCGGGAAACTATACGTCGGCTGCTAGCTCGGGTAATGCCATTCCTTCTATTGGTCTCAAAAGCGATGGCGAATATATACAGACACCCACATTTGATGCAATTACCGAAATATCATTTATGTATCGATTTGCCTCTGCTGCCGTAGGCTCGTCGTTGGTTGTGTCGTATATGAAAGATGGCGTATGGAGCAATTTTGAGAAGATAGATTATGTCAATACGACCAAGACTACCTGTACATACTCATTTGAGCCCGATGAAAACGTGCAAGCATTCCGCTTTACGTATAACAAGGTGAGTGGAAATCTGGCAATCGATGATGTGGTTATTACGTATGGTTCGTTAGATACAATGTATGTGGCAAACGAACAATTTGTCGATAATACGACCTACGTAGCTCATTCATTGCAATCGCCCGAAACATATTATTACCGAGTGCGTGCCGTAAATGGTAATGCCCGTTCGTTGTGGTCGGCTGTTGGTGCTGTGACAACCGATCCCTCTATTACCGGTGTGCGGTCGGTGGAGCATAACACTGTTGCTTATGCTGTCGACGCCAACGGATTGGTATTGTGTGATATTGAGGATAATAGTGTTGTCGAGGTATATAATATACAAGGTGTTTTGTGTGAACGATTGGCCAACGTATCGGGTTATATACATATACCACTGCGTGAAAAAGGTGTATATTTGATACGTATAACAAATAATAATAAAAATTATAGCTTGAAAGTTTTGAGATAACAAAACAAAATGCTATCTTTGTAAAAGAATTAATAACATTTAAAAAGATATGATGATATGAAAAAGTTTATATGTGATGTATGCGGATGGATTTATGACCCCGCAATAGGCGATCCGGATGGAGATATAGCAGCAGGAACAGCGTTTGAGAACTTACCCGATGATTGGGTATGCCCACTCTGTGGAGTAGGTAAAGAAGACTTCTCGGTTGTCGAAGAATAATAAAATTTTATAAATATTTAAAGCCGATACTCAACGATTGCGTTGTATCGGCTTTTTTATTGATTGAGAGAGATTGATATTGTGTTTTTTCCAGAATGTGGTTGTATTTTAAATAATTATTGATAATTTTGCTTGATTTATTCTATTAGAAGAATAACACTTTTTTATAGTAATATTATATACAATGAATTTTAAAAAGATGCTGATAATATCGGCTGTTCTAGTGACCGGTATTATGTCTGTAGCCCAGGTGGTAGGTAATTTCAGCCATTCTACTCCCGTTGCTACTAGTGGGTCAGAAGCTGTTATTTCACACAGTCGCGAAGCTGCAATGTCGGCTGTGCGAGGTTTCGAAACATTTGTAAATAATCCTATTGCGCAACAGCGCGCTGTGGCTGATGAAGGCGTAGAAATATACGCCTTTACCGAGTTTAATAATGTCAATGAGCGTGATCAGGGTTTGTTCAAGTTCAATAGTGCCAATCCCGGTAAGATAACCCGTGTGAAAACAACCGATAATTGGGCTACCGCAGGTGCTTATGCCGAGGAAAAGTATTATGTGATGGTGAGTGTTATGTCATATATGCCCACACTCTATACCGTAGACTTGGAAACCGGTGATATGCATTCGTTGGTGGCTTGTTCTTCCGATAAAGACGAGGCACGTCAAGCACTGGAAATGAGCTATGATGTAGTGGATAGGAAAATGTATATGATTGCTTTTGATGAGAATGATCAAGACTATAATACAGGCCTTTACACTGTTGACTTGGAAACCGGTGTGCAGAGTTGTGTGATAAAAAATATGGGGCGTCACGTCTATGCCTTGGCCATCAATGCCGAAGGTGTAATGTATGGTGTCGATGGTAGTGGCGATCTCTTGAAGATAAACAAAGAGAATGGTGAATGCACAGTAGTGGGCAATACCGGTTTGCGTCCGTTCTATCGCCAGTCTATGGATTTTGATCGTGAAACAGGTATTGTTTATTGGGCACATTGTAATACCCAACGATATGGAGTACTATACACATTGGATGTGACAACAGCTACTCCTACCTACGTAGGCCCTATCGGTAAGGATGAACAGCAAGTAGTGGGTATGCACGTTCCTTATTCATTGTACTTCCCCGATGCACCCTCTTTTGTGACCAACCTCAATATTACTCCCGATGCCGGCGGACTTCTTTCGGCAACTCTTTCTTGGACTTGCCCTTCAACTACTGTTGATGGTGATAATCTGGAGAGCATTGATAAAATTGAGATTTCGCGTGATGGTAAGTTGGTTGCCACTCTTACCGATGCTGCTCCCGGAGCCACAATGACTTGGGTTGATAATGTAGAGGCTACTGCTACCTATGTTTACAAAGTTCAAGCGGTAAACAGTGTGGGTCGTGGTGAGTTGCGTACTGTGACAGCTTATGTAGGTCGCGATGTTCCGGCCGCAGCAACAGGATTACACCTTACTCGTTCTTCCGAAAACTCTATTACTCTCTCTTGGGATAATGTAGTAAAAGGTGCAAATGGCGGATATATCGATGTAGAATCGTTGAGATATAATGTTGTGCGTACATCCGATAATAAAGTGCTTGCAACAGATCTTAATACTACTACTTTTACCGATAATACCATAACCGAACTAAATCGTTACCGTTATGCGATAGAGTCGTATAATGTAGATGGAAACGGTGGTGTTGTCAATAGTGGATATATAGTAAATGGCCCGGCGCGAGAGTTGCCTGTTATTGCTGACTTTGATATTAATGATGAGACCGAGCCTAATCTATGGTCTGTGGGTGATGCTAATGCCGATGGTATTTCGTTCTTCTGGAATTATGACGAAAACTATAATTGGGGCGCATATTATTATCAAACCCTCTCTGTATCGGGTGCCGATGATTGGCTCATTTCTCCTCCGATGCGTTTTGAGGCAAATATGTCCTACAAGGTTGTCGTTGATGCTACATCGGCCAATCCCTCACAACCCGAGCGGTTCAGTGTGTATCTTATAGAAAATTATAATCTCTCTACCGCAATTGCTTTGGGTGAACCCTTCGATGTTACCTCTTTTGATAGCTATCGTGTAAACTTTGATAGTATCCCGGCCGGCAACTATTCTGTGGCTATCAGATGTACTTCAGACGCATTGGCCAACTATTTGGCTATATATCGTGTCGAAGTTGCTGAAAATGGCGATGGAAATATTCGTGGTGATGTGTGGGATGATAGCTCACATCCTATTGAGAATGTGTATGTAAGTGTCGATGGTACCGAATTGGGTGCTTATACCGATGAGCGCGGATTCTTTGAAATTTCTAATGTCCCGGCCGGTACATATACCCTTAATTGCGTAAAAATGGGCTATAAGAGTGTTCCGCAGGAAGTTACTGTACGAGCCTTGAAAGATGTGAATGTCGAGTTGGATGTCATCAAACGTCGTTCATATACAGTGTCGGGTAGTGTCAGTAGCGAATATGCTGCACCTCTTGCCAATGCAGTAGTCTCGCTCGAAGGTTACAATAGTTATAGGGCTGTAACCGATACCAATGGTGCGTTCACGATAGATAATGTTTATGAGGCCGATATTGCTTATAACCTGATAGTGGCAAAGGATTTCTATACAACTTATATGCAACCTCTCAATGTGGAGAGTAGTGGAGCGACAGTGAGTGTGACACTTAATGATAGTATATTAGCTCCGGCTCTTGCTGTTGCAACCCTCACAGAGGACAATAAAAAATCGTGCATCGAATGGTCGCGCACAGGTATCGACGAGGCTGTGGCAAGATATAGCGGAGAAATTTCGTATACATTTGGTGCTTCAGATGGTACTTTCGGTACCCTCATTGGTGTTGTGTGTCACGAGCCTGTAATACTTACCGATTTGCATTGGTTGCTTCTCAGTACTGAGGAGACAATAAACGTTGTGGTATTGGCTCTAGACGAAAATGGTAATGTAACCGATAAGGAGTTGTATGTAGATGCCGACGCTCCTAATGTTACATTCGATCTATCTACCTATGAGTTTGACTATGATGTGTATGCTCCCAATGGCTGCTTTATCGGATTGAGCTGTGATGAAGGATTTCTTGATTTGGCAACAGCTGTAAATACGGCCGAAAAACCATTTGTCCCTCAATTCAATGCCTATATCGAGGATTATCTCGTTAAGGCCGAAATGGAGTTTGTCGAGACGTTGGGTAGCGATTTCTGCGAAAACTTTATTATCGGATATAACGGATTGGCTCTGGCTACTGACCAAGCTCCGGTCGTGTCGTACAATGTATATCGCGAAAATAAAGCCTCGATGAGTGAAGTAGTACTTAATGAAGTTAATTCGCAAGTTGTTACCGATGATGCTTGGCTTACTCTTCCCGAAGGCGATTATCAATATGCCGTAACTGCCGTATATGCCAATAAGAAAGAGTCGGCTCGTACCTATACCGATAAGATTACACTCGACAAGAGTGGTATAACAGATGTCGATAATGATGATTTTGTTGTAACAGTGTCGGCCGATGGTTCTGCTATACAAATGACAAGAATTGCCGATTGCGTTATGTTGTATACAGCCGACGGCTCTTTGATTGCGCAACAAGACAATACCGATGTTCTATCGGTGGGCAATTGCCGTTCGGGCGTATATATGTTACGTGCCTGTGTAGCCGGTGTGTGGTATGTCGAGAAAATACTCATCAAGTAAAAACAAAATAGTATATGAAGAAAATATATATGATGGCAGCCTTGTTACTTGCGGCTGCAACAACAGTACAAGCGCAGAAGGTAGTTTTTGCTTGTGACTTTGAAGAGGGTATGCCCTCTACATTTGCTACCTACGATCTCGATGGCAATGAGCCGTCGCGTAGTATGAAGAGTTATGGACTCACCGAAGGTGTAGCGTGGGCAGCTTATAACGATGGTGACAATACAGCCGTATATAGTGGTTCGTGGTATAAGACTCCGGCTCAGTCGAATGACTGGTTGGTAACCGGTGCTATCTATGTTGAGGATATTCGTAATATCTTGGAGTGGCGTGCTTATGCACTTGATGCAAAGCATCCCGACGGATATAGAGTGTATATTTCAACTTCGGGCAATCGTCCCGAGGATTTTACCAATGCTCCCATTTATACCGTCGAGGCCGAAAGCGGACAGTGGCAACAACACGCTGTTTCGTTGGCCGAGTGGGTAGGTAAGGAGATATACATTGCTTTTGTCAACAATAGCACCAATTGTAATATATTGGCCATAGATGATATTAATGTGTTCTCTTATGAGCATAGTTTTACCTTTACCAACACCACTCCCGAGGCGATTACCACCCCCGGTATTGTTCACGTGACGGGTACAATACAATCTTCGGGCTTTATGCCGGTAGAAGGTTATAAGGTGGAACTTACTTATGGTGATGAGACTGCGATAATAGACCACAGCGACGAAGAGTTGGCTGCCGACAAGGTTGCAACCTTTGAATTTGATGTCGATATAGATGTGCCGTTGGATGAAACACGTGATTATTCATTGCGTATTACCTCGCTCGACGGCGCCGATATACTTGAGTATAACGGTAGCATTACCTGTTTCCATCGTTTGGTTCTCATTGAGGAGGGTACAGGTACGTGGTGTATGTGGTGTCCGCGCGGACAATATGGATTGCAACTGTTACACGAGAAGTATCCCAATGATTTTGTTGATGTTGCCATACACGGTAGCGATGAAATGATGGATATAACCTATTATGTAGGTGCATATCCTTATTTTACAATGGGTTTCCCGGGATGTGTGCTTGACCGCAACAGCAATATATCGGGTGATCCTTATTATGATGTCGATTCGTTGCTCTCTGTGGCAAAGGTTCAGGGTGCGATAGGTAAGATTTCTACCTCAGCTCAATTTACAGAAACAGGCTCGCTCAATGTTGAGGCAACAGCCGAGTTTGGTAGAACGATTGAAGAGGGTGAGTTCGGTTTGTTATATATCATTGTAGAGGATAGTGTGACAGGCTATGAGCAGGCTAATGCTTATGGTGGAGGTTCGCAAGAGATGGGTGGATATGAAAATCTTCCTGACCCCATACCCGCCGGTGAGTATTTCTTTGCCAATGTAGGTCGCAAGGTATATCCGTCTTTCGAGGGCGATGCTGCTGCATTCCCTGCCGGAACACCGCGTCACACTCCTATGACAGTAAGTTATACTATCCCGATGCCCGAGGTGCAACGTAATGACAAGGTGAAAGTAATAGCTGCTATTACCGAGATGGCAACGGGTAAGATTGTCAATGTGCATCAAGTCATACCCGACTGGCCTGAGGCTATAGAGGGTGTAGATGCCGACAGTGGTATTGAGGTTATTACCGATGCCCGTGGTATCACAGTTGAGGCTCAACAACCCATCACTAGTGTCGAAGTGTGGAGTGTGGGTGGTCAACTTCTGCACGCTGCACAACCCGGTGTCGATAGCTATACTGCCGATATTACAGTTTATAATCAAGTAGTCATAGTCAAGGCTCAAACAACCGATAATGTGGCTGTTGTAAAGTGTGTGAGATAGAACAGATGTTGTAACTCGGTGCACATTTGTTGTGACCGAGTACAAAACCTTGAAGGAAGTGATGTTTTTTGTAACATCACTTCCTTCATTCATTGAAAAGTATTACCTTTGTAGGCTCAAAAATACAAGTAGACGAGCGAAAAATATCAAGCTGAATTGATTATTTATCACAGCGAACGAAAGTTTTTTGGGACGTTTATCTGAAATCAAGGATATTAACACACTAAAATAGAATATAGCAATGGCTAAAGAATTGAAAGAAATGACCAAGCGTGCCGATAATTATTCGCAATGGTACAACGACTTGGTTGTGAAAGCCGACCTTGCCGAACAATCGGCTGTGCGCGGCTGTATGGTTATTAAACCCTATGGTTATGCCATTTGGGAGAAAATGCAACGAGTGTTGGACGATATGTTCAAGGAAACAGGTCACGTAAATGCCTACTTCCCATTGCTCATTCCCAAATCATTTCTTTCGCGTGAGGCCGAACACGTAGAAGGTTTTGCCAAAGAGTGTGCTGTTGTGACACACCACCGTCTTAAAAATGACCCTAATGGCTCGGGCGTGATTGTTGACCCTGCTGCCAAGTTGGAAGAGGAGCTTATCATTCGTCCTACATCAGAGACTATCATTTGGAACACATACAAGAATTGGATACAATCATATCGTGACCTCCCCCTATTGGTAAATCAATGGGCTAACGTGATGCGTTGGGAGATGCGTACTCGTTTGTTCCTTCGTACTGCCGAATTCTTGTGGCAAGAGGGTCATACCGCTCACGCTACTCGCGAAGAGGCCGAAATCGAAACCCGTCGTATGCTCGATGTATATGGTACATTTGCCGAGCAATATATGGCAATGCCGGTTGTAAAGGGTGTGAAGAGTGCAAGCGAACGCTTTGCCGGTGCGCTCGACACCTATACTATTGAGGCTATGATGCAAGATGGTAAGGCTCTTCAAGCAGGCACATCGCACTTCTTGGGTCAAAATTTTGCCAAGGCATTTGATGTGCAATTTGTCAACAAGAATAACGAGCTAGAACACGTTTGGGCTACTTCTTGGGGTGTTTCTACACGTTTGATGGGTGCGCTCATTATGACTCACAGTGATGACAATGGTCTTGTATTGCCTCCTCGTTTGGCGCCTATTCAAGTGGTTATCGTTCCTATCTATAAGGGTGAGGAACAATTGGCTGCCATTGACGAGCGCGTAGCAAGCATTATTGCCAATCTCAAGGCTATGGGTATCTCTGTTAAGTATGACAATGATGACAAACGCCGTCCCGGCTTCAAGTTTGCCGAATATGAGTTGAAAGGTGTTCCTGTGCGTCTTGTGTTGGGCGGTCGTGACTTGGAGAATGGTACAATTGAGGTTATGCGTCGTGACACGCTCGAGAAAGAGACTGTGGCTCTTGATGGTATCGAAGATGTTGTACGTGCATTGCTCGATGATATACAAGCCAATATGCTTAAGAAAGCGCTTGATTATCGTGAGAGTCGTACTATTACAGTCGACACATACGAAGAGTTTAAAGAGCGTATCGAGGAGGGTGGATTTATCCTCGCTCACTGGGATGGCACTCCCGAGACTGAGGCTCGCATCAAAGAGGAGACAAAGGCAACTATACGTTGTCTGCCTCTCGACGGTGATATGACTCCCGGCGTATGTATGGTGACAGGTAAGCCATCGGCTCGTCGAGTACTATTTGCACGTTCGTATTAGAAAAATTATTTGATATATAGCAACAGCCACGCAATCAATATGAGTTTGCGTGGCTGTTGCTATATATCAAAATCGGGAAATCCTACCGAAACTACCTAATTATTGGGCGCGCTCCACAAGAGTGACAGGCATACTTACGCTACTTCCATCAAGTTTGGTCAGAGTAGCTTGTAATTGCTTGTTGGGATCTATCCAATATTTTATTACTGCTTCAATCTCAGTGCGACTGTTGGCGCGATATATCTCTACACCTTCGGCCGAGAAGTATGCCAATCGAATGGCGTTGCCATCGTTTATCTTTACTTGTCCTACACACGAAGAGAAATCATCGGCAAATGATAGGGGGGTAGACTCGTCTATTTCGAAACTCTTAACGTCCCACGCATCACGGAATATTTCGTATCGATATTTGTTGGGTGCAGGTAGTGTATAGTGGTATGTTTCATTGTCCCATTTGACCATCTTTGTTCCATCTACAATACGAACATCTTCCTCTATTGTACCATAGAAACGCAGATTTGTCATTTCGTCGAGGTCGTCTATCGGGTCACATTCGTCCAGTACTTCAAAGGCTGCTTGCGCTTCGGTAAGTTGTTGAGGATATTCGGCTTCATATCCCCACACACTTTCACTCTTCTGTGTAAGGGTGATATTGAGAGGTTGCAAGTTGTTTTGAACCATACTTATTATCTCATCGCGACCTAGCGGATTGCTGTTGTCGGTAATAATGCGAACCGTATATTGTAACTTGTAGTTGCCTTGTGTTGGTTCATCGGTGTTATTTTTTTCGCAACTTGATAGGACAACTGTACCTAGTAACAGTGCAGTCCAGAAAATAAAGCGTTTCATCATATTTATATAGGTCTATTTTGTTTTGTTGTCAAATGTAGCTATTATTCCTTATGGTGTCAAGTATTATGCCGGTTAATATAATAAAAAAGGAGTTGCACGTATGCAACTCCTCAAAGATGTGATTCTATATTTATTATTTGCGATAGTCGGCAAGTTGGTCGGCAGTGTAGCTGTCGATAAAGGCAGCGTGCTTGGCAATCTCAGCCTCACCCATATTGATGTATACGCGAGCCGATTGAGCAAATTTTTCGTTACGAGTGGTGTCGAGAAGCAAGAGGTGACCCATAATGATGTTACCGGCCATTTCAACCAAGCGACGAGCCATAAAGTCGATGAGTTCATTGTCCTTTGTGGCAGTTACTTTCTCAACAGCGGCTGCATACTTCTCACGCATAGCCACAAGGCGTTGACGCAAGGGGAGTAGGTCGGCATTGATTTCGGCTGCTTCATACTCCATAATCTTGCTCAAGTATGTTCCTGTGGTGACGTGGCGAATGGCTGCTACAACTTGCAATTGGGTAGTACCCTCATAGATAGATGTGATGCGGGCATCGCGATAGATGCGTTCGCAAGCGTAGTCTTTCATAAAGCCCGAGCCACCGTGTATTTGTACACAGTCGTAGGCATTTTGGTTACAATATTCGCTCGACATACCTTTGGCAAGGGGTGTGAATGCATCGGCCAATTTTTGGAATGCTTTCATCTCGGCACGCTCTTCAAGCTCCAATGCGCGTTCTTTGCCTATATCTTCCCAATTCTTGTAGAGGTCTACAAAACGTGTTGTCTCATAAAGAAGTGAACGAGAAGCATCGAGTTTGGCTTTCATAACAGATAGCATCTCATATACAGCCGGGAAGTTGATAATGGCTTTGCCAAATTGTTTGCGATCTTGTGCATATGCAAGCGCTTCGCGATAAGCTGCTTCTGATACACCTACCGATTGAGCTGCAATACCAAGACGTGCGCCGTTCATCAAGGCCATTACATACTTGATAAGACCCATCTTACGGCTGCCGCACAACTCGGCACGAGCGTTTTTGAATACAAGTTCGCAGGTGGGTGAACCTTTGATACCCATTTTATTCTCAATACGACGTACTGTTACGCCACCATCATTCTTGTCGTAGATAAACATAGACAATCCGCGACCGTCTTTTGTTCCTTCTTCCGAACGAGCCAATACCAATGCGATGTCACCATCACCGTTGGTGATGAAACGTTTAACACCGTTCAAGTACCAGTAGCCGTCTTCTTCGTTATATGTAGCTTTGAGCATTACGGCTTGGAGGTCACTACCGGCATCGGGCTCGGTAAGATCCATTGCCATTGTTTCTCCGGCACATACGCGGGGAAGGTATTTGGCCTTTTGTTCCTCGCTGGCAAATTCATAAATAGTCTCGGCGCAGTCTTGTAAGCCCCAGATGTTTACGAAACCGGCATCGGCACGGCTCACCATATCGGCAGCCATAATATAGGGCACAAGTGAGAAGTTCAAGCCATTGTAGCGACGAGGTATAGATATACCCATCAAGCCGGCTTTGATAAGTGCGTCGAGATTTTTTTGAGTGCCTTGGGCATAAACTACTCGGCCATCAACTACGTGTGGGCCTTCGTGGTCTACACTCTCGGCATTGGCAGCTACGATTTCGCCCGAAATTTCACCGGCTATTTCCAACACCTTCTCATAGCTATCCATTGCGTCGGCATAGTTGAAGGGGGCATAGTCATATTTCTCGGCATCGGCATAATTGCGTTCTCTCATAGTCACCAACTTTTCCATAAGCGGGTGAGTCAAGTGATGTCGTAAATCACTGTTATCTAAATAGAAATTTGACATATTCTTATTTTTATCCTAGTCGGTTATTATTTCGAGTTTTTCTTGTAGTATTTGATGAGCTTGGGAACAATATCCTCAACATTGCCTGTAATTACATAATCGGCTATTGTGTTGATAGGCGCGTTGGCATCGTTGTTGATAGATATGATAATAGAGCTCTCTTGCATACCGGCAATGTGTTGTATCTGACCCGATATACCGCAAGCAATATAGAGTTTGGGACGAACAGTAACACCTGTCTGTCCAATCTGACGTTCGTGCTCGCAATATCCTGCATCGACAGCAGCACGGCTGGCACCTACCTCGCCACCCAATACACCAGCTAGGTCGTAGAGCATATCAAAGTTCTCTTTTGAGCCCATACCATAGCCACCGGCTACTACAACCGATGCACCTTTGATGTTGGCTTTGGATTTCTCCATTTGTCGGTCGATAATTTCCACTACAAAATCGGTGTCTTGTACATACTTGGCCACGTCGAGTTTTATCACTTGACCTTGATGTTTTTCATCGTAAATCTCTTTTTTCATCACACCCTCACGCACTGTTGCCATTTGGGGGCGGCAGTCGGGGTTGACAATTGTAGCAACGATGTTACCACCAAAGGCGGGGCGTATTTGATATAGCAAGTTCTCGTATGTCTTGCCTGCTTTCTTGTCTTCGTGAGGACCTATTTCTAGTGAAGTACAGTCGGCAGTAAGTCCACTATGTAGGGTTGATGATACACGAGGGCCTAGGTCGCGACCTATGCTGGTAGCTCCCATAAGGCACACTTGAGGCTCGATTTCGCGGAACAAACCACACACAATGGCGGTGTGAGGCAATGATGTGTAGGGATACAGACGGCTGTCGTCGGCTGTATATACTATATCGGCACCGTAAGGATAGAGTTGCTTTTCTACACCTTCTAGGTTGCTACCTATGACGAGTGCTGCGAGTTGGCAATTAAGTTTGTTGGCTAGCGCACGACCTTTGGTAAGAAGTTCGAGGCTCACATCGGCGATGATGCCGTCTTCTATTTCGCAATATACAATGAGGTTATTCATAAGTTCTATTGGTATTACTTATTTATATTATGGCATCAAGGACTAGCCTATTGTGTGGTTGGCTATGAGTTCTTGTATCAACTCATCGATTTCGGCATCGGTACCTTCCATACGTTTACTCTCCTTGGCTTGGAAAACAACATTCTCAATACCTTTTACCTTGGTGGGTGAACCGGCAAGACCTACTTGGTTGAGGTCGGCATCTACATCGTTTACGCTCCACTCGGCAATGTTTAAGTATTGACGTTGGTCATAAAGGCAAGTACATTCCAATTCGGCCTTTTCGCTAGGTGACTTGGCATATTTATACTTCTGTATGAGGCGGGCATTGCGTGGACGACATTCGTCGGCACTGCCATTTACTGTTACAACAAGGGGGAGGGGACAAGTAACAGTTTCCACGCCACGTTCCAGACGACGCTTGATGGTTGCTACTCCGTTTTCAACCTTGATAATCTCTTCGGCATATGTTACTTGAGGAATACCCAACTTTTCGGCAATTTGAGGACCTACTTGTGCAGTATCACCGTCGATGGCTTGACGACCACCTACGATGATGTCATAGTCCTCTATTTTGCGTACAGCGCACGAAAGAGCATACGATGTTGCCAATGTATCGGCTCCTGCAAAGGCACGGTCGGTGAGGACAATACCTCCATCGGCTCCGCGAAACATTCCTTCGCGTATAATCTCAGCGGCACGTGGAGGACCCATTGTGAGCAGGGTTACTGTCGAGCCGGGATGTTCTTCTTTCAAGCGTAATGCTTGTTCTAAAGCATTCAAGTCTTCGGGGTTAAAGATGGCAGGTAGGGCAGCACGATTGATAGTTCCGTCCTCTTTCATCGCATCTTTTCCCACATTGCGGGTATCTGGCACTTGCTTGGCCAATACTACGATTTTCAAACTCATAATTTTTCTTATTTGATTTTGACTTAATCTATTTTACCTTATTAAGCAGTGATTTTGCAAAGGTAATAAATCGATTGTATTTTGCAATCATTCTGTAATGGTAACAGTGTTCCAAATTTTCAATTTATGCACATCGTGTATTGATGTGTGCAGTAGTCGACTGCGTTTTTATAGTTAGTTGCTATGTGTTTTTCTCTATCCGTTGCATTATTATAATCGTATAACAGCAGTGATAATGTGTCTGCTATTTGTGCCGGATATAATAAAAAAACAAGCGCAACCTATGTAAGGGTGCGCTTGTTTTTGTATAGGTTGTTCTCTATATATTACTAGGTATTATCGTACTATTACCATTGTGCAAGAAGAACCGGTGCGTACAATATAAGCACCTTGCTCCATTGCAATGGTTGCGTTGTTGTCTATTTCAATCGTTTCTACCAAGACTCCGTTGATAGCGTAGATTGTAGCTGTTCCGTTATATCCTTTGATATAGATGTTACCTTCAGCGGCATATACTCCGGCTGTTTGGGTCGTAATGTCTTCAATGCCTGAAGTTACGTTGATAGCAAACGATTCAACAGGAACATCTGTGCCACGATATGCCAATACGCTAGTGAAAGGAGCTACATCGGCTGTTTCTACTTTGACAAAATTCTTTCCGGTTTCATCAACTACATAGTATGCAGTGGCATCGCTAATGAGTGTGCTTGCCTCGACAGTGGTAAGACCGGGGTTGGTGAGCATTACATATTGAGCTTCAAGGTTGGCATTGGTTGTTCCAGCACCCCAACCGGCTTCCGAGCTGAAGATAATACCGCTAGCATAGCTGCCATTGGTTCTGTGCCATAGTGCTGTTTGAGCCTCTGCTGTATAGTCATATTTAAATTCTGTACCTTTGTTGTAAAGAGCTACCTCGGTATTGAGGGCAAGGTCTATGTTGTCGTTGTTTTCGTCGTAAGCCTCACGTGTGCCACCTGCAAAGGGTAGACCCACTGCGTGCCAATCGACACCCTCGATAAAGGGCATATTGTAAACAATTTTTCCGTTGACCATTGTTACACCGGCAATTTCGCGAGTGGCATTGATGTAGAGGTTGTTCTCGATAGTCTCGGGCAGTGTTACACCGGTGTAGGCTGCATCTTCGTCGTAAAGTGAATAGAAGTTGCTCTTTCCGTCTTTTTCTACCCATATCTTGATGGCGTGTTCGCATACTTCAACCGATACTTGTGATGTGAGGTCTTTCTTGCTATATCCAATAGCGGGAGTACTGCCTTCGGCAAGAATCTCGGTAGCTGCAAAGTTAAACATCATATCCTCGGTGAGTTCGATAGTTTCGCCCTCTACAGTGAGGCTGAGTAGGCGAAGGCCATCGACAACCATTTGTCCGTCGAAAGTAACGTAAATAGGAGCAGTGAGATTGCTGGCGCGGTCGGCAAACCAGATAACATCTATTTCCATCGATGCTTTTCCGTCGGCTGTTTCGGTACCGCGTACATTTACATCACAGTCAATAAATCCTCCTACGATGAGGTTGGCTACTGTACCATTGTAGGTGAGTGTGCCATTATTATTTGTGATGGTTACGTCGGGAACAATGATGTCGCCCAATATCATACCACCAAATGCAAAGTCACGAAGGTAGAAGTTGCAGCTCTCTTCGGTCTTACGTGCTATCTCTATCATACTGCAAGAGTATACGTGAGAGGCTTCCATATCCATACCCAATGATGCCAATCCCGAAATGTCGATATCCAAGTCACCGTTGTAGTAGTCGGTAGGATATGAAGGTGCTACTGTTGTAAATGACCAACTGTATGTATCGGTCATATTGTCGGCACTGACAGTGATGGTGTAAGTTGTTTCATAATCTTTTGCGAAAGAAATTACACCTGTCTCTGCATTGTAGTTGGCATCAACATTGGTTGTGCCGTTGTTGACAGTAACAATGGCATTTTCAAGAGCTTTAGATACTGTCAATTTCACCTCGGCATCAAGTGCCACATCTACGTCGCCATCGGCAGGAGTTACGCCTGTAACGGTTGCCGGCTCGTTATATGCAATGGTATAAGTGTGTGTCTTCATACCATCCACATCATTACCGCTCTTGTTGGTAACAGTGATAATGATTTTCTTTGATACGGCTTGTATCACGGTGCTGGCTGTGGCGTCCATACCCATTACTTCGGCTACAATATTGGAAGTAGAGAGATTGGCGGGCATCATTTCATTGAGTGTATATTCATATACATCCTTATTGAAGCCTTCGATGGGCTTACCATTGATGCTGAGCGAATTGAGTCGAGAGTAATAGAGGAACTTTACATCATCGGCTTCCAATACACTGTTGTCGTTCATATTGTCGCGATTCCAATAGTCGGCCGATGAAATGATAACGTTCATCATAGTAGGTGTTACGTTGGTAACATCGTATGTGAGAGGAACGGTTATCTCTGTCCAGTCGCTCAATGTACCTGTAATAGCATAGTCGCAATAGGCGATACGAGTACCTTCTTGAGTCACTGTAGTTCCCTCACGACCCATAATGGCGCGGTCGAGGTTGTCGAGTGACATATTTTTTTCCGATACGGTCGATTTGTATGTACCTTCCCACAAATATACGATGATGCGGGCGTCTTCGGCCTCCTCGTATGAGCGTTTGTACCATCCGGTGATGGCATCGGGGCGATAAGTAAACTCGGTACCACCATATGTACCACCGTCACACTTGCTGATGCTCATTACGGCATATACCCAAGGTGTACCAAAGGTGATATATCCGGGAGCGTTTGCTCCGATACCCAATGCGCCTACATATTTGTTGGTCATTACGACACTGCTGCCATTACGACCCGAAGCGTTTTTAGTTATAAGTGTCTCTTTCTTGGTTGCGATACTTACTTTTTGATTGACACTACTACCGTTCCAGTCGATAGGTTCATCTCCGGGACGTTGACGTTCATCATACTTTGTTGCACTGTTTACTTGGATTGAGTTTCCACATTTACCATCTCCCTTCCAGTTTTCAAAACCACTGTTGGGCAGTTGTTGTGCTGTCAGTGATATAATTCCACAGCAAAACAAGACTCCGAGGGAGCCCAATTTTTTAGTAAATTTCATAATAATATTCAGTTTTTTGATTGATGTATTGTCTTTATCAAGTTTTCAAACTGCAAAGAAAATTTATATATTTAATAAATGTCTAAAACAGAACGTTTATTTAACAATTATTATGTGTTTTATTTCTGTTATAATTTTTATTATGAAGATAATATATCCTAATGTGTATTGCGCGATAATTTGATATTGTCGTTTTTTTGTGACAGTAAACTGTACTGTATAGTAAACCCGTGTTAATGATGTTTTTAAGATAGTTGTTGCAAGAGGTAGAACATTTGTAGGATTGCAACATTATTATTATCTTGGTATAGATGAACTAATATATTGGTTTTAGATTTTTGTTATATGAATAGTAACGATAAAGACAAATCGGCAAAGTTGGAATATTCGGGTGAAAAGTTTAGAATGTTCCTACAACGTAATGACATCTCATATAAGGAGGCTGCCGAAACTTTGGGTATTGACAAGAATACAGTTGGAAAGGCTGTTCGGGGTGGTAATATGAATGTTGATATGGTTTTGCGTATATGTAATTGTTATGGCTTGAAAATTACCGACTTCTTTGCTTGTCGCGATGATGCCGAATCGGATGTGAAAAACCAATATAATAGTTTGTATGAGCCACGTGACAACAATAACGTAGTACTTGAATCGAATTGTAAATATAAAAAATGTGAAAATATTGACGATTTTGAGTTGTTGGAAGATATGCTGCTTTCTACTCGTGCTCTTTTGTCGGATGTGGCACAAAAGTATGATAAGTGTTGTGATCTCTTTCAGACTGTTGCAATACGGTTGTCGAAGAAGAAGTAATCGCATACCCGCTTCATTGCGGATGTGTGGGTGTTATAGGTAAGACAATTCTCCGGGTGGAGTTTTGTCTTACGTTTTTTATGATAATGTTTGAGTCGATTGTGAGGTGTGATGAGAAGGATGTAATGTCTTACCTGGTCGTTGTCTTACCTTTTATATATATTTCTCAAAATATAGTCATCAAATGCCTTGTCTTGTAAGATTGTCTTGATGGGTAGTATATACATTCTATTACTTAAATCTTCAATTGGCATAAGTCTCCTCAGGCGTGCTGCATCCTTTTCGGTGGTAATGATAATGGCATCTTCTTTGTGTGCTATGCCAAGTAATTCGATGAGCTCTTGGTGGTTGTATGAGTGATGGTCGGGATAGCTTTTTAAGATTATTTGAGTCGTGTATAGCGACAGGTGTTCTTGAATATACGAGGGGTTGGCTATACCGCACAAGAGTATTACCTTTTTGTTATTAAGCAGTCGGGCTGTTGCTATATGCTCGTTGGTGTCGAATTTTACCAAGTCCTTGTAGCCAATGTGTGATGCAAAGACCCTCTTTCTACTCAATGAAAGCATTCGAGCCTCTCGGTCCAGCTCTTCATCCGGTAGTATGTGCGGGCATTTGGTAATGAGGGTAATATCGGCCCGACGCACTCCTGTTGCCGGTTCTCTCAATCGGCCGGCCGGCAGTACAAGGTCGGCATAGATGGGTCGATTGTAGTCGTACAGTACAATAGAGATGGAGGGACGTACATAACGATGTTGCAGGGCATCATCTAGTAAGATGACTTCCGGAGCAGGGGTTGTTTGTAGCAATCGATGTATGCCACGACGACGGTTGGCATCGACAGCTACTGTTATGTTATTATACTTGCTGTGTATCTGAAAAGGCTCATCTCCGAGTGTAAGTGCCGTTGAATGGTTGTCGGCAAGAACAAAGCCTTTGCTTTTTCGGCCGTATCCTCTGCTGAGTACTGCTACTCTGTATTGTGGAGATAACAATTCGATAAGGTATTCGATAAGAGGTGTTTTTCCGGTTCCTCCAACCGTGATATTACCTACCGAAATGATAGGAATATCAAACTCTTCGATTGGCAGAATGTGCCAATCGAAGAGTTTGTTTCTTATGCTCGCAACAGCACTATAAACCCACGCCAAAGGTAATAATGGCTTATATATATGTGGTATGTTGCGACGATTATTCATCAACGGATGGTGATATTCTCCATACGGCATTGTATGGGATTGATGTTTTCAATCATTTGCAGGGCGCGCAAGTATTCAACATCTTTGCCTAAGATGCGAGAGGCGATGCCCAGACGGGTAGTCGAACCGAGTTGTTCCATCAAACGATCGAATGAGTTTTTGATGGCAGGATAAGTGGCAATTTGGTAATCATCCACTTCGCACAACTGTGCTGCGTAGGCGATTGCGTCATCGATGCTACCAATCTCATCTACAAGACCCAATTCTACGGCTGTTTTACCTATCCATACGCGACCCTCAGCTATAAGTTTTATGCTGTCTTGTTCCATACCACGACCCTCGGCGCAACGACGAGTAAAGAGGTCGTATGTACTCTCAATCATACGTTGTACGGCCATCTCCTCGGCTTGGTTAAATCCTTGGTACAAGAAGTCGCCATTAAGAACGTTGCCATATTTGTGGGTGCGAGCTTCGTCGAAGCGCAAGCCCAACTTTTCGGTCATTAATTCTTCGGCAACGGGCATTGTGCCAAATACACCTATCGAACCGGTGAGTGTTGTATTCTCGGCAAAGATGTAGTCGGCACCACACGAAATGTAGTAACCGCCCGATGCAGCCATATCGCCCATTGATACAACAACTTTCTTTCCGGCAGCTTGAATGGCTTCAAGTTCGGCCCAGATTTGCTCCGATGCATAAGCGCT
Organism: uncultured Porphyromonadaceae bacterium; assembly: GCA_937891845.1. Taxonomy (GTDB): domain Bacteria; phylum Bacteroidota; class Bacteroidia; order Bacteroidales; family Barnesiellaceae_A; genus Barnesiella_A. The sequence continues at coordinate 39,185 of CALATP010000027.1, read as the reverse complement.
ACCACCGGGAGAGTTTACGCGCAATACCACTGCCTTGATGTTCTCGTCTTTGCGTATCTTGGTCAACTCGGGGACAAAGCTTTCGCCTACAATACCACCATCACCGCTGTCTACGATATCGCCTACAGCATATACTACAGCAATAGTATTTTTAGATTTTTTACTTTCGGGAGTGATTGAAGCGAGTTGTGCTACGCTTGCAAAATTTATCTCTTCGTCTGTTTCAACTCCTACTTTTGTCTTGAGCCATTCGTCAAACTCGGGTCGATACATAAGTGTATCGGCCAGTTGGAAAGCAAGCATATCTTTGCCGTCGCGTATGGCTGTAATAGAGTCGGCAATGGCGTTGAAGTGTTCGGCCGAGAAACCACGAGATGCTGTAATGTCCTCGGTGAATGTATCCCAAATACTGTTGATGTAGGCGAGGGTTTGTTCGCGGTTGGCGGGACTCATCTCTTCGCACATATATGGCTCAACTGCCGACTTGTATGTACCTACACGGAATATCTTCATTTCAATACCCATTTTGTCTAGGAGGCCGGGGAAGAACATCTGTATACCACCCAAACCGTGGATGTCGATTGAGCCGAGAGGATTGAGAATTATCGAGTCGGATACAGATGCCAAGAAATAATCGTTTTGAGTATAGCTGTCGGCATAACTGTATATCCATTTGCCACTCTTTTCCTTAAACTCTACCAGCATATCGCGTATTTCCTCGGTAGATGCGGGCATTGCCGATAGATTGCGCGCATCGATGTAGATACCTATAATGTTCTCATTTTCTGTTGCTACTTCAATGGCGCGACGTATTTGGTCTAGACCTACGCCACTGCTGCCTTGTGATAGCAGATTTTCCATAGGATCTTCTACATATCGCTCTTGCAGGCTGCCCGATAAGTTCAGTTTCAACACGGTCTTTTCTTTGGGTACGTATTGTTCGTTACCCGATGAAGCTGATGAAGCCACAAGACCTACTACTGCAATGATAGACAGGAATACCAAAATAAGTCCTGCAATGAGTGTGCCTAACGTACAGGCAAATGCGGTTGTGAAAAATTTCTTCATAATTGTTTTTTTATATATGTTTCTATTTGTTTATTTCCCATTTTTATGTTGTAATGCCACAAATGTATGCATATATTTTATTATTACAAAATAATACAATAAAAAAATATCGTTTTTCGATAAAAATGGATTGCACGCCGATGATGTAAAAATTGTGGTCGACGCATATCGCCGACCACCTCTATCTTTATAAACCACCCTTTTATAAATGTTGGTTTATTGTCTGTCGTTGTTTGGGGTGTAATATACTATCTAAACATTGCTTCGGCTGGAATAAGGTATATTTCCAATCGACGGTTGGCCGCTCTTCCGCTTATACTGTTATTCTCTTCAATGGGTTCAAATCCGGCAGCAGCGTATGGTACTATAAAGTCGGTATGAGCCCCGTGATCTTCCAACCAATCATATATAGCAAAGACACGGTCGGTTGTAAGTTTATACAAGTACTCGGTATTACCGGTGTTGTCGCTGTGCATAATGAGCAGTATGTGGTAGTAGTCGTTTACTTGCAGGCAGGGTAGGAGCGAATGCAACATATCCTCGGCACTGTCGAGTACCGTTGTTTCGTTGGGCGCAAAGAGAAGAGACGCAGCAATGGTGATATGTATAACCTCGTTGTTGCGAATGAGTTCTACCTCCATACCATCAACCTGTGCGAGTCGTTGTGCTTCGGCAGCTTGTATTTTCAGAGCTACTTCGCGTTCGCGTCGCGAGAGTTCGGGTATGGCAAGGTTTTCTTCTACTTCGAGTGCATAAATGTCGTAGTGTTCTTCCTCAACTACCTCTTGCGGTTGGCGTTTGAAAAGCTTGTCTATCCAATTGCTACCGGCGTGCAGTGGCAGGGTCTGCATCAGTAGGCACAGAGTGATGGCCGAGGCGATAAATTTTTTGTTCATCTATTATGCCTCCCACATTCCCAAGTACTCTTCGTAATCCAATTCTCCGCGCACGAGAAACTCTATATCTTCGTCATCATATTCGGCTTCGCTGTCTTTCTTGAGGCAAGCACGTACAAAGCTGATCAGCTCATCAACATCCAAGTCTACTTCATCATTGTTATTTTCCTCGAAGAATCCCTTCTTCTCGTAGAAGTCGTATACGATATCACCTATGTATATTATTTCGTTGTCGCTATATTTGTCTTGTATCTCTTGGGGTAGACGTGGGCGAATAAATTCTACTGCCTTATCATCGTCGAATGAAAAGAAATCGTTGTCCTGACTCATAGTTGTGCTATTTATTATTAATAATGTGTGTCATTTATGACACTGTTTTTTTCAACCGTAAAAGTACTACTTGTAGATGAATTTTGCAAAAATCTCTAATTTTTTTGAGATTTTTTTTGGAGATTAAAAAAGAATATATACCTTTGCGGTGTACTATTAAACTAATACACATAAACACCGCGTCAGGTGACAAAGATGTACTAAGTAATAGAAAAGAAAATTAACCTCTTAAATACATACTATTATGTTGTTGGAAGTAAAAGATTTAGCATTCTCATATCGCCGTAATGAGTATCTGCTCAACAAGGTGAACTTTGAGATTAAGCCCGGAGAGGTGTGTGGCCTCTTGGGTAAAAACGGTAGTGGTAAGTCTACCTTGTTGTATTTGTTGAGTGGATTGATGTTGCCGCAGATAGGTAGTGTCAGCTATAATTCTCAATTGACCAAACATCGTGAGCCGTCGATGTTGAGCAATATGTATCTCTTGCCCGAGGAGTTTGATTTACCTGATGTGTCGTCCGACGATTATGTCAAGTATAATGCTCCATTTTATCCTTTGTTCAGCTATGAGGATTTTGGCAATTATATGAATATCTTTGAGTTGCAACCGGTCAAGAAGTTGGCACAGTATTCGATGGGACAAAAGAAGAAATTTATCATTGCTTTTGCTCTTGCTACGCAAGTCGAGTTGTTGTTTATGGACGAGCCTACCAACGGATTGGATATTCCCTCGAAGAGTCAATTCCGCAAGGCTATAGCAATGGGTATGGGTGAAAATCGCAGTATCCTCATTTCTACCCACCAAGTGCGCGACTTGGAGAATATGATAGATCGTGTGCTGGTGTTGCACGATAATACAATGTTGCTCAATGAGAGCATTGACAATATTACTGCCAAATTGGAGTTTGTGCGTGCGTTCTCTAAAGAGGAGTTGGCGGGTTGCATCTATTCATACTTTACTCCCAATGGATTTATGGGCTTGCGTCCCAATCTCGATGGTAAGGAAACTATGGTCGACTTGGAAATGCTTTTCAATGCTCTAGTGGCGCACCCCGATGCTATTAAACACCTATTTGTTGAACTTTAATCTTTTGAGTTATGATGTACGAGATATTTAATGTAGAGCGTTTTAAAAATTATGCTGTTAAGTTCTACGCCGAGTTTCGTAGTTTGCGTTTGCAATGGATTATAATGACCGGATTTTGGGCTGCAGTGATGTGTATAAGTCGCGGCGAGGTAGATTTCTTTACACTCACACTATTCCTTTTTGTATTCTCTATCGTGTCGGCCAGCCGTATGTCGGCATTCTTTACTACACGTGCCAACAAGATAAGATTCTTGCTCACTCCGGCATCACATTTCGAAAAGCTTCTTGTGATGGTATTACACCATTTCTTGGTTATACCTGTAATGTATGCTGTTTCGTTGTTCATTGCACAATACTGTGCTACACTCATAACAGCGTTGCTCACACTGTCGGTACCCCATTTTACCCTGCCTTATGCCGGTATTGATATTGAAACCGATTTGTTAGGTTTGTTTGTTCTCCATTACTTTAATGCCGTAGCATTCTATCTGATGGGAGCTACCATCTTTACCCGCCATAGTTTCCTTAAGACAACCGGAGTGTCTATGATAGTAGGATTTCTCTTCTCTATATTGATGATGATAGCCGGTACGCTTCACGTTCTCAATACTGCTGCCTTTGAGCAACTATCTGATATGAGCAATATGGGAGGACATTTTATATGTGTATTGAGTGTGATATTTACCATTCTGTTCTTGGTTGTGGCCTATATGCGCCTTACCGAAATGGAAGTGAATGAAACAAAAAAATAGTAGACTTATGATTTTATCAGAAAACTTGTCGATATACTTGCAAATAGCCGAACGCATTTGCGATGAAATATTGGATAACGTCTATCCGCCCGGTGAGCGTATTCCTTCTATCCGCGAGTATGCTGCTATGGTTGAAGTTAATGCCAATACTGTAGTTCGCTCCTATGAGTGGTTGCAGCGACTGGAAATTATTTATAATAAAAGAGGATTGGGCTATTTTGTAGCTCCGGATGGTAAGCATCGTATACGTGAGATGCGACGTGAACAATTCTTTCGCGATGAATTGCCCAAGTTTTTCAGCCGTCTTTACACACTCGATATTGATGTGAGCGAGATAGAGAAACAATATGCCGAGTATCTGAAGAAAAAATCGGGCGTGCTGGAGTTAAATCCCCCCACAGATACTATTGTATAAACCTTTAAATCAATTAGTTATGAAACGTTCAACTATATTTATTTTAGTTATATTATCATTGTGTATAATCGCCCCTATAATCTATATATGTCTGGTGGCTCGTGATGTAAAGAATAATATGGGTAACATCAAAGAGTGGGTGAGCGAATATATCGATGTTGACGAGAGCAGTGCCTCGTATATCCTGAATATAAACTCAACCGATAGCATCTCGGTGCCCGATTGTTATATCTATGTAACTACATATACCAGCAGTACCGGTGGCGATAAGTATGTTCATATCGTAAATCCTGTTACCGGTGTAAATGTTAAACAGGAAAATCATCTTATCAATGTAGATTTGAATGAAGTGAGCGATATGGAGGGTGATGGACTTATTCTCACGATTGAATTGCCCAAGAACAGTATCCTCAAGGTAGAGAATAAAGTGGCAGCGGTCGATATTGTAACCGGAAATGCCGATTTAAATCGTCTGATGCTTGTATCTCCCAGTGACATCAAGGTCGAAGATAGTAATATTGGTGCCATATCATCTGTCGAGCAGTTGACACAGAAGAGTATGCTCTTTGACGATAGTAATATAGGTCTTATACAGTTTAATGGCGATTATTGTTCGGTCGAGGTTGACAACTCAAACATTGGCGCGATGACTATAAGTGGTACGTGTCAAGCCATTTCTATGAGCGAAAGCCAGATAGGTGTGTGCTCGTGGAATAGAGCCTGCAGCAACATTGCTGTAATAGATGATTGTGATATAACAACTCTGGTAGATGAACATATATTCCAAGTAACTGTCGATGATGTTGCAATAGATACGACGGCTATGGAGGTACAAGTAAGTTCCGATTCTGACAGGGTGGAAATTTCGCCTAGCGGTATGCTTGTAGAGAGTGAAGATGGCGAGAGCGTGAAAGTGTCGATCGATGGTGTTCACGTGGATGCCGATGGTACCAAAGTAGATATATCACCTGCGGGCGTACGTGTTGTCGAGAACGGCGAGGAAGTTGTCTCGGTGGGTGTAGGTGGAATAAAAGTAAAATAGTAGTATATTTGTGATAATTAACATCAATAATCAATATCAAAATTTAATCTCTTATTTATGAGAAGGTTTATACAATTATTTATGGCGGTATGCTGCCTGATGTCATCTGTGGTAGCTATGGCGCAGACTTCGTGTCGAGTGTATGGCACAGTAGTCGATGCAATGAATGAGACAGTGCCTTATGCTACAGTTGGAGCATACAAGAATGAGAAGAATGTAATCCGTTTGGTGGCCGATATCAATGGCGTATTTGAGTTGACCTTACAGCAAGGTGAGGAGTATGCCATAGAAATTACATCGGTGGGTTTTGCACCTTATCGTCAGTCTGTGACTTTGTCTTCCGAGGCTCAATATGATATGGGTACTATCGTACTCAAGTCGTCGACCGAGCTGGAAGAGGTTGTAGTAGAGGCTCAACGACCTATTATCAAGAGCGATGCCGAGAAGATAACCTATGATGTGGCTGCCGACCCTGAGTCGGATGGCAAAACCTTGCTTGATATGTTCCGCAAAGTTCCTATGATTACTGTCGATTCGGAAGATAATGTGCAACTCAATGGTTCGTCCGACTTCAAGGTGCTTATCAATGGCAAGGAGTCGGCAATGGTTAAGAATAACCTCAAGGAGGTATTGCGAGCAATGCCTGCTGCTGCAGTGCAGGATATCCAAGTCATAACCAATCCCTCCACTCGTTATGATGCCGAGGGTGTGGGCGGTGTAATCAATATTATCACAGCGCAAGCCGGTAGTGCCGGCAGTGGCAACTCACAAGCCGACCTCTCGGGTGTAACCGGCTCGGTGACCGGTTATGGTGATGTTTTGCAAGGCACGTTTGGTGGTAACGTCTATTTGATGATGCAGCACAAGCGTTTCACCGCCTCGCTCAATTATAGCGGTGGTAAGTTCAGCAGTAATCAGTATAGTCGTGCCGAGCAATTCAATTATAACAATCCCGATATGTATCGCACCCTCATCAATACGATGGGCGATATGAATGTTGATGGACAATATCACTTCCTTTCGTTTGAGAGTAGTTATGAATTGGACTCACTCAACCTCTTTACATTAGGTCTGTCGGGCAATTGGGGTCGTTATGGGGCAGCCGGTAAAGGACTCAATCAGATATTCAATCAGAGTGGTGGCTTGGTTGTAAATTATATCGATTATATTACGCAAGGCGGCTTGTGGGGTGGTGCTTCGGCCAATCTCGACTATCAGCACACATTCAATCGTCCTATGCACACACTCACAACATCCTACCGCTACGAGTATAATCCGGCGGGTGCATCATATAGCGACTCAATCCTTTTTGATGACGAGACACTCAATGCTCCGTTGGCCGGGCAGATGAATGATAACGATGCATACACACAAGAACACACAGTACAAGTAGACTATAATAACCCTATCAATGATGTACACTCGATAGAGGCCGGTGCCAAATACATTGCCCGCATCAATCATAGCTATGACGACTATATGATGCTTGTCGACAAGCAATGGCTCTCTACCGGAATGGCTCAACAATTTGACTATACGCAACAGATAGCTGCGCTTTATGCAGGATATGGATTTACCAAGAGTAATTGGGGCTTCCGTCTGGGTGGCCGTTACGAAATGACTTTTATCGATGCGACATCCATACAGGGTAATAATAAGATAAATTATGGTAAGCCCTATGGAAACTTTGTACCTTATGCATCTATCAACTATAACTTGTCACCTATGGAGTCATTGCGACTCTCTTATACACAGCGTATCAATCGCCCCGGTATACATTACTTGTCGCCTTATGAGCAGTGGACAACACCTTCTAGCGTGCAATCGGGTAATCCCGATCTCCGTCCCGAGGTATCTCACTCTATATCGGCTGCCTATTCGATATTTATGGGTAAGTTCAACCTTAACTTTCAATGGACAAGCCGCATCTCGAATAATGCCATCTCAGAGTTGACAGTAGTAGAACCCGAGACAAGTGTGTCGCGAACAACCTATGCCAACATAGCTACCAGACAGTCTCACGGTATGTCTATCTTTATGTCGGGAACTGCTTCGCCCAAGTTCAACTACTATGTCAATCTACAACCTTCATACGAAGTGTATAGCGCACCTCATCTCAACCGTAAGAGTACACATTGGGGTGGTTCGGCTTTTGCCGGTTTTAACTGGACTGCGTGGAAAAATGGTACAGTAAGTCTTAATGGTGGTGGCGGAATGCCCGGTGGTGGCTTGCAACGTGAAGTGGAAGCACCGTGGTATTATTACGGATTGAGCATTTCGCAACGCTTCTTGGATGATAAACTCAAAGTTACACTCTCGGCCAATAATATCTTTAACAAGTATACTGTATGGCGTTCTCGCAGTTATGGCGAAGGTTTCAGTGCTATATCGGAAGGTGGTCAGCGTTCGCAACGTCTTTCAGTGAGTGTTACGTACACATTTGGTAAACTCAATGCCCGAGTCAAGAAAGCCCATCGCGGTATTGTCAATGATGATATTGTCGGTGGTTCATCCGAAGGTATGGGAGGTGCCCAAGGAGGTGTATCGTCCGGTATGCAATAGATTTTCGATAAAAAATAACATCATAGAAGGTTTCAAAAATAATTCTCTCTAAAAAGTATCAATGGCGCAGCTGTGAGGTTGCGCCATTGATGTTATAAGGAAAGAATATTGTGTGGAAGTGCCTATTTGGAAGGTGTGGCACTTATCTGTTTGACGGCAGGAAGGGCAACGCCATAGCGGGCGGTCATTGTGATGCTTGTCAATGCTTGATACCACCAAGTATCGGTAGCAACGTTTCCTACACCTAGCAGTTCGTTGAGTGTAATTGTTCTGATACCGTTTTGGGTAGTGATGGTCAGTGTCAGACTACCCGATGTTACAGGTTGTGAATCGCTGTCTGTTGTTGCAATAAGCATATTGTATGATTGTCCCTCACCGCCATATACGCATTGTCCCAGAGGTAATGTGAGTGTATTATTCTCGGCATCGTAGGTCGCATAGACCGGTAGGATTTGGGCTACGCTTGGCCCTCCCAAAAGGCAGATGGGATGTAGCCACACTCTATTCTCTATTGTATTGTCATAGGTTATTTCTATACTCCATTGTTCGTCTTCCTCGTTTTTGAATGCAGTTGTGCCGTATGCCGAGTATGTCCCGGCAATGCCATCGATCAGTGATATATACGTTTCATTCTCTTCCTCATAGAAATGTAGTTTTTCTGTCCTTATCGGAATAACAGTGCCATCGTTTAGGTAGATGTTAAAGCCGAGGTTGGTGATGGCTTCCTCCGATATTCTGATGATACCCTCATATACATTGGCGTGGGCGTAATCTTCTCCGCCCTTCATCTTTACTTTTTCCCACGAGGTGCCGTTGGCATTGTGTATGAGATGTAAGGTGTAGTTGCCGTTTTCAAGCCCCTGTGGTGCGGTGAACGAATTATTCAATGATTTATATCCGTAGTACATATCGAGGTCGGCATCCCACAATTTTATGCTCTTGATAAGTTGGTCGTTCGTGTCGTAGATGCCTATTCCTAGTTCAAATTGCAGGGTCTCGATGCTGTGGTTGAAAATCGAAGTTGCTTCGACGGTAATATTATCGCCTGCGACGTATGTGCCATCGGTTACAATTAAATTTTCGGCTACTATTTCGTATTCAATGTGATTAGAGCCTTTATTGGGTATGATGTTGAATATAGCACTTTGATTTGAAGCGTAGCCGTCACCGTCGTTTGTAGCGTCAAGAGTTGATAACTTGAAGTAGCCGTTATAGTAGCCACTCCATCCCCAGTCGATGTGTACAAATCCGTTACTGTTATATCCGTCGAGAATAAAAGCGTGTCCTTCTTTCGACGATGAGCCTAGGTATATGATGGGTTGTTTGTTGTCGATATTTTCGGCTATAAGCTTTTCCCATTGGGCGGTTGTATAATAGTCGCGAGTGCAATTACTTATGCTCTTGTCGTAATCGAAGTTGTGGACAAGAGCGTAGGCTGCTTTGCCGGCCGATGTGCCGCTAGCCTCGCCATAGTCCATTTCCGATGCTACTCCGGCGTGGTACATTATTTGGGCAACAGCATCGCAAGATTGCGATGTGCTGTTTTCATCGTATGTGTCGGTCATCTTGCTCCATTGGTAGGTTGTCTTGTAAAAATCGACACTCAACTTAAAACTGTTGGAGCGGGTGGTGTAGCTTTTTGAGCCTTTACCTTTGGTTGGCCATTGATGGTAATACATTATTTGCGACATTGCTGTTGCCACACACCCTGTTACGCATCTATTGCCATTGTCGAGTTGCGGACAAAGAGCATTGTAGGGGTGGTGTTGTCCCCATTGGGTGCTGAGTAGCGGTGCTGCATCTTTATTGAATGGCGATTGAGAGGTGCGAGCCTTGAGGTTGTTGCTTTTGATATATGCAATCTCTCGCTGATACTCTTCAAGCAGCCACATCATAGCCGGTGGTGCTTGCTTGTAGTCGAATGACCCTTCTTCACAATATCCTAAAACACTCTCTACACAGTCATCACCGGCAATAATTACGAAACCGTCGCTTGCTGTATTGTTAAAGACGTACAATGTGTTTTCGTTATTGTCGTTTACGGCTGTGAATGCAGGCTCGATGTTTTGTGCCGAATAAGTGGTGATTGAGGAGGGTGTTTCCCCAAAGAATATCTGAGCCTTTGAATAAGCCTCGGAAGGTGTGATATTTCTTGCACCGGCCGACATCAGGCCTAGCAATAATAGAATAATAGTAGTCGCTTTTTTCATAACCTGTTGTGTTGTTATGGGGTGAGAACTGTATAGATGTGTGTAAATGTACGCATAATTTTCGATATTTTATATCAATTGATAAAAATATAGGTGCTTCCTGTGGCCGATGATAAAGACACTATAATAAAAAAGCAGCAACATTCTCATCGAGAATGTTGCTGCGGCAGTTTGTATTTGGTTTGTTGTATATTATTCAATACCCAATATAACTTTGGCGGGAGGGAAGAGCATCAACTCGCCAATGAGAATTGCTACACCGGCTAGGTAGCCAAGCATTGCAATGAGCGAAATGTTCTTCAAGTACCATCCGAAGTCGATTTTTTCGAGACCCATAACAACTACACCGGCAGCCGAACCAATGATGAGCATTGAGCCACCAACACCGGCACAGTAGGTGAGGAGCAACCAGAAAGCACCGTCTTGGATGAAGTTGATATCCCAACTGTCGGCAGTAAGAGTTTGTGCTTGGTCGAGTGGTATGATTTCGTACATACCTTGAGCTGCAGCTACAAGAGGTACGTTGTCGACAATAGACGAGAGGAAACCGAGTACGATATTGATGATGTTGATGTCACCAACTTTCTCGGCCAACAAGTTGGCCATATCACCGAGGATGCCGGTCGATTGCAATACGGCTACAGCCATAAGAATACCCAAGAAGAAAAGGATAGTGGGCGTGTCGATACGTTGCAAGATGCGGGGTAAACGGTGTTGGCGTTGAGGATCTAAAGCCTTGCGATTATACATCAACTCAGTTGCAATCCACAAGATACTCAATGAGAATAGCATACCGATGAATGGAGGCAAGTGTGTGATGGTCTTGAAGATGGGAACGAAGATGAGACCTCCTACACCGAGGCAGAACAGCATTGTGCATTCTTTCTTGGTGACGCACACTTCGTGACATTTTTCTTGGGCTGTAATAGGTTCCAATTGGCCTTTGAGACGTGCTGATACGAACAGCATAGGCACAATCATAGCTGCAAGACTGGGAAGTAAGATGTACATAATGACAGCACCGGTCGAGATGTTACCTTTTACCCACAACATAATGGTTGTGATATCGCCAATGGGCGACCACGCACCACCTGCATTGGCAGCGATGATAATCATACTGGCGTACAACCAACGCTCTTTGGGGTCGTTTATAAGTTTACGCAATAGCAATACCATTACGATAGATGTAGTGAGATTGTCAAGAATAGCCGACATAAAGAATGTAACGAAACCAAGAATCCACAGGAGTTTTTTCTTGTCGCGTGATGTGATACGGTCGGTAATGATGGAAAAACCTCCGTGAACGTCTACCAACTCTACAATGGTCATTGCGCCGATAAGGAAGAACAATGTGGTGGCAATATCACCCATATGGTGAAGAATTTCAGCGTTGACAAAGTCGCTGAGGTGGTTGCCAAAGCCGTGCTCGGCTGCTTTTTCAACTACAAAAGGGAGTGCATCGGCTCCGAGGATAAAGAGTACCCACATAACCATACCCAAGAGAAGGGCGGTTGCCGATTTGTCGATTTTGATGGGGTGTTCCAAGGCGATGAGAAGGTAGCCAATGATAAACACCACTACAAGTGCTGCGTACATAATGATATTAATTTTTAGGGTTTTTAATTTAATGAGTGCAAAAGTAATATAATATATTGATACGGCAATTGTTTGGTTATAAGAAAATTTGGCTCATTTAACAAATAACAAGATATGCGCTGGAATATATTGTAGCGTGTATCTTGTCGTGATTGTAGTATTATGGCACTCTTGTTGTATATATGGTGGCAAATGGTGGTATAATACTTGATTTTACAAATTTTATCATTGTATTTGGGCGAATTTGTAACATATATGCAACTGCCATTTTCTTCCAATCATACCAAGGAGATAACCCCGCATTGGGGATTATCTCCTTGACTAAAAATTGTGTTACTGTACTCGACGGTTTGTTGAGTGACAAGCTTCGCGGTTACTCGTTTGGTTTATCGCAACATAACCTTCGATGTAGAGCGCATACCGTTGTTGTACACTTCTACGATGTATGCTCCCTTGGCATAGCCTGTCATAGGTATGAAAGGTTGAGGTGTTGTGTAGCTGCCGCATAACTTGCCGTCAATGCTGTAAATATTGACCATATCGTAGTCGCCGGCTACAATGAGATTGCCATAACTTATATAGGTGCGAACAGTATTGTCGTTTTCAATTCCCTCTACGGCATTGTTGTCGGTGAGGAAGAACGAGATGTTGGCTATCTCTGTGTCAAATTGTACTTGCGATGCATCGAATGGGATTTCATCACCGGCATAATACCACATACGCCACAATCCGCTGTCGTCTCTGCTGCCTATGAACATAAGGTTATAGTCTTCACCCTTACTTGTATGCTCGGCTTTTACAATCAAGTTGCCACCGGTATATTCGTATGGGGTGTCGAACGGGATATAGATGAATGTCGATGTCGAAGTGGGACGGATGGTGCCACTGAATACTTGAGTGTAGGTTACATCGTTGTCTGTACCGTTCACTTCGGTCTTGTCGGTATTGGCAAGCCAAATTTTGGCATTGAAGTTTTGCACTTCGAGATTATTGAACACAGTGGTATAATACATAATACCCTTTATGTATCCGCTCTCATTATAGGCTATTTCGTCGGCATTATATAGTGTTACAGTAGTGCTGTATTTGTATGACGGTTGTATGGGAGTATAGCTCATAATGGCATTGTGTAGTATAATGTGAGCCCAATCACCTTCTTCGAGGATTTCAATTTCTATTTCATCGCTGATGTTGTTGTCGGGAATGGCATCGCCTTCTTTCTCGACAGTTATGTGAAGTCGTGCTGAGCCTATTTCTTGGGGTGTCCAATCTAGTATGTGTTGTCGAGCCTCTTGTGACTCGAGGAGTGGGGCGTTTCCAGATGTTTCGCTGAGGATATTTCCGTTTTCATCCATCAGCTTGAGTACGTAGCCTTCTACTGCATCAGCCCCCAGGTTATCGACAGTTACTAAGAATGACATAGTGTTGTTGATGTTGCCTATGTTGGGGTGGCTGATGTTGGCTATACTTAGGTCTATGGCATCCAATTCGCGTACGACCACATCGGTAATCTGTACCATTACAGCGTTGCATATATGATAGCCAAGGTAGTACTCACCATCTTCTTTCACTTCAAAAACCACTTTTTGAGGCTCAAAAGCCATATTTATAATCAAGCTGTCGATGCTCTTGATAATTGTCGATTGTGCATCGATGGTTGCTTCTTTGCCTATGGTTATGTCGTAGTTGACAGGGAATAGCGGACCCAACAGTAGCATATCGTACTCCATTGTGTACACCGTGCCGGCTTTCAACTTCATAGGAGGAGTGATGAGCCAGTCATTGGCCGGTGTGGCAGGGTTGTATTTACTATCTGGGGCAAATTTCATAAATGTCTGACCTGTGCTAGAGTAAGAAGCTTGAAACCATTCGTGTCCGTCTTTATCGCCATCTATGACAGTCCACATCCTTACATCCTGATCTTTCTTGAAATTACACTCGTAAGGTACGTCGAGAGAGGGTCCTGCAACGACGGTATTGGAAGTGCAGGCAACACCCTCGCCATCGCTTGTGAAGCCTGTTACGGTATATGAATAGCCTTGTAGAGAGGTGAAGTCGGTGTCGGAAAGGCTGGTAGCTGTAGTTTGTTCGGCGAGAACTTTGTTATCGGGATAACGTACCACGCGATAGGTAATGCCGGCATTGTCGTACCAACCTCCGTTTTTCCCGCTGTGTGGCTTTTCCCACGACAGCTTTATCTCGTTGGCATTTCTGGTTTTTGTTGCATAAAGGTTCTGTACAGCACCCGGTACATCACGACCCACGTATACACCCTTGACATAGGCAGGCTTGCCCTCACCGTTGCTGCACGCGCACACTACCATATAGTCGTGGTGGCCTATTGTAACAGTGTTGTCGGTGTATGTCTCGTCGCTACCTGCTATGCGGTTGGAGAGGGTGGCCAAAAGTTGGTCGTCGCGATAGATGGTTACTGTGATATTTTCATTGATACTTTCGCCATTGACCAATGTTGTGGGATTGCTCCAAGAGAGCGTGGCTTGTGACACACCCTCGGCTGCCGGAGTTACTGTAAATTGGCTTACAGCGTTGGGGGTATTGGCGGGTATAGGGTCGGGATCGATATACAATCCGATTATCTCGGCATTTCCGGCCAAATTACCTATTTTGTTATATACAACATCTTCCTCGGTAAAATTGAATGATGACAAAAAGCCGTTACCTATTTCACCCGATACCGAGAAACCACTCCAATAGAGAATGTTGGTCTTGGGGTCAAAACACATAGATTGCAATGAAGCGGGGCGGTCACTGGCGTATCCCATAGGCTCACCGGGCTTTCCGTTAGACTTGTTTATGTCCCATAATTCGCCTTCGCTATCCAGTCCCCATAGGTATCCTTCGTTGTCGGCAGCGATAGTCAATAATCCGCAGTATCCTTGGTGTCCCACAGCTGTCATACGTCCTGTCGAGAGGTCGATTTTAACCAATGCCAACTCAACCTCTATTTCATCCTCGTTGTCCGAACCGAGGGCTGTTTCGAGGTCGTAACCTATACCATACATAGTTCCGGTATTGTAGTCGTATGTCATATCAAGAAAAATGATAGCCGACTCGTAGTCGTCGACAGTATAGCTGGCAACAGTGTCGATGGTGAGCGTTTCCAAATCCATTTCCAGCAAGTCGTATGCGCACATACCGTCGCGCGAATTTATCATATAGTAGTAGCCATTGGCTTCGGCTGCTGCGCGCATATAATATTCCGAAAGGTCTTTCTCGGTAGTAATAGTTCCGGGATTGTTGATGTCGAACGATACAAATTCCTGAACGCTTCCTCTCTCTTCGTCGTAGGTTCTTATGCCATAGGCTTTGGCTACTACCTCGTCGGATGGAGCATAAGAAGGTGACGAGTGCGTAGTTGTGATTGCGTGAACACCGCTTGTAAATGATTTAATTTCGTTTTTGTTTACCGTTATTTGAGCAGTTGCATTGTAGTAGCATACGGTAATTAGAGTAATGAGAATAAATAATGTTTTTTTCATAATATGGAATAGAGATTAAAGTTATTAAGATGCAAATGTATAAATTAATTTATAATTATGCAATTACCCCTCCTATATTAATTTTTAACGACGATGTATGTATCGATTTTATCGACCAATACATTTGCACTGCCGATGTGTGATGGTTGATGCATTTCATAATACTAAAAGATTGTAATTATGAATGATACCATATATAATAATGGTACACACCGATGCAATGCAGAGCGAGTTGTAATGAGTACTATTCATAAAACAGTGCGAGGCTGTATCCGTTTTTTAGGATACAGCCTCGTGACTATCAGTTTAAGTGAAAAATCTTATCTTTCTTGTTTGGTAATGCGCTCCATACCCACTCTGATGGCGGCTTCGTTCATAGGAATGAGTTTGTGGTGACGCTCGGGAAGAGATTTCTTCAATCCCAATACTACGCTATCCATAGTAACCATAGGACGCAATTTGAGCAAACCACCCATTACAATCATATTGAAAGCTTTAGAGTTGTTCATCTCGGCGGCTATTTCGGTAGCGTTGATGCAATAGCACTCGATGTCGGTACGAGTAGGAGGTGTAGTGATACCGTAGCTATCATAGATAAGAATACCACCGGGTTTCACTTTAGACTCAAACTTATCGAGAGAAGGTTGGTTGAGTACGATTGCCACGTCGTAAGCATTGAGTACGGGCGAAGAGATGCGCTCGTCGCTCAAGATTACAGTTACGTTGGCAGTACCACCGCGTTGCTCAGGACCGTAGGCAGGCATCCAAGTTACCTCTTTGCCTTCCATAATACCCGAGTAAGCCAAAATTTTACCCATTGAGAGGACGCCTTGTCCACCAAATCCGGCAATAATTATTTCGTGTGTCATAATAATAGTTTTAGCGGTTATTCATTTTTCAAGTCGCCCATAGGATACTCGGCGAACATATTCTCGGTCATCCATACGTTGGCTTTGTCGGGTGACATCTTCCAACCGGTGTTACAAGTAGATACGATTTCGATTACCGATGTACCTTTCTTGTTCATTGAGTTCTCAAAACCTTGCATAATAGCTTTTTTGGTCTTGCGGATAGCAGCTGCGGTGTGAACGCTTTGACGTGTTACGTAGCAAGTACCTTTGAGTTTGGCAAGGAGCTCACCAATGTGCAAGGGATAACCGTTCAATTCGGGCTTACGACCGTAGGGGCATGTAACAGTTACCATACCCTCGAGGGTAGTAGGAGCCATTTGACCACCGGTCATACCATAGATACCGTTGTTGATGAAGATGATAGTGATGTTCTCACCACGGTTACAAGCGTGTACAGTCTCGGCAGTACCGATGGCAGCGAGGTCACCGTCACCTTGATATGTGAAGACGAGCTTGTGGGGGTTGAGGCGTTTGGCTGCAGTAGCAACTGCGGGCGCACGACCGTGAGCTGCTTGAATCCAGTCAACATCTACATAATTGTATGCAAATACTGCACAACCTACGGGCGATACAGCGATGGTATTTTCCATCATACCCATTTCTTCGATAATCTCAGCAACGAGTTTGTGTACTACACCGTGACTACATCCGGGGCAGTAGTGCATAGTATTGTCATTAAGCAAGGTAGGCTTGCGATAGACGAGGTTTTCGGGTTTAATTATTTCGTTTACGTCCATTGTCTTAAGGTTTTAAAGGTAATCACTGATTACATAAGTTTTTCTTTAATAGCTGCAACTACTTCTTCGGGGCTGGGGACGATACCACCCAAGCGACCGAAGTGCTCTACGGGAAGACTGCAGTTTACAGCGAGTTTTACGTCGTCAATCATTTGACCGGCGTTTATCTCGGCTACCAATACACCTTTCTTGCCCTTAGCTGCCTCGGCGATAGCTTTTGTGGGGAAGGGCCACAAGGTGATAGGACGCAACAAACCAACTTTGATACCTTCTTCTTTGGCAAGGTCGATAGCTTTTTGGCAGATACGAGCCATTGAACCAAATGCTACCATTAGGTAGTCGGCATCTTCGCAGTTGATTGTTTCAAAGCGTACTTCGTTTGCTTCGATTTCTGCATATTTGGCTTGCAACTTGAGGTTGCGTTGTTCCATTACAACGGGATCCATCTCAAGTGATGTGATTACGTTGCGTTGACGGTCGGGAGTGCGACCTTGTGCTGCCCACGGTTCTTGTTGACGGATTTGCTCTTCTGTACGACGCTCACGGAAAGGAGGCAATACAACTTTTTCCATCATCTGACCGATTACACCGTCAGAAAGAATCATTGCGGGGTTGTGATATTTGAATGCTAGGTCGAAACCAAGATTTACAAAGTCGGCCATCTCTTGTACAGATGCGGGTGCCAATACGATGAGACGATAGTCACCGTGACCACCACCTTTACAAGTTTGATAGTAGTCGGCTTGGCTAGGTTGGATTGTTCCAAGACCGGGACCACCACGCATTACATTGAGGATAAGACAAGGCAACTCTGCTCCGGCGCAGTAAGATATACCTTCTTGTTTGAGACTGATACCGGGGCTTGAAGATGAGGTCATAACTGCCTTACCGCAGCAAGCACCACCATAAACCATATTGATAGCTGCCAACTCACTCTCGGCTTGCAATACTACCATACCGGTTGTTTCCCAAGGCTTTTCAGCCATCAATGTTTCCATTACCTCCGATTGGGGTGTGATAGGGTAACCAAAGTAACCGTCGGCACCACTACGAATAGCAGCGTGAGCGATGGCTTCGTTACCTTTCATCAATTTAACTTCTTCACTCATGAGTATGTGTTTTTCTTTTATTGTTCGTTACTCTCTATATTGCATTGCTGCTTTATAGCGTTAAAGTTTTACTTTATATACCTCTATACATCCATCGGGACATACAATACCGCAACTTGCACATCCTATGCAGTTGTCGGGGTTGGCCATATAGGCGTAGTTGTAGCCTTTTTGGTTAACTTTTTGAGGTTGTAGCGCAAGCACGTCTGACGGGCACGCTACTACGCACAAGTTGCAGCCTTTGCAACGTTCGGCGTTCACGGTAATAGCTCCTTTAATTTTTGCCATAGCTTAGGTTTTAATAATTGTAAACTTATCGCGTTACAATCACAAGTGCCTGATGATTAAGGTATTGTAATTGTGTGTTTCTCTTTCTTGTATAATGGGCTTAATTTTAGTTGTTTATCGTTTCCTTTATTACACCACATTAACGGTTGTAAAGATAGGAAAAGTTTTTCATCTATATGGTGTATTATAATAAATTAACAGATTTTAATACCCGAGAAGCCCATAAATGCCAATGCCAACAAGCCGGCTGTAATGAGGGCGATGGGGATGCCTTGCATTGCTTTGGGAATGTTGCTTAGGCTCAACTGCTCGCGTATTCCGGCAAAGAGGGTGAGCGCAAGTGTAAATCCAATGGCTGTCGAGATGGCATATACAACCGATTCGATGAGGCTGAAGTCTTTTTGTATGACTATAATTGCTACTCCCAGGATGGCGCAGTTGGTGGTGATGAGCGGCAGGAATACTCCCAATGCTTGGTAGAGGGAGGGGGATACTTTCTTGAGTATGATTTCCAACATCTGTACCAGGGCTGCAATGACTAGGATAAAAGCGATTGTCTGCATATATCCCAAGTTGTAGGGCTCAAGCAGATATTTTTGTAGCAAGTAGGTTACTATTGTCGACAACAGCATTACAAAGGTTACAGCGGCTCCCATTCCTATGGCCGAGTCTATCTTTTTAGATACTCCTAAAAATGGGCATATTCCTAAAAACTGCGATAGTATTATGTTGTTGACAAATACGGCTGTGATGAAAATGGATATGTAGGTTATCATCATTTGGTCTTTTTAAGATTATTGACAATGGCTATAAGAAATCCGAGGGCAATGAATGCTCCGGGGGCGAGTACAAAGGCTAGTGCGCCATACTCTTCGGGGAAGATGGTGAGGTTGAATATCTTGCCGGTTCCTAGAAGTTCGCGCACTCCTCCTAGTAGGGTGAGTGCTAATGTAAAACCAAGTCCTATTCCCACACCGTCGAGTAGCGAGTCGAATGGATTGTTCTTTGCGGCAAAGGCTTCAGCTCGTCCCAATATGATGCAGTTTACAACGATAAGCGGGATGAACAGTCCCAGGCTCTTGTATAGCTCGGGAAGATAGGCTTGCATACACAATTGCAATACGGTTACAAAAGCTGCAATTACAACGACAAATGAGGGGATGCGCACTTTGTCGGGAATGAAGTCTTTGATGCAAGATATGGCAACATTGCTACACATCAGGACAAACATTGTGGCAAGTCCCATACCCATACCGTTGATGGCCGACGAGGTTGTACCCAATGTAGGACACATTCCCAGTAGTAGTACGAATGTGGGATTTTCGGTAATGATACCGTTGAGTATTATCTTGAGTTTATTCATTCTTGTTCCTCCTCTTTGTTGGCTGTTTCTTCTGGTTGATTATTGCCTGTTTTGATGCTACTGCCCGATATGGCATCGGTGGGTTGTTGCATATAGACAGCATAGGCCGTTCTTACTGCTTCGAGAAATGCGCGAGAAGTAATGGTGGATGCGGTAATGGCATCTATGTCTCCTCCGTCTTTCGATACTGTGAGATTGGTGTGAGCGGGGTTAAGACCCAAAATGCTTTGTTTGCCTTTTGCCTCGCGAAACCATTGTGCCATTTTGGCTCCTAGTCCCGGTGTTTCTCCGTGACTCAATACTCGGTAATCGCGTATCTTACCGTCTAGTTCAAAACCTACAATTATTACAATCTCTCCGTTGAAGCCGTTCTTGCTTGAGGCCTTTACGGCAGCACCGGTAGGCAGGCCTTCCATACTGGCCGGAAATACAACGATTTCGCTACCTTCTATCTGTACCGTATCGCTTTCGGCAATAGGATTGTTGTCATATTGTGGAGCTACTTGCTTGATAGCTTCTTCTTGTGCCTGTGCTGTGGCGCGAGCTATCGGCTCTAATGTTATCTGATATACACTGCCCATTATGGCACCTACCAATGCGGTGATAAGTGTGAGTACAAGAACCATATTGAGCAGGCTTGATTTTGTCTTAGCCATTCTTTATTACCTCCCCGTATCGTTTTGGTTTCATATATTTGTTGATGAGCGGTGTTGCACCATTCATAATAAAAATCGCAAAGGACATTCCCTCAGGGTAGGCTCCCCATAGGCGTATCACGATGGTGATGATACCTATCAGTACACCATATAGTAGCATACCGCGATGGGTCATTGGTGATGTTACATAGTCGGTAGCCATAAATATTGCGCCCAATAACAAGCCTCCTGAGAAGATTTGTAACTCGGCAAATCTCAATGCATATTCCCATCCTTGTCCTATGGTAACCAAGAACGAGAAAAGAAATACTGTGGCAATAATGGATATAGGTATGTGCCAAGTGATAATACGTTTCCACAACATATAGACCAATCCCAGTAGTAGAGCGATAGCACTTACCTCGCCAAAGCTACCACCGGCATTACCAATGAGTATCTCCAATACGTCTATATTGATAACGTCTTGCACATTGCCATATTTGAGAAGGTTGAGGGTTGTAGCCCCGGTCTCTCCGTCGAGAGAAAAATTGAATGTTGCCGGTCGTGGCCAAGTAGTCATTTGCTGAGGAAACGAGATGAGCAGGAATATACGACCTGCCAATGCCGGATTGAAAATGTTGTTGCCCAATCCTCCAAATGCCATTTTGCCTACTCCGATGGCAAAAAGCGCACCTATGACAACTATCCAAAGGGGTAGGTTGGACGGTAGGTTGAAAGCTAATAGCACGCCGGTGAGTATGGCCGAACCGTTTCCTATTGAGGGTTGTTGCTTGAGTAGATATCTTTGAATCAGGTATTCAAATATGACACACGATAAAACCGATGTGGCAGTTACCAGTAATGCTCCCAACCCAAAGAAGTAGAGCGATACAATAAAGGCCGGTATCAGTGCAATGAGTACGCCATACATACATTGCGCAGTGGATAGTCCGCTGTGAATGTGTGGTGATGGTGATACAACTAGTTTATTCATAATCTTGTGTATTGTGAGTAGTCTCTTTTTATTTCTTTTCGGATGTTCTTGCGCGCATAATAGCCATTACCTTGCCCTTGCCGTGGCGTATATAATCGAGCAAAGGTCGATGTGCCGGACACGAATAAGAGCAACAACCACACTCGATGCAGTCGTAGATATATCTTTCTTCGGCCATATCAAGGTTTCCTAAAGCTACAACTTTAGACAATAAGTAGGGCTCCAATCCCATCGGACACGCCTCTACACACTTGGCACAGCGTATGCAAGGCGATGGCTCGTAACGGTGTGCTTCGCTCTCGGGAATAATCAGGATGCCCGATGTGCCTTTGGTTGTGGGAGTGGATAAATTGGCTGTGGCACGACCCATCATAGGGCCGCCCAATACTATCTTGCCTGTGTCTGCGGGGAGACCCTCGGTAGCATCGATAAGTTGTGAAATGGGGGTACCGATACGGGCAAGGAAATTGCCGGGGGAGGTTAGTGACTTACCGGTAACGGTTACCACACGCTCTATTAGAGGTTTGTTCTTCTGAACGGCTTCATATACAGCATATGCTGTGGCAACGTTCTGAACAACGGCACCGGTTGATACGGGTAGTGCTCCACTGGCAACTTGACGTCGTATGATAGCATCGATAAGTTGTTTTTCTCCTCCTTGAGGGTAGCGACATTGCAATGGTACTACTTCGACACCGTTGTAGTTTTGTAACTTGCTGTTCAAGAGGTCTATGGCATCGGGCTTGTTTGCCTCAATACCGATGTATGCACGCTCTACATTGATGGCTTTCATCAATATCTCTACACCTACCAGTATTTCATCGGGTCGAGCCAGCATCAATGCGTGGTCGTTGGTGAGGTATGGCTCGCACTCAACAGCATTGATGATGAGTACTTCGGGTTTCATATTGGGAGGTGGTAGTAATTTTACTTTGGTAGGGAATGTTGCGCCACCTATACCCACGATGCCCATTTGGTCTATCTTGTCGATGATGGCTTTGGAGTCGAGATTACACTTTCTTATCAGTGTATTGCTACGGTCGATGGTTTCGTCCCATTCGTCTCCTTCAACATTTATATATATAGCAGGTTTGTTATATCCGCTACCATCGGCAATGGTATCTATCTTGGCAACAGTACCGGATACCGACGAGTGAATATTGGCCGAGACAAAACCATTGGCTTTGGCTAGTAATGTGCCAACCTTTACCTTATCGCCTTTTTCTACAACACATTGAGCGGGCGCACCTATATGTTGCGATAACATTATGATGGCTTGTGAGGGTATGGATGCCGGTGTAATGGGTTGGCCGGCTGTGATTTTATTGTCACAAGGATGAACTCCTCCTATTCTGAATGTTTTCATACGTCTTTCTTCGCTAGGTTGTTATCTGCTTCTTGAGTAGAAGTTGTAGGGGTGGCAACCTTTTTGGGTGGAAAGTTTACCGTGAGTATTGCTCCCGTGGGACATACATCTACGCATTTGCGACACATTTTGCATATATCGCTGTTGATGTATGATAGATTGTCGGTGATGGTTATAGCATCAAATTTACACTCTTTGGCACATTTGCCACAGCCTATACAAGCAACATTGCAGGCTTTACGTGCCACACCGCCTTTATCTTTGTTGACACAACTTACATATACGCCGCGTCCTTTGGGACCTTTCTTGCGCACCTCAATGATGCCACGCGGACAAGCTCTGGCACAAGCTCCACAACCACCGCATATATCAATATCTACAACAGGTAGGTGGGTGGTGGGGTCAATGCTGATAGCCCCCAAACTGCATACATCGACACAATCGCCACAACCCAGACATCCATACGCGCAGCCTGTTTCGCCTATGTATAAATTGTGTGTTATGGCACAATTGGTTGCACCTTCGTAGGTATTGATGCGAGGTCGGTTTTCGCACGAGCCGTTACAACGTACAACTGCTATACGAGGTTCGGCTTCGCTAGCCTCTTTTCCCAATATGGAGGCAATCTTTTTCATTACCTCGTTTCCTCCTACCGGACATAACATACCTTCCAGAGAGTCGGCCTTGACGCAGGATTCGGCAAAATTTCTACATCCGGCCTTCCCGCAACCGCCGCAGTTGGCTCCCGGCAACAGTTTCTCTACTTCATCTATTCTTTCATCTTCTACTACCTTGAAACGTTGTGCTATTATATACAGTATAAATGCTGCAATAGCACCAATGGTGGCTAGAGAGATGATAGATGTGGCGATAATATTCATTGTATCAGGTTATTATTGTTTTTTATGTAAAATACAAATTCCTTTTTAAGCGTGTGTCGCATACAGTACAATATGCAATAGTAGGGCAATAAGATACCTAGAGCCGATATACCTCCTATTATCTCGTTGTTACACATTGTCGTGACAATGAGTAGGGTGAGTAGTGAAATGATAAGAGGTAGCGCAATAGCCAATGTTACAGCCTTGTATCCCAGCGTGGCATTGCCATATACTACCACATTGTCGCCTACTGTTAACGATGAGTCGTTTCCGATGGCTTCAACAATCTTTTCTTTGCTCTCGGCTGCGGTACATATTGTCGCAGCTTGGCAACCGGCGCAAGCCGAGTGTTGTAATATCTTTACCGCGTATTTGTTAGAAGCTACTCGCGATATGATAGTGCCTTCGTGTTCAATTATTCCTCTCATTTAATAGTAGTAAATATGATGGGCAAAATTACTGATTTGATTTTTTTCAATGTTGCAATATAAGTGTCGACTTGTGCCATTTTATCGGCTTTACTCGCTCACCTGCATATGTCGTTCATAATTTTTTGCTCCAAAATATCGTGTATATAGCTGTTGATATTCTTCGGTGTGCTGTATCTGAGAGAGCCATAAGTCCAGACTGTCGCGCAGGGTTGTGCTGGAGGGTTTGAGTGTCCACGACATAAACTGTGTGAAACTTATATCGGTTTTATAGTCGATATTGGGGTAATCTTGTGCGATAACTTGGGCTTTTATTTCGTCGCATACAGCGTAATCTATCTCGCCTGTTGCCACCAGTATGATGAGCTGTTCTGCCCCATAATCGGGCATCTCACAAATGTGTATTGTATCGCCTATCTCGTGCGCCAGGTTTTCTATGCGCAATCGTGTAGGTGCATCTTCGGCTATATGCAGAGTGCAACCGTTCAGGTCCAGTTGATTGCGAATGTTTACATTGCCGGCACTGTCTTTTCGTTGTATGAGTACTTGCTTGTTGAGTAGTAGCGGCTTGGTGAAGATATAGTTTTGCTTGTTTTCGGTTGTGATGGGTATTTGTTGCGCTATTACATCGTATGTGCCATTATCCAATAGGCGCAGACTGTTGGTGAGACCTGTCTCGGGATGTATATCTATCTTGATATGTGCGTGGCGACTTAATATCTGTAACAACTCGTAATCAAACCCGCTGATACTATCGCCCGATAGTTGATACGAAAGAGGCGAATAGTCGATAGCAACATTGAGTACACCGGTGGTGACGATTGGATAGTCGTTGTTATTGTGTCCTTGGGTATCGATGATAACCACACGACTAGCCATCACAACTGCTATGACTATAATGATGAGCCCTATTATAATATATGTGAGTTTTTTATACATAAAGCACTCGATATGTTAGTTGGCAAAGTCGACCGATACACCCACTTGGAATATGGCCGGGTTGAGTGGGTAGTGGGGTATTGAGAAGTAATTGTTACCTCCTAGCCATCCTTGATTGAGGTGTGAATACATAACGTAGAAACGAGCCTTCTTGAGTTTGACGTTTACGTAGGCATTCATAAATGGATAGTTGCCGATAAGAACTTCCTCTTGATTGTATCTCGAAAGTAGCGCCGGTTGATAGGCCGGTGCGTAGAATGCCGAGTACCAATTACAATCGATACCTACTTGTAGATGCATTACTTTTACAACCGGGAATAGCAGGTATATATTGCCGTATAGGCTAAATTGGGGCAAGGGTAGTATTTTGGCATTGGATGTGAACTGATAGGTGCCTGCCAAGTCAAGGTGAAATATGCCGGCCTTGATGTTCTGTTTGAGGGTGGCACTTATGACCTGTATATTGCCGTTCTCTTGTTGGGGCAGGCAATTGTTGCCAAAGTAGATGAGGTTCTGTACGTTCTCAAATCCGGCTTGAATATAAGTTCCGGTCTTGGGGAATGATATCTCGCCACCGATGCGCAATCGTCGTGTTTTGCCAAAATTATTTTGCCAGATAAAATGATTTGACACGTATTGTTTGAGAAAGAGTGACGGAGCGGTGTTTTTGAACAATGCATTGGCGCGAATTTTCAATGTGTCGTTCCACAAGGGTATATTTGTACCGATATTGCCGGTTATGTCCAGATCGCCCAATACAGCCCCGACAAGTCCTACGCGGGCGTTGGCTTCGTAGGTGAGCCAAGAGCCTTGGCGTTTCCACAATTGTCCTCCCACCCACAAGGCGTGCTCGGTGGTGTGAGCCGCTATTTTATAGTCGGGATGAGGTGTAAGTTGGGGGGATGTTTGCGAACCGGCAGGTAGTGTGTCGGTTATTTGGTCGTAGCCTCGCACCTCGTATGTTACGTATGCCCCTACGCCCATAGGGAAGTATTTGCTCAATCCCTCGTGTATCGATAGTCCTATGGTATTGCCTAGAGCCCAATAACTCGACAGCTCATTGGTTCCGTTGGATGTGAGATACGTGTTTTCAAAGAATTTGGCATCTTCGCTTGCCGACTGATTGACAAAGCGGTGTCGAGCATCTTCGTATGTAAGTGTGTGTATGATGCTGGATACGGGAACAAACTCTTCGATATATGTGGTATCGTCGGGCGATGTCTCCTTCTCGACATAGTATCCTAGGTTATATCTATGTGTGATATATAAGTCCTTTCCGCGCAGTCGGTTGAAGGCCGATGTAAGGTTGGTGGGGATTGAACGCTCGTTGATTTTGCTATCACCGCCTTGTACCGAGGCCGGGTCAAGGATGTATAGGTCATTGGTAATACCTCCATTCTCTTCGGTTACATAGTTATAGTTGTTGAAGGCCGCCTGTATTTGGTAGCGATCGCCTATGTAACTTGTAAATAATCTATAAGAAAATTCGCGGTCGGCTTGATGGTTATATTGACCTTTGCCACTGACAAGGTTTATTCCGCCACCGACCTCAAATTGCTTGTTGATATTGGCCGAGAAGGTTGCCGATAGATTGTCTTGCCCTGTTTCACCCGCACTACCGGTGTGATAGGCTACTTGTGTAAAGGGTAGTCGTGTGTTATACCACTCGAAATTAGACGGATTGCGCATCCAGTGAGCAAATGCCTCTTTGAAAAAGAATAAGTCGCTTTCGGGGCGTTCAAAGTAGATGTTGTTGAAGCCCGGAGAACCTAGGTTGCCGGTTGTCGAGTAGGATAATGAGTGGGCAGTGGCAATGTCGGTCTGGTAGAAGTTGTGTAATAGGGTGTCTAATGGCACTCTGTAACGCTCGCCCAAGGGCTCTGTGTCGCGCCACGCTGTTGGCTCGGGTTTGGGTATAGAGTCTTGTCCGGTTGTGGCAAGTGGCATCCCGGATGGCGATTGGGCTATTGCATAAAGACTGCTTATAGCACACAATATGGCTAGTACTCTATATCTCATCGAAGTGCAAAGGTAAGGCTTAAAAGCTATATAACTTGTTATAATAGGTTATTTTGTGTTTAGTGTTGTGATTATCAGTCTTCGCAGAATTTTATTACATCTTTATCCAACTCTTCGATGCGTGCCAATGACTCGATGCGGATGCCTTTCTGGCGCAATTTTTTACCCCCATCTTGAAAGGCTTTCTCTATTACAAATCCCATACCGGCCAGAGTGGCTCCCGATTGTTCTACTATATCTATCAATGATTCTGCTGCGCTGCCGTATGCAAGAAAATCATCGATACATAGAATTTTGTCGCCCGGTTTGAGGTATTCCTTGCTTACGGTTATCGAGTAATCTTTGTTCTTGGTGAATGAATGTACCTGGCTTGTATATACATTGTCCATTGTGCAAGGTTGGCTCTTCTTGGCAAAGATAACAGGAATACCCATACAGTAGCCGGTCATAACGGCTGGGGCAATACCACTGGCTTCTATTGTGAGAATCTTGTTGACACGTGTGTAGGCAAAACGACGTGCAAATTCAACACCTATCGACATCAGTAATTGAGTGTCGAGTTGATGATTGAGAAAGTTGTCTACTTTCAGGACATCTTTCGATAGACTTTTCCCGTCACGTTTTATGCGAAATTTGAGTAGCTCCATAGTACCTTCCTGTTTGACTGCACAAAATTAGTAAAAAAAATGTTTCGGAAGGCGATACTTTATAATAATAAAGTAAGATGTGCTATCGCGAGAGCAATAGCACATCTTATGTCAATAGATTGTGGTTGTATTTTATTTGTATAAGAATCGGCGAATACTGCGTTTGGGTGTCTTTTCAAATTCTTCACTACGCAGTTCTATTTGAGATATTTGAGAGTATCCGGGAAGCATCTTGTTCAGTACAGCTTTGTTATCCATTACGGCTTGTCTCACGGCATTTTCATCAATACCGTCTTGTTTGCCCTTTTCGTAGTCGGGGTATACAAGAGCCACGAGCCGGCCTTCACGGTCAACAACCAACGACTCGGCTACGTAGGGAAGGTTGTTGATTTTGTCTTCTATCTCTTCGGGGTATATGTTCTGTCCCGATGGGCCCAGGATGAGGTTTTTGTTACGACCTTTGATATATAGGAAATTATCCTTGTCAAAGATGCACAAGTCACCGGTATTCATCCATCCGTCTTTAAATGTCGATTCTGTTGCTTCTTCATTCTTGTAGTAGCCAAGCATTGTGTTTGAGCCTTTTACCCATAGTTCTCCTACGGTATCACCTTCTTGCAATGGAATGAGACGGGCTTCCATACGGTCTACAATCTTTCCACAAGATGCTTTACGTATCTCATACCACGGTGCGTATGCAATAAGAGGGGCACACTCGGTCATTCCGTATCCTACCGTGTAGGGGAATTTTATACGACGCAATAGGTCTTCTATCTCACCATTGAGGGCTGCACCTCCAAGTACAATCATTTCCAATTGACCGCCAAAAGCGCCAATGAGTTGCTTGCGTATCTTTGATAAAATCAGTCCTGCTATACCGGGTATGTGTAGCAAGCAGTTGATAAGGGGTTTCTGAACAACAGGTAATACCTTTGAGCGTATAATCTTTTCGAGAATGAGAGGTACGGCAATGATAAGTTTGGGTTTGACTGTTGCAAATGCACTCAACAAAATCTTGGGTGAGGGGGTCTTTCCTAGAAAATATACATAACAACCTTTGCACAAGGGGAATAGTAACTCTATGGCAAGACCATACATATGTGCCAACGGGAGCATATTTATCATACCATCATCGGCCTTGAGATAGGTAATGTTGTCCATGGCAAATCTCACGTTCGACCACAATGCGCGGTAGGGTAGTATTACTCCTTTAGAAAATCCGGTCGACCCCGATGTATAGTTGATAAGGGCAATGTCTTCGGGTGCTTCCTCGTAGAATTTCACATCTTCAGGACGGTAGCCCGATGGGTATTTTTCGGCAAAAACGTTGTCTATATCTTGGTAGAATGCTTTTATTTCGTCATTACCGGCTATTATAGACAAGTCGTTGAGTTGCATCACAACCTCAAGTGCTGCCATTTCTTTGAGGTCGATGTTGTTTAGTACAGCGTCATCTACCCACAAGATGCGAGCATCCGAGTGATTGACTATGTTGTGTATGCTTTCTGCTTTAAAATCATTGAGAATAGGAACGGGTATTGCACCGTATGAAAGTGTGCCGAGAAAAGCCATTGCCCAATTGGCTGAATTTTTTCCGCATAGAGCTACTTTGTCTTGGGGCTGAATGTGTGCTGCTTGAAGAAAGAGATGTATCTTGGCCATTTGTTGTGCAGCGTCACCAAAAGTGAGGCCTTCTTTGCCCAAATCTTGCAGTGCCTTGTGATTCCAATTCTTACAAATACTTTCTTTCAGTAGCTGATTTAATGATTCGGTCATATTTTCCTATTATTTATTGGGTATAACAATTCCATTATCTTAAAAGCCTGATGATGGCATATTTTACTCAACCTGTGAGCCAATAATAGTTGTAATTCTCAACAAATATAGAAAGTATATGTGAAAAATGCAAATTTTTTCTAACTAATTAGAATCGGATTGTTAAATGTATAGATTTAGGTCGAGGTCATTATTCTTTGCGTAGGCTGAATAGTATCTCTAATCCGCCTTCTGCCGCATTTTTGGCCATTACGTCACCACCGTGGAATAATACGGCATTCTTGACAATGGCAAGTCCCAAACCGGTTCCGCCCAACTTGCGCGATCGACCTTTATCTACGCGATAAAATCTTTCAAAAAGTCGATTGAGATGTGACTCGTCTACTCCCATACCATTGTCTGTTACCGAGATATAGTAATACTTTTCGTCTATGAGGTAGCAGTTGATGGTAATATTGGTGTTGACTCCGGCGTAGGCTATTGAGTTGTCTATGAGGTTGCGGAAGATTGAGTAGAGTAGCGAATTGTTTCCTATGATGGGCATTGTATCGGTAATACCCAGGGTGGTTATGCTCATCGATTTTTCTTCCAGTCGTGATACCGAGTCATTGATGGCATCGCTAATGATAGTGCTGATATTTAGTTCTTGGCGGTCGAAGATGTCTGATGTCTCGTCTAGACGGTTGAGCATTGAAATGTCGTTGAGCAAATCCGATAGTCGGCGTGTCTGTGCATAGCAACGTTCTAAAAAGAGTTTCTCTTTGTTCTTGTCTATATCGGGTGTGGTGATGATGGTTTCTAGGTAGCCACGTATGCTGCTGATGGGTGTCTTTAGTTCGTGTGCAATATTTTGTGTGAGTTGCTTTTTGAGCAGATCCTCACGTTCTCTGTCGGTGTTGTCAAAGATGGATATTTCAAATGAGTTGTCGTGAAACAAAATGCCTCTTACTATGAAGGTTGAGCCATTCTTCACGATACGTATTTGTTTGATTATGCTGTTATCTTCGTGTCCTTTTCGGTTGTAGGTTTGTGTTACGTGGTGTGTTATTTCATTCAGAGCCGGTTCGTTGAAGATTTCGTTTAGTTCTGGGTCGATAGTACGGTCGGTAATGTGATTGATGTATTGAATAAAAAGATTATTCGATACAATCATCTTGTTTTCGTGCGTAAATATGGCAATACCTTCGCGCGAGGTCTGTATGTGAGCCAATAGCTTTTCTTCTTCCAGAGCAAGAGCCTCGCGTGCTTGTCGCAGAGCCTCGTAGGTGGTGCGCAGATTATTGGTTATGTGTCCGAATATGTTCGATTCGGGTACTTTGAGTTGCTTCAATGGCCTGTTCTGTTGTGCTATGCGGGCAAATTCGTCTAGTTCCGATATGGCTTTGCCTAGCAAATTGCAATATATCAGTAATGCACCGACAAATAAGATGGCTATACTTATGAGAATGTAGCGAAACAGAGGGTCAACGTGCAACAAGTTGGATACGGTGTCGTTGTAGGGCATCGACGAACGTATGATGTAGTCGTTGTGTTTGTATGCCACATAGAAGTAGTCCTTTTGCATCGTTTCCGAGTAGCGTATCGAGTAGGCCTTCTTTTCACCGTTGATGGCGGCTTGTATTTCGGGGCGGTCGAGGTGTGGCGACTCGATGGTGTCGTGAGTGCTGTTGTCCGACAGTACCCGTCCCTCTTTGGCATCGATGATAGTGAGGCGGTAGGGATAGTTGTCAAATAGAGGTATCAGCGTATCCGAGTCGGTAAGGTGTTGTGGCAATGTGCCGGCTACATAATGATTATACTCTTGTAGCAGGGTGTATAGGGTGTTGGTGCGGATGTTTTTCTCTTGATAGTATTGCAAGGATAGTGTTATGGCGACAAAAACGGCAAACAGCCCGCTGATAGTAAAAAACAGGCTTTTATGAAAATATTTGTCAAATGAATGTCGTGCCATAGTGCATTGCCACCTTTATGCTTGCTCAAAACAATATCCGTAGCCCAGTCGGGTGGCTATACACTTGTCGTAACAGCCTATTTTCTTGCGCAAGCGGGTTATGTTCACATCTATTGTGCGGTCTAGTACATATACTTCACCACTCCATACTCTGTTGAGTATCTCGTCGCGCGAGAATACTTTGCCCGGATGCTCTAGCAGCATATGCAGTATCTCAAATTCTTTTTTGGTTACGGCTACATCTATATTGTCTACATAGCATTTCTTGCTACGTATGTCTAGTCGCAAACTCTTGTATGAAAGTTCTTCGATCGAGGGGTGTTCGGTAGGTGCAGTACGACGTAATAAGGCTTTGACTCGTGCTTGCACTTCCCTTATCGAGAAAGGCTTGGCTATATAGTCATCACCACCGATGTTAAAGCCGGTGAGCTTGTCGTTCTCGCTGTCGCGTGCGGTGATAAAGATGATAGGTATATGCTTCAAGTTTTCGTCGTGACGTATTATTGACGCCATTTTGAAGCCGCTGGTTTCGCCCATCATTACATCCAACAATATCAAGTGATATGTTGACAGGTCTAGAGCCATAGCCTCCTCGGCTGAGTGTGCTGTATCAACATAGTAACCTTCGGCTTCGAGGTTGAATTTCAATATTTCACACAAGTCTTCTTCGTCGTCGGTGACCAAAATGCGATAGGGTGTCATACTTACGTCTCTATTATTGTTTCGACAAAAATAATGGTTATGTGTTACATATTTATTACAATTGTGATGTATTGTCGGCTGTGTCGGTAAAAGTACACAAATTATGTCAATGTATAATTATTTTCGAGGGTGATTTTTTTGTATTCGTCACCTTTTTTACTACTTTTGGTGTTAAACTTTTATGCTTATGAAACGCTTTTTTTTCTATCTGATTGTTGTAGTATCGCTATCGTGTTATGCGACAGGAGTTTCTTATGGTTACGAGACTACTTGCGATATGCCTTGCTACTATGAACAACTGCGGGCCGAACTTACTTATCCCGATGCGTGGGGTAATTCCGATATAGACGATTTTGATATGTGGCAGGAGTATGCTCGCGATGTGTTGTTGCAGTGTTTGCAATACTCGCCCGACGATACGCCCTACAACTATGAGGTATTGGAAACCGAGCAACGCGATGGCTATAAAACTCATCTTATCGAGCTGAATATCAACCGTTATGTGCGTGTGCCTGCCTATTTGTTGGTGCCCGATGGCGACGGTGTCTTTCCGGCTGTGGTGATGTTGCACGATCACGGTGCCAAGTTCGATATTGGCAAGGAAAAGAATGTGCGCCCTTTTGCTCACGATACAGTGGCATTGGCTAGTGCCGATGCGTGGGTCGACAAGTGTTATGATGGCATATACACAGGCGATTTTTTGGCTCAAAATGGTTATGTGGTTTTGGCTGTCGATGCGCTTTTCTGGGGCGATCGCGGTCGTAAAGAGGGGGTGCGGTATGACTCTCAACAAGCCTTGGCGGCCAATTTGTTGCAAATGGGGCGGTCGTGGTGCGGTATGATTACTGCCGATGACATTCGCAGTGCCGAGTTTTTAGCCTCTCTGCCTTTTGTCGATGCATCGGCGATAGGTACTGTGGGCTTTTCTATGGGTGCGCATAGAGCGTGGATGCTCTCGGCGGCTACCGATGTGGTAAGGGCTGCGGCTGCTGTGTGTTGGATGTGTA
Organism: uncultured Porphyromonadaceae bacterium; assembly: GCA_937891845.1. Taxonomy (GTDB): domain Bacteria; phylum Bacteroidota; class Bacteroidia; order Bacteroidales; family Barnesiellaceae_A; genus Barnesiella_A. The sequence continues at coordinate 5,974 of CALATP010000027.1, read as the reverse complement.
CTACCGACTCTCTGATGACTCTTACCAACAACCAGAACAAGGGTGGTTCGGCTTTCTCTATGATTGTTCCCGGTCTGCGCAATCATCTCGACTATCCGCACGTGGCGGCTATTGCCTGTCCCAAACCTATGCTGTTTATCAACGGTCGCAACGACAAGTTATTTCCGCTTGAGGGGGTAGAGGAGGCTTATGCCTATATGCACAATGTGTGGGATGAATATGGCGCTGATGGTGCGCTCGTCACCTCAATATACGATACACCGCACACGTTCAATAGGGCTATGCATCAAGAGGTGTTACAATTTCTCGATTTTTGGCTCAAAGAAAAATAAATCCTATGGGAGAGATAAAAGATATCCAACCTCTTACGCCTGTCGAGCCTTTTGCTGTTGCTGCATTGGGCGAGGCTGTTCCTGCCGGATTTCCTTCTCCGGCGCAAGATCACGTCGATGATGGAATCGATCTCAATCGTGAACTTATCAAGCATCCGGCTTCTACTTTTTGTGCCCGTGTAGCCGGAGATTCTATGCGCGATTGTGGTATTGATGATGGCGACCTGCTCATTATCGACAAGTCACTTACTCCGCGCGAAGGCAGTGTTGCTGTCTGCTTTGTCGATGGTGAGTTTACTCTCAAACGCATTTCGGTGCGTAAAGATGGCATTTGGCTTGTACCGGCCAATCCGCACTATCCGGCATTACACGTTACTGATGGTAGCAACTTTCAGGTGTGGGGTATTGTGGCCTATGTAGTCAAAGCCTTGTGATATTACTCCTTTGCTTGTTGTTTTCTGTGTCTTGGAGTGCCGGGATTGTTTCGTTATCCTGGTGCTTGATGTCTGATGGGCAGAATTTGCTTTCTTTTTGTGTGCTTTTTTGTTATTTTTACTACTGCATTTTACTATTCGTTTTTAATCGGTGTGTAATCAGTCTGTTTCTTTTTCTAATCACGTCTATTTTTGGGGTTTGTTTATCTGCTGTAAATCAATGGTATACAATTGCCGATTATGTTGCATATATAATCGGGTGCTTTTTCTTATTAATCAGCATATAATCACATCTGGTTTTTGGGTACTGCATTTGTGAATAATTATTTTGCAATATTTGTCACGATTTTTATCAACCCGTCATCGGCCTGTTTTGCTCTCGGTTTTGTCCTTGTAACATCTATTAGGTCGAAATAAAAATATAATCAGGGTATAATCACTAACTAATCAAGCGTATGTTACAACCTTTTTTATATATTGATAATCAATTATTTGCAATTTGCGTATTATAACCCGATATAATCCTCCTATATTCATACTGTAATACATCGGGAAAATTTCTATTAGTCATTCGTCTTTTTTTGATCTGTTTCCCTACTCGAAAAGTGCCTTTAGTTGCTTAGAGTTGTAAGCTCTTTTTGTTGCCCTGATTTTGTTTTTTTTGATCTGCAAATCTTACAACGCGTCTAAAAATTCTTACACCGATACTCCTAACGACATCGCGCAAGGTATTGCTTGCAGTGAAGAATAAGCCGAGGGCGCAATGCCCGGGTGAAATAAAAAAAACTTTTGTCGTGATAATAAGTTGATATAAATTTTGTTTTCTGTTATAGATAATGAGCAAAAAGATGTAACTTGCAACCGTTTATCATATATGTACGCGCTAGTCGACTGTAATAACTTTTTTGCCTCGTGTGAGCGATTGTTCAATCCTGCACTTTGTGGCCGTCCCGTTGTTGTCCTCAGTGGCAACGACGGATGTGTTATTGCTCGTAGCAACGAAGCCAAGGCGTTGGGTATAGCTATGGGACAGCCGGCTTTTGAGTTGCGTCAACTCTTTGAGCGTGAGAATGTTGCTGTTTTCTCCTCCAATCACATCCTTTACGGCGACATTTCGCGCAGGGTGATGGCTGTTTTGTCGCAATTCTCGCCCGATGTCGAGGTGTATAGTATCGATGAGGCTTTTCTTTCGCTCGACGGTATTCCTATGCCCGACGGTGCCGAGGCCTATGCGCGTACCATTGCTATCGAGGTGCAACGTTGCGTGGGTATTCCGGTGAGTATAGGTATTGCTTCTACCAAGACTTTGGCTAAGATTGCTTCGCATCGTGCCAAGAAAATAGCGCGTTATGGTGGCGTGTGTCATCTTGTTACGCCCGATCAGCAGGCTATGGCGCTCATCGAGTGTCCCATTGCCGATGTATGGGGAATAGGCCGTCGACTTGCTCCCAAACTGGTGTTGCAAGGTGTCAGCACTGCTTGGGACTTTATCCATCTGAAGCGCGACTTTGTGCGTCGACACTACACCATCGAGGGTGAGCGTACGTGGCGCGAACTGCAAGGCGAGGTGTGTTATCAGGTCGATGAGTCGCCCGATGTGCGACAGACAATCACTGTTTCGCGCACCTTTGGACAGGCTGTTTCCTCCTTCGACGATGTGTATGAAGCTGTGGCTAGTTTTACGGCTACAGCGGCAGCACGTTTGCGTCGCCAACAGTCGGCAACCGGCTCGGTGATGGTATTTGTCAAGGGTAGGGGATGTTCGCCCGGATGCTATGTGGGGGCTATGCAGTACAGCTTGCCGGTGGCATCGGATAGTACCATCGAGTTGTTGCAATATGCGCGACGTGCATTGGCCGCAACATTCCGTCGTGGTGAGGCATACAAGAAGGCGGGTGTGACTTTGGGGCATATTATCCCCCGTAATCACGTGCAACTCAGTCTCTTCGATACTGTCGACCGCGACAAGCACCATCGTTTGATGCAAGTGATGGATAGTGTCAACCGACAAGCCGGATTCAAGGCTCTGCGACTGGGTGCCGAAGGCGGTCATAGTGCGTGGCGAGCGCAGAGCAACCACCTGTCACCTTGCTACACAACATCTTTTCGCGACATCCTTGTAGTCAACGCCAAGGATGATGTAAAGAAATAGTGTGAAATTTTCATCCCCCTCACAGTAACGATGCAACTATCTTCCCTATATTACTACGCAACACAGGGGCAGGATACAACCGCATCTTCGGGCGGTTGACCGAGCGCGTGCGCGAGGTATTGCTTCTCTTGAATGGGTATCACACACCCGAAAGTTTATTCTTCGGGAGTGTCGTTTTCTTGCTGCAATCTGAATATCATTTTCTGACGCTCTATCTCTTCTTTCAATTGGTCTATTGATGGCAGATAGGTTAAATAGCGTGCTTGGAATAGTCGCTCATTATCGTGAAGCACCGAGTAACGAGCCATATCCTCACTTGTCTCAGAACAAAGGATAAGTCCGATTGTCGGATTATCTCCTTCTGTTCGTTTAAGGCTATCGTACATTCTCACGTACATATCCATTTGTCCGACATCCTGATGCGTAATTCTTGATGCTTTAAGGTCTATCAATAAGAAACATTTTAGGATATAGTTATAGAAAACCAAATCGATGAAGTAATCGCCCATATCTGTCTTGATATGTTGCTGACGAGCAACAAAGGCATAGCCCTTGCCCAACTCCATCACAAACTTTTGGATATGGGTGATGATAGATGACTTCAATTTGGTTTCTGAGAAGTCGGAGTTTGGTGATAATCCTAAGAACTCTGCTACAACAGGATTCTTGATGAACTCCAATTTGTCTTGTTGGTATGGAGCTGTTATTTGTTCCATCTCATCTTTTACCACCTGCTTGTTTTGTGATTGCAACAGACGATAGTAGTATTGTGAAGCAATGTTTCTGTCGAGTGTCCTTGCACTCCACACCTCATTTATTGATTCGTTAAGATACCAATCTCTGGCATTCTTATCTGTTACTCGCAACAGATTGCGGTAATGCGTCCAAGATAGGATTGGGGATTTTCCACTCACTGCGTGGAAAATCTCGGGGAAGGACTTATAAAACTGAACAAACTGGTAGAGATTGCTCTTTGTGAATCCCTTACCATATAGGTTTGTAAGGTAGTCGGCAAGTCGTTTGATGATTTCTTTGCCATACTCGGCTCTATTCTCGCCCTGCAACTCTTCATCAGCAATACGCTTTCCCAACAACCAATTACGCTGTACCATAGCCACATTGACTGCTTGATATGCATAATTGCGTGTCTGCTCAATGATATTCTGTGCATCCTTGAAAATATCACTTGTATTTCCCGTTTGTAATATCTCAATATCCTGTTTCATACTGCAAAGATAGGATTTTTATCTGAAATCGGGCATAACTGTCTGTTATTTAAGCAGTGACCTCAAATTTTATCATCTCCCCCTCACCGTAACGATGTGACACATCTTCCCTATATTACTACGCAACACAGGGGCAGAATACAACCGCATCTTCAGGCGGTTATCTTGTCATCTATCACTTGAAAAGGTGGCGACCTACGAGGCGTTGATACCACTTGGTGTCGAAGGCTTCTATAGCATCGGTGATGGCAGTAATGATGCGCTCTTCGGCTTGGTTGCACCACACCGCAAAGTCGGGGTTGGGAGTATAGGTTTGCATCAATTCCAACAACCTATCTATGTCAAAGTAGTTCGACACTACGCCGGCTCCTACTTTCATCGCATCGTAGCCGTTACACTCCTGCTCGATGTGTACCGGAACCATAATGGCGGGCTTGCCCAAATAGAGTGCTTCGCACACACTCTCAAAGCCCGATGTGGTAGCGTAACCTCCGCATCCGGCCATCGAACTGAGGAATTTCATATCGTCGATGCGGTGCATCGTGAGGTTGGGTTGCAATTGGCAGGTTTCCGGAGCATCGGCCTTATCCCAAAAGAAGTGCATCTCTACCTCGGGATGCTGTGCGTGCCACTCTTGTATCTCTTGCGCATATCCGCTGTTGAGCATATATCCGTGTATGTAATTGCCGGGGGTAGGTTGGGTATTGCGCACGACCTCGCGCAGGATGGGTGGTACGACAACGATATCGCGATCCTCGTCATTGTCTAGGGGGTAGAATGAGAGTGCCAGTCGGCGACACGAGCCCACCGAGGTGGCTATGGTAAAGAACTTGAGTGGATCGAGCTCGACCATACTTTTCTTACTGGGAAATTCAAATTGACGATGTAAGAAAAGGTACTGATGGCCTACACTGATGATGGGTATGCGCATAGGTGCCAAATAGTTGGCAATACCCAACATCACATCGTAGAAGTTGATGATGGCATCGGGCGCAATGCGGGCTATGCGCACACGCAAGAAGCGCAACGACTGTGAGAAGCCGGGCAGATTGGTGATGTTCTTGAGGAATGTCTGGAAGTAGGAGGGCTGCTTGCCCGCCACTCCGGGTACAAAGTTGGGACTGTCGAACGACTGTATATCAGCCCCTTGCATACGAGTATAGAAGTATTGCGGAATGACACGCGCGGGATTTTTACCCACAAGACAGGCTACCACTTCGTGACCATTGCGCTCGAGCATAGCTTTCATCTCGATAGCTTGCATAAAGTGACCTCGACCTTCGCCTTGTACAACAAAAAGAAATCTCATATCGGATGGTATTGGTATGCGAAAGCAAAGATATAACAAACAAGTAAATAAAACAAGGATTTGAGGCTTGTATTCCTTCCCTGCGAGGTAATGCTCCTCTAATGAGGAGTATGATTTCAACCCCTCCGGTCTGCGACCACCTCCCCTATATTGCTACGCAACACAGGTGAGGAATACAACCGCCTTGCTGGCGGTTGTGCCTTGCGGTAGCCACCTCGCGCGTGAGCGTGAGGTAATGCTCCTCTAAGATAGAGGAGCTGTCGGCTCTGTCCGACTGAGGAGTATGATATTTAGCAACTTGGTCGAAGACAATGAGGAGTATGATATTTAGCAACTTGGACGATAACAGTGAGTAGTATGACCTATAAAGATGAGTATAATTTAACCCCCTCGCCCTGCGGGCACTCCCCCTATCCACTGTACTGCACCCCAAAAGTTGGACAAAAAAAAGAGAACAACAATGAATGCAGTTCAAAAGAAAGCCATAACCTTGTATGAGGCAGGATATGGCAGCACCACAA
>CALATP010000026.1 GCA_937891845.1 uncultured Porphyromonadaceae bacterium | reverse complement strand
GCCTCAAGATTGGCAAGAATTTTTTTAATGTCCATTGTATTAGTTTTATAAGATTAATATTGAGGTTTGTCTTACGAATTCTTTCTCGCTACAAATCTACCTACAAAAGTACATATACATTATCGAAAAAACAAATTTTTTATAAACTTTGAACAAGAAAAAAAATATATCACACCCTTTTGCGGCTACTTGACCCAATATCTCAACTGTTTAGCCTTTTTTCAATTTGATTTTTTTCTGCATCACCCATACTTCTATTTTTTGTATTCTCATCCACATCACACTATCCTTATATACGATTTTATCGTTTTTTCCTAAATTATATCTGTTTTATGACACGCAAAGCCAAAAAAAAATTGTAACTTTACCGACGGAGAATTTTTGCCAATTTTGCAACAGTTTTGTTTACCTTCTCCAACACACCATTCAACACTTTAATTTAACCATACACATATATAATATAGATATGTCGTTTTTCAAATCCTCTCTCAAAGCACTCGGATTTGGCGGTAAAGACAACGCCAAAGATGACTACATTTACACAGCCAAAGACATCACCAATGCCACTACCAATCGTGACTCATCCAACAGGCAAGAAACACAACACAACAATCATCAATCCGACATACAACCCAAGGTGCAACCATCCCAAGTAACGCCTGCCGAAAACAAGCAACCCGAAAACACCGAATTGTCAATCCTTCCCGATACGTTACTCAACAAAGTGGTTGAGCTCATCAACGCATCATTCCCCGACTTTGTACGCAACTGCATCGACATCGAAAGCGAGAAAAAATACATCTTCGATCAGCTCGGAGAGCCTTTCAAAAATTACGTCGCCAACCTCAACGCTACTGCTCAACAACGCTCCGAGGCCAACGTCGCTGCCACTCGCAAGCAACTTGAAGACGAAATGGCGACTTTGCGTCGTAAAACAGCCGAACTCGAAGAACAAAAAGCCGAAATAAAAAATGCGCAACTCAGTGCCGAGCGTCAGAAAAGAGCCCTCAACGAAAAGGTTCACGAACTCGACTCGCGCATCGTTACTCTCGAAGCCGAAAAAGAACAATACGAACTCGAAAACAAGAGCCTCATCAACAAACTCAAAGTTTCGGGTGTCAAACAACAAGAAGTAGACGATGCTCAAGAAGAAATCAACAGACTGCTCGGTGTCATCCAAGAGATGAGAAAAAACGGAACAATCTCGCCCGAAATCGAGAATCAATTGGCTCAAAAAGACGCTTCGCTACAAGACGCCATTCAACAGCTCAACGAAGCAAATGCTACCGTAGAGCGGCTCAATCAAGAAGTCACTCAATTCAACACCCTAAAAGAACAATCCGATGCCACCATACTCGCCCTCAATGAGGACAAAGAGGCATTGCAGATAGCCATTACCAATAAAAATGCCGAGATTGATACACTCAATAATCAAATCAGCATCCTAAGCAATCAACAAGTTGAATACAACCAACAACTCAACGAACTTCAAAACTCCATACAAGACTCCTCGCAACTACAAGCATCTTTGGCTCAGAAAGTTGCGATTTGCAACGAATTAGAAACGGACAAAAACCGACTTCAAGAAACCATTAATAATAAAGAAAAAGAGTACAACGAGCTGCTACAACAACTAGCCGATATGCAACAAAAAGAAAACGAAAGCCTCAGAGCTTCACAAGAGGCCAATGACAAACTCATTGAAGCCAACGAAAACAATGCTCTTATTACAAACGAGCGCGACCAAGCACGACAAATGGTCGACGAATTGAGAGTAATCATCGAACAACAAAAAGAGCAAATCATTCAACTTCAAACATCGTTCGACAACATTTCGGCTCAGCTCACCAACTCACAACATACTCAAGAGATTAACCTATCGTTATCTTCCGAGATTGAGCAACTCAACATTAAACTCACCAATACCAGCAACGAACTCACTCTGCTACAAAACCAACTCTTGAACGCGCAAAGCGCACTCGAAGAAAAACAAGAACAGCTCATCGAGGCTCAAAACAACGCAGAAAACGTTCACGAAAAACTCAAAACCACGCAACAAAGATTGGAGCAATCGGAGAGCGAAACTTCACAACTCAAAGAACAAAACAGCGAGCTCATAAAGTCGGTTGAAATGCTGGAAATTGCCGAAACAAAAGTGGCTCAACTACAACAAGTAACAAAAGAAAAAGAGACACTGACACAACTCAACAATACGCTCAACGAAGAGAAAAATGCGCTGCAAGAACGCATTTACAATCTCCAAGACCGCATTGAAGAACAGAAAAGCAACGCCGACAGCAAGCAAAATCAGCTGCAAGAATACATCGACACACTCAAAGAGCAATTGCAAGAAGCTCAAAAAACAGCCAACAGCAACACGCTCGATAATAGTCAGGAACTTGAAAAAGCCAACAATATGATTGCGGCTCTCAAGAAACAACGTCAAGAACTTGTATCACAAACAGCGACACTGCGTTCACAAAACAAAAGCTACGAAAACCAGATTGCCGCGCTCGAAAACAAACTCAACAACACAAGCGACGACACTCCCACAATCACATTTGGCGATGACCCCACCGACATTGGCGATGCCATAAATTGGATGATGCCCGTTCTCCCCGACAGCCTCGAAGAAGAAGCTCGTCGTCGCGAAGAAGAAGAACGCATCAGACGCGAAGAAGAAGAACAAGAAAGACAAGCTCAAAAAGAAAGACTCGCTTCGCGCGAAGACTCGTCATCTCAAATGAGCCTTTGGTAAGCACACGTTTAACATCTAATATAATAAACACTACAATATGGACAACAAGCTCACACACTATCTCGACATCATCAATGATGCCCTCAACGAAATACAATACCCCGAACAACCGCAAGCACTATATCAACCAATAGAATATGAGCTGTCACTAGGTGGCAAACGCATCAGACCTATTCTTATGCTTATGGCTTGCGAACTCTTTGGTGGCGACATAAACCAAGCCATCAAACCCGCCATAGGATTGGAAATTTTCCACAACTTCACGCTTCTGCACGACGACGTTATGGACAAAAGCGACCTACGTCGCGGAAAACCCACCGTACACAAAGTGTGGGATGAAAATCACGCCATCCTATCGGGCGACGCAATGCAGATTATTGCCACTCAGAATATGGCTCAGGTAGCCCCTCGATTACTACCTGCCGTGATGGAAACATACCTCAAGACCGCTCTTGAGATATGCGAAGGTCAACAATTCGATATGGATTTTGAAACTCGCAACGACGTTACTACCGATGAGTATATCAATATGATAAGACTCAAAACAGCCGTACTACTGGGTTGTGCGCTCAAGATTGGCGCGCTCATTGCCGGAGCCCCCATCGCTCAAGCCAATACTCTATACCGATTTGGCGAAAACCTCGGACTCGCTTTCCAATTGCAAGACGATTATCTCGACGTGTATGGCGACCCCATCATCTTCGGCAAAAACATCGGTGGAGACATCCTCAATGACAAGAAAACTTTTATGCTCATCGAGGCTCAACGGTTGGCCGAAGGTCGTGATAAAGAGACTCTTGCCAAGTATATCGGCAACAACGATGTAGATCCTAAAGAAAAAATCGAAACCATCACTCAAATATATAACAATCTGGGCATCAACGACATCTGCAGCAACAAGATGCAATACTACTTCGATGCTGCAATGGAGTGTATGCAAGAAATACTCGTTCCCGAAGAACGCAAGTTGGCTCTCATCAATCTTGCACAATCACTTATGAAACGCGACCATTGATATGCCATACCGCCGACTACCCAACACCGACACCGCACGTATCTCGGCTTTGGAAAGTGCGATTAGGATGGAAATGACTCAAACGCCCGACAACCAACCGGCCTCGTTCAAGACTCTCAACGAGGCCAAAGTCATTATTAACAAATTCAAATCGGCCGTTAGACAATTTCGCTTTCATTACGACGAGTTGGCCAAATGCAACAAACAATTTCAACCACTCGGAAAGACCGCCCGACTTTACGTCTCTCACTTCATTCAAGTACTCAATATGACTGTACTGCGCAACGAGATAAAAGCCGAGTATAAATCACTGTATAACCTCGACCCCGACGATTTTACACTACCCGACCTTGCTAGCGAGCAAGCTCTTATCAAGTGGGGAAAACACATCATCGAAGGCGAAAACAGCAGACTCAATCGTCGAGGTGGAACTCCCATATACAACCCCACCATTGCCAAAGTAAAGGTTCACTACGACATATTTGTCGAAGCTCGCTTTTCACGAGAACGATACAAACAGCAAATGCAACGTTCTCTCGACCAACTCAACATCATTCGTACCGATGTTGATGCCATCATTCTCGACATCTGGAACCAAGTAGAAAAGCACTACGCACACATACCCCAAGAACAACGCATCGAAAAGTGTCGTAAATACGGAATTATTTACTACTACCGCAAAAACGAAAAGAAACCGCAATGATTGACAGTCATTCACATATATATATGGAGGAGTTTGACACCGACCGCAACGAAGTCGTTCGACGTGCCATTGAAGCCGGTGTGCATCACATCATCCTCCCCAACGTCGACATCGAAAGCATTGCCCCTCTACATAGCACTATACAGCAATACCCTCAGTGCAAGGCAGCTATGGGGTTACACCCCACATCGGTCAACGACAACTACAAAGAACAGCTCGACACAATACATAAGCTATTTGCCCATCACACATATTGTGCCGTCGGTGAGATAGGAATAGACCTATATTGGGACAAAACCTTCCGAAACCAACAATGCGATGCATTTGCAACACAAATACAATGGGCTTTAGAGTTCAATCTACCCATTATCATTCACTGTCGCGAAGCTCTACCCGACACCATCGCCACGCTACAACGCTTCCCTTACAACACAGTACGTGGAGTATTCCACAGCTTTACAGGCACACCGCAACAGGTCGAAGAAATACGCAACAAAGTCGGCGATATGTATTTCGGCATCAACGGTATAGTCACTTTCAAGAATGCACACCTCGACGAGTTGGTTAGAGCCATCGGCATTGAACGCATCCTTCTTGAGACCGATGCACCCTACCTCGCGCCACACCCACATCGAGGCCATCGCAACGAGCCGGCATACATCCCCTATATGGCTCAACGCATTGCCAACATCCTTGACATTTCAATCGACGAGGTAAACACCATCACCACACACAACACCCTCACACTATTCAATATCTGATTACAATGAATTGGAGTTTGACATTAGAGATAGCAGGTACTCTGGTAGGACTCATATACCTCTACTATGAGTATAAGGCACACAATCTACTGTGGCTGATGAGTGTCATTATGTCGGCATTATCTATTGCCGTATATTACAATGCCGGTATATATGCCTATATGGGTATCAACATTTATTACATCTTGGCCGGTATATACGGATACGTTGTGTGGAACTATAAAAGCAAGCGCAAGCGCACAACACAACTACCCATCACCCATATGCCGCGCAAGACATACATATACACCATTGCCATCACCATCTGCCTGCACAGCATCATATATTTTATCCTTAACAACTACACCGACAGTGTTGTAGCCGGATGGGATGCCCTCACCACTTCGCTCAGCATCACGGCAATGTGGATGCTTTCGCGCAAGTACATCGAACAATGGTGGTTGTGGATTATTGTCGACATACTTTCAGTAGGTCTATACATACATCAAGGCATATACCTATATGCCATCTTGTACGTATTATATACTGTAATAGCCGTACTCGGATATTTCAATTGGAAAAAACTGATGAATTATGACAACAATTGACCCATACCAATACCCCTCAGCTGTAATTCTTGGCAACGGCGATTTTCCTCAAGCATCACTACCCCTCGAGGTTATCGACAAGGCTCACACATTGGTCATATGCGATGGTGCTGCCAACCATTATGTCAACACCGGCAAGCCATTCGACATCATCATTGGCGATGGTGACTCTATCGACGACGAGATACGCAAACAATACGCTTCGCGCATCATTCTTTCGTCTTGTCAAGAAACCAACGACCAGACCAAGGCAGTCAACTATCTGGCCGACAAAGGCATCGACCACATAGCCATCGTAGGGACTACTGGAAAGAGAGACGATCACACAATAGGCAACATCAGCCTTCTCATCGAATACTTCAACAACGGCATCACTGCATTTATATACACCGACCACGGCATCTTTTTCCCCGCAAAGGGCGATACAACCTTTGCCACCACTCCGGGACAACAGATTTCAATATTCAACTTCGGTGCTACTCGTATGTCGGCACAAGGTCTCAAGTATCCCATACGCCCCTTTAACAATTGGTGGCAAGGTACACTCAACGAGGCTACCGACAACCAATGCACTATTATGGCCGACGACACCTATCTCATATACCTTGCCAACCGCTGATTACTCACACCTGAGACGGAGTAAAAAAACACCAAAATGTTAAAAAACGCAAAATCGCACAACTTTTTGAACAAACGCGCGAACCAAACATCCGTTTGCTTGTTATTGCATAATAAGTAAAATATAAAGCACTACTCTGCCCCGCCCTCCTGTTACGAACTATCTACCGTCAGTCACACAGCTGTACAACCCGACGGTCAATCAAAATACGGACTGTTACCCAAAAGACGAGGCATTGGCTTACCGGCCATCCTGGCTCTCTTACGCTTCTCATTCATAGTCATATTCAACAAGTTCTTGTCACTGCGCACCAACATATCATATACCAAGTCATATGGATTGTGTTGCAAGTGGGCCGCATTATACGGTCGCGGCTCGGCATTACGCGATATATACTCCTCCACCACCTCCATAATATGCTGGCGTCTGGCCGCATTATTATCATCAAACACCATAGTAGGTTTCTTCGATTTGAGAATCTTCTTTCCCAAGTCATAGATTACTTTATTATAATCGGCATTGTCGGCATACAATTTGGGCAAACCATAGTGACCTATTGCCTCGTGACGAAGAACGGCTGCTATATTGTCGGCGGTCAAGCCCTGACATTGATCTAATACCAACAAGATTTCATCATCTTCCACAGTCACTGCATACGAATTTATCACCTCCGGATTATTCTGCAATTCCTTTGGCAAGTCTTCCAGTTTGGCATACACAGTCACAGGAATACCCATCTCTTGCGCTATACCCTGCACAATATCACTCTGCGCGGCATAGGCCTCCTCACGTCTGGCTTCATCATCATACTTGATACGAGCTTCATTCCACTTGTCATTATACATCTTTATGCGCTCATCCGGTATCTTATACAAGTCTTTCCAAGTCACATTAGTAGCACCCGACTCTTGCGCACCTCGATACGACCCCACCGAAACATTCTCTATCGGAAATACCTGCTCGGCTTCAATATCACCGCCGGGATTGACAATATGACCCTTTACATAAGTCTCTCCGCTGTCCGACTGCTCTATCGCAGTAGGTCGCAACTCGGCTATCTCCTGCCCTGTACTCGACTTTCGGAATTGGTTGCTCACATAGAAGGTTTCGTCACTACCGGCGCGCTCTTGCGACAAATTATATCGTTTCACTGCCGTACCCAACGTACCTTGCGTTGCACCCACTGCCACTCCGGTCAATGTTGAAGTGACTATTTGCGACAATTCAGGTGCCTCACGTGTATAGATACTGCGACTCGCCTCTTGCAATCCGGCCGACAAGCCTCCGCCTACACCCGACTCCAATGCATTTCCCATCAGTACCTTATTCCAATAGGGCAACTCATTGCGCAACACTTGCTGGGTCATCACATTAAACTCCCGCTGTGAAACAGGATTATTGAAAATGGCTTGTTGCAACTGCTTGTTCACGTCTTTACGCAAGGACGGAGTGAGTTTTTTCATAAAAGGTAATACCATAATTGCATCCATAATCAGTCCCGACGCAACCGACGATATAACATACGCCGAACGTGTAGCACCCGACAACTTCTCACCCGTTGCGCTCTCATAACCATCCATTTCCAAATTGGCACTTGCTATAGTATTGGCTATATCGGTAACAGCCATTGCACCTCCGGCAACGGCAGCTCCCGACGTACCTCCCACCACTCCGGCTATAGCTACGGGCAATGCTCCTGCCACTATATTAGTACCTATGTTTCCCACTGTCGCTGCTCCCAGTGTCTTGGGTATGGCGGCATACTTTTGCCCTATCTCGTACAATTTGTAGTCCAGACTTTGCCGTTTCGCCGGATCTTTGGTAAAAAACTTCTCTACATTCTTCATCAGATAGTCCCACGACAACTCTATCTGATTGAAGGCGGTCTGCACACCTTCATCAAATCGTTTCACGACATTCTCTTCGCCATCTGTTGTTTTATGATTGTACGTAGGAGAAGTTTCTGTGGCACCCGATTCTACACCCCCGGCACTCGATGGAGTCGCACTGCTCACCGGTTTGCCATCATTACCCGGCGCACCCACACTCACAGTTCCCGTCTCGGGCATTGCCATCGGTGGCATATCGTCTCGTCGATGAGGAAATCTCAACGAGTGACTCAAAGGTTCTAAATACGACTCATCTTCTTGCAAATGCGATGTCGAATTTTGATATTGCATCAATCTTCTCATCAAATTTGCACCAAAATCCGTTGCTGTCCTCTGTGACTTTTCCAACAAAAATCTCATCACATAACTCGGCATCGTACGCTCTTCGGGTCTATATATCGGACTACGATATTCCAAAGTCGTAAGAGCATTGGGATTGCCTCTATACAGGTCATTTTCTTCAATAACCTTTTTTACATCTCCTCCCCACATATGTCGAGGCAAATATTCCAACAGATTATTCTCTTCGTAATCTCTATCTTCAATGTTCTGTTTCATTTCCACCTTTTTTTTGTTTGTTCAATATCTCACTTAATATAGCTTGCAACCCACGTAACACATAGAAACGTCGCTTGTAACACTCGACATCATACACATCACGTGGCATATACCACGAGCGCAACAAGGCTGACACACCGTTGTGCATGCCACATCTTCTTCCGCGACTCACACATCGGCACATCTCTTGCAACTCATTCAGCACATCATTGCCGGCCACCCCACACTCTCTTTCTGCAACACCGGTTGCACCTGCCTCGCCCACGCCTTGCATCGAGCCGGCTTTACAATTTCTCTCACTCATCATTTCTATTTATTGATCAAATCTTCTATTCTTTGCGAAAACATTGAAGCAATAGGTTTCCAGAATTTTGCATTATCCATCAGCTCCTCCTGCTCCAACTCATACAACTTGCCATAACGATTTATATCGGCCTGAAACAAATAATCGGACAAGCGACTTCGCTCATTGGCATAATTCTCCAACGCGCGATCTTTTCGAGCAGCATCGGCATTGGCAAGTGTTCCTATCACATTATCTATCAACTTATTATTATTCTTTTGTTGTGCTGCTATCGCTTCACTTGTAGCACCGGTTACGACACCGGCATTACGCAACTTGCGTGTTTGCTCCGAGAGTTGCTCTCGCACCCGTTTCAGCATATTACGGGCATTGGGAGTATCAAGATAGTTACGATAATAGGCGTGATTGAACAACGATGTAGCTGCACCCAGACGAGTGTTGTAATGTTGTAGCTGTTTGTTATACAACTCGTTATACGAGTCTCTCTTTTTCTTGTTTGAGTAACTCTTAAAGGCGTAATCATACGCCCAATTAAACATTTCATTAAGCATAAAAAAAATTTTTTGTTAGTCATTTTATAGCATCGCTGTGCAAATATCGCGCTCTAACTTTGCATCTCGATGCGATAAAAGGTATCGCACATTTCAACACTTTAAATTTTTAATATTTATGACAGAAATTTTCAATTTGAACGACATCGCGTCACTACTCGCCAAGCAGAACGAAGCCATTCACATCTGTTACGACCGTCTGCTCGACGTTTTGCGCGAAACAACCAACGAAACAGTACTCATCAAGTGCATTGAGATTATTCGCAAGGATATGGCAGCACTGATGGCTCCCAACGGCAACAAACAAGATGCTTTCAGCGATACACTCAATCGCATTGCCGAGATCGAAAAACAACTCAAAAAACTCTAATCACGTATGCTACAAGACATCAACGACATTATTTCCGAGAACAATCGTCGCAAAAGTGCCTCTCACCACACCTACAACCCCGCTACGGGCGAAGGGTGTGGTGCGCAACGCACTCTTGTTACTCTTTCCGATGCTCCCATCACCGAGCAATACATTCCACATACTATGCTCGACAGCTGCAATTGGGTTAGGCTTTTGGTCGAAGCCGGCAGCATCGACACTTTTATTTCTCGACATCTCAAAAAACGCCCTTCAAGGCGACTGCGCAG
This sequence comes from uncultured Porphyromonadaceae bacterium, assembly GCA_937891845.1. Lineage (GTDB taxonomy): Bacteria > Bacteroidota > Bacteroidia > Bacteroidales > Barnesiellaceae_A > Barnesiella_A. Next base: position 86,594 of record CALATP010000026.1, on the reverse strand, counting down.
CGACATCTGGTCATTATGGATAAAAGAGCGTATTCTACACGACTTTGAGTTTTGGGCTGCTATGTTTGTCAAGATCAAAGACAAAATGGGACAAGACGACGTTCCTTTCATCCTCAACCGGCCTCAACGACGATACCTCGAGTTGCTCGAAACGCAACGTTGCGCACACAAGCCCATACGCATCATTATGCTCAAGGCCAGACAATGGGGTGGTTCTACACTCACTCAAGTGTATATGGCCTGGATACAACTCGTTCACCTACACAACTGGAACAGCATCATCTGCGCCCACCTCAAAGATGCTGCTGCCAACATCAAGGGTATGTACACAAAGCTACTCAGCAACTATCCGGCGTGGCTCATTGGCGCACCGGACACACCACATTTTCAACCATTTGAACGCTCTTCCAACACCTCATTGATAGCTCAACGCAATTGCAAAGTCACAATATGCTCGGCCGAGTCGCCCGAAGCCATTCGTGGCAACGACATCGCAATGGCACACCTCAGTGAGGCTGCATTCTGGAGCAACACTCCGGCTCATACGCCCGAGAGTCTCATCCGATCCATTTACGGCAGTATTGCACTATTGCCGCACTCTATCGTTGTAATAGAAAGCACTGCCAATGGAACTGGTGGTTACTTCCATCGCGAGTACCTCAGAGCCAAGCGCAACGAGAGCGACAAAACTGCTATTTTTGTTCCCTGGTACGAAATAGAGATGTATAGCCAACCCATCGACGACTATCACGCATTTGCTTCTTCTCTCAACCGATACGAAAAGTGGCTATGGCAGATGGGGGCTACTCTCGAAGCCATTGCGTGGTATCGTGCCAAACTACGAGAATACTCCCACCATGCCGATATGATGGCCGAATATCCATCCGACGAGACCGAAGCCTTTGCTCATTCTCTCGAACGAGTTTTCGACCCGATTGCCATACAACGACTGCGCGACAACTGTTCTACTCCCATCGCTGTGGGCGAGCTCGTAGCCAACGACATAACCGGACATAAAGCACTATCAGGCATCGACTTCCGACAAGAATCGACAGGACTCCTAAAAATATGGCAAATGCCTCAACCGTCACGTATCATTCGCAACCAATACATCGTTGCCGTAGACATTGGCGGACGCTCAAGCAAAGCCGATTTTTCGGTCATCGCCGTATTTGACCGTTCTCGACTCAACATCGACAACACAATAGAGCTGGTAGCCCAATGGCGCGGACACATCGACCACGACCTTTTGGCGTGGAAAGCTGCTCAGATAGCAACATTCTACAACAAAGCTCTGTTGGTCATCGAAAGTAATACACTCGAGACCGAGCACGACGATGCACGTCCGTTCTACATCCTCGACACCATTGCACGACACTACAACAATCTATATGCCCGACAGATGACCGGCGACGAAATAGCACTCTCGGCACCGACAAGATGGGGGTTTCATATGAATCGCAACACCAAGAACATCATCATCAATACGATGATAAATGCTCTGCGCAACAACAACTACATCGAACACGACGAGATGGCTTGTCACGAGTTTGACGTGTTTGAACGCAAGCCCAACGGCAGTTATGGCGCACAAGAAGGCGAACACGACGACATACTCATTACTCGATGCATCGGACTATACGTTGCACAACAAGAACCTACCGCCGTTATCACATACACACGACACAACAATATCATCAACGAAGCCTCGTTCTAGACACAACGATCCACAGCTCCAACCATTATGAAAAAATGATACTGTTTACTGCCCAAATCTTGAATTGCAACACACGCTAAAAATCAAAAAAATCATTGCGAGTTAAACACATAATCACTACCTTTGTTTTTCATTTCATACTATATTATTATGTCTGTAAACAAAGTAATCTTGGTTGGTCACGTAGGAGCCGACCCCGAAATTAGATACCTCGAAAAAGGTGTATGTGTAGCTCGCCTACGAATGGCTACTACCGAGCGTGGATACACCGCTGCCAATGGCACTCAAGTTCCCGACCGTACCGAATGGCACTACATCGTTCTGTGGCGTGGATTGGCCGAGATTGCCGAAAAATACGTACGCAAAGGCACTCAATTGTATATCGAAGGCAAGCTACGTACCAACCAATGGAACGACCAAGCCGGTGTTACACACCAACGCACCGAGATTGTAGCCGATGTTATGGAACTGTTGGGTACACGTCGCTCCGAAAACCAATAAAGCTACCATTCATTGCTACTCACTACATAGATGTATCGCATTACAGCTCCCACATTACACAACTGCTCTATCGACCTCCCTCGGTCTAAGAGTATAAGCAATCGAGTGCTCATCATCAACGCACTCGCTCAATCGGTGTATCCGCCCGAAGGATTGGCTCATTGCGACGACACATCTGTTATGCTAGAGGCTCTGGCTACCGACAACACCACCATCAACATCGACAATGCCGGCACTGCAATGCGATTTCTCACAGCCTATTTTGCCACACAACCGGGCTCACGCATCCTCACAGGATCGCCTCGTATGCTGCAACGACCCATTGCTCCGCTCGTCGATGCACTACGTGATATAGGAGCCGACATTGCATACATAGGACAAGAAGGATTTCCTCCGTTACGCATCAATGGCAACACCCTTAAGGGGGGAGCTGTCACCATTCCGGCTCATATCAGCTCTCAATTTATTTCGGCCATACTGCTCATAGCTCCCTACACAACACAAGGAGTACAGCTCACACTGCAAGGTCACATAACATCAAGACCATACATCGATATGACTTTGGCATTGATGCAACAATATGGCATCAATGTCATACAAAAAGACAACACAATAAGCATTCCACCTTCATCCTATCGTTACACCACACCCCACATCGAGCGTGACTGGTCGGCTGCGGCATTTTGGTATCTGATAACACTGTTGTCGCAACAATCATTCGACCTCAATCAACTCACCACAACCGGCATACAAGGTGATGCCATTGCAGCACGATATTTCGAAAAATTGGGTGTAACCACACAGCCCGGCACCAACGGCACTCGCATTGCACCTTGCCAACACTCTATTACCCAACAAGAGTGGTTACTCAATCTATCACACTGCCCCGACTTGGCGCAACCCCTTATAGTAGGTTGCCTGCTCAAAGGGCAACACTTCTGCTTCGAAGGCTTGCACAACCTGCGCATCAAAGAGACCGACCGCATTACCGACACCATTCAACAAGCACGCAAGTTGGGATACATCCTCACACAACCGCACAACGGCTCTATCAGATGGAGTGGTGATATGTGCGACATCACACATCCCATCGTTATCGACACGTGCAACGACCATCGCATTGCAATGACCTTCGCGCCGGCAGCCATCACCCACAAGGAGATATGCATCCTGCATCCATCGGTCGTTGAGAAGTCATACCCCGAGTTTTGGCAACATCTGGCAATGGCAGGTTTTAATATCACCGACAACAACGGAAAGGAGATAAAACTATGACAACTGTTGTGATAATAATCATAGCCATACTGATACTGACAGGTAGCATTACATACGCTTTGCATCAATACAAGACACAACGTGCCTTGAAGTTGGGACTTCCTCCCGAGCCTCCGGCTCCCGACATCCCCGAGGAGTGCTGCGGACAACACGAAGTATGTGAACGCGACAGCCTATTGGCCGCTGTAAGTCAAGATATAGAATACTACGACGATGAAGAACTGGACAAGTGGAAAGGAACCCCCTCCGACAACTACACTCCCGAACAGTGCGCTACGTTTCGCGATATACTCTACACGATGCGAAGCCACGAGGTAGCCGGATGGGTGCGCAGCCTGCAACTTCGCGGCATCGAGTTACCCGACGATTTGAAAGACGAAGTTATACTCATCGTTGGCGAAAGACGTAATATCAACTGATACAATATATTAACTACCCCTACACAACCCAATGGATATACTGCAATACACATTTTTCCAAAATGCACTCATAGCCATCTTGCTTATGTCAATTGTGACAGCATTTATCGGCACATACATCGTTACTCGACGTATGACTTTCATCGCCGGTGGCATCACTCACGCGTCATTTGGTGGACTGGGCATTGGATACTTCGCAGGTATATCGCCCACCCTGTCAGCTGCAATCTTTGCCATCCTCTCGGCTCTTGGCATAGAGCATCTCTCGCACCGAGGAAACATCCGACCCGACTCGGCAATTGCCGTTTTTTGGGCTCTGGGTATGGCCATAGGTATCATCTTTATTTACCTCACCCCCGGATATACACCCGGGCTCACCGAATTCCTTTTTGGCAACATTCTTACCATTACCCACACCGACCTCATTACGTTTGCTGCTTTTACCTTCCCGGCCTTACTTTTCTTCATTATCTTCTACAAGCCCATACTATATGCCGCATTCGATGGTGACTTCGCTCGCACTCGAGGTATCAAGGTAGACACCATAAACACCTGTATGACACTACTCATTGCACTTGCCATTGTACTCTCTATCCAACTTATAGGCATTATGTTGCTCATATCGGTTCTCACGCTCCCCCAAATCATTGCCGAGAATTTTACTCATAAATTCAGCAACCTCATACTGCTTTCGGGAGCGATATGCCTGCTTGCATCGCTTACAGGACTCATCATCTCTACAATGATAGCCATCCCAACCGGAGCCGGTATCGTTGTGACTCTGGCAGTAATATATGTTATAGCTCATTGTATCAAAAGTATGCTACAACCACACACATCCGACATTACACAATAAACCACACAATAATACGTTATAGGTAAAGATGAGAATGAGAATAAAATCGAAATATTGTAGCGTAGCTGTGTTACTATCCGTAATACTGCTATCGGCTTGTTCTACCTCCAAAAATACAGGTTGGACTAGATTTTATCAATCGCTCACCACCCGATATAACATCTATTTCAATGCCGAGCAGAACTATTTGGAGCAGCTCAAGTTGCAAGAGGAAAAATACGAAGACAACTACACCGACCTGCTATATATGTCACCGGCTCAGGCCTACAACGACCCCAAAGACCCTCAACCTCAAGGTTCTTTCGACATCACAATAGAGAAATGCCAAAAGGCTATACAGTCACACAGTATCAAGGCTCGCCCCAAACGCAAGCCCGGAAAGAGTCGTAACCCCGAATACAAAGCCTTTCTCAAACGCGAAGAGTACAACCCTTTTATGCACAACGTGTGGATGCTGATGGGTAAAGCTCAATACAACAAAGGTGATTTCTTGGCAGCTGCATCGACATTCTCTTACATCTCACAACACTTTACGTGGTTGCCTAAAATTGTAGCCGAAGCACGTCTATGGCAAGCTCGCAGTTACACAGCACTCGATTGGATATATGAAGCCGAAGACATCATATACAAGCTCAACAACGACAGTCTTCCACCCGAGTTAGCGGGAGATTTTGCTTGGGTCAATGCCGACTACCTCATCAACAGCGGACAACCCACCAAAGCCATACCCTACCTCGAACAAGCCATCAAGAAAGAGCCTCGCAAAGCACAACGCGCCCGACTTACATTCTTGTTAGGTCAGCTTTATGCTCTCAACAACGAGCCTCAAAAAGCATACGACGCTTACAAGCGTGTGATAAATATGAATCCGACCTATCGCACACAGTTCAATGCACGCATCAAGATGAGCGAGGTCTTTATGGGTAGCGATATCGAGAAAGAAGTAAAATCCTTGCGACGTATGACTACAAGAGGTGCCAACAAAGACTATTTGGATCAGATATACTACGCAATAGGCAACCTATATCTATCGCGACAAGATACCCTCAATGCAATGGACAACTACCGCAAAGCCGTATCGGAAAGCACTCGCAACGGCATCGAAAAAGCAGTATGTCAAATCACATTGGGCGAATTGTACTTTGGTCGTCGAGAGTATGTCGATGCTCAACCCTGCTACTCCGAGGCTATCCCTCTACTCAAAGAGGACTACCCCAACTACAAGTTACTTACCCGCCGCTCGGCCGTATTGGACAAGCTGGTAGTTTATGCCGAGAATGTCGAGTTACAAGACAGCTTGCAAGTATTGGCAGCAATGAGCGAAGAAGAACGTACAGCCGCTATACAGAAGATTATTGATGACCTCATCGAACAAGAAAAGAAAGAAGCCGAGGCTCGCGATCGCGAAGAATATTTGGCTCAACAAGAGGGTATGGCACAACCCGGTATGCAAGGAAGTGCCAACCAACCCACAGTAGGAACTATGGCAGGTGACGGTTCGTGGTATTTTTATAATCAGACACTTATAAATGCCGGTAAATCGGAGTTCCAGAAAAAATGGGGCTCTCGAAAATTGGAAGACGATTGGCGACGACGCAACAAATCGGGCTTCTCATCGAGCGACTTCGGAGAACAGTCAGCAACCGATGCAACAGCCGATAGCACATCTACAGCTATGGGTGATGGCGATGGCGAAACCACTCCTCAAGACAGCCTTGCACTGGCCAATGCCGAAGATCCTCACAAGATAGAATACTATCTCAAACAGATACCTCTCACTCCCGACGAGTTGGCGGTATCGAATGAAATAATTGCCGAGGGTCTGTTCAATATGGGTCTGATACTCAAGAACGACTTGGAAGATTACGAGGCTGCCGAGGCCACATTCAGCGAGCTGGAACAACGATTTCCCAACAACCCTTATATGCTCGAAATGCACTACAACCGCTACCTGATGTATATGCGTAGCAATGAACTGCACAAAGCCGAGACATACCGCACGCGCATTCTCACCGACTTTGGCGACAGTGAATATGCCGTTGCACTCAAAGACCCATTGTATATCGAAAAAAGACGTTCGGCAGGTGCCAAACAAGACTCGATATACCGTGCTACATACGCAGCATATTTGGCCAACGACAACAGCACTGTACACAACAATGTAACATACGTACAACAAGAATACCCATTGGCCGATATTATGCACAAATTCCTATTCCTCGATGCGATGGCATATATCGGTGACAAGAATTACGATAAATTTAAAGAAGGCGTTCAACTGTTGCTCGAACGCTATCCGCAAGCCGATGTAAGCGACTATGCCGGCAACATCCTTAAAGGCCTTACACAAGGTCGCACCATTGAAGGTAGCGGTAACGCTCGTGGTATGATATGGAGTACACGACTCGGAAACGACTCGACAGCAGTAGCCGACAGTACCAAGCAATTTACACATCAACCCGAGAGCGAACACTACTTCTTGTTTGTTTTCAACAACCGTGAAGTGTCGAGCAATCAACTCCTCTTTGAGGTAGCTCGTATGAACTTCTCGCACTTCCTTGTCAAAGATTTTGACTTGGAGATAAACACATTTAACGAAATATCTATTCTTGTTGTCAAAGGTTTTAATAACTTTGACGAACTAATACACTACCGCTCGGTTATGACAAATGAAACCGACTTTGTCATCCCCGACGGAGTACGTCCGGTGATGATAAGTACAACCAACTACGACCTGCTTTTGCAAGGCCATACATTGGAAGAGTACTTTGAATTTTTTAATAACTACTACAACCCCGACAACGATGAAGAGACCGACGATATTGTGGGCTGACGACGAGATAGACCTACTCAAGCCGCACATCCTTTTTCTCACACAGAAAGGATATGACCTCACGACTGTTTCGAGTGGATTGGATGCCCTCGAGCTGTGCGAGACGCAACTCTTTGACCTTATTATCCTCGACGAGAATATGCCCGGACTGAGCGGATTGGAAACCCTCAGTCGCATCAAGGAGACTCGACCCGAGATACCGGTAATTATGATTACCAAAAGCGAGGAAGAAGATATTATGAACCAAGCTATCGGTAACAAAATAGCCGATTATCTCATCAAACCGGTCAACCCCAATCAGATATTTCTTTCGATAAAGAAAAATCTGCATAGTCGCGAAATCATCTCGGACGAGACAACCAGCAACTATCAGCAGGAATTCAACCGTATCGGTATGCTCATCAACGACTCGGCATCGTGGGAAGATTGGAATGAAGTATACCGCAAGTTGGTATTCTGGGATATGGAAATAACCCACGCCGAGACAACCAATATGGACGAATTGCTGAGGATGCAAAAGATAGAAGCCAACGCGGCTTTTACCAAGTTTGTCAAGAAAAACTATGAGGAGTGGATTACGACCGAGCAACACCCGCTTATGAGTCACGAGATTTTCAAAAAGCGTGTATTCCCAATGCTCGACAATGGTGAGAAACTCTTTTTTATCCTCATTGATAATTTCCGTCTGGACCAATGGCGCATCATACAGCCTATTATCAGCAACTACTTCACTGCCGAGGAAGAGTTATATTGCAGTATTCTGCCCACAGCAACCCAATATGCCCGCAATGCTATCTTCTCGGGCTTAATGCCCAATAAGATAGCCGAAATGTTTCCCAACTTGTGGGTAGATGAAGATGAAGAAGAGGGAAAAAACCTCAACGAAGAACCTTTGATACAGACTCAGCTCGATCGTTACCGCAAGAGATATGAGTTTACATACAACAAAATAAACGAAAATGCGTACGGTGAACGAATGCTGCAAAACTTCGGGCGACTCACCGAGAAACCCCTCAACGTGTGCATACTCAACTTTATTGATATGCTCTCGCACGCACGCACCGAGTCGAAGATGATACGCGAATTGGCATCGACCGAGGCGGCTTATCGTTCCCTTACCGAGTCGTGGTTCCGCCACTCGTCGGCCATCGACCTATTCAAGAAAATAGCCGATAGCGGTTATAAAGTCATTCTCACAACCGACCACGGTACGGTACACGTAGATAACCCCATCAAAGTGATAGGCGATCGCAACACCAACACCAACTTGCGATATAAAGTAGGCAAATCGCTCAGTTACAACACCAAGCAGGTGTATGAGATAAAAAATCCCAAACTCTACGGCCTACCCTCGCCCAATATCAGCTCTACATACGTGTTTGCCACCAATCGTGACTTCTTTGCCTACCCCAATAACTATAATTATTATGTAGGCTATTATAAAAACACATTCCAGCACGGTGGTATCTCGCTTGAAGAAATGATGATACCGCTTGTAACCCTCACACCCAAGAAATAATGCACACCATAGAAATAAAAAATATCGACCACATACAACAAGCAGCCCGAGAGTTTATCGATATCATCGGCAATAATACCATCTTTGCTTTTTATGGCAATATGGGAGCCGGAAAGACAACTTTCATCAAGGCTGTGTGTGAAGAATTGGGCGTAGAAGATGTCATCAACAGCCCTACATTTGCCATTGTCAACGAGTATATGACCGGACAAGGCGACACGATATATCACTTTGACTGTTATCGCATCAACAAGATTGTCGAGGCTCTGGATATGGGCTGTCAAGACTACTTTGATAGTGGTAATGTGTGCTTTATAGAATGGCCCGAGAATATCGACTCGCTACTGCCTGACGACACCGTTGCGGTGCGCATCACTGTCAACGATGACAACTCGCGCACCATTACGATAGACAACCTCTGCTCGTAAAGGCTGTATAGAATTACGACAGCCGACACCACTACATTGCCTTCTGCTCAGTCACAACCCTATATAACAATGAAAAAAAGAAAGAAAAATAAAAAGAAGCAGACTCACATCTACACGATAGCATTTATTGCCATCGCTATACTTGTGGCTGTCACTGTGATATTTTTCTTGCGGGGTGACAACATAGGCGATTGTGGCAACTGGGAAAAACAAGGCATAGACATTTCGCATCATCAAGGTGACATTGACTGGATTGCCATAGCTCAAGAGGGTAATGTAAAGTATGCTTACATCAAGGCTACCGAGGGAGAAAGTTATCACGACCCCTTGTACCAACGCAACGTGATGCAAGCCCGAGCCGCTGGCATTCCCATAGGCAGCTACCACTACTTCCACCCCAACATACCGGTAGAGAAACAATATCGCAACTTTATGAGTGTTGTAAATCGTTCTACACAAGACCTCATACCGGTAATAGATGTGGAAGAAAAGTCCAAAATGACCAACAAACAAATACGCGACAGCGTGCAGAAGTTTGTCGAAATCATTAGTCGCAATTGGAACGTAGTTCCCATCATTTACACCCATCAAGGTTTCTACAACGACGTTTTCAAAGGAACACTCAATAATAACAACCTGTGGATAGCAAGATATGGGATATTCAAATTGAAACTCACCCCTCGCCTGCACGACAAACATCCGCTCACAATATGGCAATACAGCTGCCGCGGACGCATCAACGGCATAAAAGGTGATGTCGACCTCAACACTCTTTGTGGAGATACCTCGCTGGATGAGATAAAAATAAAGCGATAGAAAAAAATGCTACAAGCACACCCCACAGTGACAAGCCGAGAGAAACACAAATCATAACACACTAGAAATCAATAACAAATAGCAAATATTAGAGAGATGAAAAAATTACTTATTATTGCAACACTCCTCCTAGGATGCTTTGCAGTGAATGCCCAAACAGCCTACAACATCATCGGTGTATATCACGATGCAAGAGAAAACACCCCATCGACGTGGCGTGTGGTAACCAGTGACAACAAGGTATGCGGTGTGAAGATGACTCTATTGCCCGCACAAGTACGCGCTCGCAGTTATGAAGTAAATGCTACCCGAGTGGCCGATAATCTTTATTGCATCGAGAGCAAAGCCTTCCTTGCCAAGCTATACATAGAAGTAGAAGAGTGTGAAGAAGAAGCCTCGAAACGCGCCATCACAATGGTTATCAACAACATCAAAGGCGACATCAAAGGCCAACTTATATTTGAGTAAACCGATAGTAAAACTATTAGTCTATCTCAAAAATAGGTAATGTGGACAAAAATCCACAATAAAATCTTAAATTGAAAACATCAAAGGGCTAGACCAATACAGCCGGGGCTAGCCCTTTGAGTGTATATGACACGACTCTTCTGTTATCAGCGCGTGCAGTGTTACATCATAGTATGCCTTCTTAAACTTTCTCAATCAACGTAATTTTATTTAACACTAGTTGCATCTCACGCATACCCAACTCATCAACATTGGATTATGCCCCAATGGGGTTTATAAAATCAGTTGCTATAATTATGATTTATCCTTTGCCAGAAACTAATGGAATAAATATAACTTTTTCAAAGTTACGAAATAATTAAATATATCTATTGCGATTGGATTTTTTATTGATTATCAACGATATAAGAGAATATAGTTAATAAAGGGAATATATAGTAAAAAAGGAAATGAAATGGGAACTTGAATTGCCACTATGAGAGGAATGGATGTGACAAAACACCCCTCAATACCCGGTGGATATAGAGGGAAGATGAAGATAACTAATGATTAATGATGGACTAGCGTTGTGTGTGCAGGTGGAAGTACTTGCGGATGAAGAAGATGTAGGCAGCTGATAGGATGATGGTTGTTGCCGCAAGGTATATGTACGTGTATTGCGCGGGTATGGTGAGCAGCCCTACTGTGATGAGCAGCTGAATGGATGCGTAGAGTGTCGCTACTGCGAGATGCTTCCAATGCAGCTCGTTGGCGAGTATTTGATATATGTGCTTGCGATGTGGTTGTGATATGTTTTCGCGCAGTATAAGTCGGTGTATGATGGTGAGTACTGTATCGATGCCATATACCAAGAGTAACGCAATGTAGGCAAAGTTGCCTGTCGTGATGATGAGTGTACCCAATAGGTATAGTATGATGAAGGCAATGGATATGGAACCTACATCACCGGCAAGGCATCGTGCATTGGTGCGGAAGTTGTAAAATGCAAAGACGAGTACTGCAAAGGTTATGGTGTGTAGCAGTGTGGGGTCAATAAAGGGTGTATCGAGCCTGAACTGATTGATGTATGAGAGTGTAACAAGCAGCTGTATTGAATAGGCTGCTGTCATACCGTTTACACCGTCCATAAAGTTGTATGCATTGATAATACCTACTGCCACGATGAACAGCGGAAGTATATACCACCATTGGATAATGTCGGGAAGTTGCCACTGCAAGAAGAGCAATGCTACCGCAATAAACTGAACAACAAGCCTGTATATATATCGTACTTCTTTAATATCGTCGATGAAACTTACTGCACTGATGAGTGTAAGGGCAATGAAAAAGTAACTATTCGCAGCCAATGTCTCGACATTAGCGAGGTAATAGAATAGCGTTGCAATCCAAAATATAATACCTCCACCACAGATTATGATGTTGTTGTTTGACCCGCGTTGTGTGATACGATCATTGATGTTGAACTTATGCGCAATGAGGAAGTAGCACTCTTCGATGATGAAGAGTGTGAGTATAAGTATGGGGAGATATAGTTGTGCTTGCATAATTACTTGTATTGTGTGATGTTCCCTTTGTTACAAAGGAATGCTTGGTGAGCAAAATCGAACATTGGATAGTCACCACTGCTATTACCGTAGGCAATGATGTGATAATCGTGTGGAGAGTATCGCTCGGCAATGCGACGTACTTTTTCTTCGCCGTTGCAGTTTTTACCCATAAATCGGCCAGTGTACTTGTCGTCGACAACTTGTAGTTGTGTGGCTATCACTTCGCTTACTCCCAGCTGTGAAGCCCACGGTAATATCCACTTGTCGACACTTGCCGACACAATGACTACGGTGTGTCCTTGCTCGATGTGACTCAACATAGAGTCGTATACCGAACGTGCAACGACGGTATCGATTGTGGATGCAAAGGATGTACATATAGGCTCGACCTCTTGCAGCGCCTTGCCCTTGAAACAACGATGCAGGAGTTTTTCTTTGGTTGCTCCGGCACTGATATTACCTATCGACTTCCAACCGTTGCAAGCCAGAATAGACATCGCCGGCAAGACCGACAGCATAGAACATAACATTCCTCCCCATCCGGTAGCGTGCCGCATAAAGAGCGGGAGTGTGTCGGAAAGTGTGAGAGTCCCGTCGAAGTCGAAAAGTGCAAGTGTGGGTTTATCCATATATAATGAATGCAAAGAGTAAAATCCACCCGATGACACAAAGTCGCATAAAGCGATCGCGAATGATGATTTTAGTGGGGCTACCGCTGTTTTCTTCAACGATGGTGAGTTGGAGATAGCGGAGTAATCCGGCCAAAACAAATATGGCAGTGGCATAAACATAATGACAATCAAATCGTTCAATGATTGCATCATCGACTGTGTACATTATGTAACTGACAAGTGTGACAGCAGCAACCAATGTAATGGCGTTGTCGAGAAAAGCTCGGTTGTAATACTGCACATTGCGTCGTAGAGAGGTCTGCGATTGCTCGTATTTGATAACATCATCACGTCGCTTGGCAAGAACCAAAAATAGCGCCAACAGGTAGGTCATAATGATAATCCAATGAGAGGGAGTGACATCGGCGGCAAAAGCTCCAACCAGAATGCGCAAGACAAAACCTATCGCAACAATCATTACGTCGAGCAGTGCTATATGCTTGAGCCATAACGAGTAAGCGTGATTGAGTACCCAATATATCAAGAACGTGACAATGAGAGACTGCTTGGGAATAAAAGCGGCGACAAGTGCAACAGCCAAAATCAACAAGAAGGTATACATACACCACGCACCGGGTAACGAAACACGTCCTGATGCGATGGGTCGTTGCGACTTGACCGGATGCAGTCGGTCGTAATCGCGATCGCAGATATCATTGAGAATGTATATACTGCTACTAATCATACACATAGCGACAAACGCTATCACACAAGCCAACAAACGATTGTAATCGGTAATGGCTTGAGCAAAAAATATGGGCAAAAAGATGAAGAGGTTTTTGCACCATTGTTGCGGGCGAAGTAGTGTAATGTAGGCCAAAGTTTGATGATTTTGTGTGTTAATAAAAAGATTGCCTAGAAAGTAGGATATTATATTTCGCCTTGTAAATACCACTTATACAGTCGCTCTACACCATCTTCAATTTCGATAGAGTGATGCCATCCCAGTCGGTGCAACTTGGATACATCGGTGAGCTTGCGCATTGTACCATCGGGTTTCGATGCATCGAAACGTAACTCGCCTTGATAACCTATTGTGCTGACAATGAGGTTGGCAACATCACGAATAGAGATTTCCTTGCCGGTACCGATATTGATATGACAGTTGCGAACCTCGCGTTGTAGAGGAGAATAGGTGTCGGAGAAGTTGACATTTTCCAACACAAAAACTGACGCATCGGCCATCTCTTCACTCCAAAGGAATTCACGCACCGGAGTGCCTGTCCCCCATAGAGTGACAGCTGAAGAAGTGATGCCATACTTGGCTAGGATGCGTATAATATCGTCTTGCGAAGCTGAGCCGTCAACTTGCTCGACAGGACGCAGATTGAGGTCGGCACGAACGGCATCCCAATTGCCGGCAAAGAGTTGTTGTCCGAGATGAATTTTACGAATCATTGCCGGCAAGACGTGACTGTTTTCGAGATGAAAATTGTCACGCGGGCCATAGAGGTTGGTGGGCATCACTGCAATATAGTTGGTACCATACTGGATGTTGAAACTTTCGCAAAGTTTGAGACCTGCAATCTTGGCAATGGCATAGGGCTCGTTGGTATATTCCAGTGGCGATGTGAGCAGTGTATCTTCGCTCATAGGTTGGGGAGCTTCGCGGGGATATATGCAGGTACTGCCCAGAAAAAGCAGTTTCTTGACATTGTGACGGAAACTCTCCCCTATCACATTCTGTTGAATCTGAAGGTTTTCGTAAATAAAGTCGGCACGGTATGTATTATTGGCCATAATGCCACCGACGTGAGCAGCGGCCAGAATAACATATTCGGGTAGCTGTTCATCGAAGAAGTTACGAACTGCGACCGCATCGAGCAAATCGAGCTCGGAGTGAGTGCGACCAACGAGGTTGGTATATCCCTTGCTCAACAGATTGTTCCAAATAGCCGAACCAACAAGTCCACGATGCCCGGCAACGTAAATTTTGGCATTTTTATCCATTTCAGCAGTTGTCTTTATTATGCAATTTCTTGACAAACTTCATATCGTGCATCACCATAATGCGCACCAACTCTTCAAAGGGAGTTTTGCAGGGATTCCAACCTAGCAAAGTCTTGGCTTTGGTAGGATCGCCCAATAATTGCTCGACCTCGGTGGGACGGAAGAAACGGGGATCAACCTCGACTAGAACCTTTCCGGTAGCACAATCAATACCTTTTTCGTCGACGCCATCGCCTTCCCAACGCAGTTCAATACCTACGTGCTTAAAGGCCAAAGCGCAAAATTCACGAACGGTATGATACTCGCCGGTAGCAATGACAAAGTCCTCGGGAGTCTCGTGTTGCAACATAAGCCACATACACTCGACATAATCACGCGCATATCCCCAGTCGCGCAGGGAGTTGAGATTTCCCAAATATAGCTTGTCTTGATAACCTTGCGCAATGCGAGCAGCCGCCAAAGTAATCTTACGAGTAACAAAATTTTCACCACGTCGCTCACTCTCGTGATTGAATAGAATACCGTTGACAGCAAACATACCATAGGCTTCACGATAGTTCTTTGTAATCCAAAAGCCATACTGCTTAGCCACGCCATAGGGAGAGCGGGGATAGAAAGGCGTAGTCTCCTTTTGAGGTACTTCTTGAACCTTACCAAACAGTTCGCTTGTAGATGCTTGATATAAGCGGCACTTATGTTCGAGGCCAAGAATACGCACAGCTTCGAGCAACCTCAGTGTACCGACAGCATCGACCTCTGCGGTGTACTCGGGCACATCAAAACTCACCTTCACGTGGCTTTGAGCAGCGAGGTTATATATTTCGTCGGGCTTAATCATTTGTATGACACGAATGAGCGACGAAGAGTCGGTCATATCGGCATAATGAAGATTGATGAGACGTTGTTTTTTCATATCTCTTACCCACTCATCGAGGTAAAGATGCTCGATGCGAGCCGTATTGAAAGAGGAGCTACGTCGTAAAAGTCCGTGTACTTCGTAACCTTTTTCCAACAAGAATTCGGCCAAAAACGATCCGTCTTGTCCTGTAATTCCTGTAATAAGAGCTTTCTTCATATCATCTATTTGTTATTGTTTTCAAAACTTTGTATGGTTCTTGCCATCGCCTCGAATACCGAAACAGGCATAGAGTCAATTTCCAATGCTTGCAAAATTTTTTTGTTGCTCACGCGATAGTTCTCGGTGAGTTTACTGAGTCGATTGGGATTGAGTGGCAAATGAAGCCAACCACCCCAACGAGCCAAGCACCTCACTCTCTCCTTGTCCCAATATAATATACACGGTTTCTTTCTCAACACTTGACACATAATCTCGACCAAACGGTTGGTAGAAATGCTATCGTCGTCGCATACATTATATATACCGGAGGGTATAAAATGGGAAATAAGTTGGTCGACGACAAAGGTAACATTCTCGATGGCTGTAAATGTGCGATTGTTGGAAAATGCACCCAACGGATAGGGAATGCCTCGACGAACAATGTTGTATAGCAAATTGAGATTACCTTTATTGCCCTCGCCATATATCATAGATGGGCGCAGTATGTATACCAACTTATCGGATGACTGTACAGCAACGGGAGTATCTAACATATGCGACTTGCTAATCAGATATTCTTCGGCCTCACGCTTGGTCTTACCGTAGTTGCCAACAGGAGAAGGAATTGTTTCTTCGGTCACAACATCATCTCCGGGGGCATCGACAACAGCCTTGACAGAAGAGAAGAAGATAAACTTAGTAGCAGTCGACTTTTCAAACCAATCGTAAATGCGACAAGTGAGTGTGTGATTGACCTCTTTATAGAGTCCTGCACGGGCATTATTGTTGACATCGTGAGCTATGGCAGCCAAGTGTATCACGACATCGACCTGCGGGAGTTGTTGTATCTCGTCCCAAAGGTATATACGCTCGACAAACTTGATAGGTTGTAATGAAGTAGACAAACCGTAAATAACGTGTCGTTGCCATAAAACCTTAATGAGATGCGAAGCAACAAAACCGTGTATGCCGGTGATGAGTATGCGCATAGAGAGGCTTATTACGAAGGTTATACAATATTACCGATTGAATATAAAAGGGAGAAATCGGAGATTACTCGGCAGAAAAGTCTTTGATGCGTTGCTCATCGGCCAAACGACAGATAAGCAAGGTGTTGTCTTTCTCGGCAACAATATATCCATCCAGACCTTGCACAACGACACGACGATTTTGAGGCACGTGAACGATACAATTGGTACTATCGAACAGACTAACGTTGCCCACAGTGGCATTGCCTTGCTCATCGTGCGCCAAGTGAGTGTGCAAAGAACCCCACGTACCCAAGTCGCTCCAGCCGAAGTCGGCAGGATGAACATATATATCGGGTGATTTTTCCATCACAGCATAGTCGATGGATATGTTGGGACAAGTGGGGAAAAGGTTGGCAATAACTGCAGCCTCGTCATCGGAGTACATTGCCGGAGCAATGTTATCGAAAATCTCGGCCAAATCGGGCTGATAATTACGTATAGCATTGACCACAGTGTCGACATTCCACACAAAAATACCGGCATTCCAGAAGTAGTTACCAGCAGCCAAATAAGACTTTGCCGTATCGAGATTGGGTTTTTCCTTGAATTGCTCGACCTTGCAAATCTCGCTATCGGCAATGGCATTGCCTGCGGCAATGTAACCGTAACCTGTCTCGGGTCGTGATGGTTTGATACCAATTGTAACGATGCGACCGGCTTGTGTAGTAAAATCGAGTGCTTGAGAGATGACACGACGGAACTCGTCAGTGTCTAGCACCAGTGCATCGCTAGGCGTAACGACGATGTTGGCATCGGGAAAGCGTTGTTGTATTTTCCAAGCGACGTAGGCAATACAAGGAGCTGTGTTGCGACGGCACGGCTCGGCCAAAATATTATCGGCAGGGACATCGGGGAGCTGCTCTTTGACAATAGCAACATACTGTTGAGAGGTAACAACCCACACGTGGTCGGGGTCACAGATGCCACGAAAGCGGTCGACAGTGAGCTGAATGAGAGAACGACCACAGCCCATCACATCGATAAATTGTTTGGGACACTCGGGAGTACTCATCGGCCAAAAACGGCTGCCAATGCCACCGGCCATTATTACAAGGTGATTTTGTGTTTTCATAATGAATATTTATAGGGTACTTACAGGAAGTACAGATTTATAATCGGTTTATTAATAATTATCGAACGGCATAAAAACTCAGTGAAACAATCGATAAACGACACAACCCACCCACTCGTGTATGAGATCGCCCCAGTCGGCCAACACCTTGGGAGAAGGGAACCACATAGCAAAAAAGTTGTTGCTACGCGAACGAAAATCGCAAGGGATGTATGTAGCCGACACACCTTCTTGACTGAATGTAAGTTGTGTACGAGGCATATGTATAGCAGACGTAAAGACCGCTATGCGAGCATCGTTGTGTTGTTGCAACAATCGGGCGGTATATTGAGCATTCTCGCGAGTAGAACGAGCCAAAGGCTCGCGAATGAGGGCTTGCGGAGGGATGGCAAATAGTTGCTGCATCTCGCGATAGAATGTAGCACTATCGGTAGTGAGACCGTCGCCCGTAAGCAAGATATAATCGATG
Organism: uncultured Porphyromonadaceae bacterium; assembly: GCA_937891845.1. Classification (GTDB taxonomy): domain Bacteria; phylum Bacteroidota; class Bacteroidia; order Bacteroidales; family Barnesiellaceae_A; genus Barnesiella_A. The sequence goes on along the minus strand of CALATP010000026.1, from coordinate 67,965 downwards.
CGTCCTTGTCGGTAATATCGCACAGCCGTAAATAGCCTGTCGATGGCACGATGATAGTCGATATTGCCAGTATTGTTGTCGTAATGACCAAAACCACCCAATACGACACCGTAATCGTAGTGTGTCGTGTCGGACTGACTCATATCGGTGGGACACCAACTACGCTCGGCATACGTGTATAGCATAGGGTTGGAGAATATGAGCGACATAGCAATGGCAATAATAGCCAAAAATAGCTTTGTACGCTTGAACTTGGCCGGCAAGAAAACTGCCAATATAAAACAGATGAAAATATAGGCCAACGGTTCGGCAACCCAAGCGAATATGCGAGACAGGAAATAGAACATTGATAATGTCAATTATCGATTGTTGTACATCTGATCATAATATTTCATATAATCGCCGGAGGTAACGTTGTCGAGCCATTGTTGGTTGTTGAGATACCACGCGACTGTGCGGTCGATGCCTTCTTCAAATTGTAAAGAAGGCTCCCAACCCAACTCGTTTTTCAACTTGGAGGAGTCGATAGCATACCGCAGGTCGTGTCCCGGGCGGTCGGTAACGTATGTAATGAGGTCGAGAGAGTATCCATCGGGATTGCCCAATTGTCGATCGACAGTGGCAATGAGTACTTTGATGAGGTCGATGTTGCGCCACTCGTTGAAGCCACCAATATTGTATGTCTCGTTGATGCGACCGTTGTGGAAAATCGTGTCAATGGCACGAGCGTGGTCTTCGACATACAACCAATCGCGCACATTCTCGCCCTTTCCGTATACAGGCAGCGGCTTGCGATGACGAATATTGTTGATAAAGAGAGGTATCAGTTTCTCAGGGAATTGGTATGGGCCATAATTATTGGAACAGTTGGTAACAATTGTGGGCATACCATACGTGTCGTGATAGGCACGAACAAAGTGATCGCTGGCGGCCTTACTAGCCGAATATGGGCTGTGAGGGTTGTAACGAGTATCCTCGGTAAAAAGGGTGTCATCGAACTGCAAGGCACCGTATACCTCATCGGTAGAGATGTGATAAAAACGCTTACCCTCGTAACGCTCGGGCAAAGACTCCCAATAGGCTCGTGCAGCTTGCAATAGCGTGAGTGTTCCTAACACATTGGTGCGTGCAAAGGCAAATGGGTCGCGAATGGAACGATCGACGTGGCTCTCGGCAGCCAAATGTATGATGCCATCGATGTGGTAGTGTGCAATGATGGAATATACCTCGTCATAGTCGCAAATATCGACACGATGAAATCTATAACCCAGTTTACCTTCGACATCGGATAAATTGGCAAGGTTGCCAGCGTAAGTGAGCTTGTCGAGATTTATGATGTTGTAATGCGGGTAACGGTTGACAAAGAGTCGTACAACGTGACTACCTATAAACCCGGCACCACCGGTAATGAGAATATTCATTGTAAGAGAAAGTTGAAAGGGTTAGCACTGAGATTGTATCTGTAACATACACTCTTTGAGGGCATCGAACCAGTGAGGTATGTCAATGCCGAAAGTATTTGTAATCTTAGTTTTGTCTAAAACAGAATAAGCAGGTCTTACCACCTTTGAGGGGAATTGAGAGCTGTAACAGGGATTGACCTTGCATTGTGTGTGACCGGCCAATGAAGCGATAGCGTGAGCAAAATCGTACCACGAGCATACACCTTGATTGCTGTAATGATAAAGGCCTGTTTTGTGAAGTTGTCGCGTATCGACTATGTAACGTATGGCCGCGGCCAAATGAGCGGCGTATGTGGGTGTGCCAACTTGGTCGAACACGACAGATACTTGCTCTCTCTCGGCTGTGAGGTTGAGCATTGTTTTGAGGAAGTTCTTGCCATAAGGGCTGTATAACCACGCGGTGCGGATGATGATGTGTTGACAGCCGGAACGAAGAATGGCTTGCTCACCGGCCAACTTGGTAGCCCCGTATACGCTCGTGGGATGAACATCGACCAACTCGTTGCAAGGAGTATTGTGAGTGTTGCCACCAAAGACGTAGTCGGTAGAGATGTGGATGAGTGTGGCCGAGGCCTTGGCTGAAGCCAAAGCCAAATTTTCGACCGCAATATTGTTAATGAGATTGGCAAGCTGCGGCTCGTCTTCGGCACGGTCGACGTTGGTATAGGCGGCACAGTTGATGATAACATCGATTTTGTTGCCAATGACACAATCAAATACTTTGTCACGACAAGTGATGTCGAGCTGCTCGACATCGGTGTATATGTATTTGTCGCCCTCGGGAGCGGGAATTTGCTGCAAAGAGGTGCCTAGTTGTCCGTTGGCACCTGTAATAAGGATATTCACAACGTAAAGATATAATTACAGAATGAAGATACTAGAAAGACGGATTGTCGGATAACAGAGTGAATGGTGGGTTGAGCCGGTCTTTGTGCGAAAGGATAATTTTATCGGCAGGAATTTTCCAATCGATGCCCAATTGAGGGTCGTTCCAAGCGATGGCACCTTCGCTTTCGGGAGCATAGAAATTATCGCATTTATACTGAAAAATCGCTTCGTTGCTGAGGACAGCAAAACCGTGAGCAAATCCTTGAGGGATGAAGAATTGGCGGTGATTTTCCTCGGACAACTCTACGGCAACGTGCTTGCCATAAGTGGGCGAGTCACGACGAATGTCGACAGCCACATCAAGCACCCTACCCTTTATGACCCTGACAAGCTTGCTTTGTGCATAGGGAGGCCGTTGAAAATGCAACCCACGAACAACACCAAATACCGACTTGGACTCGTTGTCTTGAACAAAACGTATGGGGGCAACTTTCTCGTCGAACTCTCGCTGCGAAAAGGACTCGAAGAAATAACCTCGGTCGTCGGCAAAGATGCGAGGCTCGATGATGAACAGCCCTTCTATTGAGGTTTTTATTACTTCCATTATAAAAGTACTATTAACGTGTGAGTAGATGCTAACCGCAATCGGGGTGAATAGAGTTGTGCTCAACCTCGTTTATAACCTTGAGCAAGTATTGTCCGTATTGGTTCTTGAGCATAGGTTGTGCCAATCGTGTCATCTTTTCTTTGTCAATCCATCCACGACGGTAGGCAATACCTTCGAGACAGGCTATTTTGAGACCCTGACGTTTCTCAATAACCTCAACAAATATGGAAGCCTCGGCCAAAGAGTCGTGTGTACCAGTATCGAGCCAAGCAAAACCACGTCCGAGTGTTTGTACTTTGAGCTGTGCATCGGCTAGAAATTGCTGATTGACAGAAGTAATTTCCAACTCACCACGTGCAGAAGGCTTGATATTCTTGGCAATGTCGACCACCCTGTTGGGATAGAAATATAGGCCTACGACTGCATAATTGGACTTGGGATTTTGGGGCTTCTCCTCGATAGACAAACAATTACCTTGTGCATCGAACTCGGCGACACCGTATCTCTCGGGGTCATCGACCCAATAACCAAAGACAGTAGCCTTGTTGTTCTGTTCGGCATCTACGACAGCTTGTTGCAAGAGTTGAGAAAAACCGGCACCGTGAAAGATATTATCGCCAAGCACCAAACAAGCGGCATCGTCACCGATAAACTCTTCGCCAATGATGAAGGCTTGAGCCAAGCCATCGGGCGATGGCTGCTCGGCATACTCAAAGTGTACACCGTAATCACTACCATCCCCCAAAAGACGGCGGAATGCAGGCAAATCGTCGGGTGTGGAAATGATGAGTATGTCGCGAATACCGGCCAACATCAGTGCCGATATGGGATAATATACCATAGGTTTGTCGTAAATGGGTAGTAATTGCTTACTTACCCCTTTGGTAATAGGATATAAACGTGTACCACTACCACCGGCCAATACAATGCCTTTCATAGATATTCGGGGACTAAATAATATGCAACAACAAATTATTATAACACACAGTGTATCAGCGCCTTTACCCACGCGCAGGATAGATCAGGGCGCGCTTCGCGTTCCTCGGTGTCATATATCGAGGAGCGTTGGTGTATTATAGGTTACAAAGTTAGCTAAAGAAATTGGTAAATGCAATAGGCTGAAAATTGAAATAAAGAGTGACGTGAAGGAATAAATTCCGCAACATTCCTCAACAACTCGATGAATGAAAAGAGGTGGTGCCCAGACGATGCATTGACCGGTGGAAAAGCAGTATGTAGCGGAGTGTGTGATGTAATAGCTTGCTACTTGTGTTGTAGAAGGATTGTTGTACAACAGAAAGAGACCACACCCCGACAATGGATGTGGTCTCTAACGGAATATATCTCCCCTATCGCCCGGCCTTAACGACTAGCCGAAACAGGTTGTTGTTATTCTTGAATTTCTTTCTTCTTATTTTTCTTTTCTTTATCCTCGGAGAAGATACCGGCCAGATATTTCTCTTGGAACGATTGCATCATCACCCAGAAGTTGGGGATGAAAAGTGTACCCAACAGAGTATTGGCAAGCATACCGAATACCACAGCAGCACCTAGCGAGATACGGCTAGCAGCACCGGCACCCGATGCAAAGAGCAAGGGTAATACACCAATGATGAATGCCAAAGATGTCATAAGAATGGGTCTCAAGCGCAAACGACCGGCATCGATAGCGGCTTTTTTGATGGGAATACCCTCCTTGCGGTAGTCGCGAGCAAACTCGACAATGAGGATGGCATTCTTGGCCGAGAGTGCAATGAGCAGGATAACACCAATCTGTGTATAGATACTCACCGACTCGCCCATAATCCAACATCCGGCCACTGTACCGAGCAGTGCAGTAGGCAATGATAAAATTACGGCAATAGGATCGGTCCAACTTTCGTATTGCGCAGCCAACACAAAGATAACGAGAATGATAGCCAGGGCAAAAACGATTGTTACGGAAGAGCCCGACTCTTTTTCTTGCTGAGCCATACCCGTCCAACTGAGTGCATAGTTCTTACCGAGCGTGCTTTGTACCATTTCTTCGGTCTGTGCAATACCTTGCGCCGAGCTAGCACCGGCAGCAGGAATACAAGTAATAGAGGCCGATGGGTACATATTGTAACGAGTAACCAAGTTTTGACCCATAACCGACTTGACATTGGTAAAGGCAGCAAAGGGAACCATCTCACCATTCTTGTTCTTAACGGTGAGTTTGAGAACATCATCGATGTTGGCACGAGCTTGCGCCTCGGCACTGATTTTCACTTGATATACGCGACCAAAGTCGGTAAAGTCATTGACATAACTAGCACCCATCTGGAAGGCCAGAGCCTTGAATACATCACTTATATTGACACCCATCAGTTCAACTTTGCTACGGTCGAACTGTATGAAATATTGAGGAGTGGCACCCTCGAAGAAAGATGTAAGAGATGCCAAAGCGGGATAGTCTTTGATATTAGCCTGCATTGTTCGCAATGCCGACTCGATACCTGTAACCCCTTGGTTGTTGATGTCTTCGAGTTGCCATTCGAGACCACCTGTTGTACCAAGACCTTGAATAGAAGGCGGATTAACGGCAAATATAATGGCATCTTCGATGACCGCGGCATCGCGGTTGATGCGGGCTACGACAGCGTCGGAACTGTGTTCTTCACCGGGTCGCTCGTGCCAGTGCTTGAGAACGACAAAGAAGGTTGCCAAGTTGGACGACTGTGAACCAAACAGAGAAGAGAAACCGTTGATAACGAGAACATTCTCCACCTCGGGATATTGCGAGATAGTCTTTTGCAATCGTTCGGTAACATCTTCAGTACGGTCGAGCGATGATGCATTGGGCAACTGAACCGAAGTGATGAGATAGCCCAAATCTTCGGCCGGAATGAATGATGTAGGCCACTTCATATAACCATAAAAACCGGCAACGGCCAAAGCGGCAAAAATAATCATTGCAATGACCGGTTTCTTGATCATATTGGTAATAAGTGCAACATATCCCGATAGAGTCACATCGAAAGCCTTGTTAAATCCACGATAAATAAAGAACTTGGTCTCGCGAGTGGGTTGCAAGAACAAAGCACACAAAGCGGGTGTGAGGGTGAGCGAATTGAGACCACTAAAGATTGTGGCAACGGCAATAGTGAGGGCAAATTGCTTGTATAACACACCGGTAATACCACTGATAAAGGCTGTGGGAACAAATACAGACAAAAGCACCAAAACCACACCGATAACAGGCCCGGTAATCTCGTCCATTGCCTTGATAACAGCTTCCTGACGTGTGTACTGCCCTGTGTCGAGCAGACGTGTGGCATTCTCAACCACCACAATAGCATCATCTACTACAATGGCAATAGCCAATACAAGACCGAAGAGAGTGAGCGTGTTGATAGAAAATCCCATCACTTGCATAACGGCAAAAGTGGCTACAAGCGAAACAGGAATGGTGAGCGAAGGAATGATAACGGCACGGAAGTTCTGCAAGAAGAGAAGGATAACGAGCATCACAATAAGTGTTGTTTCGACAAATGTGATGAGTACCTCCTCGATAGATGCGGTAACAAACTCGGTAGTATCCAAGACGACTTCATAGTCGACTCCGTCGGGGAAGTATTGCTTGAGCTCGTCCATCTTTTCGCGAACGTTGCTAGCAACATCGAGCGCATTAGAACCCGGTAGCTGATAGATACCGATAGCCGCTGTTTCTTCACCATTGAGTTTAGAGTTGATATTATAAGCGGCACTACCCAACTCAATATCGGCCACATCTTTGAGGCGCAAATAACCGCCCTTACCATCGGAACGCAGAATGATGTCGCCAAATTGCGAAACATCGTTCATCATACCCTCCGTTTTGAGTGTAAATTGGAAAGCCTCGGGCATAGAAACAGGTTGTTGACCCACACTACCGGCGGGCGACACGACGTTTTGTGCTGCAATGGCATTGTAAACCTCGGCAGCGGTAATACCGCGCATCTGCATCACGTCGGGCTTGAGCCAAACACGCATACTGTACTCGTCGGCACCAAAAACCGAAACACTACCCACGCCAGGAAGACGTGATAACTCGTCGGTCACTTTGAGCTTGGCATAGTTAGAGAGATAAAGGCCATCATACTCGGGCTTGTCAGAACGCAAAGCAACGAAAAGCACGATACTAGTAGATTGCTTTTGCGTAGTAATACCCTGCTCGATAACGGCTTGCGGGAGTGAGTTTTGTGCTGTACTGACACGATTCTGCACCAAAACCGTAGCCATATCGATGTCGGTACCGACCTCAAAAGTAATGGTAAGGTTGTACTGTCCGGTAGAAGAAGACACAGAACTCATATATATCATACCTTCAACACCATTGACTTGTTGCTCAATGGGTACACCCACCGTTTCGGCAATAGTCTCGGCATCGGCACCGGGATAAATCGCCGTAACTTGTACAGTAGGAGGCGTAATCTCGGGGTACTGTGCAATGGGCAGGGTAAACATCGTGATACCACCGGCCAGTACCATAACCAACGCTAATACGGTGGCAAATATGGGATGCTTAACAAAAAATTTCGATAACATAAGTTTATCTATTAGTCGAAGTTAGGTAAAAACATTATTCTACAACGGGGTTGATGGTCATACCCTCGCGTACCTTTTGCAATGCACGAGTTACGTACATCTCACCAGGTTGGAGTCCTGAAGTGACAATGCGCATAGAGTCTTGATAAGCCTCGCCAATCTCGATGTGTCGCATCTCGACACGATTAGAGTCATTAACGACGAAGATATACTTACCTACTTGGTCGGTACCAATAGAAGCATCACGTACCATAATAGCTTTCTCGCGACGCGAGTAAGGCATATGTACAGTTGTGAACATACCGTGCTTGAGCTCGCCATAAGGGTTGTCGACGAGCACACGAATACGCAAAGTACCGGTGTTGAGGTCGAGATTGGGAGCTACATAATCGATGTGACCGATATAATCGTGCGGAAGAGGCTCGCTGAAAGTGAGACGAACATCGTCGGCGGCAAGTTTGGTTCGGTCGTTTTTAAGATTTTGGATAAGTCTCATATATTGAGCATCATCGATGCTGAAATAGGCAAACATTTTGTTATCACGATAGAGTGTAGCCAACTTCTCACCGGCACGCAAATAGTCGCCATTGCCATAAGTAGAAGAAGTGGGACGACCGGAGAATGGAGCTACAACATAGCAGTAGCTGAGTTGAGTGCGAGCCGATTGCAATGCAGCCTCGGCAGTTTTGATGGCCGCCTCGGACTGATAGTATGCCGCCTCGGCACGAATGAGGTCAATCTCGCTGATAGCGTTGCTATTCTGCACATCTTTCATACGCTTGAAGTTGTTCTCGGCATAGTAAAACTCGGCTTGAGCAGTAGCGAGAGCGGCCTCGGCTTGAGCAACAGCATCGATATATTGAGCCGGCTCGATAATGAAAAGCGTATCGCCCTTGCTGACACGACCACCGGCGACATATCTAGAGGCCTCTTGATAGCCACTGACACGAGCAACGAGATCGACATAATCGGCAGCTTCGAGATATCCGGGATATGAAGCGAAAAGAGTTACAGAGTCTTCGAGCGCCTGAGCGACCGAAATAGACGGTGCAACCGAGGCAGTATCTCCGGCAGTATCTTTATTTTGACAACTTAAGAAAAGGAGTGCGGTGATGAATACCGCCACAACATTACGAATGTTCATAATTGTATATTTTATAGGATTATTATTCGGCATTATTCCAACCACCACCTAGTGCTTGGTAAAGATTGACAAGAGCAATAGCAGAAGAGCCACGGGTAGACTCTAGCGTGTTTTGATACGATAGCATCTGACGTTGAGCATCGAGGACGGTTTGGAAATCGATGAGACCATTCTTATAAAGCTCGATAGAGAGGTCGAGCGTAGTCTGTCCTTGATTGACCAGTTCTCTCAAGAAAACGAGTTGCTTAACAGTGTTCTTGTAAGAAGACATAGCACTCTCAACCTCTTGCACCGCCAATAGAACAGTATTGTTGTAGGTATCGACAGCAGCTTGCATTTGAGCTTTGGCAGCATTGCGAGCTTGGAAACGCTGAGTACCGTTGAAAAGAGTCCACTTGAATGTGGGGGTGATATTGAATGTAAGACTGCTATTGTCGAAGAAACGCGCGGGGTCGTGCGAAGCCAATCCGACACTACCATTGAGCGATAGAGAAGGGAGAAAATCGGTGATAGCAATGCCCACAGCCGCAGCTTGAGCAGCGATGTTGTACTCGGCTTGTCGCAAGTCGGGACGACGACGCAACAGGTCGTAAGGAATACCAACGCTGACCAATTGTAAATACTCGACTTGCGGAGCCGGAGCGGACAAACGTTGATAAATATCGGCAGGATACTTGCCAAGAAGTACAGCTATCACATTGATTTGGTTGTCGATGGCAGCCTGTAATGCGGGAATAGAAGCCCGCGTGTTGAAGTAAACAGTCTTGGCTTGAGCCACATCGAGAGCCGAAGCCAAACCGGTTTCAAATCGTGCCTCGGTAATATCGAGGATGGCTTGTTGCGAAACAATATGTGTGAGTGCAACCGACATCTGTGCTTGATAAGTGCGCAATGTGATGTATTGCGAGGCGAGTTGAGCGCAAAGCGAAATCATCACCGCATTGTATTCTTCGCGAGTAGCATTGTATTGTTCTTTGCCTTCTTTGGCTCGGAAATATATCTTACCAAAGAGGTCTATTTCCCAATTGAAAGAAATACCGGCTTCGAGGTATCGCACCAACGAAGGGTCGGTAGATTGAGAGGCGAGATTGCCACTAGATTGGTCGTTGACCCAAGCTCCATTGAGTGCAATAATAGGAGAATATCCGGCCAACGCGCTATTATACATAGACTTGGCAACTTGAACACGTTGAGCGGCAGCCATAAGATTGTGGTTGTCGGCAACAGCTTGCTCAATAAGAGCAGTGAGACAGGTGTCACCAAAGGCATTCCACCACATATCGTCGGCCGGCGATAGGTTGGTCATCAGAGAGTCGGCCATCCATTGTTGGGGCATAGGTTGCGCCAGATACTTATCGGGAGACGATTGCGCCAAAGCAGAGAATGCGACAAACATCAGACATAAAGAAGCGGCTAACTTTTTCATTATCAATAATAAATTTATAAATTTTTTAATTCGGTTTAGTTTAATAAATTGTTGTATTGTTGACGTGTTAACGACAATCTACACACATAGTGCAAATTTAAATAAAATTTCCATAAAATAACAGCATAAACATAATATATGCCATTTTTTTAAAATATTTTCATTCTTTTACTACAAAAATGTGCCAGAAATAGAGCAAAAACAACAAAATAAATTTGATTGGATTGTTTATATCGGGATATTACAAATGCAAGGCTGTGTATTATGATTTAGAAGTTACGAGTAGTTATGTCATCACTGACAAACCCAAGGGGCTATGCTCAATAAAAATTGAGCATAGCCCCTTGCGATGTTTCTAGTTATGTATCGACTACCCCATTCTATTGCGATAATCGGAATATGTGAATTGTTTCCACACCTCTAACGAGCCATCGCTATGGATACAGGCAATAGAGGGGTGTGGCACACCATTGAACATTGTGGTCTTGACAATGGTATAGTGAATCATATCTTCGAAGATGATGCGCTCTCCTACTTGCAGTTCGTGATCGAAAGACCAGTCGCCTACAAAATCGCCACTGAGACACGAATTACCACCCATACGGTAGTTGTAGGGTAACTCATCTCGCTCTTTTGCGCCACGAATGGCAGGCTTGTATGGCATTTCGAGACAATCGGGCATATGGCAGGCAAAAGAGGCATCGAGTATAGCGGTGCGAATGCCGTGATTCTCGACAATATCGACAACGGTAGTGACAAGAGTGCCTGTCTGCCAAGCAAAAGCACTACCGGGTTCCATAATAATCTTGAGGTGAGGATGACGGTTGCGGAACTCGATGAGAGTGGAAATAAGATGCTCCACATCGTAGTCCTTGCGAGTCATAAGATGCCCGCCACCCATATTGAGCCACTTGACCTGTTTGAGCCAAGGTTCAAATCGTTCTTCAACGACAGCGAGCGTGCGTTGCAGGTCGTAGGAAGAGGATTCGCACAGTGTGTGAAAGTGCAGACCTTCGATACCGTCGGGCAACGTGGGAGGTAATTGGTCGGCAATGACACCCAGACGAGAGCCGGGCGCACAAGGGTTGTAAAGGTCGGTCTCAACATCGGAGAACTCGGGATTGATGCGCAGGCCACACGAAATGTGTCGGTCGTATGCAGCCACACGCTCGGCAAAGTGATTGAATTGCGAAAGCGAATTGAAGGTTATATGGCTGCTGTAACGCAATATATCGTCGAAAGTTGCGTCGGTGTAGGCAGGAGAGTATGTGTGAGCCAAACAGCCCAACTCCTCGAAAGCCAAACGCGCCTCGTGTATAGAACTAGCCGTAGAGGTGGGAATATATTGGCGAACAATGGGGAATGCTTCCCACAAGGCAAATGCCTTGAACGCCATAATTATTTCGACTCCGGCACGCTCTTTGACCGACTTGATGAGAGCCAAGTTGCGACGCAAGAGAGCCTCTTCGAGAACATAACAGGGTGATGGAACTTGTTGCAACATAATATATTGTAGTTGTATTTGATGTCTAGACAATAGTAAACTTAGCAAATTTGAGTAGTAATTGTTTGTGACCGACGTTGTCAAATTCGACTCCGATCTTGCAATTATCACCTACCCCTTCGATAGATTGTATCGTACCAAACCCAAAGCGGTCGTGACGGATGCGTGTACCGGGTCGCAGAGTGCCGGCCGGAGATTGAACATTATCGCGCATAGAGGATGGTGCGTTACTGCTCACGACACGACGCGAACCGGCAAGGGGCTTGAGCTGTGATGTTTTTTGAGGGTCTTTAAATTCACGACGAGGTTTTGTATCGAAAGTGTCGGTGTTATGAAATCTGACCGTCCACGGAGCATCGAAATGTGATGATGTCGAGGCAGATGCTTGCGCGGCATTGTCGGGAAGAGTAACATACCTCGTGTCAAGATCCTTGATAAAACGACTGGGGCGACAGGTATTGGTCTTTCCGTTGCGAAAACGAGTCTGGGCATACGTGAGGAGACAATTTTCTTGAGCGCGAGTAATAGCAACATATAGCAACCTGCGCTCTTCCTCAATCTGTTGCAGACTCTCGACGCACATAGCAGAAGGGAAAAGATCCTCTTCCAAACCGGTGATGAATACGTTACGAAATTCCAATCCTTTGGCGGAGTGAATAGTCATAAGCGTTACTTTGTCTTGCTGCAATTCATCGCCCTTATCTTGGTCGGTAAGGAGAGAAATCTCGGCAAGGAAATCGGCCAATGAGCAGTTTTCATCACCGGCTTCTTGTCGCATAGTAAAGAATTCTTGTACAGCATTGAGCAGCTCTTGAATGTTTTCTTGACGTGCAATATTCTCGGGTGTTGAGTCGGAATATATATCGCTGATGATACCCGACCGACGGATAATCATCTCGACCAACTCGGTAATGGTCAGACGCTGAGACTCGGCAGTAAAACTCTGTATCAGCTCATTGAAAGCCAACAACTTGGCACGAGTGCCGGCATTGACTTGCAAGTTGTATTGAATGGGGTCACTCAATACCTTACCCACCCCGGTGTCGTGTGTGTGGGCACAAGCCAACAGCTTGCCAACGGTAGTTTCTCCAATGCCGCGTGCCGGATAGTTGATGACACGCTTGAGAGCTTCTTCATCGTCGGAGTTTATGGTGAGACGGAAGTATGCAACGGCATCTTTGATTTCTTTGCGTTGATAGAAAGAGAGCCCGCCATAGATGCGATAAGGCATATTGCGCTTGCGTAGAGCTTCCTCAAGAACACGCGACTGTGCATTGGTGCGATACAGGATGGCAAAGTCGTTGTAAGGATGACTATTGAGCAGGTGCATCTCCTTGATGCGATTGGCTACGAGCGCACCCTCTTCAAAGTCGCTGTATGATGAGTATATCGTAATTTTACTGCCACGCTCTTTCTCGGAGAATACGCGCTTGGGTATCTGTTCGGTATTTTTCTTTATGAGGCTGTTGGCTGCATCGACGATGTTCTGTGTAGAGCGATAGTTCTGCTCCAACTTGTCGATGCGAAGTCCTTTGTATTCATTCTTGAGATTGAGTATGTTGCCAATATTGGCACCGCGAAAAGAGTATATACTCTGAGCATCATCGCCTACGACACAAAGCCGGCCGTGCTGACTGCACAGCTGATTGACAATGAGATGCTGTGAGAAGTTTGTATCTTGGTACTCATCGACAAGGACAAAGCGAAATAGGTCGCGATACTTCTGTGCCACGTCGGGGTGATCGCGAAAGAGAATATTGGTGTATAACAGAAGGTCGTCGAAGTCCATCGCACCGGCACGAAAACAACGCTCCCAATAGGTGCGATAAATGTTGTACACGAGCGGACGTTTCTGCTTATAATCCATATCGCGCAACTCGGCATTGGCGGCATAGGCACCGGGGGTGATGAGTGCATTCTTGGCATTGGAAATAATGCTCTGCACAGTGGCCGGCTTGTATATCTTGTCGTCGAGTTGCATCTCCTTGATGATAGTTTTGATGAGAGAACGCGAATCGGCCGTGTCGTAAATAGTGAAATCGTGTCGAAATCCAATGCGGTCGGCATTGGCGTGCAAGATGCGAGAGAAGATAGAGTGGAAAGTACCCATCCACAACCTAGAAGCCGTTTCTTTACCAACCAGTGCGGCAATACGCTCTTTCATTTCATTGGCAGCCTTAATGGTAAAAGTGAGAGCAAGAATGCGCCACGGCTCGTAACCCAAAGAGAGCAGATATGCAATCTTGTATGTGAGTACACGAGTCTTTCCCGAACCGGCACCAGCAATGACAAGCTGAGGTCCCTCGGTGTATGTCACAGCCTCACGCTGTGCGGTATTGAGATGTTTGAGAAGTTCTTGTTCCACTATAATACAATTAAGGGAACAAAGATAAGAAAAAAGTTTGGCACTCGGGGATGTATGCTGTTTCTATTTGAGTAGTTTTTTGACCCATTTGAGTTTGTTACCAAAAGGAGCCAACTTGATGTCGAGGTATAGCTTGGTGGTTGTAGAAACAACCGCCTTGGCGTGACTGAAAGTTTCAAAACTATATCGGCCGTGATATTGTCCCATACCGCTAGCTCCCACACCACCAAAAGGCAGGTGAGCATTGGCAACGTGTATGATGGTATCGTTGATACATACCCCACCCGATTGAGTATGATTGATGATATATTGCGCTTTTTTCTTACTACCGGTGAAATAATATAGTGCTAACGGTGTAGGATGATTGTTGATATGCTCGACACAATCGTCTATATCGCTGAATGGGATGATAGGAAGTATGGGGCCGAAAATTTCGTCGGACAACAAGCGCGAGTCTTGCGAAATGTTGTATATGAGTGTAGGAGCAATATAACGTTGTGATGCGTCATATTGCCCGCCATAGATAATATTACCGTCGGTGAGCATAGCAACCAATCGGTCGAAGTGCTTGGTGTTGACAATACGGGGGTAGTCGGGGCTGAGAAGCGGGTTGCTACCATATTGCGCGGTAATCTCTTCTTTCATCAACTCTATGAGTAGGTCGCGCACGTCGGAGTGGACAAAGAGATAATCCGGAGCTACGCAAGTCTGTCCGCAATTAATCAATTTACCCCACACAATGCGTTGAGCAGCGATGCGTAGGTCGGCATCTTGGTCGACAATGCAGGGACTCTTACCACCCAATTCGAGCGTAACGGGTGTGAGATATTTGGCAGCGGCTTGCATCACATTGCGACCGTGGGTAGAACCGCCGGTAAAGAAAATGTAATCCCACTGCAACTTGAGCAATTCATCAGAGGATTTTTCGACGGGTTCGACAAGCGCAATATACTCATCCTCAAAACATTCGTCAATAATCTTTTTCATTACAGCGGCTGTATGCGGCGACTGAGAAGAGGGCTTGACAACGGCACAGTTTCCGGCGGCAATAGCACCGATAAGCGGAGCAAAAGCCAGCTGTAACGGGTAGTTCCAAGGCGCAATGATGAGAACCACGCCTCGTGGCTCATAATGAATCTTACTGCGCGAACCAAAGAGCGATATGGGGGTAAAGACCGAGCGTTGAGCAGCCCATCGTTGCAAATTGCGCTGCATATAGGTTATTTCGCTGAGAATTATGCCTATCTCGGTTGTGTAGCTCTCGAAATCCGATTTACCCAAGTCGCTATGCAGTGCTTCGGTCAACTCCTTTTCGTGATCGATGATACCCTCACGCAAACGGTCGAGAGCCGTGAGACGATAAGGAATCTCACGTGTGATGTGTTCGAGATAAAAGAGTCGTTGGCGACGAAGCAAATCGGAATACATATTATATATAAAATTTAATGTACATAAAAGTGTGTTCTACGCAGATAGAACAACGATATGTTGCGGGAAGTTTTCGATAGGTGAATAAATCAAAATCAGTTGAGCCTTACGACACGAATGCCGATAGCATTGCTGTTGGACTGCAAATAGTTGCTAAGGGGTTGCGGATCGACGATAACTTGCTTGCCCTTTGATGATGCGTGCAAGAGGTATGGCATACCTCGTTGAAATACGATGATACCCATATGCGTTACATCGAGACCTTGTAAAGATGTGGTAATAAAAACGATATCACCATTTTTGAGCCATTTGCTACATTGCGGTGTCCCCACAGCGGCCTTAGGGATGTAGGGCATATTATAATTGAGGAAAGGTTTCTCAACATCGAGAATGGCATTATAAGCCTCGTTGTTGGAAGCCAAAGCGGGATAGCTACGACGGTGCTTTGACATATAATTCAACGAGATTTTTTTGTGAGCCACACGAGGATTTTGATTGGTAATTTCGGTAAAGATATTACGTTCGGAATTACAAGCTATCCAGTCGGTCACATAGTGCAGGCGTGATGCATATCCGTCCACCACTCCGTTGCGATAACGCAAAGCGGCAAGGTTGTCGATAAAATCGAGATATGTAGTCGAATCGACATCCGCAGTGAGAGCCAAAGCAATAACGGTCTCGACAAATGTTGTGCAATCAAACTCGGATGTATTGACAGTGAGCATCTCGGGTTCGCCTTCGAGTGTAGCAGCAACATAGGGAGTGCCCAAGAATTGACCGGCAATAAATGTAATACGATCGGCAGGAGATTGCAATTGCGCATTGCGAGTGGCATTGAGAACCTCTGTGATACGCGCTGTATCGGTAGATTGATGTTTATAACGTACACTGTCGGGGTTGATGGCCTGCGAAGTAAATATCACTGTGAAAAGAAGTGATAGCGAGATGATAATCTTTTTCATATTGTAATGTAATATATTAAATATTAGGGAACAAATTTAGTTTATTTTTTTGAGAGAGAGTAACGTTTTGTAAATATTTAAGATATTGACATTATATATTGAGAAAGATGCATAATGGTAAAGAGCAACGTATATAGCAGAAAAGTGCAGGATGCCGTAATGCACACACGCCCTGAATTATGTCAAGCCATAGAAACCAGAAAAGGCTGTACCATAATTTTCATTTTGATACAGCCTCTTGAAAAACCGCCCCATCATCGGTGTAAATATTAAAGTTGTGCAGGTTGAGCTGTCGGTGATGAAGAACCGGGAGCTTGTTGCTGCGAGAGAGCAGCCATCATTTGCATTTGTTGCTGTTGCTCGGAGTTGACATATTGTAAAAGTTTGTCGGCAAAAGGGAAAGTGCCTGTTTCGAGTAGCGCTTGCAACGAAATGTGGCCAGAACGGAAAAGTTCCAAAAGAAAATCATTAGACATCTGACGGAAAGCAGGGGCAGACGCCGACTCGGCAATAACAATATCGAACTCGGCATTTCGTACTCTCTCGGGTGTGATACTATCGGTATCGAAGTTATCATCACCGGCAATAAGTTTGTAACGGTTCTCGTCGTAGAATTGCTGAATAGTTTTCATCAACTTTGTGTCACGTTCCTCACGAAAAGCCTTGAAGGACTCAAAAAGGTCGAGCAAATTGACAGCCGAATATTGCACTTGCTGAGCATATAGGGAAGATGCCGTTCCCGAAGGTACAGCCTTGCCTTGTATGGCACTGTGTACCCCCGAAATATCTTCGAGCAGTCGCATCTGCAAGGATAATAGTTCGTAAGCACCTACATTAGTTGCATTTACAGCAATCTGCTGAGGCATAGCACAACCGGGCTTGGGCCGGAAGAGAATCACACCATTGCAACGAGTCCACTCCGTAGCGATATCATCGAGAGACATTCCATCGGGTATTTGGTCTTCGGGGAATAATAGTACACCCTTGGCACTGCTACCCATAATGAAGTCGATCATAGTAATGAGTCGATTGACATATCGTTGTTGGTCAATGACATCTTCGACAAAGGAGTGAATTTCACTATCGATCATAGGGTAAAGGCGCAACGAATAAGGATGTTCACCGTGCCAATAGGGCGACTCGCCTTCATCAAGAATATGTCCCAATGGAGAGAAGAAACGGTAGTACCAATAGTTCTCCAGAAACCATTCGGTCTCGATAATGGGCACTTGAGCGGCCTCGATACCTCGCGATGCAGCTTCATCCCTACGACGTTGGTTTTCTTTTTCTACGTCGTGTGCGAGTGCAACATCAACTTTGTAGAATTGTCCCGACATAGTATCGTGACAACGCAACATCTCACGACTATCGAGTGTCCATAGCTCAATAACGCGACAATGGTGAGAATTGTCGGGTACAAAAAAGTTAATTGAATCAAAACGTTGAGCCGAAGCAGTGTCGATAGAGTTGTAATGACTGACATCGGTTGCATCTCCAAATATTTGTCGGAGGTGTCGAGCCTTCTGCGGGCTACCACCGGCAAAACGTGCTATAACGTCATTGAGAGTCATATCGTGCAACTCGCCAATGAGATTGCAATCCCACAGGCGACAATCTTCCATCGTGTTGAAGAAGATACGAGAAGGTTGTACGGCATCTATCCACACATCGGTTTTTCCGCGACGATTTCCGTAGCCAATCTTATGGAAACAAGAACCAGAAATGAGAAACTCTTCGAGCGAGCGGCTGTCGAGTTCATAGAGCCGATTGTGCTGATAGGCATATTGCATAACGACACTCATAATTTCGCCCAATGATTGTTCTTTGCGTTCGCGAGAGATACACACCGGCTCGGTCTGGGCACTTCTAAACTGTCCTATTACACTCTTGACAAGCTGCCGGATGAGGTTGTTTTTGAGCGGCACTTTGCCTTGTTCGCGAAGATATTGTTCCTCCGAAAGCACGCGACCATCGGCAAGTGAGATGGGATCGACCCACTGTTTTCCGTAGGTATAATTGCGATTGCGTGTGCGACATTGCCTATAAGTTGCCATAGCATTCCACGCATCGTGTGCCTTGTTGAGCAATTCATTATCTTGTTGCATAAAGGTGCCCGCCACATCGGCATTGCTACGGTCGGACTGCAGCAAGGCTTGATAGTGAGGCTTCATAAAGTCATTGGATTTCATAATAGAATTTTAATGGTTTACCGCTGCAAAATAAACATCGATATATAACACAATTGTGCGATAGAGAGAAACGAGAAGCGGCAAACGTATGTATCAACAGTCATATAAAAAAAACAATGCCGACGGTCTTCACAGAGGATCGGCACTGTCCACTCATTGAGAGTGTTCCCATAAATTAGGGAGGGGAATATCTTTGCGGGAACAATGTTCCCTTACATAACATCAAATTTTATTGTGCAAATATAAAGAAAATAATTGGGATTTACAACTTATGAATGAGTCGCAATCATCTCAAGCGGGTATTAATGATATGATAATAGCTGTAAAGTAATATAGCAAAGGTGCATAGGGAATAGAATTAATACTATAAAATATGTTTAAAAATCACACAAAAGTTGCAAAACGGGTAATCAAAATAGTCCGGCAACACAATATAATAATAGAAATGACGTTTTATAACAGATTGTAAAATCTCAATAGGATAATAGGAACGTGGAATGAAGCGACAACTACTTATAATAATATTTCTTATATTGACTGTAATTGCATACTGCCCCGGCTACGGTATGGTTATCACAGAGCCGACCTCGGCTTTGAGCGACAGTATAGTCACAGACAGTATCACGGTAAAGAAAGATAACATCTTCCAAAAGTTTATCAAGCAGTTGATAGGCGGTCATAAGGATAAAACGTTTGAAAAACCGCTGGATATAAGTTTTGCCATCCTTCCCTCATATTCACGAGAGGCGAGTTTCGGAATAGGAGGAATGGTGACAGGATTGTATAGAACGGATCGCACCGATTCGTTGATGTCGCCATCCGATGCACAGATATTTGCCAACATATCTCTGACAGGACAATATAGTTTTATCTTCAAGGGAAATCACCTTTTCAAGCGCGACCGGGCGCGACTGACTTATGACCTTGCCTTCCAAAACAAGCCATTGGACTTTTGGGGTATCTCGTATGATGCTTGCGCCATAAACGAAAAGAGCAAATATACACGCCGTCACCTGAAACTAGAGAGTGACTATGTATATAAGATAACGCCACACTTTCATATAGGAGCCGCCCTAAATTTACGGTACACATTCTTATCGAAAATAGACAACTTATCGTACCTGCAAGGACAAGAGACGTCGTATTTCTTTACCGGAATAGGTGCATCTATAGTGTATGATACACGCGATTTTATACCCAATCCGCAACGAGGATTTTATATAATGCTGAAAGAGGTTTATTATCCACGTCCATTGGGAACAAGCGGACAGAATATATTCTCTACTACCCTGACAGCCAATTATTACCAACGCTTGTGGAAAGGCTCGGTAATGGCACTAGACCTGTATGGGCAGTATAACGGTACAGATGTGCCGTGGCCGTTGCGAGCCGAGCTGGGAGCGGGAGGCGCGCGAATGCGAGGCTACTACGCCGGCCGTTATATAGACAATAACATAATGAGTGGTCAGATAGAATTGCGCCAAAGAGTATATAAACGCTTGGGAGCTGTGGCTTGGGTGGGCTGTGGCACTGTATTCCCGTCGTTCAAGGAACTGAAAGGAGATGACTTACTCATCAACTATGGTATAGGTTTGCGATTTGAGTTCAAACACAATGTAAATGTGCGGGTAGACTACGGATTTGGTAAAGGCACGAGCGGTATTGTGTTTGGGATGTCGGAAGCGTTCTAATTATCAATCACATTCAGCTAGTCATTTTCTGTTGCCCCTTCGATGAAATGAGGGGCTGTATTGATGAAATATACGCGCTCAGTGGCACGTGTAATGGCAGTGTATAGCCAACGATAGAAGTCGATGGAGAGTGTCGTTGGGTCGATATATCCCATATCGATGTAGGCGTGCTTCCACTGTCCTCCTTGAGCCTTGTGACAAGTTACACCATAGGCATACTTGACTTGCAACGCATTGAACCAAGGGTCGGCCTTGAGACGTTGCAACCTCTCGCGTTGTGTAGAAATGTGTGCATAATCGGCAAGGATGGCAGTGTATAGCTGCTCGTTCTGCTCACGCGAGAGAGCGGGTGCATCACTAGTGAGCGTGTCGATCAGGATGCGAGCTTCGAGTTCGACATCGAGATCGGGGAATTGTAATTGGACATCGGCAAAGTTAAAACCGTACATCTGATAGGTCTTGCGCACGCGCACGACACGCGCTATATCGCCATTGGCAATGAAATCGACTTCTTTATATTCCTTTCCCCAATAATAGTTATTCTTGGCAACAAGCAGCATATCGCCTGCTGTCAGCAACTCCTCGCGATATAAAATCTGATTGCGGATGCCTTGATTGAAGATACCGGCTCGCTTGTTGGAGCGGGTAATAATAATGGTGTCGTCGAGTCCTACCGAGTCGTAAGAGTCGGATATGGTCTCAACAAGGTATTCGCCACTGAGGTTGATAACATCGGGGAAAGCATCGAACCGCAATTGAGGTGGTGGCATAACCGCGTCGGTGCATTGCGCCATAATATGTCGCAGGCGTGTGGCATTGAACAGAATACCACTGTCGGTATCTTGTCGAGCAACAAGATTGAGCTCGAAAGCCGTAACATCCATACCTTGCGCCCGAAGCAGCTCGGGAGAGAGAGCCGGGCTGAATGGTTGCCCTACGGGGGGTAACTGAGCATTGTCGCCTAACAACAATAATCGGCAATTGTCACCGCCATAGACATACTCGATGAGGTCGTCGAGCAGTCGCCCCGAACCATATAGCCCCGCATCGCCGGGTGTATTGGCTATCATTGATGCCTCATCGACGATAAAGAGTGTGTCGCGATGGGTGTTGTTACCGGCAAGAAATCCGCTCATATCGGGCGAGTATCGTTGTTGGCGATATATCTTGCGATGGATGGTGAATGCCGGATGCGATGCGTAGCGCGAGAAAACCTTAGCAGCCCGGCCGGTAGGAGCCAGCAAGACGGTCTTGAACTTGAGCTCGTCGAGTGCCTTGACTAATGCGCCAACCAAAGAGGTCTTACCCGTACCGGCATAGCCTGTGAGAAGAAACAACTCGGTGTCACGACCATTGAGTACAAAACGAGAAAGTCGTGTGAGCAACTCACTCTGCTGCTCGTTGGGGGTATAGGGTAAGTGTCGGATGGCTTGTGCTGCCAGTGCATCGTAGAGCATAAAATCGTCGGATATATTATATACTTGCAAAAGTAGATAAAAGATATGAGTTGTGAATGGATTGTCGGGAAAAAATAGCGTGTAAGGATATTGAAAAAGGGTGGCGCAGGGAATGAGAATAAGTCGTATGGGGAAAGAAAAACGATGTGTTGTTGTATGAGAGAAAAATCGGGGTAAGTTGATTTTGTTCTTCACCGGCCTTTCATTATCTTTGCAATATGGAACGCAGTGAAACAATAGATACGAGCCAATATGTGCTGATGTTGCGCATAACGGACAATGAGTTGACTTATGTGTACTACCATCCGGCCGAGGATGACTCGATGGTGAGCGAACGTATAGCATTGCACTATACCGACTCGCTGTCGCGCGCTGTCGAGGAGGTTGTATATGAGCGAGCTGTGCTATTGCAATCGTTCCGCCGAGTGTACGTGGTTTTACCATCGAAACATCATCTTCTGGTGCCTAGCGAGGTGGCCACCAGCGATGATAACAGTGTGTACTACAAAAGTGTGTATGCCGAAAGCAATGAGACCATTGTTGAGTGCAGAATGCCATATACGGGAGCTGTGATGCTGTCGGGTGCCAATGAGGAGTTGGTACGCTTTGTGTATAGAACCTTTGACCGCCCTACTCTACTGCATCCATTGTCGGCTTTGTGCGAATACTTCTACCGAAAGAGTCGTATGGGCAATCAGCGCAAAGTGTATGTACACTTGTATAATGGCAGTGCAGATGTTGTATGCTACAGCCGAGAAGGGTTGTTGCTGGCCAACAGCTATGCCTACCGTACGGCCAATGATGTGGCTTACCACGTGCTGAATGTGTGGAAACAATTGAGCCTGGATCAACGTGCCGACGAGGTGCATATAGCAGGTGATGGAGAGTTGCGCAAGGAGCTGTCGACGATACTGCGTAACTATATACTCACGGTTGTTCCTGTGATTTTTCCGTCGAACTGTCACGTACTGGGCAGTAGCGCGATGCAAATACCGTTTGACTTAACAGCTTTATCGTTATGCGAATTATAAGAGGGAAATATGGCCGTCGCAGATTTGATGTGCCGAACAATATAAAGGCACGACCTACGACCGATTTTGCCAGAGAGAACTTGTTTAATGTATTGGAAAATCGCTTGGACTTTGAGGAGACCAATGCCTTGGACTTGTTTGCGGGAACGGGTGCAATAAGTTTTGAACTGTTGTCACGCGGGTGCCCACGTGTGGTGTGCGTAGAGAAACATCCCACACAATATAATTTCATCTCTAAGGTGCAGAAGATGCTGGGGGATGATAACCTCAACATTGTGCGAGGAGATGTGTTGAAGTTTGTGGCATCGTGTGGCGAGCAATATGACTTTATCTTTGCCGACCCACCCTACGACTTGCCTCAATTGGAGAGTATACCACAACGAGTGCTTGATGAGAACTGCTTGTTGCGCCCGGGTGGCTTGTTTGTACTTGAGCATTCGCGCAACAATGACTTTACGAGCCATCGATGGTTTGCCGAACATCGGGTGTATGGCAGCGTGAACTTTACGTTCTTTGTGCGACCCGAGGAGTAAGAGTGTAATATTGATAGTGAAGCAATATTCGTCTTGACGTAATATAATGGCATAGGGGCTGTTGCAATGCAACGGCCTTTTTGTGTGGAGATTACCCATATACTTCGGAGTAAAATCGGTCACAATTTGTTGACGTGTATTTTTATTGAAATGATTATATCAAACGCGGGAGTAACTCTTGACAGAGTTGCTCCCGCGCGGACAATCGACTAGGATTGTAATTATTTACCTTTTTTCTTATTGATGAGATGTTTTTGGAACTCGTGGTCACAGCGGTGGTATAGGAACTGCTGGCGAGGGGTGAGTATCTGGCAGAACTTGGCGTAATACTCTTTCTCGATAGCCAATTCACGCGCGGCAAGAGCGGCGGCACGGTCGGCAGCTGCTTTGTACTGCTCGTCGGTAACGTTTTCACTCTCGGAAATGGTGCGAGCTTCGCGACGAACTTCACGAGCAGCTTCAAACTTCTTCTTCTCCATCTCGTCGAAAAGTGGGAAGAATTGAGCGGCTTGCTCGTCGGTAAGCTCCAACATACGAGCATAGAACTCGTGCTTTTCTTGTCGGAATTGTTCCCAACGTTGATGACGTGCCGCAGAACGATCATCGCCACGTTGTGCCATCGAGGTAATGGGAGTGAGCAATGCGATGGAGAAAATGATAAGTGCTATGTATTTTTTCATAATGCTATTGTATTATTTTGTTTGTTATTCGCTATCGGCATAAAGCGTCTCGAAGATTGTGTACTCGTCCATCGAATAGATGAGATAGTCTTCTAACTCTTCATCCATCTCGGTTGTGGCCTCCTGAGCATCGGCAGTGAGAGCCTGTTCGGGCTGAACGTGAGGAGCTACAAAAACTTGTACCATAAGCCATATACCGGCAAACATAGCGGCCATATAGATATATGGGCGCAAACGTTGCCAAGTGGTAATAACCTCGGGTTCGGGAATTTCGCGCTCGGGCAACTGCTCGGTAATGCGCGAAGATAGCTGCTCGAAGTAACCATCGGGAACTTTAAATCCCGATTTGCCGCCTATTTGTTGTAGTATATCTTCCTTCTTTTTCATCTTTTGAGTGTATTTACATTGCTTTGACACCAAAATGTATAAATGGTTTAATCGTGAGATAACAAATATTCTTCAATTTTTTTGGCCGCGTGATGGTATGATGCTTTAAGCGCTCCTACCGATGTGCCAAGAATTTCGGAAATTTGCTCGTATTTCATCTCATCGAAGTATCGCATATTGAATACAAGTCGTTGTTTCTCAGGCAATAGCGCAATAGCACGTTGCAAGCGTAGTTGCAAGTCGTCACCATCGAACCACTCGTCGGCCTCGATGTTGTTGAGCAGAAAACTGTCGTCGCTATCGATGGATATGTTGTTGCGTTGCCGCTCGCGATTGAGGAAAGTGATGGTCTCGTTGACAGCAATACGGTAGAGCCAAGTAGATAGACGAGCCTCGCCGCGAAAGAATTCGATGCTGTTCCAGGCTTTGAGGAAGGTGTTCTGTAAGAGGTCATCGGCATCTTCGTGCGAAACAACCATCTTACGAATCTGCCAATAAATGCGCTCGCCATAATGCTCGACAACCTGTCCGAAAGCCTCACGTGCAGTGCGCGGATTTTGCAGTTTCTCGATGACAATCTCTTCGTTATATATGGGTGTCATAATGATAAAAAAGGTCTTTTTCTGAAATCGAGTGTAAAGATACAGAGAGTTTTGCGGATAACGAAACGAAGTAAAAAGTTTTTGGCCAATCGGTAACTTAAATTAAGAAATGGGATGATGTATAAAATGTGATATGCGCTGACTCTTTGTGATATTTAGACTATTGTGTATTGCTGGGAGTGAGCATTGTGATTGTGAATTATCGTAATATTAAAAACAGCTGTGAATGACAATTGGCAAAATATTTCGTTGTTATTGATGTTATGACACAGACCGGCGCAACGTTGCACTTCTTTGGCCTTAATATCCAAACTTTGTATTAAGTATTTTTTTACATAATAAGAGAGGCTGCGCCAAAATTTATCATTTTGACTCAGCCTCACAATAACTATTCAGAAATAAAAACTTATCGAACGATATTTGCCTTGATTTGCTCTACGACGTAACGAACATCGTCGTCGGTAACGCAGGGGCCACTGGGCAAACAGAGACCTTGGGCAAAAAGGTCTTCGCTCACACCATTCACATAGGCCGGTGCAGTGGCAAAAACCGGTTGACGGTGCATTGGTTTCCATAAAGGGCGTGCCTCGATACCGGCTGCATCGAGAGCAATACGCATAGCCTCAACGTTGGCATTGGGTTCGCAATCGGTGTGTAGCGAAGATGCTTCGTGTGTGACACCGGCAGCTCCACCTACTGCACCTTGTATAGCAGCCTTATATGCATTTTCCTGACCTTTGACACGCAATGCAGGATGCAACAAAATGGTGTTGAGCCAATAGTTACTATCGAAGTCGGGTGACGGATTTTCGTGTAGTGTGATGCCCTCGACATCGGCCAGCAACTCCTTGTATAGATTACATACGTGACGATGATGCTCGATGTGTTCGTCGGCCACAGTCATCTGTCCGCGACCAATACCGGCACAAATGTTACTCATACGATAATTGTACCCAATGTGCTCGTGCTGATAGTAGGGATATGCCTCGCGAGCTTGTGTGGCAAAGAACATAATTTCGCGTTTGGCAGCATCGTCGGGACATATCATTGCTCCACCACCTGATGTGGTAATCATCTTGTTGCCATTGAACGATAAGATGCCATACTTACCAAATGTGCCACAAACTTGTCCTTTGTAGCGCGAACCAAAGCCTTCGGCGGCATCCTCAATGACAGGAATGTCGTACTTGTTGGCTATGGCCATAATCTCATCAATCTTGGCGGGCATACCGTAAAGATAGACGGGTATGATGGCTTTGGGCTTACGTCCTGTCTTGGCGATGCGGTCTACAATAGCCTCTTCGAGCAAAACGGGATCGATGTTCCAGGTGTCACGCTCGGAATCGACAAAAACCGGAGTTGCACCGAGATAGGTAATAGGATTGGCCGAAGCACAGAAGGTAAATGACTGACATATAACCTCATCGCCCTGTCCTACCCCGCACGCAATAAGCGCAAGATGCACAGCCGCTGTACCGGCCGAAAGAGCAACAACCTTCTTGTCTTGACCGACAAAGGCCTCAAGATCGGCCTCAAAACCATTAACATTAGGACCTAGAGGCACAACCCAATTGGTATCAAAGGCCTCTTGTATAAACTTCTGCTCATTGCCACTCATATGCGCAAGGCAGAGATAGATGCGATTTTGCATAAAGCTTTATTTTATATATATTTCATAAAAACTTTTCACTTCAGACAATACAAAACAATCATCATGTCCCGGGTATATTATACTATTTAAATCTTGGCTCATAAAAAATTCTTTCAAAGTATTACTAAAGTCTTCTTTACTACCACCATGTTTAGCCTTTATTATAGGCTTATAACCATTCATAATAGTATCTCCTGTAAAAATCATATTATCAATACAAATGCATAATGAACAATCTGTATGTCCTGGTGTCATAAGAAATTTAAGCATAATACCGGCAATATCCATCTCAATATTATCATTTATAATTACATCTATATTCTCAATGGAAAACATAGATTCATCATTAAAATATAATAAATTAAAATAGTTTTGTGGTATCATTAGTTTTTCTGCACACCTTTGAGAACAAATTATTGAGCAGTCATATTTTTCTCTTAAACAATTAGCCCCCCAAACATGATCAAAATGAAAATGAGTCAATATAATAGCCTCAGGTTTTAAATTAAATTTATCACATAAATCTATTATTTTATATGGGTGAGGTGTTCCTGGGTCTATTATGATACACTGACGATTACTCTCATTCCAAATAACGTATGCATTTGATGGGAGAGGTGAATTTATGATTCTTTCAACTTTCATTATTGCAAAGTATAACCACCATCAATGGTAAATATACTACCAGTAACCCACCGAGACGCATCAGACAAAAGATATATACAACCATTAGCTATATCTGATGGTGTACCAAAACCAAGCGGATGGCGCTCTTTATACCAATTTAAAATATCATCAGACTCAATACCACTATTATCCAATATCTTTGATGGTACAAAACCAGGCTGAATACAATTTACTCTCATATTTTGTTTCGCAACTTCTAACGCCATCGCTTTAGCAAACGAGTTAACAGCTCCTTTCGTTCCAGAATATAAAGAATTACCAACTTTAACATTAAACGTTGATACAGATGAAATAAAAACTACAGATGCCCCCCTCGATAATTTTTTCTTTTTTAGCAAACGACTTAAAAGCTTTATATTCGACATTATATTAACATCAAATATCTCTTGAACAGCACTATCTGTAATATTTTTCACAGGCATCGTTTTAATAATTCCAGCACATAATACAACACCATCAACTATTGGTAAAGAATCAACAATTAAATCAATATCTTTTTCAGTAGACATATCAGCAATTATATGTCTATTTTCTACACCATCCATCAAAGCAAGTGTTTCTTTTAATCGTTCCTCATTTCGAGCAGTAATATAGACATTAGCACCCATTTTAGAACAATCAATAGCAATACCTTTCCCTAATCCGGAAGATGCGCCAGTAACCAAAATTGTTTTACCTTCTAATGAAAAAGGATTATACATCTTCTTAAATTTTATAATGTTAATAATGGAGGACAAACAAAATCGCCTTGAGATAATTTAATACGACCCGTCGCCAATGAAAAACCCACTCCTATTGTAGCCATAGCCAACTCTAATGGTTTCGTTCCCATTTCTTTACCCAAGTTAGTGACCATTAACAGAGGGATGGTAGCACCACTTGTATTACCAAACTCTGAAATATTATATGGAACTTTCTCTATAGGAGCATTCAACTTCTTACGCAATTTTTCACACAGGAATTTGTTTGCTTGATGCAATAGGTAATAATCTATATTTTCCGGTAGAAGATTTGTTCTCTCTAAAAGCTCTTTATAGCATTTGGGAACATTTGACATCGCATATGAAAAGACTTCAACACCTTCCATCTTTTCGTGCAAACGAGAGCGTCTAATACCATCTCCACAATCTTCCATAATAAAAGACTTTTCATTAACAGGATTACGCGATCCTCCGTCTGGAAGTATTACAAAATTACGACCGTTACCATCACTCATATAACAAAAGTCCATTTCATCATACTCGTTAGGATTATATTCTAACGCAGATACCGTGCCAGCATCACCTAACAACAAATACATACTTCTATCTTCAAAACTGGCATACTCAGATTGCGTATTTCCTACCATCAGTAAGGCTTTTCTAAAAGTACCCGAAGACATCATATTGCCAATGACACCCATTCCTACCATATATCCAGAACATCCTAACGTTATATCAAATGCTAAACATTTTTTCGATAACCCCATTTTATCCTGGAGTACAATTGCAGTTGCCGGAAGTTTATAATCTGTTGTATGCGAAACAAAGATGAGCAAATCAATTTCAGACTTATCCCATTTCAACTCTTCAATAAGCTTCTCTGCAGCTTTCATACATAAATCAGAAGTACAAATACTTCCATCGTGGACAGCACAATGGCGACGCTCAACGCCTGTAGCAGAAATATATTTTTCTATTTCTTCCTTTGACAATAATGGATAATCTCTATTCTCCTCAACTCTTTCGGGAACACACGCTGCCATTCCTCGAATTTTTACATTTTTAATATTTATATATGCCATAATAATATTAATAAAAAGGTGTATCAAAATTATATATATTTAGTCTTTCGAAATCCTATTTACTACTACTAACAAAAATATATAAAGCTATTAATAGATTGGAGTCATATGACTAAATACAACTATAATTTTGACACACTAAATTGGTTTACTTAGATTCTATTAGTTGAAAAAGTTGCTCTATAGTATCACAAGATTTTAATTCGGCCCCTGTAACACGTTTTTCAAATTCTTCATCTACCATTGAAATAATAGATAAAGCAACTAATGAACCCCATTCTTCTAAAGAGCGGAAATTTGTGTCAGCAGTAAATTGCTCTGCCGGTGTATCATCAAATTGTTCCGCCACCAATTGTACAAAATCATCTAATGTCATAGCGAATTGTTTTTTAATGGATTAATATTATTATAGGTTGGAATATTCCATATTGAAGTTACTATTTTTTCTGGACACATACGAGCTACTATCTTTTGCAAAGTATCATCTGTACCAACTTCATAAAATTCATTTACTCCATCCCTTTGCATATTAAGTGTCATATCTGTCCACAAAACAGGATGGGTAATATGTTGTATCAAATTTTCTTTAATTTTCTCAGGATTGGTATGAGGTTTTGCATCTACACATTGATAAATTGGGATACGAGGTGTTTTAAACTCAGTATTTTTAATAATAACACCTAATTCCTCGCGAGCTTCATTCATATAAGGTGTATGAAAACTACCACCAATTAATAGAGGGACAGCCTTCTTTGCACCTTCTTTCATAAAAGCTTTACAAGCTAATCTAACTCCTTTTTTAGATCCGGATATTACAACTTGACCTGGACCATTATAATTTGCGAAATAAATTGGCTCACCAGTTTCATCCCAAATTTCTTTTATTCTGCGAGCAACATATTCATCTGACAGCCCAATGACAGCACCCATACTTGTTTTATGCTTTTCACAGGCTTTTTGTCCTATCACTGCGCGGTTAAGAACAAGATTTAGTCCATCCTCAAAATTAATAGCACCACTAACAACCAAAGCAGCAAACTCTCCTAAAGAATGCCCAGCAACGACATCCGGATTAACTTCTTTCTGAACAGAAGCCAAAATAACCTCGTATAAAAACACTGCAGGTTGCGTGTTTATAGTTTCCATTAATTCATTTTCATCACCATAAAACATCACATCCGAAATTCTTCTACCGAAGTATTCATTTGCCTGCTCAAACAATTCTTTTGCTAACGGGAAATTATCATATAATTCTTTTCCCATTCCTTGTTTCTGGCAACCTTGTCCAGGAAATATAAAAGCCTTCATATTAATTTTATTTTAAATATCTAGCAGGGCTACCAAAAACAGTTGTTCCCGCTTTTACTTTCTTTATTACAAAACTTCCAGCTCCGACATGAGCATCTTTACCAACAACAACATTGTGACTAATGATTGCACCGGTATGAATCATTGCATTATCTTCTACAATTACACCTCCCACACAAGTACAATGCGTATCTATTCGCACATAGTCGCCAATTCGACAATCGTGAGCTACTGTTGCAAAAGATTGTACCAATGAGTTTTCTCCAACAATGGCATCAACACCAACAGAAGCATATTCTGCAACTAAAGAACCTTCTCCTATTTTGGCATTTTGCCTTATAACAGCAAGTTTATGAATGAGAGTATAAAATTTTGCACCTTTTGTTTTTAAGTATTCACACACAGTACGTTTTGTATGAGTATTACCAATTGAACAAATAAATACGTCATTAGGCTGAATTACATAGTCTTTAATACTTCCTAAATAAGGCGGATAATTTTCAAAATCTTCTAACGCTAATGAATCGTCATCAATAAATCCTTTCAAAGAGAAGTCTATATCATAACCAATACAACCTTTAGCAATAGAACAAATAGAACGACCCATGCCACCGGCTCCAATAATAATTAAATGCTTCATTTCTTTTTATTTATATATTTAACAAAACCCAAATCGTCAGAATTAGTTTTTTCTACACTTACATTTGCAACATCTTTTTTCAAAAAAACATTCTTAATTGACAATAGGATTATTTTTAAATCTATTAGACAATTTAAATTATCAACATACCACACATCCAATTCAAATCTTTTACTAAATGGCAAAAAATTACGACCATTAACTTGTGCCCAACCGGTTATGCCAGGACGCACTTCATGACGACGAGCTTGCTCGGGTGAATATAATGGTAAATATTCAGGAAGTAAAGGTCTTGGGCCAATGAAAGACATATCACCTTTAAGTACGTTGAGCAGTTGCGGTAGTTCGTCTATGGATGTTGAACGTACAAATATACCAATTTTTGTTATACGCTGCGCATCGGGCAACAGATTTCCATCGGCATCACGTTCATCAGTCATAGATTTGAACTTTAATAGCTTGAATATTTTACCATCTTTACCGGGACGCTCTTGAACAAAAAACGCGCCAGCTCCTTTATTGGCAAAGTGCAACCAAATGGTAATTAACAGTAGGATAGGCCAAATGATTAATAAAGCAATCAGAGCTATCCAGAAATCAAAAAAGCGTTTAAAAAAATGTTTGTACATAATGTTCTTAATTTAAATGCTTCATTATTGTATTATATGTATGATTGGTGGTATAGTTATCGAGATAGAATTGGTATCCGTTCTCTCCCATAGTGCAAATATCAGATTGAAGCATCTTATCAATAACATCGACAAAAGCTCCTACCGAATTGCTCGGGCAATAGAATCCATATCCATTTTTTTCGGCTATTGTTCCTGTATCACAATTGGGATCGGTAACAGCGATTATAGGTTTTTTCTCCATTAAGTATGGCAACAACCGGCTTGGATAGTTAGGTATTGTAAATCTATAATCTAGAAAAATAAGTCCTACATCGCATACACTTGCCAACATATCATAATCGGCTTTGGGCAAACTCTTGAAAAGCGACACAGCCTTGGGCGCATATTCTTTTATGAATGCCTCTATTTTATGATATTCGGTACCGTCACCAACGATAAGAAAATGGCAGTCGGTGCGATCTTTTACAGCTTTCATACATTCAATAAGGAATGGTATACCTTGAGGTCGGCCCATATTACCTCCATACAAAAATATGGGTTTGTCCACCGGTAAATTGTATTTTGCTCTTATTTCAGCTGCATCCGACACCGTTTTTTCTATTTTAACACTAGGAATATTATAGCTATTAGGTGCGACTTCTACTATTGCAGGATTTACATAGGGGTTGTGCTTTAATACATATTGCACATTGGCCGGGCTCATACAACCTATGTAATCGGAAATTTTGTATAACTTTTCTTCTTTAGCACGGAAAAATTTATACAACAATCCTTTTATACCCGTCTTGGTCATCATTCCTACATCTACAGCATTCTGAGGGAATATGTCCTTAAGCAATAGATAGGTCATTGCTAGAGGATTTTGTTTCTTTGCATATTGTATTACCTTCGTAAAGGTTATAGGGGGCGTTGAGTAGAGTATTATATCAAATTTTACATCACCAAAATATTTTTTCAGCGCATTCATAAATAATACTTCTAACGACAATTGTCCTATGCCCTTTTCGATAACATTGGTTTTGGTAACGTTTAAGGTTTTTACACCTAATATATGTACACTCCCTTGCGTGCGTACTTGCGTTGGTATACCCAATCGCCTTTCGTTGGGGTATACAATATACAAGATGTGTCCTTCGTCTCGAAATTTGCGCATCAAATCGGTATAAATACC
Organism: uncultured Porphyromonadaceae bacterium; assembly: GCA_937891845.1. GTDB lineage: Bacteria > Bacteroidota > Bacteroidia > Bacteroidales > Barnesiellaceae_A > Barnesiella_A. Next base: position 35,248 of record CALATP010000026.1, on the reverse strand, counting down.
ACTAGTCTCGATATTGGCCATACCGGGCGACATTGTCAAAAACAGCACATTCATTTCTTATCTCTTATTTTCTCCACACCATTTTGTTTACTACTCCGGTGTAGGATTGGATGAGTTTGACAACTTTGGTTGATACGTTTTCATCGGTATAGTTGGGTACGGGTATACCGTTATCATTGTTACGTACCATCTCTACGGCGGTATCTACCGCTTGAAGTAACGAGTGCTCGTCAATACCGGCAAGGATGAAACATCCTTTGTCAAGTGCTTCGGGGCGTTCGGTGCTGGTGCGTATGCACACTGCGGGGAATGAATGTCCGACTGATGTAAAGAATGAGCTTTCTTCGGGAAGAGTTCCGCTATCGCTCACTACTGCAAAGGCATTCATCTGCAAACAATTGTAGTCGTGAAAACCAAGAGGCTCGTGTTGGATAACACGAGGGTCGAGCTTGAAACCGCTTGCAGCAAGACGGTTGCGACTGCGAGGGTGGCACGAGTAGAGTATGGGCATATCGTACTTCTCGGCCATACGGTTGATAGCTGTAAAGAGGCTTGTGAAGTTACGCTCGGTGTCGATATTCTCTTCGCGGTGTGCAGAAAGGAGTATGTAACGACCTTTCTCAAGTCCTAAACGAGCGTGTATATCGCTTGCTTCGATGTCGGCAAGGTTTTCGTGTAGTACCTCGGCCATAGGCGAGCCTGTTACATAAGTACGTTCTTTGGCCACTCCCGATGCATTGAGATAACGTCGTGCGTGCTCGGAGTAACATAGGTTGACGTCTGAGATTATATCAACTATGCGACGATTGGTTTCTTCGGGGAGGCATTCGTCGAAACAACGGTTACCTGCTTCCATATGGAAGATGGGGATGTGAAGGCGCTTGGCACCGATAACAGATAGGCAACTATTTGTGTCGCCTAATACGAGAACTGCATCGGGTTTACATTGCACCATTAACTTGTATGATGCATTGATAATGTTGCCCATAGTAGCACCGAGGTCATCACCGACGGCATCCATATATACTTCAGGAGTTTCGAGTTTTAAGTCTCGGAAGAAGATACCATTGAGATTGTAATCATAGTTTTGCCCGGTGTGAGCTAATATTGTATCGAAGTATTTGCGACACTTATTTATTACTGCCGCAAGACGTATAATTTCGGGTCGAGTTCCTACTATAATAAGGAGCTTGAGACGACCGTCGTTTTTGAAATTTACGGTTGAGTAGTCGAGTTTTAGTTCCATATATTATTAGTTCTATTCTACAGGTAAGAAATATGTATCAGGGCGATTGGGATCGAAACATTCGTTACACCACATTACGGTAACAAGGTCATCGGTGTCGGATAGGTTTATGATATTGTGAGTATATCCGGGTAACATATGAACAGCCTCAATTTTATCACCAGAAACTTCAAAATTGAGTATTTCTTCACTATCTACACGACGCATCTGTATGAGTCCGTGCCCTGCTACAACCATAAAGAATTCCCACTTTGTATTGTGCCAATGCTGCCCTTTTGTAATGCCGGGCTTAGAAATATTGATACTCACTTGACCGTTGTTGCGAGTACGTAATAACTCGGTGAAACTGCCACGGTCATCAATGTTCATCTTCAATGGGAATGCCACTTTTTCCTTGGGCAAATATGAAAGATAGGTTGAATATAGTTTCTTGGCAAAGGAGCCATCCGGAATATTGGGGATTGTAAGCGACTGTGGTTGGGCGCGGAATTCTTCAAGCAGATTGACAATTTCGCCCAAGGTTACTTTATGCGTTACAGGTACTGCACAATATCTACCTTGAGAGGTAAGGATTGTTTCTACTCCCTCAAACTCGCAATGATGTTCTTCACCACGCAATGTAGCTATCATTTCATCAACAAGATCGTCGATATAAAGTAGCTCTAGCTCGGTTGTTGGATCATTGACTGTAATGGGGAGATCATTGGCTATATTGTTGCAGAATGTGGCGACAGCCGAGTTATAGTTAGGACGGCACCATTTCCCGAATAAATTGGGGAAACGGTATACCAACACACGTGCTCCTGTAGCCTTGGCATAATCGAAGAAAAGTTCCTCTCCGGCTTTCTTGCTCTTGCCATACTCGCTTGTTCCGAAACGGCCTGCCAGGGTGGCTTGAATAGATGAGCTGAGCATTACCGGACAGGTGTTATTGTGTCGACGCAATGTGTCGAGCAACGTGGATGCAAAGCCAAAATTGCCTTGCATAAATTCCTCAGGATTCTGCGGACGATTAACACCTGCCAGGTTGAATACGAAATCGGCTTTGCTACAATATTTATCCAGCTCGTCTAGTGTTGAATCAATATCGTATTCGAAAACATCGTCGATAACTATATCTCCATAGAACTTGGCCTTGCCATCTTTTATATTGTTGAGTTGTGCCACAAGGTTGCGACCAACAAAACCATGGGCACCTGTAACGAGAATTTTCATATATTTACACTAAATTACCCACTCCGGAGAGTTCATTTTGGATATAAGTAAGAGCCGCAATCTTGGCTTTGGTCTCTTCAACAGTAAGCATACGAGTGTTATTGGAGTTGAACTCGGTAAGTAAATTACGCTCGGCTTCACCTTCTTTAAAGAATTTGTCGTAATTGAGACCTCGATTATCGGCCGGTACACGATAGAAATCGCCCATATCTTCGGCCTTGGCACACTCTTCGTTGGTAAGAAGTGTTTCGTACATCTTTTCACCGTGACGAATACCGATTACCTTGATATCTTCTTTCTTTCCACCGAAGAGTTCGCATACGGCTTCGGCTTGTGTTTGAATAGTACAAGCAGGAGCTTTCTGCACAAGGATATCGCCATTTTGTCCGTGTTCGAAAGCAAAAAGGACAAGATCGACCGCTTCCTCAAGCGACATAATGAAACGTGTCATTGAGGGCTCGGTCAGTGTGATGGGGTTACCATTGCGGATTTGATCAATCCACAAAGGAATAACCGAGCCACGCGAACACATCACATTGCCATAGCGTGTGCAACATATTTTTGTATCACCCGAATATCGAGACTTAGCAACAGCAATCTTTTCTTCAATAGCCTTGGTAATACCCATAGCATTGATGGGATAGGCAGCCTTGTCGGTAGAGAGGCAGATAACTGATTTTACCTTATGCTCGATAGCCGCGGTAAGGATGTTGTCGGTACCTATCACATTGGTCTTCACGGCCTCCATAGGGAAGAACTCGCAAGAGGGTACTTGCTTGAGTGCTGCTGCGTGGAAGATATAATCGACTCCCGGCATTGCATTGCGACAAGACTGTAAGTCGCGCACGTCACCGATAAAAAATTTGATTTTATGAGCCACCTCAGGCATACGGGCCTGAAAATCGTGACGCATATCGTCTTGTTTTTTCTCATCGCGTGAGAATACTCTGATTTCTTTAATATCTGTACGCAAAAAGCGATTGAGTACGGCGTTTCCAAAACTACCTGTACCGCCTGTAATTAACAGGACTTTGTCTTTGAATATGGACATTATATGTTAGGTATTTATTATATTTTCTAATTTTTTCAGATTATCCATTGTAATATTCTCGGTTTGAAAGAATTTTATATTATTTCTTAATTTCTGATCATCGGCACTCCACCATTTTATTTCAAGAAGTTTATCAATGATTGAATGCTCAAAACGATATTTTATTACCTTAGCAGGCACTCCACCTACAATAGCATAAGGTGGTACATCTTTCGTAACTACAGCACCTGCACCAATAACCGCACCATCGCCAATGGTAATTCCATCTTTTATAATAACACGAGAGCCTATCCAAACATCATTACCTATACATACCGGTTGCATCTCTTTATGCCCTACGTTATTAGCAACCCACGTCGTACCAGTCCCATTATTGCGTAACGTAAAAATTGGGGATGAAGAAATTAGACTCAATGTATGAGATGGTGTACATATACGACAATTATCGGCAATTGAACAGAAACGCCCAATTGTTGTATGTGTAATATCACAACTTGGTCCTATATAAGAATAATCACCTACTTGCGAATGCTTAATCTTTACCCAACGACATATACGAGCCTTGGAACTTAAAATATTCGTAGAAGATATAAAAGCGATGTTTGATATTTTTTTATTTCGCAAATTTTTAAACCAACCTTTAATAAAATGATTCATCGTGTAATATTATAAATGCATACCGTTCATTAAAACCTCTAATTGGAACTGTGGATTCCAAGAAGTATCTATTTCATCAAAACAAGCTTTTCTAACAGCATCTCTGTCGCTACCAACTACATCAAACCAATATTTAATTTTCGCAGCAAGGTCATCAACATTGTCGCGCAGAAAGAAATCACCTGTTTTGTTAGGGATAATAGCCTCAAATTCGGGCATCTGCCATTTAAAGTCATTGTGTGTCAACACTGGGGTACCAAACACCATCGTGTGCATAGCCGTAAGTCCCACGTTTCCGGGAGCTACACAAAGGTCTGCATTGTATATCAGTTCGGCATTGGTTTTTTCATCGTAACAAGCTCCATAGAACCACACACTATTTTCCAGAGCTAATTCTTTGGTTTTCTTTTCTAATGATTGTCGCTCGACTCCGTCACCCACAAAAACAACATTATAGTTCTTACCTTGTTTACTCAATAGCTTTACAGCATCAAGTAACAAATCCAATTTTTTCACTTTGGTAAGACGACCTATAAAAATAAGAATGGGATTATTGTTTCTGAAATGCTCACGATAGATATTTGACGGTATAATGTTTTTTCTAATACTTAATTGTTCATCATAATTGAGGGAATTATGAATAACAAAAAGTTTTGAGACATTGAAACCTTTTTTCAACATCATATCTCGGGCATAGTTGTTATATAAGAAAATGCCATCGGCAAGTTTAAATATCGCTTTTTTCACCAGATCTTCTAACCACGATTCCTTCCCATAAAAACCGTGACTCCACAAATAAACTTTCTTACGGGGCATGAACTTGGAACAAATGAGGAATAGCCAAGTACTAACACTACGTGAATCGCCCAACATCAGGAATCGGTCATACTTGCCAAGTAACGATAGTACCCCTTGTTGGAAAGTTAAACCGCCAAATCTTTTAGTATCTAATTCCGTTATAGCACCTTTAAAAATAGAATAATCCATTTTCTTAATGTCTTGATTGGTTTTCCCAAAATACCACACACAATCGAATGTATTGTCCATCAGTTTAAAGATGCCTTGACGGTAATGTGCTGCGAAATTATATATGATGCAAAGATTCATATTGCTTATTTTTATAATCTATTTGCAATTTTTGATTGTATAAATTCTATTATCAATGAGGCTCTATTTCCAATATTTAGATTAAATGCTGTTTCTAAAGCTATTCTTGACATTTTATCTCTTAGCTTTTTGTCATTATATAACTTTTCAATAGCTTGACATATACAGTCTATATTATTGGGATCTACGAGTATAGAATTATTACTATTTAGTATATCATAATTAAAGTCTCTATCAGAAGATATTATTGGCAGTCCACAAGCCATAGCTTCAACGATAGCATTACAACATCCTTCGTGCAATGTTGGTAATACAAAAACATCAGCAGCATTGAGATAATCTGCAATCTTGTTATGCTCCAAGGTTCCTCTAAACAAAATACCATCGCATTCTGGAATAAATCGGTTATCATTAGACATCGGTTTACCAATAAATATAGATTTTATGGCAGGATTATTCAACTGTTTTATAGCAGCCGCCACTCGATTCGAACCTTTGCGTTCTATAAAACTACCTACAAAAGCAATTACAAAATCATCTTTAGCAATACCTAAATGCTCTCGAACTTGTATTTTATCCTTTTTATAAAATTTACTTGGGTCTATAGCATTAGGAATAACAATACATTTCTCGGGAATAGTCAATCCTAGTGCAACGCTTTCGTTTTTATTTTTTGTAGATACACATATCACACCAGCCACATAATCAGCAAATTCTTTGATACCCTTTTTATCACTGCAATCTATTCTTATTGAAGACTCTCCAGAAGCAACAAATATCGGGATATTACATTTTTTTGCAATCTGATAGGCATTGTGAGCCGATTGCCAGAAATGCCCATAAATAACATTGGGATTTATGCGCTTTATAATATTAGCGAGCGACTTTCGAAGGAAAAAGTTAAATATCTTATCCAGTATTTTTATCTTATTTCCAGTAGTAAAAGTATAAGGGCGGAAAACATTGTATCTGTTGCCTTGAGAAGTAATAACTACAGCCATTTTTTCTCTTAGTTTATTACCTCTTATAAAAGAATTCGTGACACTTTGTGGTGCAATAACACTTACATCAATTCCCATATCAACAATCTGCTCAACAAATTGTTGTACAAAAACATTTACAGGCCTACCCAAAGAAGGATAGTTGTCGGCAATGACAACCATTTTGTTATTTCTATACTCCATTTCGACTAAATATATCTTCTTTAACAACGTTGGCTTACTCTTAAACAGATGCACAGTGGAATGGCTATTTTTCTATTTTCACTATACAATGACGTTTATTATTGTGTTATATTGTTATTATATGCGGTCATATTGGATTTCTTATTTTCTTGAACCAAACAATAGCCTAATGCGACAGAGAGTGGCAAGCCTAAACTTCCATACAACATTGAAAATAAAGATGATGCGAACATAATTATTACAACCATCATAAGTATACTAAATACAAATTCATTTTTCTTTATACGAAATAATGTATATATCAATGATAAATACATTGATGCATATATGCTGGCACCCAATAAGCCTTGATTTATAAGCAATTCTAACCAATCATTATGGGCAAAAATTCCGGCAACGGCAACAGTATAATAGGCGCCATTACCAAATAAAAATTTCATTAAAGAAAGTTCTTCTTTATAGTGATTCCACAAAGTTGAAAATATAGTATCCCTACCGCTAGAGTTTCCATCCAAAGTCTGTTCTATACGCAACTGGAAATACAGACTCGTTTCATACATATTTATTACATAATTTATACTAACAGACAAAATAATTATAGACATCAAAACTATTCCTATTCGTTTTTTCCCTTTAGAAGATTTAAAAACTCTAAACAAGAACCAGATAAAACATATTACCCCTATAAATATAGCACCGCGTTTCATTCCAGAAAAGATAAAGGCTATAAGCACAAAAATTAATGCATATTGTACTAATGGTCTACGATTCCAAAAGAAAAGCAAAGGGAATAATGCGAGAAATTCGTATGCAATATTATTGGTAATTTCAACATCTTCAGTATAACCATTATCTAACATTAATGTCTCAATCGTTCTAAAATGCCTCACAAAGGAGAAAATAACCACTACTAACCAAAATATTGTAAATAGGCGAATTATGTCTCCATTCAATTTATTTGTTTTGCCAAAATAATAAAAGACATATATCGGTAGTAACGATATATATATAGACTTTAGGAACGTCATTTTAGAGATTGGATTGCTCAATATATTAAATAAATATATTTGTGTAGGACTTAGCATTAAAATGACTCCATATATAGTAGCCATAATTAAAAATGCATTAAGAGCCTTGAAAAAAGTAGGCAATTTATATGTTACATTTACCTTATAACAATAAAAGAGAGACGAACACAATAGTATAGCCAAAATTCCCTGCGATACTATACTTCCTGTAGCGTATAGTGTACCTTGAAGATAGTATAATCCCCAAAGGAACATATATAAAGTACAATTATTGAGATATCTATTCATAAAATAACATTCAAAGTCTGAAATCACACTGTTAGATTAATATTGCTAACGCATCACAATTCAAGATAAATTCTTTACAACATTATCTATCACATAATCAATGATGTCTATTGCTATTTTTGAAGTTGAATTATTCTGATTATCCAATAATGGATTTACTTCAACTAATTCAACTCCAACGACTCTTCCTGAACAGACGATAGCATCTATAAATTTCAGAACTTGCTCTTTATTGATACCATTAGGTACAGGGACTCCAGTTCCTGGTGCATATTGTGGATCAAGTACATCAATGTCAATACTCAAGTAAATATGGGGAGCTGTTATTTTTTTTATAATTTCTTGCAAATTATCCACAGCTACATCGATACCATTACTTTCAATATCGTTCATATGAACAACCGCAATATTATTATTACTTATTATCTCGGCCTCACCTTCGTCAATATCGCGAGAAGCAACATAAATTATATTTTGAGGTAATATTTTGGGAGTTTTACCACAAATACGAGCTAATTCATCACAACCATATCCAAGCAAGGACGCAATACTCATTCCGTGTATATTGCCTGTAGGAGTTGTCGTTTCGATATTGATATCTGTATGGGCATCAACCCATATCAAACATAAATTCTCAGCGCCTAATGCATTAGATACACCGGAAACACTCCCTATACCTAACGAATGATCACCACCTAGAACTAATGGGAAATGACCACATTCAACAGAGTTAGAGACAACAGAGGCCAACCTCTCATTAAAATCGGCAATTTGTTCATAATTTTTGAGTTTTTCATTTGTTGAACAAATTATTGAACAATCATTATATATATTTCCTAAATCTGCAATCGATAAATCATACTGCTGTAATTTAGAAATTAGCCCCTTATTACGCAAGTAATCTGGGCCATATTGAACACCATCACGTCCACAACCCAAAGACTGAGCTGCTCCAATAATATCAATATGCATCTTCTCTGTTTTCATTATGAAAGAATTTTATGCAAAAAAAACAGTATTTCTTTTATTTATAGGATTTCACTTAAAGATGTTTTTCAGGCAATTTAATCCAGCCCCCAAATGTATAATCCCATTCTTGTGGGTTAAATATAGCAAAACCACTAGAGTCAAAAAATGTCAACTCTCCAAAAAATATCTTCCCATCAACGTCATAAAAATCGACTCTCACATGAGGAATATTTTTAGACAATTTACTAGCTAACACACTCAATAGTTCTAAATTATGTGGTTTTTTAATTGGTTTTATAGCATTAGGACCTCCTTGTTCAAATGGTAAATGATTGAAATCCATATCAAAATAATCAAAATGAACATCGGTATTACGATCGGTTGCTATTAATATAGCTTTAGGGTCGCCATTGAAACAAAATAACTTTATATCATTTAATTCACCATTGCAATCTTCTTTGTACACTTCCGCTATTATTCGACGTTTTACATTCTTATATGGCCATTCACGAAGACTTCTATAAACATCTTGTCGTAAAGATTTATTTAGTTTTTTCTTACAAGCATCTATATCGAACGAATTTTTGTCTTTACAAATTACGACGCCTGTATTACCACCACTATGAGTGGTTTTAAGAACAAATTGATTGGGCAATGATTTAAAATCTATATCATCGACCCTATCCCACACTCCTAATGTGGGGATTATATATTCTTCACCAATGATATCCGCAACATATTTTTTTACCTCGTACTTGTCTACCATACAAGTATATTCGGGACGCCGATTATACAATTTAAGCCATTGCAACTTCTCATTAAATGTTTGTGGGTTAGAAATATTTAATTGATAACCCATACGTAATTTAAACATTAACTTTAAATATAATTTATCTGGCAATAGCCAAGCAAATTTTGTAAGTATGACCAACTTCAAAAATCGATGATCACACAATATACACTGTATTAATTTTTTAATTTTATTCATTATCACCAAATTCATTAAATAAGACATTCAATGTAATATCTCTATGCGCTTCACAAATGATATAATTATACACAGCAGATATATCACGATGCGATGCGGGTCGTCGTATCCAACCTCTATTGGCTGCGGCATTAAGATAACGATTGTTGTATGAATTAAATATATTATTTACCGTATTAGACCTCTTTGAACACCATTTTGCAAAACTTTCTTTCAACAATGTGTCATCTTCTATAATAGTATTTAGACTTAATATCCTAGAGTAGAAATCTTTTAGAGAGTTCTCTTTTTTAAGAATAACAGCCGGTATTTCTCTACCTTGATTATACGGAATAAGTTCTATGTCTATTTTCTCGTTATCAAAGGAAATATTAACCATAAAACCTTCTTTCCAAATGGATGTTTCATCTTTCCAATCAAAACAAAAATTTCCTAATCCGTATAAAATAGGTTTTCCATTGAAATATTCATATCCACTATAACAATGTTGATGATGATTAACTACAGCATCGGCACCAATCGTTATGTAATGTCTATATAGTTTTTTCATTCGAGGACTAGGCAACTGATAATGTTCGTGACCACCGTGGACTATAACTATAACATAATCGGCATTACGACGAGCCTCAGTTATCTGATTATAATTGTCAACGGCATCCATAGGTGCGGCACCGGCACGAACCTCTGTAGCTATAGAAAATTCATTCTCACAAAAATTGACAATAGCAATTTTCTTACCATTTATTATTTTATATAAAATGGTCTGAGCCTCTTTAATATTATATCCACCTCCTACAAAATCAATGTGACTGTCGGTCAATGTTTTAATTGTTAAACTACAACCATCATCTCCAAAATCACGAAAATGATTATTAGCCAACGTAACGCAATCGAATCCCGCATATTTCAAAGCATCAACAGCAGCCGGAATTGTACGCAATGCAGGACCTGTTTTTTTTATTGGATTAACATTACCTACAACAACGGGGCATTCGAAATTGACAATGGAATAATCTACTTGGCTCACAACATCCCGTACATTATCGAAAAATGAGAAATCATTTTTTGATAACATATCAGCCACTCGATGGTGAGGGCAGTAATCACCAGCTATTAGAATTTTTGCCATATTATTTACGTTTACCTAATTGCTTTATAAATGAAAATAGGATTTGTTTTTCTACACCAAACCGGGTAATAGAAACAAAAAAGACCAGTATGCAAATTAATATTGAAATTATCTGCCACAATATTGTATCGTTAAATGAAAGCAAACTCCAAGCAATTACTCCCATTATAGTAGCAGATATAACAGATGGCAATATATTATAGATCATTTTTATAGGCGATATTTTAACTACATAATACATTATAACTAAATTTACAAATATTAGTTCTAAACGCAGTAAAGCTCGTGTGGTATATATTACACTCCAATCATAATGCGTGACAATGAGCATAACCGGACAAAGAACAATTATATGCAAAAATTGTGCAAGTACAGACAATTTGGGACGTCCTAAGGCACGATATACCTCACTGCTATAATATGACAAAACAATGGTAACAGCACTAGTCAGACCCCAGAGTCCAATATATGGGGCAGCTTCACCCCACTGACTACCTAGCAGAATATCAGTAATTAAATCACTAAAGCAGTATATTCCAACTCCTAAAGGAATAATAATTATTCCTACCAATTTCTGAAATTTGAAAAACATACTTTCAAATTCTCCTCTATTATTCTGTAGGCGAGAAAGGGATGAAAATAATATAGGAGTTGTTGCGGCTGTTACCAATGATGTAATCTGGCCAACGGTAGCCATTGATGTTTTATATATACCTAAATAATATTCATTGAGAAAAACACCAATTATAAATATATCGATATACGATGTCAACCATATAGATATAGCTTCAATCATTGACCATACACTGAAAGAAAACATTTCTTTCAATTTGAGCCAAGAATAGTAAAAATGGGGTTTCCAACTAGAAAACCAAGTAAGTACGACAGCATTGATAAGATTTGTTACAATTGTACCTATAACCAAGGCCCAATAAGATCTCAACCAAAATGCGAGAGGGATAGTAACAATAATGGGCACTAATATACCTACAATACGGACTTTAAAAAGAGTTTTAAAATCAAAATCACGCTTATACAACGCCATTTGTATGCTTGAAAATGCCGCTAATGGTATAGACACACAAGCAATTGTTATGACATTACCAAGTCCAGGATTTCCAACTAATATAGCAAGAGGCTCACTAAAAACGCCTATAATAAGCCATAGGAAAAGTGAGAGAATAAAATTACTCCAAAAAGCAACATTGGTAGTTTGCTCACGATCTTTTTCATCAACAAATTCGTGTTGAACCAGATACTTTTGGAAACCGGCATCAGTAAAAATCTCGGCAAAAGAGACAATCATTGTAATAGTTGCCACGACACCAAATGCCTCGGGTGTAAGCAACCGGGCTAGCACCATATTAGAAATTGGCAATATAAGCTTAGCCACTAACTCTGTGACAGCCGACCATTTTGTAGCATTCACTACTTTATCTTTATTGAGTAGAGACATTTATTCAATATTATGTTATATCAACTGCCGTCCAATTCTTGTTTTTCTCAATAGCCAAGAAAACAATAAGGACAGACCTAATGCAACAAGGGTTCCTATCCAAGGTAATAAATGTGGTGTAACAACAATAGGTAAACTTGTATGATAATAAAGTATCATCAATATAAATTGTTGAAATAAATATACACCAAAGCAATAGTTTCCTACTTCAACAATCCATTGAGGAAGTTTATTCGTATTTGTAATATAAATGGCTGTAATTAACATAGCAATAATTCCTAAAGAAGAAAATACAACACGAAAAAGCTTATTTATTACAGCTGTTATTGCTTTAGTTATCAAACCATAATCAGGAAATGGTATTAAATCATTTTTTGAGACTATTGTTAAACCTACAAATGCAATAATAAATACTATCCAACTAATAACAATATGACGTATATTTATATTTAGGTCTAATTTTGCAATATATTTACGACATAAAAATCCCGCATAAAAGAAAAATAGGTAATATAATGACGATGATAATCTCAAGGGCAAAGGTATGATTGATATTAAGGATATAATAAAGAGTGAACCTATTTTTAATCTATCACTAACATTAATCTTATTTAGAAAAGCGGATATGATAAAACACCAAAACAACATAGGTAGGAACCACATATGTCCTACTCCATTTAATAAGTCATATAGTATAGATAGAAGAGACTGTGATTGCCAGTTTGTTAATAACAATAAATATACAGCACTAAATAATAAACTAGGGATTATTAAGCGTTTGAATTTATTTTTAGTTAATTCTATTATACTTTGTACTTTGTTTTTCTCAAAAATAGAAAATGACCATACATAACCTGAAATAAATACAAACATTTCCAACATAAAACTATATGCAGCTGTTGATATCCACCAATAGCAATTATTTGGTGTAAAATTTAAAGGCTCGCTCCACCCCCCCCTATATATTATAAATGCGTGATATACAACCAATAGCACAATCAATATTGGTCTTATGAATGATACTTCCTTGAGCATATTAGCAGTGATTTATTTTAAGTTAACCGTAACCCGACTTACGTAAAATATTTAATCTACCCTCTTTTTCTTCCATACATAGCTACAATGATGAAGCTGAGGAGGGGGAGGATGAATGATATGTTGACGGCGGGGTGGCCGAGGATTGTTTGTTGGTCTATTATGTGGGCTTGCATTGGGGGTAGTACTGAGCCTCCGAGGATGGCCATAATGAGGCCTGCTGCTCCTATTTGTGTGTCTTGGCCTACTTGTCCTAGCGCGAGTGCGTAGATGGTGGGGAACATCAGCGACATACATACTGAGATGGCTACGAGACAGTATAGCCCTGCTCTACCGTCGATGCATATTACGCCTATGGTGAGTATTGCTGCTGCTATGGCGAAGATGGTGAGTAGTTTTTGTGGCTTGATGTAGTTCATCAGATATGTGCATATAAATCGGCTGATGCAGAAGCTTATCATTGCCAATATGTTGTACTTTTGTGATAGTACTTCGGCTTGTATTTCGGTCATTCCCTCGGCCATAAATATGCGTGTGCCGTACTGTATGATGAATGTCCAACACATTATTTGTGCGCCGACGTAGAAGAATTGTGCTACGACTCCTTGTCGGTAGGTTTTGTTGCGTAGGAGTCGGCCGACGGTTGCTCGCAGTGATAGGTCGCCTGTTGCTGTCGGTGTGCAGGGTGGCAGTGGGATGAGTATGAAGCATAGGAGTATTGCTGCTATGACTATTCCCAGTGTGATATTGGGTGCTACGAGTACTGACAGGTCGGCATTTTTGAGGGCTTCGAATTGTGCGGTGTCGAGTGTTGCTCGCTCGGCTGATGACATTGGGTTGAGCCTTGATTGTATGTATTGCATTGCTACGTACATTCCTAGCAATGAGCCTATGGGGTTGAATGCTTGTGCGAGGTTGAGCCTACGGGTAGCTGTTGCGGGGTTGCCTAGTGCGAGGATGTAGGGGTTGGCACTTGTCTCGAGGAATGATAGGCCGCAGGTCATTATAAAATAGGCTAACAGGAATGGATAGTAGCTTCCTATTGTTGCGGCGGGTGCAAAGAGTAGTGCTCCGATGGCGTATAGTGCGAGTCCCATAATGAGACCGCTCTTGTATGAATGACGTCGGATGTATAGCGCTGCGGGTAGTGCCATAACGAAGTATCCGCCATAGAATGCGAGTTGTACGAGTGATCCATCGGCTACGCTCATCCTGAATATCTTGGAGAATGCCTTGACCATCGGATTGGTGAGGTCGTTGGCAAATCCCCATAGAGCAAAGCAGGTTGCAACGAGGATGAATGGCAATAGTACGCTCTTGCCGTCGGCTGTGCGCAGGATGGATGGTATTTTCATTTTTTATCCAACTCGAAAATTTTGGTCATCAGTTTCCACTTTTGTGTGGATGGCAGGTTGGCATCGGCACCTTGAAATCGAGCCATATATGCTTCCCACTCGGCTTGACGGGGCAATGTGGCCAGACGTGCGTTGTCTTTTTCCCAATCGAAATCGTCGATGGTGTCGACTATCATAAATAGTGTGTTGTTGTGGGCATATATTTGCATATCGAGTATTCCTACCGACCGTATTCCTTCTTGTACCTCGGGCCATACTCGCGAATGCTCGGTGATATATGCTTGTATCATCTCGGGGTTGTCGACGAGTGTAAGTGTCTGACAGTATCTTTTCATACCTGTATTATAGTCCTTGACGACGTATTTTGATTGTTATTGCTTCGGGGTGTTGGGTAGCAAATGTGTAAGCGTCTTTTACAACACAGGCAAGGTAACCGCCTCCTCCGGCACCGGGCATTTTCCAGGCTAGGACATCGTCTAAAGCCGAATAGGTGTCGATATATTGTTGTACATCGTTGCTAACCATTGCCGGGAACATAGAGACCTGGGCTTGGAATGATTGTCGATATGCTAGCGCGAAAGTATCTAAATCGGTAGCCATAATGGCATTCCAGCACGAGTCGGCGGCATCGGCCAGAGCCTTGACTTTGGGTGTTGTTATGTCTTTACCATCGAGTACCGAGAAACCATTGGGTCGTGGTTGCATTGGTATCATACATAGGTGGTTTTCGAGCCAACTGAGTATTCGTTCATCGTAGCAGGTTTCGATGTGTTTAGGCCAGAAATGGTTATCGTAATAGTGACGACTGAGCCCGGGTACGCATATTCCTATTGCATCTTGCGCTCCCGATATAATTCCATCGTTGCGTTCGGGATGATTTTCAAAACAGAAAACCAAACGGGCTAATGTCTCGGGGGTCATATTGGGCAGTTGGAATGGCCATATCTGCTTGATATAGTTGCGGGTAGATGTACTGAGCCCGCAACGCTCACGGATGTCGAAAGTGGGTTCGAGCGATATTGTCAGAGCCCAACCGGGATGATGACAGCTTACGTATGGTTGGTCTATCCACGTTCCTGCCAAGTCGAGCCTTGTGGGTATCATACAGGGGCTTTTCTTGAGGTCGGTACTGCTACGTGCATCGAGTCCTTCGTGCGGATTGCGTTGTAATTCGATGTATTCTATGCCACGTTCTTGACAGATGCGACGCTTGTCATCGCTACCACCGTCGGTATTGACAACCAAATAGTGGGGTTTTACGATATCGAGAGTAGGAATAAAATCGAGTACACCATCCCCTTCATTGATATATGCCTCCTTGACGTAACGAATACTCTTGACCATAAAGAGGCGTTCTTGTTGTGAGTAGATGGGTTTGTGTTTCTTGTAGTTCAATATTGTATTGTCCGAACCTATTCCGACATATAAATCGCCATATTGCGCTGCTTGTCGGAAAAACTCGACGTGTCCCGAATGTAATAAATCGTAACAACCGCTGACAAATACTCTCTTAGTCATCTTTGATATGAGGGTTTAAGCGTAATACTCCGAGCAATAATGTGATATAACGGTCGGATTATTCATCATAACCATTGGGATTGTTCTTCTGCCAATTCCACGAGTCACGACACATCTCTTCAATACCATACTGAGCCTCCCAACCTAATTCTACCTTTGCTTTGTCGGGATTGCTATAACAAGTGGCAATATCACCGGCACGACGGGGTTGTATTTGATATGGTACTTTTACACCATTGACATTCTCAAATGATTTGACAATATCGAGTACCGAATAGCCTTTTCCTGTACCGAGATTGTATATGGCTAGCCCGCAACTGCGCTCGATGGCCGAGAGTGCACATACGTGTCCACGAGCCAAGTCGACAACGTGGATATAATCGCGCACACCTGTTCCGTCGTGCGTGTCATAGTCATTACCAAAGACACCCAAGTATGGGCGTTTTCCTACTGCAACTTGAGTGATATATGGCATCAGGTTGTTGGGAATTCCATTAGGATTCTCTCCTATTCTACCACTTTTGTGCGCACCAATAGGATTGAAATAACGGAGAAGTACAACATTCCATTCATTGTCGGCACGTTGCACATCCATAAGTACCTCTTCGAGCATCGACTTAGTCTGTCCATAAGGATTGGTGCAATGTCCTTTGGGACACTGCTCGGTAATGGGTATGATGGCCGGATTGCCATATACTGTTGCCGAAGATGAGAATATAATGTTTTTGCAATTATGCTTGCGCAATTGGTCGAGCAGTACAAAGGTACCGGTCATATTATTGTCGTAATATTCAAGGGGTTTCTCGACCGACTCTCCTACTGCTTTCAGTCCGGCAAAGTGGATACAAGCAAAAAAGTCGTGCTTGTCCATCACTTCACCCAGTTGCTGCGCATTGCGAACATCCACTTGATAGAAAGGTATTTTTTTGCCAATAATTTGTTCAACGCGACGAATAGATTCAGACTTGGAATTAACCAAATTATCGACAACTACCATTTGATAACCGGCTTTGTCAAGCTCGATGAGAGTGTGACTGCCAATATAACCGGCACCGCCTGTTACTAAAATTGTTTTGTTCATTATATAGTGCGCTATAATTATCCGTAAAATTCTTTATACCACTGAGCAAAAGCTCTAAGGCCTTGTCGCAACGGAGTGTGGGGGCGGAAACCGAGGTCGCGTTCAAGGGCTGTTGTATCGGCAAATGTTACAGGCACATCACCGGGTTGCATTGCAACAAGACGCTTGTGTGCCTCAAAGTCATAATCGGCAGGTAATACTCCGGCGGCAATGAGTTCTTCTTGAAGAATGGTAACAAAGTCCAATAGGTTCTCGGGGTTGCTATTACCAATATTATATACCGCATAAGGAGGCTCGGGCAGCCCATCTTCACCGGTTCGACGCTCGGGGGCGTGATACATCACACGTTGTACGCCCTCGACAATGTCATCGACGTATGTGAAGTCACGTTTGCAATTACCGTAATTGAATATCTCGATGGTCTCGCCTTTACGCAATTTGTTGGTAAAACCGAAATATGCCATATCGGGACGACCCGCAGGGCCGTAAACGGTAAAGAAACGTAATCCGGTAGAGGGGATGTTGTAAAGTTTGCTATATGAATGTGCCAATAGTTCGTTACTTTTTTTGGTAGCAGCATAAAGACTTACCGGGTTGTCGACCTTGTCGTCGGTGCTGTAAGGAACTTTTTTATTGCTACCGTAGACCGAGCTGGATGAAGCATATACAAGATGTTGCACACCACGACGGCCACCGTCATAGCTGTGACGGCACGCCTCAAGAATGTTGTAAAAACCTATCAAGTTGCTTTCAATGTATGCATCGGGGTTGGTAATAGAGTATCGCACACCGGCTTGAGCAGCAAGATTAACCACAATCTCGAAATCATATTCGGCAAAGAGTTTATCGATGAGGGCGCGGTCGGCCAGATTACCTTTGACAAAGGTATATTGACACTCGGGATGCTCGGCAGCCAATTGTTCAAGGCGTTGCAGGCGATATTCCTTGATAGTTACGTCATAATAGTCATTGACACTATCAAGATTTACAACGTGTACACCGGGTTGTGTGGTGAGTAGTCTTTCAACCAAGTTAGAGCCTATAAAACCGGCGGCTCCCGTAACTAAAATATTCATTGAGACAGTTGATTAAACGGTAAGCAGAATTTTATTTTGTACCAAATTTTTCACAAGCTTCGTAATAAGTGTCGAGCGAACCGATATCAAATCGTCCGGCCGACATTTGCCAAGCGTGCATAGTTGTGTTGTCGACCATATAATGAGCCAGATTGCCCGGGGCATCTTTGCCACATCCGTTGGCCACAGAATTACGCACGAGATCGAGATCTTTGCGCAGATAGATATAGAATGGAGGAACCGCCCAGTTGCTACGGGGTTGTTGCGGTTTTTCTTCCATATTCAATACTTTCCAATTGTCATCGACAACAATAACACCTGTTCGTTGCAATTTCTCGACCGAAGGTTGATGGTGGCACATAATACAACTGGTTTGTTTCTCGCGGGCAAAGTCGACAAATTCTTTGAAACTGAAGAACAACAAATTGTCGGCAGCCACTACCAGCATATCATCGTCGACCGATAGTTTGTCCATCGCAAAGAGGAGATCACAAACAGCACCCAAACGAGTTTCGTTGGTCGATGTACCATCATCTACAATTGTAACAGGCTTGGAATAGTTCAACTCCTTGGCCCATTGCTCAAAGATGGGAGCAAACTTGTGATTGGTTATAATAATATGCTCATCAATTTCGGGGATATTATCAATATCATCGAGCATACGGCCAAGAATGGTATTCTCGCCTATCTTGAGTAATGGTTTGGGGAAATTCTTTGTCAACTCACCCAAACGAGTGGCATATCCTGCGGCAATTACGATATTTTTCATATTTGTATTATTTACAGCTCGCTAATTACACAAATCTGGCACCATCGTCGGTTTTACAGAAGTGAATTTCAAAAGATTGTTCATATTCGGGGAACTGACGGAGGTACTCGGCAGTAAGTTTCTGTCTTATCTCATCTTCCTTGGCAGGATCGACAAGAGCAATACAAGCACCCTTAAATCCGGCGCCACTGAAGCGTCCACCCCAAACGCCATCGAGGTTGCGCATTATCTCATAAATAGCAATCAACTCGGGCGATCCACACTCATAGTTGTGAATAGAGCTTTCGCAACTCTGACAACTGAGTTCACCGAATAGTTTGAGATTACCGGTTTCCCACGCAGTAACACCCTTGCGAACACGTTTGTACTCGGAGTAGAAATGCTCGGCACGACGAGCGAAACGCAGAGGCATACGCTCACGAGTTTCGTCGTAAAGTTCTTTTGGAATATCTCTCAAAAATGTTTTGTCGAAGGTTTTGAGAGGTTGGTTGTTATAAGCCAACATATTCCAAGCCGCGGTTTTACACTCGCTCACACGCAGGTTATAATCGCTCGACACCAACGAGCGAGTGAGTCCGGAGAAGAAAATACCCAAGTGGAAATCGGGCATTTGCGGATTTTTCTCGATGATACGGTACTCTTCGGTAGCTGTATCGAGGAACAAAAGCGCATCTTTCTCGCTGAGAACAATACAAGACTGGTCTAATATACCATTGTTAAGACCAATATATTCGCGCTCGGCCTCGGAAGCAATGCGAATAACTTCCATTTTGGTGAGTTCTATATCGTTGGCCTTGGCAAAAGCCATCACATAAGCCACCAATACAGCAGCACTGGATGAGAGTCCGCCCACCGGTAGAGAGCCTTTAATCTCACCTTCTACGCCACGACGCAATTTAAAACGCTTGGATAAAGCATATTTAGCACCTCGAGCGTAATCGCCCCAGTTACCTTGCTTGACACGTACCGAGTCGCTAATAGGGAACTCGATGTTACCACTGAACGAAAGACTGCGGAGTCGCACCATACCATCGTCGGTAGGCGAAAACCAGAAATCCACACCCTTGTCAAAGGCAAAGCCTGTAACCAGTCCGTGCTGATGGTCGACGTGGGCACCTAACGGGCACACACGATAGGGCGAGAAGATGTGATATTGATAATTGGTCATATAGGTTTACAGTTAGTTATAAAATTGACAGTGTTAGCCGCACTAGTCGCGCTTGAAGATGTCACGAGTATATACCTTCTCAATAACATCGTCGAGCGAAGCATCGTATCGGTTGGCAATGATGGCTTGAGAACGAGCCTTGAAAAGAACCAAATCATTTACGACTTCGCTACCAAAGAACATTGCACCGTTATCGAGTGTAGGCTCATATATAATCACCTTCGCACCTTTAGCCTTGATGCGTTTCATCACACCTTGAATGGCACTCTGGCGGAAGTTGTCGGAATTAGATTTCATAGTAAGACGATATACACCTACAACGACGTCTTGTTCTTGAGCAGCATTCCACGCGCTAGAGGCGGTGTAGTAACCTGCTTTTGACAAGACTTGATCGGCAATAAAGTCCTTGCGAGTGCGGTTGCTCTCGACGATGGCTGTCATCATATTTTGTGGCACATCGTTATAGTTGGCAAGAAGTTGCTTGGTGTCTTTGGGCAGACAGTAACCTCCATAGCCAAACGAAGGATTGTTGTAGTGACTACCAATGCGAGGATCAAGACCAATACCGGTGATAATGGCTTGGGTGTCAAGACCCTTAATCTCGGCATACGTATCCAACTCGTTGAAATAGCTGACACGCAATGCCAAATATGTATTGGCAAAGAGTTTAACCGCCTCGGCTTCTTTCAAGCCCATAAAGAGGACATCAATATTTTCCTTGATAGCACCTTGTTGCAACAGGTTGGCAAAAGTACGAGCCGCCTCGTTGAGCTTGTCAAGGTCGGCGATAGCCGAAATCGCCAAATTTTCCTCATCAAAGTTGGCTATATGTTTGGGCACTCCCACAATGATACGACTAGGATAAAGGTTGTCGTACAAGGCCTTGCTTTCGCGCAAGAACTCGGGAGAGAAAAGGAGATTGAACTTTTTATTTTTCAGTTTCTCATCGGCCATAAATCGCAAGGCATACTTGACGTATAGAGAGCGACAATAACCAACGGGAATGGTACTCTTGATGACCATTACGGCATCGGGGTTGATAGCAAGAACAAGGTCGATAACCTTCTCGACAGCCGATGTGTCGAAGAAGTTCTTCTGACTATCATAATTGGTGGGAGCAGCAATAACCACAAAATCGGCATCTTTATAGGCCTCTTGCGCATCGAGAGTGGCACGCAGATTGAGAGGCTTTTCGGCCAAATATTGTTCAATATAATCGTCTTGGATGGGCGACTTGCGGTTGTTAATAAGCTGTACTTTCTCGGGGATAATATCAACTGCTACAACCTCATTGTGCTGTGCCAACAATGTAGCAATGGACAATCCTACATAACCTGTACCGGCGACTGCAATTTTCATAACTAATCTAACACTTAAATTTATAACTAATCTTTATCTATAACTTCAATAAATTGAGGCTCAATCTCGGCAGTGGCAACAGCCACACCATCAATTTGCACTACTACCCTCTTGGCTCTTGCGCCCCGAACCTTGATAAAGAGACCTTCAACACCATCGAAAGCACCACCGATGACGCGCACCGGAGTACCCTTGGCAATGTCTATCTCTTGGGGTGAAAGGTAAATGAGTTTCTCATTACGTGTTTCGCACACCGTGATAAATTGTTGCATCTGTCTATCGGGCACAATAATGGGGACATTACGTCCATTGACAGGTCTTGTGCGATACTGTAAGAACGGAACACGGCTTTTGATATCTTGAATTTCGCGCCGGGTAGAGTGAACAAAAAAGAGATTACTGATAACCGGAACCAATTTACGAACCTTTATTCCTCTGCTGTTTGTAAAAATCTTATTTTGTAGCGGTAGAAAATTTTCAACTCCTTTACTATCCATCAGTTGTTTAGCCTCCATTTCCTTGCGATATGGAGCACTCATTGCAAACCAATATAAGGTATCGTCGTGTATATCACCTACCATAAATAGTGATTAAGGGGAGTTGTAATGATTGTAAATTGGCAATAGGATATACTTCTGGCTCCTTGACATCAATCGAACAGATTAATTATCAAGTAATTAAGCCTCTTGTGTTTAAATTCTGTGCGAAAATTCATCAGATTTTATACACTTCCTGGGTGTAAAGGTAATAAAAATTATAGTAAGAATGTTATAATGTATCAATTTTTTAGTTCTCAACAAGTGATTGAGAGTTATAAAATACTATGAAACAAAACCTTGTCTGCAAAAATTTAACACTGAATATAGGATTTTATCTACACAATTTTAATATATGTAAATGTCTTGGGATGCTGTGTGTAAGACTACAAAAATCACTACTTCTTGTGATTGTATATATCTTAAATTATGTATTATTTTGCCAATATAAACAATCACACAGACAGCACTATGAACATAAACTACAAATTACTAATTATCACTGCATTATACGCGCTATCAACCACCGCCAACGGTCAAGAATCGGCAACCGACAGCAGTACAGTAATTACTCACAATCTTGAAGAAGTCACTGTAATATGTAATCCTAAAATAATGTCGGAGCGATTTGAGTTACCGGGCTCAATTACAATGGTCAACGAAAATAGCATTCGCCAAATGAATATCACCTCGATAAAAGACTTATCGTGGGTGGCAAGCAATGTGTATATACCCGATTATGGCTCAAACCTCATCACATCGGCTTACATTCGCGGAATCGGATCGCGCATCAACAGTCCTGCGGTGGGAATGAGTGTCAACAATATGCCCTACCTCGACAAGAGTGCTTATGATATAGACCTGCTGGATGTGGCACGTATAGAGGTATTGAGAGGCCCACAAGGCACCCTATACGGTCGTAATACAATGGCCGGTCTTATCAATGTCTATACCCACTCGCCTCTGGCAAAACAAGGTTACAGGGTAGAACTTGGAGCCGGAAACTATGGATCGTGGAAGGTCTCGGGTGTAGGTAGCGATAAAATTACCGATAATCTGGGTATTTCAGTAGGTATCAAATATGAAGAACACGATGGTTACTACACAAATACCTTTACCAACAAAAGCAGCGGAAATGCCTATAAAGCCAATGGACGATTGCAACTAGACTGGCAATCATCACAGCGAGTAAAATGGAGCTTGACAGGCAGTTACGAACACAGCTATCAAGATGGCTATCCTTACGCTGCATACGATATGCAGAACGGGAATATAGGCGAAATATCATACAACTCGCCTTCCGATTATCGCAGAGACCTACTTACAGCCGGATTGCAAATGGAATATCGCAATGACAACTTCTTATTGACCTCGACAACCGGCTATCAGTATCTTGATGACCATATGCGTATGGATCAAGATTTTACAACAATGAACATCTTTACCCTCGAACAGAAACAACGCCTGCACGCTATCACACAAGAGATAGCACTGCGTGGTAATGATAACGAACACTTTGGATGGACTGCCGGTGTGTATGGCTCATATCAAGATCTACACGTAGATGCACCTGTCAACTTTCTTGACGAGGGAATAACATACTTGATTGAAGGAACCAGCAATGCAGCGATGGCAGCAGCCAAGTTGCAAAATCCTAAAATGCCCGATATCACAATAGATGTAGCCAACAGTAACCTATATATCGATGGTAAGTATTACACACCCAGCTACTCATTGGCTGCATTCGGACAGATGGAGGCAAAACGCATTTTCGACTCAAACTTCACGTTTGCAGTAGGTGCACGTCTTGAATATGAAAGTATGCGTCTGAAACACAGCACTCACACCAACGAAAATATGAGCGGAACAGCCACCGTAGGAATGGGACAAATGACCCTCCCCATCCCCTACTCGGCAGCGTTAGGCCTAGATGGAGAGATGCAACAAGAGAGTGTTGAGTTGTTGCCCAAATTTGAGTTGAAATATATTCTCAATGATGATTTTATGGCCTACGTTTCAGCATCTCGCGGATATCGTTCGGGTGGTTATAATTACCAAGCATTTTCCAACCTTATACAAGCCCAAATGCGTGGTCGTATGATAAACTCGGTAGGCGAAAATGCGGCAAATATGATATTGTCGATGATGGGCGATACACCTATGTCACAAGGCATTATAGCTCAAATCAACGGTATATTTGCAGGCTTGGCGGGCAATGGAAGTGAAATCAATGTTGAAGAGGCAATTGCCTACAAACCCGAATATAGTTGGAACTATGAATTGGGTGTGCGAGGTAATATGTGGAACAATCGCATCAATGCCGAACTATCGCTGTTCTACATAGATTGTCGTAATCAACAATTATCGACAGTGAGCGGCTATGGTCGTGTCACACGCAACTCGGGTCGCACCGAAAGCTATGGTTTAGAGGCATCAATCGGTATCACTCCCATCGACAACTTGCGCTTGACCGCATCATACGGTTATACTCACGCCACATTCAAAGAGTATGAATTGGGCAACGCCGGAGAAGCAGGATATATCAACTACACAGGCAATTACGTACCATTTGCGCCTATGCACTCGATAGCCGTAACCGGAGCATACACAATAGAGCTTGCTCGCGAACATTACCTCACATTGTCGGCTCAATGCAATGGTAATGGCAAAATATATTGGACCGAGGCCAATAATGCCGTTCAACCCTTCTACGCGCTACTCAATGCGTCGCTCACATATGAATGGAACTGGCTGGAGGTGAGTTTGTGGGGTAAAAACCTCACCGGTACTCGTTACAACACATTCTATTTCGAGACGACCAATGCGATCAATCTTGCATCTCCCAATGCTTTTGCTCAACAAGGACGTCCATTGACATTCGGTGCTAACATAGCATTTAAATTCTGATAAATAACATTATAGCACTACGCTATTAGTAATTACGGGGCAGAGCCAAAATGGCTGTGCCTCGTAATGTTATGAGAGGAAATCTCAATGGTATAAAACAAAGCCTTCAAAGCAAAAACAAGTTTGGCAGGCTTGGGGTGTATAGCCAATAGAGTAACCCAAACTATAACAGTAGGGGTGAAACAATGGCGATATGTTATAATTGACCAACAACCTTGCAGTTCCCTATTTATAGGTTCTATCTGGCATATAGTATATACTCCCTAAATCACAACAAATCGTAGTACTTAGTCAGATTCGGTATAATATGGACAATAGTGATTGGGGGGTTCCACATTATCTCAAATCTTACAAACGCCAAAGAGGCTGTGTCAAACAGAAGTGACACAGCCTCTTTTTATATGTATGTTGCAAATATTACTTGCTTTCGGTCTCAACACCTGCAAGTTCGGGGTCAATCATAATGCGACCACAATACTCGCAAACGATGATTTTCTTGTGCATCTTGATGTCGAGCTGACGTTGGGGCGGAATGCGATTGAAGCAACCACCACAAGCACTACGTTGGATGTAGACAACAGCCAAACCATTGCGTGCATTCTTGCGTATGCGCTTGAAAGCTTGCAATAGACGAGGTTCTATAACATCCTCTACTTTCTTTACTTTCTCACGTATTCTTTCTTCATCTTGCTTGGTCTCGGCAACAATATCTTCCAACTCGGCTTTTTTCTCAACGAGCATCTTTTGACGGTCATCGAGTTGCTCGCGACATTGCTCCAACTCTTCGTTGCGACGATTGATGATACCATTGGCCTCACGTATTTTCTTTTCGAGAGCTTGGATAGAGAGGTCTTGGAATTCTATTTCTTTATTGAGTTTGTCAAACTCGTGATTGTTACGCACCTCGTCGAGTTGTGCTTTGTAACGCTCTATTTTGTTACGCGACACGTGTATTTCTTCGTTATACGAGGTAATGTCTTTACGACACGCGCTTATAGTATCTTGAAATTTCTCGATACGTGTTTGCAGACCGATAATGTCATCTTCAAGGTCTTTTACCTCAAGAGGCAACTCACCGCGCAAAGTTTTGATGCGGTCTATTTCGGAATGTAATGTTTGCAACTCGTAGAGTGATTTGAGTTTTTCTTCTACGGTGTACTCTTTTTCTTTTGTCTTTTCAGCCATCGCTTACAGATATTTTATCGGATTTGTTTCCACTGTTGTGTAGTAGGTCGCAAAGTTAGGAATTTTTTTTGTAATAACATCACAAAAAATATCTTTTGTGTGTTGTTCACTTTCATAATGTCCTATTTCGGCCAATATTATTTGATTGTCATAACTAAAGAATTGATGATAGCCAATCTCTCCTGTAATAAAGACATCGGCACCGGCTCCTATGGCAGCTCGTATGAGCGAACTGCCGGCTCCGCCACATAATGCTACACGACGCACTTTCTCACGACCGGTTGCCGTGTGCCTTACAGAACCGCAGTTGCACTGCTCCTTGACTTGATTGAGAAGTTGCAAGGCATCGGTTTCTTGGGGCAAATTACCTACCACACCTATTCCTGCTTGGGTATAGGCATTGGCTATGGGAATGAGATCGTAAGCCGGCTCTTCATAGGGATGGGCTTGCAATAGAGCTTTGACAACTGTTCCTGTCATATATCGAGGCAGGACTATTTCCAAACGAGTTTCGGGCTCGCGATGTAGCACGCCTTGTTGCCCGCAATAGGGTTGTGTATTCTCTCCTGCACGGAATGTGCCCTCGCCTTTTACAGTGTAGCTACAACAATCATAATTGCCTATCGTTCCGGCTCCGGCTGTGAATATAGCCGAACGAACAGCGTCGGTGTGAGCATCAGGTACATATACGACCAACTTATAGAGCATATTTTCAATAGGTTGCAATACCTCTACATCGGTAAGTTGCAACTTCTGTGCCCAATAATGATTGACAGCAACAGCATCGAGGTTGGTGTGAGCAGCATAGATGGCGATGTCGTGCCGGAGTGCTTTCATTACCACACGTTCGATGTAATTACTGCCTACTATGCGTTTGAGCGGACGAAACAATAATGGATGATGAGCGACGATAAGATTAACGCCCAAACGGACGGCTTCATCGACAACCGCTTCGGTCACATCTACACACAACAAAGCACCGGTAGCGGTAAGTGAAGCATCACCTACCTGCAAACCGGCATTGTCGTAGCTTTCTTGCAATGCCAACGGGGCAAATTCTTCTATTGCCGCTATTACTTGTCGTATAGTGGGCATATATGAGCTATAATTATTTTTCTTCTTCTATCGGACGCACATCGATGCGCAACTCGTCGAGTTGTTCTTGCGCAATTGTAGAGGGTGCATCCATCATTACATCACGACCTGAGTTGTTCTTGGGGAATGCGATACAGTCACGAATAGAGTCGAGACCGGCAAAGATTGAGACAAAACGGTCGAGACCGAATGCCAAACCGCCGTGAGGAGGCGCACCGTACTTGAATGCATTCATCAAGAAGCCAAACTGTGCTTGTGCTTGCTCGGGGGTAAAGCCCAACAACTTGAACATTGTATCTTGCAACTTGCTATCGTGAATACGAATAGAACCGCCACCCAACTCAACACCGTTGACAACCATATCGTATGCATTGGCGCGTACAGCACCGGGATCGCTCTCCAATAGGTGAATATCCTCGGGTTTGGGCGATGTGAAGGGGTGGTGCATAGCATAGAAACGTTGTGTCTCGTCATCCCACTCGAACAAGGGGAAGTCGATAACCCACAAGGGTGAATAAACATTCTTGTCACGCAATCCGAGACGACTACCCATCTCGAGACGAAGTTCACAGAGAGCCTTACGAGTCTTCATCGTATCACCGGCAAGTATGAGCATCAAATCGCCGGGCTCGGCACCAAAACGCTCGGCCCAAAGGCGTAGGTCGTCGGCAGTATAGAACTTATCTACCGATGACTTGAAGTTTCCGGCTTCATCATAACGCACCCACACCAAGCCTTTAGCTCCGATTTGGGGACGTTTCACAAACTCGGTAAGCTCGTCAATCTGTTTGCGAGTATAACCGGCACAGCCCTTACAGCATATACCACCGACATAGGGTACACTGTCGAATACGACAAAGTTGCGTCCTTCGGTAAGGTCTTTGAGCTCGACAAATTTCATTTCAAAACGAGTATCGGGCTTGTCGCTACCGTAATATTTCATTGCATCGGCCCACGCCATACGGGGGAAGGGCTCGGTAAAATCTATATCTTTGATATACTTGAAGAGGTGCTTGGCCATACCTTCAAATACATTGAGAACATCTTCTTGCTCGACAAACGACATCTCACAGTCTATCTGAGTAAACTCGGGCTGACGGTCGGCACGTAGATCTTCATCACGGAAACACTTAACAATCTGGAAATAACGGTCGAAGCCCGAAACCATCAGTAGCTGTTTGAGTGTTTGAGGCGACTGTGGCAATGCATAGAACTCACCGGGATTCATACGCGAAGGGACAACAAAGTCGCGCGCTCCCTCGGGAGTAGACTTGATGAGTACAGGAGTTTCTACCTCAAGGAAGTTTTGAGCATCCAGGTAACGACGCACCTCAAATGCCATCTTGTGACGTAGCTCCAGATTGCGACGTACAGCATTACGACGCAAGTCGAGATAACGATATTGCATACGCAAGTCGTCACCGCCATCGGTGTCATCCTCGATGGTGAAGGGAGGAACAATAGAGGCATTGAGAACATTGAGTTCATTGACAATAATCTCTATTTCACCGGTATCCATACGAGCATTTTTATTGCTACGCTCGGCAACTTCACCAACAATTTGTATCACATATTCACGTCCCAATTTATTGGCACGCTCACACAACTCGGCATTTACTTCTTGATTGAAAACCAATTGAGTAAGGCCATAACGGTCGCGGAGGTCGACAAAAGTCATACCTCCCATCTTACGGGTACGTTGCACCCATCCACACAGTGTCACTGTAGTTCCGGCATCGGCAAGGCGCAATTCGCCACAAGTCTTTGTCCTATACATTGTATTTATGTTTTGAGTTTTATGATTATCGTTACTAGTGCTGCTATAACGGCACAGCTATAGCAGTGCAAAATTACAAAAAAATTGCAAGCCGATATGTGTCAACAGCATTTTTTTGATAATGCAAATAATTAACCACTTGTCAGGGTGGTATAGTCGATATATTTGAAAATTACTCGGGCTTATTTGGGGTTGCATTCTCGCCAAGACTGCAAGCAGCCAAACAAGTGACGGCCAGAGCCAAGAGATAGATGGCATCACTCTCGGCAATCTGCTTCATACCCAGCAGAGATAACACACCAAGACCCAATCCCAAAGCAACACAACGAAAAATAAGGAGAGGCAATTTTTTATCAATCTTCATACCTGATTATTTTTGATGGAGTTAAACAAAAAGAGTGTATCCTTTGACGGATACACTCTTCTATGCTGTCACTACGACATCGGTCGTAATTATTCAGCACTTTCGGCAGGAACTTCAGCAGCCTCTTCTGCGGGAGCAGCTTCGGCAGCAGCAGCGGCAGCAGCTTCAGCGGCAGCACGAGCAAGCTCGGCTTTCTTGTTAGCTACGCGCTCTGCGATAGCCTTGTTAACCTCTTTTTCAGCTTCGAGACGAGCAGCAGCGACAGCTTTAGCAGCCTCGCGGTTCTTGTTTTTCAAAGCTGAAGTAGCGTTAGCTTTGCCATCTTTCCAAGCTTGGAAACGTTGCTCAGCAACTTCCTCTGTGAAAGCGCCTTTCTTTACACCACCCATAAGGTGTTTTTTCAACAATACACCTTCGTGTGAAAGAATGCTACGAACTGTGTCGGTGGGTTGTGCACCTGTGTTGAGCCAATACAAAGCACGTTCGAAATTCAAATTTATTGTAGCAGGATTAGTGTTCGGATTATAAGAACCTACCCTTTCAATAAATTTGCCATCACGTGGCGCCCTGCTATCGGCTACTACGATTTGATAAAACGCATAGTCTTTGTGACCGTGGCGTTGCAATCTGATTTTTGTTGCCATTTGAAATTTGTTTTTAAATTGTTTTTTGCATTAGCGGATGCAAAGGTAGATATTTTTTACTTTACGTGCAAGTTTCAGTCACAACTTTGTTGCATATTTTTTATTTATAGGTAATTAAAGGGCGATATACATTAAGTCCTAATTGCTAAAACGGTGGCGCACTGACATAAAATTTTGCAACTCTCGGGTAATAAATGTACTTTTGCATAGAATTTTATAAAACATTGCAATGATTACTTTTCCTAATGCCAAAATCAATATAGGCTTGTATATTACAAGCCGACGACCTGATGGTTATCATAACTTGGAGACCCTCTTCTACCCCATCGGATTGTGCGACGTATTGGAAATTGTGCCATCACAATCGGGCAAGACAACCTTGACCGTTACCGGCATAGCAGTAGATGGTGATACCGAACAAAACCTTGTGATGCGAGCATACCGATTGTTAGAGTCGCAATATGAGCTACATGCAGTAGACATTCACTTGCACAAAGTAATACCATTCGGAGCGGGACTTGGAGGCGGGTCGGCCGATGCCTCGTATGCACTGCGAATGCTGCGCGATATGTTCTCATTGCCATTGAGCGACGATGACTTGGCTATACAAGCTGCACGATTGGGTGCCGACTGTCCGTTCTTTATCTACAATCGCCCTCTCATAGCTACCGGTATTGGTGATTGCTTTTCCAATATAGATTTCACACTGGCAGGAAAGAAAATTGTTTTGGTGAAACCGCCAATAGCAGTGTCTACTGCCGAAGCATATTCCAATGTCACCCCACAAGCACCATCGGTACCCATCGGTGAGGGTGTAGCTCAAGCTATAACCCAATGGAAAGATATGGTTGTCAATGACTTTGAGAAGAGTGTATTTCCTAAACATCCACGCATAGCAGCCATCAAACAACAATTGTATGATATGGGAGCCGAATATGCATCGATGTCGGGCTCCGGCTCATCGGTATTTGGCATCTTCGATAAAGATGCATACACCGAAAATATTTTTACCGATTGCTACGTATGGGAAGGCGAATGTACTGTATAGCTGACTTTATGACAGCACAAAGCAGCTACTGCACCATTGGCAGCATTTTTGTTATTTAACAATGTGTAGGCCTCACAGCCGAGGTTCGACTTGTTGATAAAATAATAAAAACACTATAATATGAGCAAAAAAAACAAAAATTGCAAAACACAAGAGCCTGATAATAAAACCATTGCGCAAGATGTAGAAAACAACGAATGCGCAGAGAAGTGTTGTAATGAAGCTGTAGAGACAGAAATACTGCCCGAAGAGGAAATGGATACTACTGCCAAACTGACAGCAGAAATTGACGAGCTGAAATCACAACTCGACAAACAAAAGGATGATTATCTAAGATTGATGGCAGAGTTTGACAACTATCGTCGTCGCACATTGCGCGAGAAGGCCGATTTGGTGAAAACAGGAGGCGAAAGCTGTATGAAAGCCATTCTTCCTGTCATCGACGACTTTGAACGGGCATTACAGGCAGTAGACAATAGTAACGATGTAGAGGCCTTGAAAGAAGGTGTCAACCTCATATACAACAAATTCCGTTCGTATCTCGAACAGAATGGCGTGAAAGAAATGGAAACCATAGGTTGCGACTTTGACGCAGACAAGCACGAGGCTATTGCCCAAATACCTGCTGCATCGGACGACCAAAAAGGCAAAATAATAGATTGTACACAAAAGGGATATACACTTAACGATGTTGTTATAAGATTTCCCAAAGTAGTTGTGGCGCAATAACATATACACATTATGGCAGAAAAAAGAGATTACTATGAAGTGCTGGGTGTGGCAAAAACGGCAACAGCTGATGAGATAAAAAAAGCCTACCGCAAAAAAGCCATTCAATATCACCCCGACAAGTGGTCGACAGCATCGGAACAAGAGAAAAAAGATGCTGAAGAAAAATTTAAAGAGGCAGCAGAGGCCTACGACGTCTTGAGCGATCAAAACAAACGCTCACGCTACGACCAATTCGGACACAGCGGATTGGGAGGAAATGGCGGTGGCGGATATAGCTACGGTGGCTCAATGGATGACATCCTATCGCATCTCAACGATTTGTTTGGAGGTGGATTTGGTCGTGGAGGAAGTATCTTTGATGAATTCTTTGGCGGTGGCGGTAGCAGCTACGGTTATGGCGACAATCGCCAACAACGTGTAGGTGGCAACTTGCGAATGACTGTAAAGCTCACACTCAACGATATAGCTAACGGATGTGACAAGAAACTCAAATATACCCGCTACGTAGCTTGCGAACATTGTAAAGGGACAGGTGCCAAAGACGGTACAGCATTCTCTACTTGCAGCACTTGTAAAGGACAGGGTCGCGTAATGCGCACTCAACGTACAATGTTTGGCGGTGTGCAACAAGTAATTACTGCCTGCCCCGATTGCGACGGAGAAGGCAAACGCATTACAACCAAATGTCCGCATTGTAACGGAGAAGGTATTGTTCGTAAAGAAGAGATTACTACTGTACACATTCCCGCCGGTGTTGTAGAAGGTATGCAAATGCCCATCGAAGGCAAAGGTAATGCTCCTCGTCGCGGTGGTGAATATGGCGACTTATATCTTTTCTTCTCGGAAGAGAAACACCCCCATTTCGAGCGTCGAGGCAATGACATAGTATATAATCTGCTACTCGACTATCCCACTGCCGCTCTCGGAGGCTCGGTAGAGATACCTACCCTCGACGGAACAGCCAAGATAAAAATAGAACCGGGAACACAACCGGGCAAACGCTATGGCTTGCGAGGTAAAGGATTACCAATGTACAACCGCCACGGACTAGGTTCGCTCATTGTAAACGTATCGGTATACATACCCGAAAAATTGTCGCGTGACGAAAAACAACGCATCGAAGCAATGCGTGATATGAACGATATAAAACCCACCGAAGAGGCTAGAAAACGCGTGTGGGAACAAGCGAAGAACATCTTTGAACCCTGATACAGAAAGAGACCGAGCGGAATGTATTTCACTCGGTCTTTTTTTTTAAAACAGAATGGCCGCCACACAATTATGAACATATATTTTGCACCACTGCAAGGCTACACGACAGCCCTATATAGGCAATTGCATCACTCGATGTGGGGCAATGTGGCGAGTTATTACACACCGTTTGTAAGACTGGAAAAGGGCGATTTGCGCAAACGTGACCTACTCGATATTGCTCCCGCGAATAATTCTTCTACCCCTGTCATACCTCAAATGCTCCCACGTGATGCCGACGAGTTACGTCGCATAAGCAAGTTTTTTATCGACAACGGATACACCCACGCCGACATCAATATGGGATGTCCGTTTCCTCCGGTTGCATTGCATCGACGAGGATCGGGAATACTTATATACCCCGATGCAGTGGCCGAACTAATGCGTACTATTGAGGAATTTCCGGAACTGAACTACTCGGTAAAAATGCGACTTGGTTGGCAACAGAACGACGAATGGAAAGAAGTGATTGAGATATTGAACAATGCCCCATTATCGCACATTTGCCTGCACGCCCGCATTGGCAAACAACAATACAAGGGTGATATTGACCTTGATGCATTTACAGCTTTCTATGCAAACTGCAAACACCCTATCATATTCAATGGTGACATTACGACAGTAAACGATATACAACAAATCAGAATTAAATTTCCTGCTCTGAAAGGTATAATGATAGGACGCGGATTGCTAGCGCGACCCTACCTCTCGACAATCGTTGACAACCCACAAGGTTACACTACCAGCGAAATAATCAAAAAACTACAACTCTTTCACAATCAACTATATGAAGGGTTCAAGTTGTCATCACAAGGCGATGCGCAACTGGTACAAAGAGCCAAATCGCAATGGGAATATTTCCTACCTCACGCACCTCGCAAAGAGCGTAAAGCAATTGTCAAATCGACAACTCCGCAGCGATATGAGCAAGCCGTTGCCAACTTATTTGAAGCATTGCATAGAGATGTAAACTCCTTCGAACTATAACATATAAGCGTTGTTAATAGTAAAACAGTCGCTCACAAGCGGTTGTAGATAACAGAAAAATCAATACATTTGTATCGACACAAAACATTAATACTATGAACGACCAGGAAAAACTAGTCCCCATCTATATGTGCGGTGATAATATCGAGGCGACAATGATGCGCGATATTCTAGAAAATTCAGGCATAGCCTGTATGCTTACAAACGAAACATTTTCAAGCATTTACCCCATTGGCCATAACTCAATTGGAGGTATACAGATACTTGTATTTGAACACGATGCCGATAAGGCAACACAAATAATAGCAGAACTGCATAAAGATTAACCCTACGATTCTACTCCTATTAATCACATCAATAATTGATATATACTCTATAATGGCGTTGCCCTGCCTATTTACGTGGTAGGGAATGTCGTGTTTTTGTGTTGATTTGTGAGGTGTGTGGTTTGTATATAAAAAACTTCGCCTCGGCAACTTTTGTTGTCGAGGCGATTTAAGTGGCGGCTACCTACTCTCCCACTTGCGCAGTACCATCGGCGTGACCGGGCTTAACTTCTCTGTTCGGGATGGGAAGAGGTGGGACCCCGGTGCTATAACCACCTTAATGTCTTGTTTTCCTTGCGCATCTCTTTCGCGAGATGGCCGTATGGGTTGACCTTTAACTATATTGAAAGATTCTCTCTTGCGTGCTTTCTGACTGTTCCTTTTTCTCTTCGTCGCAACCAACTCCACTTTTCAGAAAGTGTTCGGGCGATTAGTATTACTCGACTTTGTCATTGCTGACTTTACATCTGTAACCTATCTACGTCATCGTCTTTAACGGCCCTATGAAATCTTATCTTGAGGCCGGCTTCGTGCTTAGATGCTTTCAGCACTTATCCGATCCCGACTTAGCTACCCAGCGGTGCACCTGGCGGTACAACTGGTTGACCAGCGGTCGGTCCAACACGGTCCTCTCGTACTAGTGTCGGAGCCTCGCAAATTTCTACGCCCACAACAGATAGAGACCGAACTGTCTCACGACGTTCTGAACCCAGCTCG
>CALATP010000025.1 GCA_937891845.1 uncultured Porphyromonadaceae bacterium | reverse complement strand
GAGCGGTCAAAGCACTATTGTAACTTCTGATTATATTGCTGTATCTTCTAAGACTATTTCTACTGTTATTGCCAATACTGATGAAACTAACAGTGGTGATGACAAAGCTACTGAGTTCTATACTCGTACTAAAGGTCTTTCAAGTGCTGCAGCTGAAACCGATGCTTTTGTAAAACAATTTGTACCTCTTACTGCCGATGCTAATATCGTTCTCGATTGGGAAGGCAGTGTAAATCTTCTCGACTATGTAGGTTTGTATTCAAACGATGTTGATGATTATGTAGAGGCTATTGGTTATGAAGGTCGTGTTTCTTACACATTTACTATGCCCGGCAAATATGAAGCCAATGATGCACAAAAGACCAACCAACAAGACTTCGCTCACCTCAATGATGGTGTTGTAACTGCTAATACCGAAAAATATAATACTGCTGTTATCGGTCGTAAACCTGTTGTTCGTGTAGATGCATTTATCGATGGTGAGTTCGTTGCTTCTTCTTATATCAAACTTTCTATTGATCGTGATGTACCCACTCCCGATGATAAGAATGATTATGAATTGGCTCTTGATGCTAATAACAATAATAAAGAATTAGAATACCATACATTGAAAGATCAAGTTGCAGGTAGCTTTACTACTAACATCGTAGGTCAAATGCCTTGGCAAGAGGTTAACGCCAATATCTTTGGTAAGACCGGTTTGACAGCTGAGACATTCTGGAATTACTATGGTGGCAACGACAATCACTACAATGTAGAACTTAAGGTAGAAGGCAAGTATGGTCCTGTTGTTCTTATCAATGAGCGTTACGACCAAACTTCTGAAACTGTTCACTCTGCATTTGGTGTTGACTATTCTATCAACTTGTTCAACCAAGCTACTACAACTTCAAACATCAAGGTTGGTATCAACAATAAGATTAAGACAGAAAACACTTATAAAGATGTTAACGGTAAGGGTGCTAAGTATACATTCACTATCACTATACCTTCTGACAATACTAAGTCTCGTGGTAATGTAATCTTGACTCAAGTATTCTATGTGAAAGAGGATTGTGTTCCTTATACCTACAACCCCATCTATCTTGTGAAAGGAACTGAAAACGACCTCGAGGTTAAGGGTACTGTTGTAAATGGTGCTTGGTCTATGTCTTCTTTGATTGCTGAGCACTTCAAGAAAGAAAACGGTAAAGATATCTTCTCTTACTACAATACTGTTAACAATGTAGTTGATCTCGACTTTGCTTGGGCTTCTAATACTCAAGGTGTAGAAGCATTGCCCGCTACTGTTGATGCTACAACCTATGTAAGATTGTCTGAACCTATGACTAAAACTACTGATACCAAGGTTATGACTTATACAGTAACATTGAAGAATGGTGAAACTTGCACATTTAAGTATAACATCATCTTTACTAATCCTTTCGTAGCTGTTGGTACTACCGGTATAAATATGGTTGATGCTATTGGCTTGAACACCGGTGATGTTACTTCTTGTGTGAAAGTAAACGATACATATGGTGAACTCATCCTCTCTTATGTAAACGGTGTTGCTACTCTTACAACTACTGCTACCGGTGATTATAAGTTGACTGATGCTATTACTTCTATCGAATATGCATTCAAGAACACCACAGATTACAATACTATTATGAGCCAAAAGAGTGCAAACTCTACATTGGCAGTTGATAAGACCACAGGTGTTGTAACTTGGGATAACCAAGGTACTGCTCTCCAAGGTGTTTACAACTTGGTAGTAACTGCTAAAGTAACATTCGAGGATCTCTCAGTTGTAACTTGCGAAATCCCCGTTGTTCTTCAAGGTAAATAAGACAATAACAAGTATTAATAATATGTTCTTATTTATTAGTGGAAGCCTCATTCCCTACTAATGGTATGGCTCTGGCTTGAGAAAGTCGGAGCCATACATCTTTAAGACTATAATTATGCATATTATAATTTAGGACTAAAGCTCATAATTAGATGTACCCCTGCCGTTGGTTTTATCGGCAGGGGTATTTTTATTACTATTCATAAATCCAATAAGCGCGGGGCTTCATATTATGCTGCCACATCCTACCGCTGAAGCTGTGGCTCTCTCTGTCGAGTACCGTTATAAGCACCCTGCGCCTTTAATCTCTATGCCTGTTGTTTGGCCTATTATTACACAAAAGAGGAGGCTGTGCAAATATTACATTTTGCACAGCCTCCTTGTTCTCTTGTATGCTTATGTTTTGTAGCGTTTATTTAATTACGCCCAAATTCTTTCCTACCTTGATGAATGCCGCAATGGCTCGGTCGAGATGCTCGCGCTCGTGGCCGGCCGATAGTTGCACGCGGATGCGGGCTTGGTCTTTGGGAACTACGGGATAGTAGAAACCTGTTACATAGATACCCTCCTTCTGCATTTCGGCAGCAAAGTCTTGTGAGAGTTTGGCATCATATAGCATCACAGCGCAGATAGCCGATTGTGTGGGCTTGATGTCAAATCCTGCAGCCAACATCTTGTCGCGGAAATAGGTGACATTCTCAATCAACTTGTCGTGTAGGGCATCACTGGCTTGAAGTGTGCGGAACATTTCGATGCTGGCACCTACAATAGCCGGAGCAACCGAGTTGGAGAAGAGGTAAGGACGTGAGCGTTGGCGCAACATATCGATAATCTCTTTACGACCGGTAGTGAAACCGCCCATAGCACCACCAAAAGATTTACCCAATGTACCGGTAAAGATGTCTATCTTACCGTAGCAATTGAATTGCTCGGCTACACCACGACCTGTGGGGCCTACAACACCTGCCGAGTGGCTCTCGTCTACCATAACAAGTGCATCATATTTCTCGGCAAGCTCTACAATCTTGTCCATAGGTGCCACGTTGCCATCCATCGAGAATACGCCATCGGTGGCAATCACGCGGAAACGTTGAGCCTGAGCCTCTTGCAAGCAACGCTCAAGGTCGGCCATATCGGCATTGGCATAGCGATAGCGTTTGGCCTTGCACAAGCGCACACCGTCGATAATAGAGGCGTGGTTGAGTGCATCACTGATGATAGCATCTTCCTCTGTGAATAGGGGCTCAAAAAGACCGCCATTGGCATCGAAACAAGCGGCGTAGAGTATAGTGTCTTCGGTATGGAAATATTCGCTAATGGCACGTTCTAGTTCTTTATGAAGGTCTTGTGTGCCACAAATGAAACGTACCGATGACATACCATAGCCGTGAGTGTCCATAGCTTTCTTGGCGGCATCGATAAGTGCTTGGTTGTCGGAGAGACCCAAATAATTATTGGCACAGAAGTTGAGTACTTCGCCCTCTGTTCCGGCTACATTGATACCGGCTTTTTGAGGGGTAGTGATTATACGTTCTTGCTTGTAGAGTCCGGCATCCTTGATGTCTTGCAACTCTTTTGTCAAGTGTGACTTGAAAGCGTTATACATAATATTTAGATTTAAGGTGAAAAATTTTCTGCTCAAAAATAGTTATTTTTCGGGAAAAAAGTATATTTGCAAAATAAATATTCAATAAATACACCTTAAAAACTTAATTCGTTACCTATGAAGAATGTTCTTGTTATCGGAGCTACAGGCCAAATAGGCACAGAACTTACTATGAGACTTCGTCAAGAATACCCCGGTGGAAACATTGTTGCCGGCTATATTAAGGGAGCCGAGCCCAAGGGGATAGTAGCCGAGAGTGGTCCTTCGGCCGAAGTGGATATAACCAATGCACAACAGATAGCCGATGCTGTTGAAAAGTATAATGTCGACACAATTTATAACCTTGCAGCACTACTCAGTGCTACTGCCGAGGCCAAGCCACAGTTGGCGTGGAAAATAGGCGTGGGTGGACTATATAACACCCTGGAAGTGGCACGCGAGAAGGGTTGTGCGGTATTTACACCGAGTTCTATTGGCTCGTTTGGTAAAGGTACTCCCAAGGATCGTACACCCCAAGATACCATACAACGCCCCGACACTATCTATGGTGTTACCAAAGTGACAGGCGAGATGTTGTCGGACTATTACACTCGTCGTTTTGGTGTCGATACTCGTTCGGTACGTTTCCCCGGTCTTATTTCGTATGTTGCTCCTCCGGGTGGCGGTACTACCGACTATGCAGTAGATATTTACTACTCGGCAGTGCGTGGTGAAACATTCAAGTGCCCACTCAAGCCGGGTACGTTTATGGATATGATGTATATGCCCGATGCGTTGCGTGCTGCCATTGAGATTATGGAGGCCAATCCCGAGCGTCTTGTTCACCGCAATTCGTTCAATGTTACATCAATGTCGTTCGATCCCGAGATTATATATAACAAGATACGCGAGTATGTGCCGGAGTTCAAGATGGAGTATGAGTTAGACCCCTTGCGTCAGGCTATTGCCGACTCGTGGCCCAACTCTCTGGATGATACTTGCGCTCGTGAAGAGTGGGATTGGAAACCGCAATATGACCTCGATACGATGACTCAAGATATGCTCAAGCAACTACGTTCGAAACTCGACAAGTAATAATAATGTATACTGTATAATGTATAGCGAGTGTGTGCCGAAAGCAGTGCATACTCGCTATTTTATTTTACTTGTTGTTAAAAATCGTGATACACATTTCTCGTAGTCTTGCGAAAATAAAACGAAATACCTATATTTGTAAAATAATACTGCACAATGCATCAATCGGTTGTGAATTTACTGAAAAACTAAAAAATAGCAAGAAACGGGAATGGAAGAATTTAAGAAAGCTCTAGCCGATGAGGCACCATTCAAATTGTCAGAAGAGGCATTAGATCACTTTTGTTCGTATATGGAGGAGATACGGCTCAAACGCTATGATCCTATCATAAAGAGCGGAGAGATGGATGATAATATATATGTAGTAAAAGAAGGAATCATAAGGCGCACCTATCAAGAAGATGATAAAGTCATTACCAAAAGCTTTGCTCTCAAAGGCACTGTGCTTATCTCGTGGCACTGCTATTACTTTGGCAAGCCATCCTATTTCCAATTTGAAGCCTGCTGCGACACTGTGGTGATGCGCGTGCCGCGTGCCAAGTTTGATGAACTCATTGCCACATCGCACGAGTTTGCCCGATGGGCGTTGAGTCTGGCGCACGGTACACTTTTCTATCAAGAGTACAAGTCGAAAGTGATAAAAGGTGATGTCAAAGAGCGATATATGTCGCTTATAAAAGACCGCTCGGAAATCATTATGAAAGTACCGTTGGGTATCATTGCATCCTATCTGGGCGTGACACAATCGCACTTGAGTCGTATGCGCAATGAACTTGCCAAGGGCAAGTAGGTATGTTATGATTATGAGAATGATATTGTCATAAAAATTACTGATAAGCAAGCACAATAATATTAAGTATAGTTGAGTATTTCTTAGCGATCGAAAGTATTTTCGAGGTCATACCTCAAATATACAAAAGGAGAGGCTGTTGTTATGAATAGGCAATAGCCTCTCCTTTTGATGTACATCAAAAAAGAATTGTGACTATTGTGTGAAAAAAAATTGTATTATATATTTGTGAAAAGTTTTACCGCAATGTGAAGGTAAAAGTTTTTTTAAAGAAGAAAGAAAAACTTAATTGTTATTGTATGAAAAACATCTACTTAATCTCTGTACTAACAATGCTTGCAGCCAATACGTTGTCTGCTCAAACAGTAAGTGTGAACACTGACGACATACCTGCAGTCAAGGTAATACCCAGCCAAGTGAAATATACATCACCGGCTATGGCGCAAGAAGAAGCTCCTATGGCTTATTATGCCGAACCTGAGGTGTTGCGCAATTTGGGCGCAAAATCGATTGACAACAAACCGGTATGCAATCTCCTTACCCGCCACAAAGCCATCAACGATGGAGCCTTTTTGTGGGCACCACTAGGCACTCCTGTAAAATATACCGATATGTCTACCGGCGCACCCACTGCTTGGTCTTGGAATATGCCCGGCAGTGCGACAGAAACCGCTACCACACAAGATGGAGAGGCTGTTTATAATAAAGCCGGTGTCTATGATATGCCTACACTCACTACAACATACGCCGATGGTTCCACTAGCACGTATACTCCCGCTATGAGTATGACATCGGCCGGTGGTAGCGAGAAGATTAAAACCGGTGGTACTGTTGAGATTACCACTGTCGATATGCGTCGTCACGATGACTTCGGTTTCGATCCTGAAGCAACCTATACACTAGGTGCTATGACCTATAACGAAGGCGATTCGCGAGGTTATGTGGGTGGTACCAACAACACACAAGTAGTGGGTTGGGGTAACCTCTTTATGATTGCACAAGATGATGCCTATCTCGATGGTGTGAACATTTACCTTCATCACAAGCCTACCAAATATAAAGAAGGGGCTCAGATAAGAATGCAGGTGTGGTTGCCCAGCATTACCGATGAAGCTATTCTATTTACATACCTCCCTCTAGAGGGTGCAATGATACCTTTTGAAGATTTCAAATCGGACGGAGAAGATGGCGCGTGGGCACTAACATATGATGGCGCAGTTGCCAATATCCAGTTTGAAATACCGGTAGACCTCTACGGAAAACCCTATTTCTTTATCTCGATAGAAGGTTTCTCTCAAGATCCCGAAACTGAAGATTTCTGCCTCTTGGCCGATACAAAAGGGGTTGAGCTTACAATGGAACAACAATACAACCTTTTGGCACACAACTCATTCGGTCGTTTTGAAGGCGAATATGACTATTTCCGTCCTATCTCAAACTATGGTGGCGGTAACGGTAGTTTCTTGATATGCCCCATCATTCGTTCGGGCATTAGCGAAGTAGATGCAGTAGAAAGCACAAAAGTTCTTCCTTCATTCAATGCCGGTGCATATAATGGTAATATAATAATTTATAGCCAAGAGGCTTGCGATGTGGCAGTATACGACATCTCGGGTAAGTTGGTTATGAATACAACCGTAACCGAAGGTGAGAATGTACTGGATGCTCAATCACTGGGTCAAGGTATATATATAGTACGTGCATCGAATGGCAATGCAGTGAAAATCAAGAAGTAAATAATCAAAAAAGATAACCATTTATAATATCTCTGTTTATGAAGAAAATTATGACTATTGTGGCAACCTTATTGGGCTTGTCAATGTTTATGAGCGCTGTGGCTTATGAACACAATTGGAAATTTGTGACAGCCGGTGATGCTAGTACCTACGCAATTGACGAGGATGGCACACTGTGGGGCTGGGGTTGGAACGAAAGCGGACAGTTGGGTCTTGGTGCAGGATCGGACGAGCGTACTGCTACTCCCCAACAAATCAGTACCGATAAATTCGTTATGGTTGCTTCGGGTAAAGCCTACGCATTCTTCTTGAAAGAAGATGGCACACTATGGGCTGCCGGTGATAACTCAAAGGGTGTGCAAGGTGTCGGTGACGGCTCGGCTCACAAAGAACTCACACAAATCGGTACAGATAACAATTGGAAATATGTAAACACTACTCGTTTCTTTGGTTACAGTGCATTTGCTATCAAGACCGATGGTACACTGTGGGCTTGGGGTGAAGGCGAAATGTGTGCCCTTGGTTTGGGCGGTTTTGCCAACAAGACTACTCCTACTCAAGTAGGTACCGATACTGATTGGAAAAAAGTTGTAGTAGGTGCTGCTCACGGTATGGGTATAAAAGAAGACGGTTCGTTGTGGATGTGGGGTTGGAACGAAAGAGGACAACTTGCTGATATGACAGAAGGTGCCGGCAGTCTTTTTGTTAAAACTCCCAAACAATATGGTACAGAAACCGATTGGGTAGACGTCTTTGCCGTAAACTACTGCTCATATGCTATCAAGAGCGATGGTACATTGTGGGCTTGGGGTGACAATCAAGACGATTATCTCTTTGGATATCAAAGTAACGATACAACATCTATTTACACTCCTCGTCAAGTGACAGCCATCGAAGGTAAAGTAGTGTTTATCAGTGGTTGTGAGTCAACACGTATCATCGCTACTGGCGAAAATGGTGTAGCCACTAAAGTATATGCTTGGGGCTCGAATAACGATGGTGCCCTCGGTGATGGTAATGGCAAATCGGTAGATCTTGGCTTAGATCCCAAATCTTTCTCTCCCGTAGAGGTTAAACTTCCTGCTAATATCAATATCACTCAAATTGCTTCAGGTCAATTCTATACCAATGTATTGACCGATGAAGGTCGTATCTATGCGTGGGGTAAAAATCGTGGCGGTCAGTTGGGTAACTTCGTAGAGTTGAACCAAATGACTTATGTTGCAACTCCTATCATCTCTGCTGAGGTTGCTGAAGATAATGATGGCACATATACTTTCGATGCTCAAAATATTC
The DNA here is from genome assembly GCA_937891845.1 of uncultured Porphyromonadaceae bacterium. Lineage (GTDB taxonomy): Bacteria > Bacteroidota > Bacteroidia > Bacteroidales > Barnesiellaceae_A > Barnesiella_A. The sequence continues at coordinate 44,633 of CALATP010000025.1, read as the reverse complement.
CTTCGGGTCTCAATGCAGCCAAGAAACTTATCCTCACCGGAGAGTGGGGTACTGAAGACTTCCAGTCGCTCACTGCTGCTATTGGTAACAACAGTGGTTTCCCCCCTGCCGGCAACAATACTATTGCCGAGGTGGATATGAGTCAAATTACTGTTAAGCCCGACACTTGGTTGTATGTATCGCAAGGTACTTCTATGTACGGTGTGTTCTCGGGATGCAAGGCCCTTGCTACTGTGATTATGCCTGCTGCCGAGCAAGCTGCCAACTTCAAGAGCCTTCGTTCGGCTTTCCAAAACAACATCTCGCTCAAATCTATCGACCTTTCAGGTTGTGTTAATGTAACTAATATTACTGATGCATTCTATGGTTGCGAGTCTCTCACAGAGATTGACCTCTCGAATTGCCCCAATATCACAAATGCAGAGAGTGCATTTGACAAATGTATGTCACTTGTGACAATCAAACTTCCTGCTACTATCACTATCAGCAAGTTTATGTTTGGTGATTGTCAAGCTCTTAGAACTATAGATTGGAGTTTGTTCGAAGGTACAGAAGCACCCTATTATGCAAATGATTTGTTCCAATACATCAACGATTTGAAAGTTATCAAGCTTATCGTTCCCGATGAAGCTTTTGAGTTGTTTGCCAACGATCCTAATTGGTCGAAACTTACTTTGGAATCGGTTAATGGTCTTGGTTTTGTGACCAACGATGTTAACGTAGCTCGCGTAGTTTATAACATCAAAGGCCAATACGTAACTACATTGAAGCCCGGTGTAAATGCATCAGACGTCCTCGATAACGGTCTTTACATTGTGGGTGGCAAGAAGATGATTGTAAGAAAGTAATAGTTTTATAGTTCACAAATGGTGTGGGTGTACCTGTAATAGGTATGCCCACTTTTTTATTGATAAACGTAGATATTCTACCTTTTGTTATGAGTGCATATTCTGTATCGGTATAATGCAATAAGCCCCTATCGGAGATATCATATATGTAAGCCCAATGCATAAAGTATCCAAATAAAAAACGCCTGCCGATGCAAGTTCGGCAGGCGATGGGGTATTTTAGTGATACGTCTGTATCTTGTTGTTTGATAAGGTTGTTACTCTCCAAACTTTCTGTAACGTACACGTTGAGGCTCAACATCGCCCATACGACGGCGTTTGTTCTCTTCATATTCGCTATAAGAACCCTCGAAGAAGAATACCTCTGAGTTGCCTTCAAATGCAAGAATATGAGTGCAAATGCGGTCGAGGAACCAACGGTCGTGCGATACAACAACAGCACAACCGGCAAAGTTTTCAAGACCCTCTTCCAACGCACGCAATGTATTAACGTCGATGTCGTTGGTAGGTTCGTCGAGAAGTAGTACGTTACCCTCTTCCTTGAGTGCCATAGCTAGATGGAGACGGTTACGTTCACCACCCGATAGTACTCCGATGAGTTTCTCTTGATCGGCACCGGTAAAGTTAAATCGAGATAGATAGGCGCGGGCATTCATCTCGCGACCACCCATACGGAATGTCTCTTGTCCGCCCGAAATGACCTGATATACGCTCTTCTCGGGGTCGATGTCTTTGTGAGTTTGGTCTACGTAAGCTATTTTTACTGTTTCGCCTACATCGAAACTGCCTTTATCTACCTTTTCTTGTTCCATAATGAGACGGAAGAGAGTAGTCTTACCCGCACCGTTAGGACCTATCACACCCACGATGCCGTTGGGAGGTAGCATAAAGTTGAGGTTGTCAAAGAGAAGTTTTTCACCGTAAGCCTTGGCCACTCCCTGTGCTTCGATAACCTTATTACCCAATCGAGGACCGTTGGGGATAAATATTTCGAGTTTCTCCTCGCGCTCTTTTTGGTCTTCATTGAGAAGTCGGTCGTAAGAGTTAAGACGGGCTTTACCTTTGGCTTGTCGGGCTTTGGGAGCCATACGCACCCATTCAAGCTCACGCTCAAGTGTCTTACGGCGTTTGCTGGCTTGTTTCTCTTCCATAGCAAGGCGTTTGGTCTTTTGGTCTAGCCAAGAGGTGTAATTGCCTTGCCAGGGTATACCTTCGCCACGATCCAGCTCCAATATCCATCCTGCTACGTGGTCGAGGAAGTAGCGGTCGTGGGTGATGGCGATAACTGTACCTTTATATTGTTGCAAGTGTTGTTCCAACCAGTCGATACTCTCGGCATCGAGGTGGTTGGTAGGCTCATCGAGCAATAGAATGTCGGGTTGTTGCAAGAGTAGACGACACAATGCTACGCGACGACGTTCACCACCCGAAAGATATTTGATTTGTTGGTCTTCGGGAGGACAACGCAAAGCATCCATAGCACGTTCCAAACGGTTGTCAAGATTCCACGCATCGGTTGCGTCTATTTGGTCTTGTAGCTCGGCTTGGCGATTGATAAGAGCCTCCATTTTGTCCGGATCTTCGAGTACTTCGGGGTCGCAGAAAGCTTCATTTACGCGCTCATACTCGGCCAAGATGTCGAGTATAGGTTGTACTCCCTCACGTACTACTTCTATAACGGTCTTTTCGTTATCGAGTTTGGGCTCTTGCTCTAGGTAGCCTACCGAATAGCCGGGCGAGAATACGACCTCGCCTTGATATGATTTTTCTACACCGGCAATGATTTTGAGTAGGGTAGACTTACCCGAACCGTTGAGACCGATGATACCAATCTTGGCTCCATAGAAAAATGATAGGTAGATGTCTTTAAGTACTTGTTTGTGAGGCGGGAAAATTTTGCTTACTCCCACCATCGAAAAGATTACTTTTTTATCGTCTGCCATAGTTAAGTATAGATTGCGACTGCCTTCGACACGTGTCGTGCAGTCTATTTTATAATTAATAGATTTCTTTTTTGCGAAATTGTTATTTTGTTCCTGCTGCCTTTACACGGTAGCCACAGTTGACACGACCTTTTATGATATTTGTAACCTTTGACTTGATAAGTTGTTTGCGGATGGGAGAGAGGTGGTCGATAAAAACTCTACCCTCAAGGTGGTCGCACTCGTGTTGGATGACACGAGCCAAATATCCTTCGATAACTTCATCGTGTTCAGCAAAGTTTTCGTCATACCAGTGTAAGTGTATCTTCTCGATGCGTGTTACCGATTCGTGTATGCCGGGAACACTCAAGCAACCCTCTTCCGATGAGCATTTCTTACCATCCTCTATTACTTCTAGTGTAGGATTGATAAGTGTCATCTTGACACCGGCCAGCTCTGGATGAATTTCGCTTAGGGCATCAACATCTATTACGACCAATCGAATAGAGCGACCAATCTGGGGCGCTGCCAATCCTATACCGTCAGATGCATACATTGTTTCATACATATCGGCAATGAGTTTTGCCAAGTCGGGGTAAGTGGCATCAATGGGTTCGGCCACTTTGCGTATTACGGGGTGTCCGTAGAGATATACAGGAAGTATCATAAGTTGTTGTATTTTTTGCTTTCTAAATAGTCTTGTAATATTATGGTGGCACTTATCTCGTCAACCAACTCTTTATTACGTCGTGCCATACGTTTCAGCCCTGCATCAAGCATTGTGCGGTGTGCGATGACCGAAGTAAAACGCTCGTCGTAAAGTTCTACCTTGAGGTTGGGTATCTGTTTGCGCAGTGAGTTGATAAACATAGTCACATAACGCATATTTTCCGATTGTTGATTATTGGTCTGTTTGGGCTTTCCAACAACAACACATTCTACCGGTTCGCGAGCGATATAGTCTCGGATGTATGATATGAGTTCTCCCGAATTTACCGTAGTAAGTCCGTTAGCAATAATCTGTAACGTATCGGTTACGGCAATGCCGCTACGTTTACGTCCGTAGTCTATAGCCATTATTCGTGCCATTTGGCAAAGATACGATTTTTTATGACTTAAATCAAGAGTCGGAACTTTTTGCTATTGCAAATACTTGTTGGGAAAAAGTGTCCGGCTGTGTGGGCGATGGATGTGTTGTCCGGGTATTTTTGTCCTATCCGATAGCCAATTTGATAGTGTGAGTGCTACCGTTGTCTAGCATAAGCACTGCCAAGTATACACCTTGTGTAAGCCGGGGTAGGAAACAGGTGGAGGCAGGGATATTGGGTGTGTAGGTAGCCACAACAATGCCTGTCGTGTTGTATATTTGCAGGGTTGTTACAGAGGATGTGGCACTGAACGTAATAGCGTGTGCCGACGCGTCATACCACATCGATATGCTGTGTGTTGCTGATGGGGGAGTAACACCTGCCGTACTATCGATAATGTACTCAAAGTACATCTCTATGTTGGTGAATATGTCGGACAAATCATATCCGTTGGGGTCATCTACGCCTTGTAAGGCTTCCCATTCGTCGGCCATACCGTCATTGTCGTTGTCGGTAGGGAATGAGGTCGTATTGTATTCGGGATAACCTCCTACATCTTCTTGCGAGTCGATAATACCGGTTCCTTCTCCATAGCTTGTGCCAAATGCGGGTGCAATGCGACCGGCAGCCTCGTCGATGATGCGAGCATCAATAGCATCGAGTCGAGGTACTCGACAGCCGGCCTGTGCCAATACGGCATCATAGGCCTCTGTGGCCGATGTGATAATTACACCACTCGACTCTTCGGGTAGCTCATATAGGCGTTGGAAGATGTTGTCTCCATCGTATTGTGATGCTTGCAGGTCTAAACCTTTATCTTTGTTTGAAGTGTTGCTGTTGTACCAATTGTCGGTATTGATAGTTGTATAGTCGCCTTTAAAACGGTCATTGGTAGGATTGGGACGGTCGGGTTGAGGCTCCATATAGTTACCGTCGATATACCACAAACCATACCGACCCTCGCCTGCGTGATTGTCACCGGCCGAGTAGCTGAGGCGTGCAAACCATCGTTCTTGTTGTTTCCAAGTAGCCGGACCTGCCTTATAATAGTTGTTGCGTAGAATATTGTAACAATAAGCACCTTCGAGTTGCGAATATAATTCACCGCCATACACAGCTTCTTTCTTGCCCCAATTGTATATCACATTATTTACCACCTCTTGTGTAACTTGATAGTCGTGACCTTGCGAGTCATCGCGTACGCCATTGAGTCTCGGCGCGCGACTCATACAGTGTGCAATGAGGTTGTGATGGTAAGTACTATGTTCTCCACCCCATTGTGCGCCATATCCGCGATTGCCCTTGTTGTGGCAACTCTTATATAGTGGCTCGCTGAGAATACACCATTGCATTGTTGTGTATTTGTTGTCGTACATAGTAACATTCTCCTCGACCGACCAACTCATAGAGCAGTGGTCGACGATTACATTGCGTGCATTCTCTATATCGAGCGACGATTCGTTGCTGGCATTGCCATCTCCCGAACGAAAGCGCAGATAACGGATGATATAATTTTCTCCTGAGAAGTAGATGCGTCTGCCCGATATGCATATACCATCGCCCGGGGCTGTTTGTCCGGCTATGGTTATGTTGCCTCGTGTTACTTTCAGTACTTCTTTGAGGTCGATACGTCCCGAGGTGCGAAACACAACAATTATCGGATCATTTCCCTCACTGCGCATAGCTGCACGAAAACTACCCTCGATAGGTGTCTCGGATGAGGTGTAGTCATCGGTATTGGTTACAAAAACGATGCGACCGCCACGACCACCACTGGCGTGTCGACCCCAGCCCTCGGCTCCGGGAAATGCTATGGCGTCGCTTTCTTGAGCTACGCAGGGTAGCGATAATATCATTGCAATGATGAGGCAGATGAGATTTTTCATATATTTTGTGCTGTTGGTTATGTTCTTCTTTGTTAAGTACTATTGTTGAACAAATTTATAAATTTATATTCAATATTTTTATTTCGCATCATAATAAAATTAGAAACTATGCCAAAGATGTTATTTTGCCACAGTTTCTTAATTGATTACTATATATAGTGGTGAATATATGTATTCATATTATATGTGCTAAGTAGATATCTTGCAGTATGCTGTGTGGTTTGATAGTATGTTATGAGTGATAGATATGAGGGGCTATATCATCAATCGATACAGCCCCTTTGCAATACTTGGGTATGTGGTATACCACAGCGTAGTGGTTACATAGCTATCTTAAATATTGAGTCGTTTACTCTGATAATGTATATGCCACGAGGTAATGTAATATCGGCTATGTTACGTGCGGTGGTGCTGTGCAGCAAAATTCCACTTATCGAATAGATATTTACTGTTGCATCATCGCTAGCTCCGGTAACGTTGAGTGTGCCATTGTTAATGTGTATATCTATCTCGTTATATATTGAAATGTCTGCCGTACTGCTGACATCTTTGATGTTGGTAAATTCATTCCAATATTCCGTCGTTTTATATGTCTCTATGCAACCAATGGGAACGATAAGTTCAGCGCTTTTATCTACATCGATAAATGTTGTCTTATCGATAATTGCGGGGTTGACAGATTCTACTCGTATGGTTGTCAGTTTCGAGCACGAAGCAAAGGCATATTTGTCTATATATGAAATGCTTGCAGGTATGGTAATTTGGGTTAGGTTTTCACACTTGGCAAATGCATATTCGCCAATAGATGTAACGTTGTAGGTTGTCTCGTTTATGGCAATGGTAGTAGGTATATTTATAGTGCCGTTGTATTCGTCCTTATGCTCATAATATGAATTGCCATAATAAGTTACCTCGGCACTCTTTGCCTCTTCGTTGATGTTATAATAGATACCATTTATCTCAATCTCGCTAGAGGTTCTTTTACTGTAAGTTATATGTCGCAATCCTTGATACCACCAGCTATTACCTATCGCATTGCCTATACCTACAATATAATCAGGATCAAGTTGTATCAGTGTCCCATCTTCATTATGTGTTACTTGCAACTCAATGCTACCGCTTGTTTCTATGTCTTCAGCATTGTTTGTTGCTCCCAGAATAAATTGGTAACTGCCTTTCTGTTCGTGAACTAATTGCCCCAAAGGAAGGTTGAGTGTTTCTGTTATTACATCGTAAGTAGCGTATAAGGGCGCAATGTCTTTAGCCTCAAAGTTGGCAAACAAGAATATGGGGTTTATCCACACTTTGTTGGGTTGTTCTTTGTCGGCAGTGATGGTAATTTGCCATCCTTCATTGTGATTACCGGGTATGGCACTATGTGCGTAGGCACTATAGGAGCCTTCCAACGACGCCGATTTATTCTCAACGATATGAATATCAAATTCTTTCTCAAGTGACTCTCCGGTAAGAGTATTAGTTGCTTTTATGCGTATGAACTTGAATTTGTCGTTATCAGATATTGGCTCGCTCGATACAAGTTTGTTGTTGACAATTTTATAAGGAGAAGTCATACTATCCAGGTCGTACAACTCATAACTGAATGTTGCAGTTTTGTCGTCGCAAAGCACATTAAAATCGGACAATGCAGTATTGATAGTAGAGCCTATGGCAAATGTTGTATTGCTCAACTCTATATCGTAGGGCATAGTTGGGGCGTATGCCTTCTGGATAAGCTTTATGTTATGTATGGCCTGATACCACCATTTGTTACTTATCACATTGCCAACGCCAAATACATAGTCAGATGCAAAAGATATTGTATGTCCGGTATCATTTTGTGAAATCTGTAATGTAATATCTCCTGTAGTCACAATCTCGCCATCGTTTGTACCTATGGCAGTAATCATCTTGTATTTTGTTGTTTCAAATAATACTTGTCCCAATGGCATAGTCAGTGTGCTGTCGGCCTCGTTGTATATGGCGTATGCGGGTGCTACCGACTCGGGTAATAGCGAACTGAATAAGCAAATAGGTCGCAACCACACTTTGTTGGGCTCGTTACGGTCGGCAGTGATGGTTATTTGCCACTTCTGGTCGGGATAGCCATCAAAGGCACTATTGGCATACGTATCGTATATACCTAAAAGTTTGTGCGTGTGCGATGCTACAATCTGTATATGAAATTCCTTTTCGTATGACTCACCGGTGTGTGTGTTTGTCGTTTTGATGCGTAAGTATTTAAACTTGTTGCTATCGACGATTGTCTCGGTTGTTGTAAGTTTGTTCTCCTCAATGCGGTAGGGTGTTGGTTCGCCTTCGGGGCCAAATAGTTCGTAGTCGAATGTGGCGTTATTGTCGGCCGAAACTGTCTCGACATAAGTCAATGCAGTACCGGCCTCAGTACCGGTGGCAAATTGTCTATTGTGAAGTATAATCTCATAGGGGGCTGCTGTAGGTGCTGCAATACCAAAGATAGCACCGTGATCATATAGGAAAGAGACACCTTGATAAGAATCGCTCATATTAGTAAGACTGAAGTAGCCGTTACCATATCCGGCCCATCCCCAGTTACAGTGCACCATTTGAGTCGATTGTTTCCATCCGTCTATATTCCAGCAGTGACCTATTGTCTCGCTCGTTCCGCTATATATAACAGCGCGTCCGTGTACTAGTTCGTTGAGTATTAGTTCAAGCCACTCATCGTTGTCAGGGCATCTTGATGTGTAGTGTATGGTTTTGTTGCTGTAGCCGAAATTGTTGATTAAAGCATCTGCTACATACTCGGTATTTGCTCCCGAGCCATCTACCAGTCCATATTTCATATTTACCGAAACGCCTATATGATACAACAGTCGTGCTATTTCGTTGTATTTGCCTGTTGTCTCGCTGGCATAAATGGCATCCCAATCGTATGCAGGTTCGGAGTCGTAGTTGACACTTATTATGCCTGTGTTGGACGATATGTATGTGTGGCTGCCGTAGGGTCGGGGTGGATAACCTTGTACCATCATAGCTTGTGCTATACCCACTGCAACACAGCCGGTTACGCTGCTAAAGCTATCTATCATAGGGCAATACATATTGAACGGATATGATTGATTGAGGTTGATGGTAATGAGCGGGGCAATATCGGGAGTGGTGTTGATAATATGCTCGGCAGCAGCCTTGTGTTGTCTTATCTGTTTCCATCCGTTATGTTCGGTTAGGTGCGTATCCTTGGCGCGAGTAGTGATGAGATTTGCATTGAAGTCAAGCAGTTCCTGCATCGGTGCCGGTGATGCAAACTCTCCTGAAGTGTTATACCCAATGATGGGCGTAGATGTCGATTGTGCCGATACGATAGCCCAACCACCGGCTGTGTATTCTACTATGTAGTATGCCGGAATACCATCTTTCTCTACCAATTGCACTTTTGCATCTGTCGTGTTATGCCATTCGTTATCGAGTGATAAAAAATTATCGGCTGTCTCTTTTGCTATTTCATAGGTAATCTCTTTGGCCGAACCTATAAAGTTTATGGTTGCTAAAAGGGTTGCAATGAGTAGGGTTGTAATTCTTGACATTGTTTTGTGCTATAAAATTTTGTTTAGATGTGCAAAGATAATATATACGTGGAAATAAAAAGCGAAATCTTGTCTAAGCCAATTAAAAATGAGAGGTCTCAAAACTCAATTTTTTTGGGAATATGCACTTATAATTTGAATTTTGATAGTACCCATTGAATGAAAAAGGGTAGCATCCAACTCTGTGTTGAGTAGTGATGCCACCCTTTTAATGTAATAATCTATAACTTTTCAGAGTTGTCATTATAATTTTGAGACACCTTCATAGTCGGATGATATTTATCTTGTTCAACTTCCGGGAGTCGTTTTACAATGACACAGCACCATATTCTTGTTTTGAGAATAGGTCTGAAAGAGCTTATTTTTAGTCATTCATCGAGAGTAGAAACTCTTCGTTGGATGATGTGCGTTCGAGACGCTCTTTGAGGAACTCCATCGCCTCTACCGAGTTCATATCGGCAAGGTAGCGACGTAAAATCCACATACGGTTAAGGGTCTCTTTGTCGTGGAGTAGGTCGTCGCGACGTGTGCTGGATGCATTGATGTCGACTGCCGGGAAGATACGTTTGTTTGATAGTTTACGGTCGAGTTGCAACTCCATATTACCGGTTCCTTTGAATTCCTCAAAGATAACCTCGTCCATCTTCGAGCCGGTGTCGATAAGGGCTGTGGCAATGATGGTGAGACTGCCTCCGTTCTCGATGTTACGAGCTGCACCAAAGAATCGTTTGGGCTTGTGTAGAGCATTGGCATCGACACCACCCGACAATACTTTACCCGATGCCGGAGATACGGTGTTGAATGCACGAGCCAAGCGAGTGATTGAATCGAGCAGGATGACTACGTCGTGACCACATTCTACCATACGTTTGGCCTTTTCGAGTACGATGTTTGTCACTTTTACGTGGCGCTCGGCAGGCTCATCAAAGGTCGATGCTATCACCTCTGCTTTCACACTACGAGCCATATCTGTTACCTCCTCGGGACGCTCGTCAATGAGTAAGATTATCATATACACCTCGGGGTGGTTTTCCGATATGGCATTGGCAATATCCTTGAGTATGACTGTCTTACCTGTTTTGGGTTGAGCTACGATGAGTCCGCGTTGACCTTTACCTATAGGCGAGAACATATCTACTACGCGAGTAGATAAGTTGCAAGATTTTCCACTGGTGAGATCAAATTTCTCGTTGGGGAAGAGGGGTGTGAGATGATCGAATGGTACGCGGTCGCGAACAAACTCGGGATGGCGTCCGTTGATGCGGTCGACCTTGGCCAATGGGAAGTATTTTTCTCCCTCTTTGGGTGGACGGATGGGACCCTCTACCACGTCACCTGTTTTCAAACCGTAGTGCTTGATTTGCGATTGCGATACGTAGATGTCGTCGGGTGAAGTGAGGTAGTTGTAGTCGGGTGAGCGCAAGAAACCATAACCGTCGGGCATCATTTCCAATACACCCGAGCCCATCAGTATGCCCTCAAAGTCGTATAGACGCTCGTTGGGATACATCTCGTCGCGTATGGGTTCTTCTTGACGTCCTTCCTCGTTGGGAATGTTATTGGGTTGTTTGTTACGCTTGTTGTTTTTATTTTGTTGCTTGTTGTTATCGTTGTTATTCTCCTTGACTTGAGGGGTAATTTGTTGCTTTATAATGTTACCGTTTTTGTCTCGAGAGATAAATCGGGTAGCCTTGGGGAAGAAAGCCGACAGACCGGGAGTGGGAGGAAGTGTAGGTTCTTGGGGCTTTTGTTCTTCTACCTGAATGTTCTTTTCTTGCTCTTCTTGGACTTGTTGAGGAGTTTCCTCTTGAGTCTGAACATCTTCGATATGCTCCTCGTCTTTCTTTACGGTATCGTTTTCAACCGCTTTTTTTTCTTCTTTTGTTATGCGTTTGCGTTGTGTCTTGATAGGGTTAGAAGCAGTGTCGTCTGTCAATTCGGCAACAATCTTGTTGTCGATAACCTCTTGTTTCTCTTCTAGGGGTGTTGTGTCTGTGACCTCTTCTTGAGTTTCGTCGGTTTTTTGTTTTTTCTTGCGACCCGGACGACCTTTGGGGCGAGGAGTTTCGGTTGGTTGCTCTTCGTTTATTTCTTGAACTGTTGTTTCGGGCTCTTGTCGGGTAGTTGTTTCTTCTACCTCTGTTGTGGCTGACAACGCTGTGTCTTCAGGCGTGTTGTCCTCTTCGGCTACAACCTCAGTGGTCTTTTCTTTAGCAGGACGGCCTCTTTTTTTACGTTTTTTTCCATCTCCGGCTTGTGGAGTTTTGCTAGCCGAGATGGCTTGCTCGTCGAGTATTGTATATACCAAATCGTCTTGTGAGATATTATTGTTGACTTCTAAGCCCAATTGTGTTGCTATCTCAATCAGTTCGGGTAACGTTTTTGCTTTGAGTTCAAAAATGTTGTACATCTGTCAATGTTATTTTTCTTGGCGATGATACGATGCCCTTTTGTGGCTCGTATGTTGACCTATTCTATTAAATTAAAGGAAATCTTATATTTGAGGTTTTGAGAATAATTTGTATTACCTCTTGGAATTTGTGGTGCAAATATATAAGAATTTTCTATAATAAACACTCGTTGTAGTGTCTTGTTTATCGTTTTAACATAATTTTATGCACAGTGTGATGCTGTTTGTGCGAAGTTCACCTGACTGGGTGTAGCTTATGCTTTATATTCTATAACCAACACTTTTCGGGTTGTTGCATCTACGCGCACTTCATTGCTTGAGCGTTCTCCTACTATCCATACAATTTTGTTGTTGTCGCATAGTAGCAATGCTTTTTCTTTCTCTACAAGAGAGAATTTATGGTCATTGAAGTAATCACTTACTTTTTTTCGACCTTTCATCCCAAATGGTATGAAAGAGTCGCCTTTGCGCCAACGTCGCAATATGAGTGGATATGTTATTTTGTCAACATCCAAACATAGCACGTTGGGGTTGCGTATGATGTTGAAGTTGTCACTGTCGTGCAGTGAAAATGATAGACCGCAGTGTGCCGATGTATCGTTTTCTTGCCATACCGCCAAGATGTCGTTGCTATGGTCATTGTCGTTGGAGGTGACTACCAGATTATCTCGATGACTTATGGCGCGATGTGTAGCAGTGATAAATTGCTTGCCTGATGGCAGCTTACCTGCTGCCATACTTTCGATTTGTGATGCATTAAATCCTAGCGGTGATAATATCTCAAACAGTAGTGTTGCCGGTGCCGGTGCGGTGTGAAGGGTAGCAAGATCTATGTATAGTGTATTATCACGTTCTATACATACCTCTTTGCGCCATTGCTCTATGGTACTGCGGTAGAATTTTTCGTTGTCGCGCAGATGGGCAATTGTGCGTTCAATGCTGTTGTCGAACGAAGGATTTATTTCGCGTAACATTGGAATAATCTCCAGCCTCAATTTGTTGCGGGTGTATATGGCTTCGAGGTTGGTACTATCGGTTACGTATTCTAGTTTTGTATCGTTGAGGTATTGTAGCAGTTCGTTGCGTGTCGTACACAGCAATGGGCGGATAATGTAACCATTGCGAGGTTGCATACCTGTAAGACCGGCAATGCCTGTTCCTCGGGTGAGGTTGAGCAATACTGTTTCGGTGTTGTCATCTCGGTGATGTGCCACAGCAATGGCTGCGCAGTTATATTCTTGTCGCACCTGTTCAAACCATTCGTAGCGCAATGCTCTAGCCGCCATTTCTATTGATATGCCGTTGTTTGAGGCATAACCTGTTGTATCGAATGTGGTTTCGGTGTATGTGGCTCCTAATTGTTGTGCAATGTGTTGGGCGTGGTTGCGGTCGCGTATGCTCTCATCACCTCGTAGCATAAAGTTGCAATGACAAGCTACGCACTCATACCCCAGGTGTGTAAGGATGGCCAGCAACGCAACCGAATCGGCTCCGCCACTCAAACCTACTGCCACGCGACTATGTGGCGTGAGTAGTTTTTCACATTCGATATACTCTTGTATGCGACTTGTTAAGTTCATTGTTCCCTTTGGGGTTGTTGGGTGATATAATAAGTGTGGTATGATGAAATTTTTTGTGATTTTTTATTCAAATATACCGCTTGTACACCAATGGACAAAGGTATGAAAAAAAAGTAACAATCAATTGAAAATAGATGCTTAAAGCGTATGTTATAGTCCTATTGTTTATACATCGCAATTGCAACTGCCGGTTGTTGATGTGTTCTAGTATTGTTTTGCCTGCCGGTACTGCTGTTATTGATTGTAAGTGACTGCCTGGTTGGTCTAAATCAGCCGAGGAGAGTAAATAAAAATGGCGGTCAGGGAAATCCCGACCGCCATTATGTTGGTTGTAAACAGGCTTATTTGTTAAGAGATAGTTTCCATTCTCCATTGTCGTTTACCATATCATATTTTGCTTCTTCGGTAGTACCATCACCGTAGGTATAAACTGCTTTTACAACAGCTGTTGTACCATCTTCCGAAATTTCTTCACTTACAATTTCGTAAGAAGCAATACCTCCGTGGCTCTCGATTTGGGGTTTAAGTTTTTCGTTAAAAAGAGCTGTAAGCATTTCTTTGGTTTGCTCTTGTTCTTCGGCCGAAACATCTTCTGCAAAATAGAGGTCTTGGGTTAGGGTTTCGTAGTCGTAGTTTTTGAGTAGCTCGATGCAATCTTTTGCTTTGTCGCTGGGAGTTGCCGGTTTACCGCCACCACAAGCAGTGAAAAGAACTACTGCCAACAAACAACTTGCCAAGTACAAAATTGATTTTTTCATAACATAAAATTTTAAAAGTTTGTATTAATAATAATATATAGTTTTCAAACAAGAGTTATCATACATATCGGAAGGCATAATGAGTTCGTCACGTATGCCGGGAATGATTAACGATGAGCGTCGGCCTTCGCATATATCTATTCCCACTTTTGAGTATATCAGCTGTATAAACTCGGTACAATATAGCTTGGTTGTATCATTCAGATTGTAATTGTGGTCAAATTTTGTTTTTTGTTTTACTTTTTGCAACGCTTCTCTTGAGAGAATTGATTTCTGTTCTTGTGTGAGTGGCAACCTCGTTATTGCACCGTTTACGGCGTACTTTTGTGAGAAAAATGTACTTATCGCATCGCACTTAACACGGTCGAAGTCGTTTTCATAGTCGGGCTCTCCCGGCACAGCGTGAGCGATTTTCAGTGAGTCTCCATCTCTTACCACCATTCCTATATGAGAATATTTTCCTCCTATATCGTTTGACACAACCGCTCGGCTCACTAGACCTTCACCTTTACGAAATACAATGTCTCCTTCTTCAAGATAGTGTGTCAGTGTGTCTATTCTTGCACTCTCTTCCATTGTTATCGGATGGTTGCATCCGGCTAGTGATGTCGTGATGATAAGTATACCGAAAAGTTGTAGTGCAAAATAAGTGACAATTGTGTTATACCTCTTTCTCATTTGTTGTGCAATTTACGATTTATAATTTAAATATGCAATATTTTGTTGTGATATTTAAAAAAATATTTTATTCTTCGTTTCTCTCTTGTTTGATATAGTAATAATCACGCCTCGTTTGGTGATGAAGGATGTTTGCATTGTGGTATCGCGTTATGCTATATATATAATGTGTATTGTGCCGGTCTTGATGAGTAATAAAAAAAGATGCTGCATCACAATGTGGTGCAGCATCCGACTATTTGAAATGAGGATTGACTATTATTCTTCGCCCAAGAGGATTTCAAGAATTTGCCAAGCCGAACGTGATACGGGAGAACCCGGACCGAAGATGGCGGCAACACCGGCTTGATAGAGGAAGTCATAGTCTTGAGCGGGAATTACACCACCGGCAATAACGATGATGTCTTCGCGACCCAATTTCTTCAACTCCTCAATAACTTGGGGAACGAGAGTCTTGTGACCGGCAGCAAGTGACGATACACCCAGAACGTGAACGTCATTTTCTACTGCTTGACGAGCAGCCTCGGCGGGAGTTTGGAACAAGGGTCCCATATCAACGTCGAAACCACAGTCGGCATATCCTGTTGCACAAACTTTGGCACCGCGGTCGTGACCGTCTTGACCCATTTTGGCAATCATAATACGAGGTTGACGACCTTCGCGTTTGGCGAATTTCTCGCAAAGTTCTGTTGCTTTCTTGAAGTCGTCGCTTTGTTTGTTTTCTGAAGAATACACGCCTGAAATAGTTCTGATTACTGCTTTATAGCGTCCTGCAATCTTCTCGCAAGCATCTGAAATCTCACCCAAAGTAGCACGTACTTGAGCTGCCTTAACTGCGAGGTCGAGCAAGTTGCCTTCTTTTGTTTCAACACACTTGGTAATAGCTTCGAGTGCGGCTTGTACAGCAGCTTCGTCGCGTTTGCCTTTCAACTCTACGATACGAGCCACTTGCGACTCACGTACAGCTGTGTTGTCAATTTCGAGAATATCGATGGGAGCCTCTTTGGCAAGACGATATTTATTAACACCAACGATGGTTTGTTTGCCCGAGTCGATGCGTGCTTGTGTGCGTGCTGCAGCTTCCTCGATGCGAAGTTTGGGAATACCTGTTTCGATAGCCTTGGCCATACCACCGAGTTTCTCGATTTCTTGGATGTGTTCCCACGCTTTGTGTGCCAACTCGTTGGTCAACCACTCTACGTAGTAAGAACCTGCCCAGGGGTCAATCTCCTTGGTGATGTAGGTTTCTTCTTGGATGTAGATTTGAGTGTTACGAGCAATACGTGCCGAGAAGTCGGTGGGAAGTGCGATGGCTTCATCAAGAGCATTGGTGTGCAATGATTGAGTGTGACCGAGTGCTGCACCCATAGCCTCGATACAAGTACGACCTACGTTGTTGAAGGGGTCTTGCTCGGTTAGTGACCAACCCGATGTTTGTGAGTGAGTACGCAATGCAAGTGACTTGGGGTTCTTGGGATTGAATTGTTTTACAATCTTAGCCCACAACATACGAGCAGCACGCATCTTGGCTACTTCCATAAAGAAGTTCATACCAATAGCCCAGAAGAATGACAAGCGGGGAGCAAATGCATCGATGTCCATACCGGCGTTTACACCGGCGCGGAGGTATTCAAGACCGTCGGCAAGTGTATAAGCAAGTTCGATATCGGCTGTTGCACCGGCTTCTTGCATATGATAACCCGAGATTGAAATTGAGTTGAATTTGGGCATATTTTGAGATGTGTACTCAAAGATGTCGGCAATAATACGCATTGAGAATTCAGGCGGGTAGATGTATGTGTTACGCACCATAAATTCTTTCAAAATGTCGTTTTGGATAGTACCGGCCATCTCTTCGAGTTTGGCACCTTGTTCAAGACCGGCATTGATGTAGAATGCGAGTACGGGAAGTACAGCACCATTCATAGTCATTGATACCGACATTTTGTTCAAAGGAATGCCGTCGAAAAGAACTTTCATATCTTCGAGTGAGCAGATAGAAACACCTGCTTTACCTACGTCACCTACAACGCGGGCGTGGTCGGCGTCGTATCCACGGTGTGTGGCAAGGTCGAATGCAACCGAAAGACCTTTTTGACCCGATGCGAGGTTACGACGATAGAATGCATTTGATTCTTCGGCTGTTGAGAAACCTGCATATTGGCGGATTGTCCAAGGACGGATAGCGTACATTGCACTGTACGGACCACGGAGGAAAGGAGGAAGACCCGAAGCATAGTTCAAGTGCTCAAGTCCTTCAATATCTTCGCGAGTATATGTGGGCTTTACGGGGATAAGTTCGGGTGTTACCCATTTGTCTGCTTCGTTGCAGGGTACCGAGCCGCAAGCCTTTTGACCGAAAGCATCGGCCTTAATATCTATATTTTTGAAATTTGGTCTCATCTTTTTTCTTTTTTACAAGTGATTAAATAGACAATTTGGCGTTGAAGCTCTTGAGTGTATCCAATACGTTGCTACGTACGTTGATAAACTCGGTGATGCCTACAGCTTTCAAGTCTTCGGTACAAGCGGGAGCGCCTGCTACTACGAATTGTGCGCGACCGTCGAGATACTTGAATGCCTCGGGAGCGAGAGTTTCATACTCTTCGTCGCTTGAACAGAGTACTACGATGTCGGCGTTGGCAGCAAGAGCTGCATCGATACCGGCTTGTACTGTGTCGAAACCGAGGTTGTCAATAATCTTATAACCGGCACAGCCGAAGAAGTTTGATGAGAATTGTGAACGTGCCAAACGCATAGCCAAGTTACCGATAGTGAGCATAAATACTACGGGTTGTTTCTCGGCAGCCTCTGTGGCAAGGCGCAATGCCTCGAAATCGCTGGCTGCGCGTTTGAAGTTGAGAGTAGGCAATTCGGGTTTGCACTCGCCCGAGCAACCGCAACCGCAAGCCTCTGCGGGTGCAATCTTGTCGGCAGCCTTCTCGTTGATGTTGGGATATTGGTTGCTACCCAAGAGTATCTCTTTGCGACGTGCTACATTGTTGAGACGTTCTACACCTACAGTGTTTACTTGCTCTTGAATGTAACCGGCTTTCAATGCAGCGTGGAAACCACCGCGCTCTTCGATGTCGAGGAACAATTTCCAAGCTTGCTCGGCGATAGCTACTGTCAAGTTCTCAATATAGTATGAACCTGCACCGGGGTCGGTAATCTTGTCGAGGTGAGACTCTTCTTTGAGCAACAATTGTTGGTTGCGTGCGATGCGCTCAGAGAACTCATCGGGAGTGGTGTAAGCCTTGTCGAAGGGAAGTGTAGTGATAGAGTCTACACCACCGAGGGCTGCACTCATTGTCTCTGTTTGAGTACGCAACAAGTTTACGTGTGCATCGTAGATTGTTTGATTAAATTCAGAAGTTGTAGCGTGAGCCATCATCTTGCAAGCGCAGTCGCAAGCAGGATTGTATTGTTTTACGATTTGAGCCCACAACATACGAGCTGCACGGAACTTGGCAAGCTCCATAAAGTAGTTTGAAGAGATACCGAAGTTAAATTTGATGCGGCAAGCAACTTCTTCGGCTTTGCAACCTGCTTCTGTCATAGCAGCCATCCACTCGTTACCCCAAGCAAGAGCGTAACCAAGTTCTTGAGTGATGTGACCGCCGGCATTGTTGATGAGCAATGCATCTACTGCAAGTACGCGATATTTTTTCAATTGAGCAGCAGCTGCCAATACTTCGTTGGCCATAGCTACTACATTTTCTACATCACGACCTTTCTTGAGGATGCGTTTGTAGGGGTCAAAGTTGATTGAACCACGCAATTCGGCAAGGTTGTAACCCTTGGCTGTGTAGTACTCGGTAAGAGCTGTTGCCAACTTAGCTGCATTGCGGATGCAAGTCATAAAGTTGATTTCAACACAGTCGGCGTGGATACCATCGAGCAATGTTGCCAAACAGTCAGCACAGATTTGCTCACCATTGAGGTGGAAACCAAGTGAATCAACACCTTTTTCGAGGATGTCGAGAGCTTTCTCATTGGCTGCTTTCAAGTCTACTACATCGATGTCTTGACGAGTCATCCACTCGTTATTGGTGCGTGTACCACGTACATAGGGATACTCTCCGGGAAGTGAGTTGAGAGTTTTCAAGTTCTCAATGTCTTCTTCACGGTACATCGGATTTACATTGAACCCTTCTGAGGTTCTCCATACGAGCTTTTTGTCAAAATCGGCTCCTTTCAAGTCTGCGACCACTTTGTCTTTCCATTCCTGTGTGCTTACAGGTGGAAATTGGTCAAACAGTTTTTCTTTACTTTCTGCCATAGTTTTTTATTGATTAAGTGTATTTTAAGTGTATTTTCTTTCGTTTTGTTACATCTGTAATGCAGGGCGTTGATGCTCCCGTACAAATCGGTCGTAAAATTACTAAATATTATCGAAATAACATATACCCAATACCTATATTTTTATAGATGTTGGGCGTTTTTTCTATGCTTTCTATGCTTTTGCCGGCTTGTGCAATACAGCGTTGTTCTATCCTTGCTTGCAGGGCTTGCAACGTAGACGCTTTATCGTGTAACAATAGGACGTTTTGAGCTCTTGTTTACAAGTGCTGAGGGCGCATCCCAACTGTCTTTTCCGCTCAATACGGCTTCAATGCTATATTGCTCGGGATTGGTTATCGTTACTGCCCAATCGACACGTTGAGTGCTATTGGCTCCCTCTCCGGTGCAACCATATTCGCCCATTGTGGGGGTTGTCAGATTCTCCTTGTTGTGCCACACTCGCCAACCTTCGGGGTGTATATAGTTATCCATTTTACAGTTGAGGTAAACGGCTTGTCCGTAGGGTCGCCAGGGTCGTCCGAGATATACATTTTCTACGCCTTTATCGGCAGTGAGATGACACTCGGAAAATATAAATCCATACTCCGACCCTTGTGGTGTGGCCGGTGCTGCGATGTAACCTTTGTCGCGCTTGCAGTGGATAGTGCAGTGGTCGAAGTATACAGCGGCATCCCATCCAAAAATAAAATCGACTGTGCCTTCTATGTAACATTCGCGATAGTATTGTCGTATTTTGCGATTCTTGCCAAACGGATAGAGTGTGTCTTGATTACCTAGAAAACGACAACGGTAGAAGATGGCACGATCGCTATCGACAAGGGCCGCCACAGCCTGTCCCACCATTCCGGCGGTATTTTCAAAGGTGATATTTTCGGCATAAAAATCATCCCCGTAGATATAGCAGGTTGATGATCCTGATGTTCCCATCTCTTCGCCAAATCGATTGAGTTTTTGGGCATAATCGTTTCCGGTAATAATTACACTATCTTCCCCAATGAGTGAGATGTTTTGTTTAGATGCTGCGACGACAATTTTCTCTTGATAGGTACCTCGACGTACGAGGATGCGTGTTTCTTTCTCTTTGCGATAGTCGGGTACCAGATTTATAGCTTCTTGAATAGTGAATACGTCACCGCTTCCATCTTGTGCTACCACAATGTCATACAATCGCATATAGGGCTTGAGTTCCGGTACGACTATGGCCAATTGGTCAATAGCCATTCGTGCTACAACTTTTGCACCTTGTATATTGAGGTGTGTGTTGTCTTGTTTGCCGTCGGGGCAGCAGGCCAATGTGTTGGGCTCTACCCACATAAAATATTTTCTAGATGCTTCGTCTCCAAGCTCCGATACCCATTTGTGTGTGAGAGCGTTATGTTCGACGAATGGTACATCCATCTCCTCGGCTATGCGACGAGGTACTTCTCTGTACTCTCCGTGAGTGTCGGTGAGTGTGTCGTTGACAAAATTGCGACGAACGATAGAATTGAAGAGTACCGGAATACCTCCTTTGGCACGTGTTTCGTTGACAAAACGACGCAGATTGTCATCGAATGTCGAGCCCGGATCGGTATGGCGCTTTTCGTCGGTTTTTGCATCGTTGTGTCCAAATTGTATGAATACATAGTCACCGGGTTGTATTTTGTTCAAGACCTTTTCCCAGCGGCCTTCGTCAATAAAACTTTTGGTACTGCGACCATTGCGGGCGTGGTTGTCTATGCGTACCTCTTCGCTGAAAAATCCCGGCAGGACAAATCCCCATCCACGTTCGGGATTACCTCCTTTAAGGTCTTTATTGGCCATTGTCGAGTCGCCTATCATAAAGATTGTGAATGCGTGTTCTTGTTCGCTGCGGGCACTAAGCAATAGTAATGTTGTGATGATGGATACAAGTGCAAATAGAATTTTTTTCATCGTGTCGTGGTATTATGTTAAAGTTGAACTTTGCACTGCGAATGTACAAAAATTATCATATACCCCTTCAATAAATTATACAGATTGATAAATTCTTTTGTTTGGGAGAATATTCATTTAGTGTGCTATTGTTGTAGGAGGTGGGTAAATATGGGTTGGTGGTATCTTGTTCATAATCTTATATATAGCAACACAGGCTGCGCCCTTATTCGGCACAGCCTGTGTTTCATTTTATTGATTTGGTTTGTTGAAAAAAATTACTTGCGCGGTGATTACAATGCTACTTTTACAGCAGTATCAGCCACTCTTACTACGTACACTGCATTGGTGGGCATAGCAATGCGCATAGTGTTGCTTGTAGCAAAGATAGTGCGTACCAAAATGCCATCTACATCATAAATGGCAATGTTGTCACCTTTCTCGCAACCTGTCACCACCACATCGCCACGATAACCGTAGGCTTTGATGTGGCTGTTGTGCATAGGCGCATTTTGAGCAGTGGGAATCTGGTAGCTGATGTTGAGAACGGCATCTTCTACAATTGCAGGGGTTGTGTAGAATCCATCAACCAATTGGTCGGTGACATCTTCTTCGTTGTACATTACTGTATTCAATACAAACATCGGGTCGGTATCTATGATTTGTACTTGTTGCTCAGTACCCGATGTCAAGAAGAATATCACATTATTATAGTATGAATTTTGCAAAGTCAATTTTACTTTCTTGGGCTCCACTGTTACCTCGCAAGAGGCTGAGAGGTTACTGCCATCGGTAGTGGTAGCTGTGATAGTGGTTGTACCGGCTGTAAGAGCTGTTACAAGACCATTCTCATCGACACTTGCCACCTCGCTGTTGGATGTAGACCATACGATTTTTTTATTGCTTGTATTATCGGGCAGTACTGTGGCTGTCAAACTTACTTGATCGTCAACATATATATTTAATTCATTTTTATCAAGAGTAAGTGATGAAGCCTTGACTATAGCCAGTATGTTGGGTAAAAAGAGTCCCCATTGTGCCTTGTAATTATCGAGACTTTCTGCCGGTACATATACGGGAATAGATGTGTTTGCAATAAAAAATGTCATAAAACCTATGGTAGGAGGTGTTGTTGCCAAACAGGTGATTTCGGTCAAATTATCACAGAACAAAAAGGACTGTTCGCCTATCGTGGTAACACTGGAAGGTATGGTAATAGAAGTTAGATTTAGATTATACACAAATGCCAAATCATCAATTGATGTGATGCCTTCGGGAATTATTGTATAGCCGGAACCTATAATTAGTTTGTTGGTGGCTGTCTCTATAATTGCATTGCAATTTTCTCGTGAGTCGTACACCGCATTGTTTTCATCAACTGCTATATTTTTTATCATTGATCCGAAAAAGGCGCGAGATGAAATATAGCTGACGCCGGCCGGTATAAAAACGTTTGCGAGGTCTTTTAATTCACCGAATACATCATTGGGAATGGATTTAACGGATTCTCCAATATTGATTGTCATTGCATTACTCATTGCAAATGGTGCTACGTTACAACTACAATTATCGGCATTGAAATTAATTGTTTTTAAACCATAAGTATTGGCAAAAGAGTAGTCGCCAAGCGATGTGATACTGCTGGGAATAGTAACTTCTGTCAGGCCGCTACAACCATCGAAAGCGTTATTCTCAACCGAAATGATGCTATTAGGAATAGTTATTTCTGTCAATCCAGCGCATTGGTAGAAAGCTTTGTTGCCAATTGTAGTGACATCATAGGTGACTTCATTGTATGTTACGCTCTCGGGTATAGCCACCGCTCCAGTGTATTTATACTCGTCGGCTACTCCATCAGCTGCATCTCCATAATGTGTTACTGCAACTGTATGGTCGGTATCGCTTGTGATGTTGTAGTAGATACCATTCAACTCGAAATCGTGTGCTTGCACTCCGATGCTACACAATAGACAAGCTATTGCGAGCAGTGATTCTTGAAATTTTGTTTTCATCGTTGTTTTTGTTTAGAAGTTAATATATTTCAATCAAATTAAAGTTTGTGTTTAATACCTATTTTATTGATTAATAAAATTGTTCGCCAAGAAATCATAAGTGGAACTTAGGACTCTTAAAATTTATACCATATTGATTTGTTGTTACAAGTAATTGCCGAATTTTACCGGCAATATCGCTATTGTAATCTTTTTTGTCAGAAGAATTGCATCGTATAGATTAGTGCCGTTCGTTCTGTTGTAGCTCGATATGTGTAACGATACTACTCGTAATACCTTTTAGTATCGACATTTTAAGCGCAACTACATACAGCGCACTGACAGATATCTCTATAAAGAATACCGGTGTAAATTAAGAAGATAACAGATGAGTGGAAGACGTCTTGCCGGTGAGTTGGAAGATACGGATAGCATCATTGAATAATGTGTGATTTTGATTAACACACATAGGTAATATACCCCATTCGTTGTGATATTGCACCATTCGCTTATTACTAGGTGTGTATTGGCCGGGTAGCATAATTGATTTTTTTTACCTCGCACATCCCATAGAGGTGGTTGTATAAAAAAGAGCGTGGGACGATATTCGTTTATCTTTCACGAGGCATCGCCAAACGCCCTAAGTACAATAAACAGCCCACCCCACGCATTGCCTATAATGGAACCCCTTGCAGGGTGGGTATAAGCAAGCATAGGCGTTTTATGACTGCATTATCCTGTACTTAAAATTTTGGCGAATTTCGTGAAATGGATAAAGCAAAAAACGCTTTGTTAATATAAATGACTACCGCTGTAGTAATGAGATATGTATCTCATCATCGCAAAGGTACTAATTTTATTAAAATGATTTTATAGAATTGAGAAGAAAAGTGTATAAAAATATGATGAGAATGTGTTACTTACTCGGCCGATGCGACAGACGTTGTGTTATCGGTGTAACTGCGTGAGCGATCTAATGGTCTGTGTATCAGGATTTATAAACAAGTTGTGTGGGAAGGTGTGTGAGTTGAGGCGATTGTTCTTTAACTCGTTTTGTTGTACGATCTTAAGGTTGTATTTTGCAATGCCATAATCTCATCCCATACATTTTTTTAATTTTATATATTATTAATTTGTGAATATAATGTAGTTTTATGTTGTTATATTTGGTTGCAAAAGGGTAGGATAATTCTTAATATTGCAGTGTAAAAAATGTAACGATTAGAAGTTTCTCAAACTATACCGTGATATGCACAGAATAACTCAAAAAATAGTTTTATTGTCAGCAACGTTATTAGCGTTATGGGGTTGCCAATCGTCTGTCGAGGTGGATGAATTGTCCGAGTATTATGAAAATGTACCTTTTGAAACCGAGCCTGTCGTACGGCCTATATTTCCCGATTACAGTGTAGATATTACCGACTTTGGTGCTGTGGGTGATGGCATCACCGATAATACCGATGCGATAAACAGTGCAATTGTCGATGTGAATGAACACGGTGGAGGTCGTGTTATCATACCGGCGGGTGTGTGGTTTACAGGAGCTATTGAGATAAAGAGTAATGTTGCATTACACACCGAGCGTAATGCTTTGGTTATTTTCAATGACAATCCACAAGTATATCCTATTATAGAAACATCGTTTGAGGGCTTGGAAACACGTCGTTGCACATCCCCGATATGGGCGCGTAATGCTACAAACATAGCTCTTACCGGCGAGGGCGTTTTTGATGGAGCCGGTGATAGTTGGCGTTTTGTGCGTCGCGCCAAAGTGACCGATAGCCAATGGGAGTCATTGTTGAAAAAGCCCGGTTGTTATGTCGATGGCGATAGATGGTATCCTAGCAAGCAATCGTACGAAGGTCATCGTATCTGCGATTCATTCAATAATCCACAAGGATTGACAACCGATCAAGAGTGGGAGGCAATACGTCATTGGTTGCGCCCTGTGATGGTGAGCTTTATCGAGTGTCAAAATGTCTTGATTGAGAATGTGACATTGCGAAACTCTCCGGCTTGGATGTTGCACCCTCTGATGTGTGAGAATGTGATTATTAAAGATGTGAAAATATTCAATCCTTGGTATTCGCAGAATGGTGATGCGCTAGATATTGAGTCGTGTCATAGAGTACTTGTTGCCGATTGTATTCTCGATGCCGGTGATGATGGCGTATGCCTCAAGTCGGGTAAGGATGCCGATGGCCGACGTCGAGCACGTCCTTGCAGTCACGTGGTGGTGCGCAATACACAAGTATTACACGGTCACGGTGGCTTTGTGGTAGGTAGTGAAATGTCGGGAGGGGTGAATTATGTCTATGTCGATAATTGTACCTTTACCGGTACCGATGTGGGATTGCGTTTCAAGAGTACTCGAGGTAGAGGTGGCGTTGTTGAGCACATATATATCGAAAATATAAATATGTGCGATATACCTGCCGATGCGCTCACATTCAACTTGTATTATAGTGGTAAGTCGGTAACCGAAGATCAAGGCGGAACATCGGAGGTTGAGGCGATGCCTATATCGGAAGAGACACCTACATTCCGCAATATACATATAAAAAATATAAAGTGCCGTAATGCCGGTCGTGCTTTCTATTTTCACGGTTTACCCGAGATGCCTGTAAGTAATGTTACCATTGAGGATGTGGATATTATTTGTAACGAGGGAGGTTACTTTGCATACACCGATAGTGTTGTGTTGAGCAATCTCAACATAATATCTCCTGCACATCAGCACTTTGTATTTAATCATTGTAATAGCATAGATTCTGTTACAATGTATAGAGAATAAAAAGAAATATAAACTATAATATTATCACAATGAAACCGCTAAACAAACAAACAGCCGTTAAGGCTGTACGTCCCGAACGTATTATCCAATTTGGAGAGGGTAATTTTCTACGTGCCTTTGTAGATTGGATTATTTTCAATATGAACGAAAAAACCGACTTCAACAGTAGTGTTGTTGTTGTACAACCCATAGAACGAGGAATGATTGATATGCTCAACGGTCAGGATTGTCTTTACCACGTCAATTTGCAAGGATTGGATAAGGGTGAAGTGGTAAATGATCTTACCAAGATAGATGTTATCAGCCGCGCCCTCAATCCTTATACCGATAATGATGCCTTTATGGCTCTTGCCGATCAGCCCGAAATGCGCTTTGTTATCTCCAATACTACCGAAGCGGGTATCGCTTTTGACCCGACTTGTCGTCTTGATGATGCACCGGCATCATCCTATCCGGGTAAGTTGACACAATTGCTCTATCGTCGTTTCACTACTTTCAAGGGCGATATGACAAAGGGTCTCATCATATTCCCTTGCGAACTTATTTTCCTCAACGGCCATCGTCTCAAAGAGACAATCTACCAATATATAGAGTTGTGGCAATTGGGCGAGGAGTTCAAGAATTGGTTTGAAAAGGCTTGTGGCGTCTATGCCACACTTGTCGACCGTATTGTTCCGGGTTTCCCGCGCAAGGATATAGATGCCATCAAGGAAAAGTTGCAATATGATGATAACTTAGTGGTGCAAGCCGAGATTTTCCACTTGTGGGTAATCGAAGCACCCCAAGAGGTTGCAGCGGAATTTCCTGCCGATAAGGCCGGTCTTAATGTATTGTTTGTACCTTCCGAAGAGCCCTATCACGAGCGCAAGGTTACATTGCTCAATGGCCCTCACACCGTATTGTCGCCGGTGGCCTATCTGTCAGGGTTGAATATTGTGCGCGAAGCCTGTCAGCACCCTGTTATAGGTAGATATATCAACAAAGTTATGTTTGAAGAGTTGCTCGAAACTCTCAATCTTCCCAAAGATGAGTTGGTGCAATTTGGAAAGGATGTTTTAGATCGTTTCAACAATCCGTTTGTCGACCATCAGGTAACATCTATTATGCTCAACTCGTTCCCCAAATACCAAACACGAGACCTGCCCGGATTGAAAGTGTATCTCGAACGAAAGGGTGTATTGCCCAAAGGACTGGTGCTAGGACTTGCAGCCATCATAACCTATTATAAGGGTGGCGTGCGCGAAGATGGAGCCGAGATTGTTCCCAACGATGCTCAAGATATAATGGATATGCTCCGCGACTTGTGGAGCTCAGGTAGTACACAAAAAGTGGCCGAGGGTGTGCTTGCTGCCGAAAACATCTGGGGTGAGAACCTCAATAACATACCCGGATTGACCGATGCTGTGAAAGGCTACTTGGATGATATTCAAGAAAAGGGTATGTTGGAAACAGTAAAATCAATCTTAGACTAACAAAGCTACATCGATGAGTGCTTATATCAAGATAAATCCGGCCGACAATGTTGTTGTTGCCATAAGCCCAATGTCGAAGGGCGAGGTTATAGATGTTGAAGGTCGTCAAATATCGCTCCTGCAAGATGTTCCTGCCGGACACAAAATAGCCTTGCAGGCATTTACCTCCGGGCAACATATTATTAAGTATGGTTGTCCCATTGGTCACGCTCGTATGGGTATAGCCGAGGGTGAGTGGGTAAATGAAAAAAATATAAAAACCAACCTGGATGGATTGTTGGAATATCAATACAATCCTATCGATACAACCGTCGATATTCCTACCGAAAACCTTACTTTTGAGGGCTATCGTCGCAAGAATGGAGATGTGGGTATCCGTAACGAGATATGGATTATACCCACAGTCGGTTGCGTAAATGGTGTTGTCAATGAGTTGGCACAAGCATTACAACGCGAAACAGGAGGTGTAGGAGTAGATGCAATTGTTGCATACCCTCATAACTATGGTTGCTCGCAGTTGGGCGATGATCACGAGAATACTCGTAAAGTGTTACGCGATATGTGTTTGCACCCCAATGCCGGTGCTGTATTGGTAGTGGGTTTGGGTTGTGAGAATAATCAGCCCGATGCCTTTCGTGAGATGCTAGGTGATTATGATACCAATCGTATCCGTTTTATGGTAACGCAAAAGGTGCAAGACGAGCTTGAAGAGGGTATGGCTATACTGCGAGAGCTATATGCCATTGCGTCGCAAGATCGCCGCACTACATTGCCATTGAGCTGTTTGCGAGTGGGGCTGAAATGTGGCGGATCAGATGGTTTTTCGGGTATCACAGCCAATCCGTTGTTGGGCGTATTCTCCGATTTCTTGGTTGCGCAAGGAGGTACAACTGTGCTTACCGAAGTACCAGAGATGTTTGGTGCTGAAACTATCTTGATGAATCGTTGTGAGAATGTCGAACTTTTTGAAAAAACCGTACATCTGATTAATGATTTCAAGGAGTATTTCATTGCCAATAAACAACCTATTTACGAAAATCCCTCACCGGGGAATAAAGCAGGTGGTATCTCTACTCTGGAAGAAAAATCGCTTGGATGTACGCAGAAGTGCGGAAAGTCGGGCGTAAAAGACGTGTTGATGTATGGCGAACGCATCAAAACCGGCGGACTTAATCTTTTGAGTGCCCCGGGTAATGACTTGGTGGCCTCAACTGCTCTGGCATCGGCCGGTTGTCACATTGTCTTGTTTACTACCGGTAGAGGAACACCGTTTGGTACTTACGTGCCCACAGTCAAGGTCTCGACCAATAGTAATCTATATAATAATAAACCCGGTTGGATAGACTTCAATGCCGGTACTCTTGTCGAAGGTGAGAGTATGGATGTTTTGAGTCGACGTTTTGTCGATTATATTATTGCGGTAGCCGGAGGAAAAGAGACCAATAATGAACGTAAAGGTTATCGCGAAATAGCGATTTTTAAAACAGGTGTTACATTGTAAAATATATAAACAACTATAAATATGAAACCCTTTATGGACGAAAACTTCTTGTTGCAGACCGAGACAGCGCAGAAGTTATATCACGAACACGCCAAGAAAATGCCTATTATCGATTACCATTGTCACCTTGTACCTCAAATGGTGGCCGATGATTATCGCTTTCGTTCTATCACCGAGTTGTGGTTGGGCGGCGACCATTACAAATGGCGTGCTATGCGCTCAAATGGAGTAGATGAGCGTTATTGTACAGGTAGCGATACTACCGATTGGGAGAAGTTTGAAAAGTGGGCGGAAACTGTGCCTTATACAATGCGCAATCCGTTGTACCATTGGACACACTTGGAACTTAAGACTGCCTTTGGTATAGATAAGATATTGAAACCCTCGACTGCTCGCGAAATCTTTGATGAATGTAACGAGAAGCTGACACGTCCCGAGTATACTGCTCGCGGATTTATGCGTCGTTATGGAGTGGAGTGTGTGTGTACGACCGATGATCCTATCGACTCGTTGGAGCATCACCGGGCTACTCGCGATAGCGGTTTTGAAATCAAGATGTTGCCTACTTGGCGACCCGACAAGGCGATGGCTGTTGAGGTGCCAGCCGATTTTCGTGCCTATGTAGAAAAACTATCGGAAGTAAGTGACTTGACTATCAATACCTACGACGATATGATAGATGCTTTGCGTCGCCGTCATAAGTTCTTTGAGGAGATGGGTTGCCGCTTGAGCGATCACGGTATCGAGGAGTTCTATGCCGAGGATTATACCGATGCCGAGGTACGTCGCATCTTTGATAAGGTGTATGGCGGTAAGGAACTTAATCAAGAAGAAATTCTCAAGTTCAAGTCGGCTATGATGGTTGAGTTTGGTGAGATGGATTGGGAAACCGGCTGGACTCAGCAATTCCATTATGGAGCTATACGCAACAACAATACATTGATGTTCAAGAAACTCGGACCCGATACAGGCTTTGATTCTATTGGCGAATTTACAACGGCCAAGGCGATGTCGCGTTATCTCGACCGACTCAATACATCGGGAAAACTCACCAAAACGATACTCTATAACCTCAATCCTTGTGCCAATGAAGTGATAGCCACAATGTTGGGTAACTTCCAAGATGGAAGTATCCCCGGTAAGATACAATTTGGCTCGGGCTGGTGGTTCCTAGACCAAAAGGATGGTATGGAAAAACAGATGAATGCGCTATCGTTGTTGGGCTTGCTCAGCCGCTTTGTGGGAATGCTCACCGACTCGCGTAGTTTCCTATCATATCCTCGTCACGAATATTTCCGTCGCACCTTGTGCAACCTCCTAGGTCGTGATATAGAAAATGGTGAGATACCTGCTTCGGAACTAGACTTTGTGGGAGAAATGGTAGAAAATATTTGTTACAACAATGCCAAGAACTTCTTCAAGTTTTAGTATGTCGATAGAATGATAAAAAATGCCTTTGATGATAAAAATCAATCAAAGGCATTTTTATTTATCAGAATATCAGATTGTAATCGTATAATGACCGCTTGTAGGACAACGAGATGCGAGGTGACTCGGTTGTCATAAATCAAGCAACCCTTCGGGCAAATCCATTTGTATAATCATTTGCTCTTCGTCGATGGCGCATACAAACTCCTCTTGGATGGGGATGAGTATCTCTTTACCGTCGTTTGTCTCTACAATAAAAAGAGCATTTATGGTGCTGTCGTCAATAGCCACGACTTTGCCCAATGTACCATAAGTAACATCTGTTATCGTGTATCCTATGAAATAGTCATCGGGCGTTGCCCCCTCTTCCTCTTCAATGTAGAACTTTTTGGGGTAGTACACGTCAAGATTGGCAAATGCACGTGCGGCCTCCTCGCTATCTACATCTTCCAGTTTGATGAGAGCTGTCGAACCGCTCTTAA
Organism: uncultured Porphyromonadaceae bacterium; assembly: GCA_937891845.1. Classification (GTDB taxonomy): domain Bacteria; phylum Bacteroidota; class Bacteroidia; order Bacteroidales; family Barnesiellaceae_A; genus Barnesiella_A. Next base: position 14,034 of record CALATP010000025.1, on the reverse strand, counting down.
ATCTATATTCATCTATAAAGAAAGGAACAAAAATATTATCTATGCAACACACGATATAGGGAGACTCGCCTCTATCGAAAATATCGTCGGTAAAGGTCATCGAGATTTCGCCTTGCACACCGTGTGGCTTATTAAATTGTCCTATCTTTATCAGTTCGTTGCGACGTATCATATAGTATGGTGTTTACAAGCGAGAAATGCGGGCACCTATGGCATTGAGGCGCGTATCTATGTTTTGATAACCTCGGTCTATTTGCTCGATATTATGAATGCGACTTGTACCTTCGGCACTCATAGCAGCAATGAGCATAGCAACTCCTGCGCGAATGTCGGGCGATACCATATCGGTGGCACGTAGCGGATGACGACGTTCCTGACCTATAACTACTGCACGGTGTGGATCGCAAAGGATGATTTGCGCACCCATATCGATGAGCTTATCAACAAAGAATAGACGACTTTCAAACATCTTTTGATGGATGAGAACACTGCCCTTGGCTTGTGTGGCAACAATGAGAAAGACACTGAGTAGGTCGGGAGTCAGTCCGGGCCACGGAGCATCGGCAAATGTCATAATAGAACCATCGAGGAATGTGTCTATTTCATACACATCGTGCTCGGGGATGTGCAAGTCGTCGCCATTCTGTTCTATGGTGATACCTAGGCGTCTGAAACTGTCGGGGATAATACCCAAATTTTCTACCGATGCATTTTTGATGGTGATATCCGAGCCGGTCATTGCTGCCAAACCTATAAACGAGCCAACCTCAATCATATCGGGTAGGATTGTGTGCGTGCAACCTTTGAGCGAATCCACACCCTGAATGGTCAGCAGATTTGAACCTATGCCTTCGATATGAGCACCCATATTGTTGAGCATACGCGATAGTTGTTGTAGGTATGGCTCACAAGCTGCATTGTATATAGTGGTGGTGCCTTTGGCCAGCACTGCGGCCATTACAATATTGGCAGTACCGGTTACTGATGCTTCGTCGAGCAACATATATGTGCCGGTGAGACCTTTATCGGCCTTTATCTCATATACCGATTTCTCTATGTCGATAGATAGAGAAGCACCTAGTTTCTGGATACCAAGAAAGTGTGTATCCAATCTGCGACGACCTATCTTGTCGCCACCGGGTTTGGGCATTCGGGCATAACCATAACGAGCAACAAGGGGTCCCAACATCATAACCGAGCCTCGTAGCGCTGTACATTTGGCAAGAAATTCATCGCTCTGCAAGTATTCCATATTGAGATTTTTGGCACAGAAAGTGTATGTGTCGAGCGAGTCGCGACTTACCTCTACACCCATATCGCGCAACAATTGTATCAAATTGTTTATATCGCGTATATCGGGGATGTTTTTGATGGTTACACTCTCTGTTGTCAGCAATGTGGCGCATATGATTTGTAAAGCCTCATTTTTTGCTCCTTGCGGTATAATGTCACCACGCAAGCGATGACCGCCCTCTACGATGAATGATGCCATAGTATTTGTGGTTTTATGTGTTAAGGTTGTATATCGGGGATATGTATAGTATTACATATCTGACCTATGACTATTTTTTCTTTTTCTTTTTGTTTTGTTTGGACTGTTGATTGCCGTTGTTGGTCTCTTTGAGTTCTTTGACCCGTAGCAGTGGCGTATCAATGTGTATTGTGCCGTGAGTATAATCTCGCACGTCTTGCCATATCTTCTCGTCGTCTACGTTGTCTTTGTTCCAAGCCAAGTATGAGCGTTTCATAAAATTGGCTGTCATATTTACCAAAGCGTCGCGTTCTTCACCTTCTTCCATTTGTTGTGCTTTCTTGAGCAATGATTCAGTCAACTTGCCATAGTGACGATATTGGATAGGTGTAGTGTTATAAGGAATACGTTCGGGCAATGTATCAAGGTTTTCTTTGCGTACTATCTCGCACGGATAGTCAATGTCGAGCTTGAAGTCGGACATAATGGCAAGGTGATCCCACAATTTGTGCTTGAAGTCATCAATGTCACGTAGGTGCGGGAATAGGTTTCCCATTATGTTTATAATGGTGTGTGCGCAACGAGTGCGCTCTTCGCGGTCTTCAATTGTAAGGCAGTGGTCGACCATCTGCTGCACGTTACGCCCATACTCGGGCATTACCAACTGTTTCTGTTGTGAATTATATTCCAGCATATTTATTGCCAATGTTTTTATAAAACTTTGTTTTTGGGTGTAGTGGCTACAAAATCTTTGAGATAGAAAGGTTCGTAGTAGGCCACATCACAAAATTCGTTACGAGCAAAAGCGCGCTCGGCAAGAGCCAACATCCCGGTTGCCAACGGATATACACCATCAACGAATATAGCATTGGGATGGTTTATCACTTCGCGACATTTGGCTGCTCCATTGCCACAGAAGATGACTTTGCGCTGAGATAGAACCTCGGCAAAGGTGTTCTCGTCTACAATATATGCACCTACAGGCATTACCGGCTGTAAGCATTCGTCGTAAACTGCTGCGTAAACCTCCATACGGCGTGCATCTATCATCGGGCATATTAACGCATCATCTTCAACATCCACGCGAAACATTGCTGTGCAACACAGCAACTCAAGCGTACTGACAGCTATAAGGGGCAGATTCATCCCGAAGCACAACCCTTTGGCCTCTGATACACCGATGCGTAGTCCGGTGTACGATCCCGGGCCGCTGCTCACGGCTATGGCGTGAAGTGCAATGTCGTTTTCACGAGCATATTTGACAGCCTCTTCTACAAATCCGCCCAAAAGAACAGCGTGTGACGGGCCTTCAAAATCTTGTCGTTGAAACTTTACTACACCATCGCTAGAGAGTGCTACAGAGCATACTTCAGTCGAAGTTTCTATATGTATTATATTGGGCATATATGGCTCACTTTAAGATATGATGCACAAAAATAACTCTTTTTTTGCAATTTATGAGAAGTTTCACCGCGAAATAAATTAATTTTGCAAAAACATTTCAAAAGATTATGATACAATCGATGACAGGATTTGGCAAAGGTATTGCCGAATTGCCCAATAAAAAAATTATCGTAGAGATAAAATCGCTCAATAGTAAGCAATTGGATCTCTCTACTCGTATTCCCTCTTTATATCGTGAGAAAGAGATGGAAATACGTAGTGAGGTAGCACGCCGATTGGAGCGTGGTAAAGTTGACTTAACAATTCGCACCGAGAATATTGCTGCCGAAGGCTCTTCTCATATCAATACAGGTGTACTCAAAGGTTATCACCGTCAGATTATCGAAGCAGCAACCGAGGCCGGTATTGAAGTGCCCACCGATTGGTTTTCTGTGCTATTGCGTATGCCCGACATTATGGTGACTGAGAGTGCCGAGCTTTGTGAGAATGAAGCTGCCGCACTGATGCAAGCTCTCAATGTGGCTCTCAATCAGATAGAAGAGTTTCGTGCGCACGAAGGTAAAGGCTTACAAGAGATGTTTACTCGTAAAATCGATAACATAGCAGCCTTGCTCAAGGAGGTTGAGCCTTATGAACAGGAACGTATCGAGAAGATTCGTGGTCGCATAGTGGAAGGTTTGTCAAAAATCAAAGAAATAGATTATGACAAAAATCGTCTTGAGCAAGAGATGATATATTACATTGAGAAACTCGACATCAATGAGGAGAAACATCGCCTTGCCGATCACTTGCGTTATTTCCTTGAGACAATGGATAACGGTCGTGGACAAGGCAAAAAAATGGGCTTTATAGCGCAAGAAATGGGACGTGAAATCAACACCCTTGGTTCTAAATCCAATCACGCCGAGATGCAACGCATCGTAGTGCGTATGAAAGACGAGTTGGAACAAATCAAGGAGCAGGTACTCAACATTATGTAATGAACTCAAGTCTATGACAAATAGAGGTAAACTTATTATATTCTCGGCACCATCCGGCTCAGGAAAATCTACTCTTATCAACTATCTGATGCAGCAAGAAATGCCATTGTCGTTCTCTGTGTCGGCAACAAGTCGTGCTCCGCGTGGTAATGAACAGAACGGTAAGGAATATTATTTTCTTACAGCCGACGAATTTCGTTCGCGTATAGCAGCCGACGAATTTCTAGAGTATGAAGAGGTATATCCCGGAAAGTTCTATGGAACTCTTAAAAGTGAAGTTGAACGCTTGCGAGATGCCGGTCGTCACGTACTCTTTGATGTCGATGTGGTAGGAGGTGTCAACATCAAACGTTTCTATGGTAGCGAGGCTCTCTCTATTTTCATACAGCCTCCCTCGGTCGAGGTGTTGCGTGAACGGCTGATAGGTCGTGCTACCGATGCACCTGATGTGATAGCCACTCGTGTGGCCAAGGCCGAACAAGAACTTACCTATGCACCGCAATTCGACTGTATTGTAGTAAATGATATTCTTGAAGAGGCGCAAGCTCGGGTTTTGTCGCTTGTCGAGGAGTTTATAAACAAGTAAATATATGAAAATAGGTATCTATTCGGGGTCGTTCAATCCCATTCATATAGGTCATTTGATGTTGGCCAACTACTATGTAGAGTATGGAGGTTTTGACGAAGTGTGGATGTTGGTTTCTCCACATAATCCTTTGCGGGAACGCACCTCAAATCACAACGATTATCACCGCTGTAAAATGGTGCAAATGGCTGTGAATAAGATACCTCGCATAAAGTTTAGTGATATTGAATTTACTCTTCCACAACCATCTTATACAATCAATACACTAGATGCCTTGCGTGATAAATATCCCGGGTATGAGTTTACGCTCATTATCGGTGCCGATAATTGGCATATATTTGGCAAATGGTATGAGTCACAACGTATTATCGATGATTATGGGGTGTGCATATATCCGCGACGAGGGTATGAAATAGATGAGGCTTCGTTGCCCAATCACGTTACTTGTGTGCCGGCTCCAATAGTAGAAGTTTCATCAACGTGGATACGACAAGGAGTGTCGGAAGGTCGCAATATGGTCGCATTCTTGCCGTATGGAGTGTATGATTATATAAAAGAAAACAATCTGTATCAGTAATTATGATCAATCAACAAGTATATTCCAAAGATATAGTGGAGTTTGTAACCGTTGGTGTAGAATACTGCTCTCTTATAGAACGAGCCGGCGAGTTTACACGCAAGGAGTTTGTTCTCAAATTGGTTCGTATATTACCGCTATTATATATCAAAGCAACTTTATTGCCCGATGAGGCCTGTGATGAGATAGACGAACTGGAAAATTATGTCACCGAAGAACAGTATGAATACTTGCGGGCGTTAGTATCGCGACAATTAGCCGAGAAAGACGACTATTTAGAGGTATTCGAGGCCGATATGGCGTATAGCGATGCTCCGTTAGCTGCCTCTGTTTCGGAAGGATTGGCCGATATCTACCAAGATGTACGAGATTTATTAGAGATATATCGTCTGGGTAACGAAGAACTGTCGCAACTTGCAGTGGCCCGTTGTCGTAATAATTTTGCAACCTATTGGGGGCAAAAGTTAGTTAACGTTATGCGTCCGTTGCACGCGATATGTTTTGATGAAGATGGTGAAAGTGATGAAATGACTCACAATGACGATGATGATAATGAGTATGATATCTACGACCATCATCACTGTGACGATGATGATTGTCATTGTCACAATCATTAATCACAAAAGGTAATTTGATGTATGATGTGTAATCCTATAGCAATAGATAAAGCTATCATAAATACCCTCCCGATAGAAAGTTTTCAGGGTGAAATACACGTAGTCGATACGGTAGAAGAAGCTCAACAGGCATTGTCCGATTTGTGTCGGCATAATATACTGGGTATCGATACCGAGACTCGTCCATCATTTCGCAAAGGGCATACCAACAAAGTATCGCTTATACAGATATCGACTCATACCGATTGCTATCTGTTTCGTATCAATAAAATAGGTCTTATCGAAGGCTTGAGAGAATTGCTTACCAACGAAAAGGTCTTGAAAGTGGGTATTTCATTGCGAGATGACTTCTCTGTGTTGCATCGAGTGGATGACTTTGAGCCGCATAACTTTCTTGATTTGCAGAGTGTTATACGTGACTACGGAATAAGCGATATGAGCTTGCAAAAGATTTATGCCATTATCTTTGGTAAGAAAATATCAAAGGCACAACGACTATCCAACTGGGAGGCTGCCGAGCTATCGGTTCCGCAACAATATTATGCCGCGCTCGATGCTTGGGCTTGTCTGCATATTTATGATGCGTTGCAAAGTAAGCAACCCTTCTATTACACCGAGACGGCTCACTCAAATGTCCCAAACAACAATTAAAAGTAAACGAATATGAAACCTCTCAAAAAATCTACATTTATACCTGCTGTATTGTTACTATATCTGGCTGTTATGGCATATTTGGGTCGTGACAAACTCATAGCCGGCAATTATCTGGAATATTTCGGTATTCTCATCGTAACGCTATTGTGCATACTCTTTTTGTTTTTTACCCTTCGCAAGCAAGAGCAAGTGCGTGAGCGTCGTCGTAAAGAGATGGAGGCTAAACAAGAAATGAAAGATACAGATACGACCGACAAGGAGTGATGTAGCGCTTCTTGTCATATCATACAGACTCCTCTGCGCCGATAGGCGAGGGGAGTCTGCCATTTTGTCCGAATTTGCAACCTTTGCCACTTTGGCATAGATTTGGTAAATCTTTCAGTGTGTCGATTAAATGACAGATTATTATAAAAAGTATTAACCATTAAATATTATTCAGACAATGAACATCAAACCGTTGGCAGATAGAGTGCTTATATTGCCTGCTCCTGCCGAAGAAAAAACCATCGGAGGTATTATCATACCCGACTCAGCAAAAGAAAAACCCCTCAAAGGTACTGTTATCGCTGTTGGTAATGGAACAAAAGATGAGGAAATGCTTGTAAAACCCAATGATACAGTTCTCTATGGTAAATATGCCGGTACAGAGCTTGAGTTGGAAGGCGAAAAATACCTCATTATGCGCCAATCGGATATTCTTGCTATCATTTAATACTATTTATAACAACTATAACATTATAATATAATGGCAAAAGATATAAAATTCAATACACAAGCTCGCGAAGAGTTGCGCGCAGGTGTAGATGCTTTGGCAGACGCAGTAAAAGTAACACTCGGCCCCAAAGGTCGCAATGTTATTATCGATAAAAAATTTGGCGCACCTCACATTACAAAAGATGGTGTGACTGTTGCCAAAGAGATTGAGTTGGAAGACCCCTTCCAAAATATGGGCGCTCAACTCGTTAAAGAAGTGGCTTCAAAAACCGGTGATGATGCCGGTGATGGTACAACAACAGCTACAGTATTGGCTCAAGCCATCGTGAATGTAGGTCTCAAAAATGTAACTGCAGGAGCCAATCCTATGGATCTCAAACGCGGTATTGACAAGGCTGTTGCTAAGGTCGTTGAAGGCATACGCGCTCAAGCACAAGAGGTTGGTGATGATTTCTCTAAAATCGAGTCGGTTGCACGTATCTCTGCCAACAATGATGAGGAGATTGGTCAACTCATTGCCGAAGCAATGCGCAAGGTGAAAAAAGATGGCGTAATCACAGTAGAAGAGGCCAAGGGTACCGACACAACTGTAGAGGTTGTTGAAGGTATGCAATTTGATCGCGGTTACATTTCGCCCTATTTTGTAACCAACACCGAGAAGATGGAGTGTGAGATGGAAAATCCTTACATCCTCATCTATGACAAGAAAATTTCTACACTCAAAGATATGCTCCCCATCCTCGAGGCTTCGGCTCAAAGTGGTCGTCCCTTGCTCATTATTGCCGAGGATGTAGATAGCGAAGCACTCGCTACATTGGTAGTAAACCGTTTGCGTGGCTCGTTGAAGATATGCGCTGTTAAAGCACCCGGATTTGGCGATCGTCGCAAAGAGATGCTCGAAGACATTGCTGTACTCACCGGTGGTGTGGTTATCTCGGAGGAGAAGGGTATGCGCCTCGATGCTGCTACTGTAGAAATGTTGGGTCGTGCCGAAAAAATCACAGTTAACAAGGATAATACTGTTATCGTAAACGGATTGGGTAGCAAAGAGTCAATTGAGGCTCGTGTAGCTCAAATCAAGGCTCAAATAGAAACTACAACTAGCGATTATGACCGCGAAAAGATGCAAGAGCGTCTTGCCAAATTGGCCGGTGGTGTTGCAGTACTCTATATCGGTGCAGCTTCGGAAGTTGAGATGAAAGAGAAGAAAGACCGCGTAGACGATGCTCTCAGCGCAACTCGTGCTGCTATCGCCGAAGGTATTGTTCCCGGTGGTGGTGTGGCCTATATCCGTTGTATCGACTCGCTCGAAGGTCTTAAGGGTGTAAATGATGACGAAACAACAGGTATCGAGATTGTACGTCGTGCTATCGAGGCTCCTCTACGTCAGATTATGACAAATGCCGGTCTTGAAGGTGCTGTCGTATTACAAAAAGTACGCGAAGGCAAGGGTGACTATGGTTTCAATGCTCGTACAGGTGAGTATGAAAACTTCTTTGAAGCCGGTGTTATCGACCCCGCCAAGGTTACTCGTGTAGCACTTGAAAATGCTGCTAGCATTGCCGGTATGTTCCTCACTACCGAGTGTGTCATTACCGATAAGAAAGAAGAAAATGCTGCTCCTGCTATGGCTGCTCCCGGTATGGGTGGAATGGGCGGTATGATGTAATTTTCACCTGCATAAATAGTATAAGGAGGCTGTGTCAAGATATAGACATAGTCTCCTTTGCTTTATAAATAAGGCGAGAGGGTTTTCTTGATATATTGGAAAATACAGTATATAACATTCATTGGTCTAACCCTGATATTGTAAACTGTGCAGAATAGGTTCATTACGACGCACCATCGTGTTATTTATTACTACTTTCTTATTGTATTGTGGTAAAAATAAGTTACCTTTGTTGCATATACTATATATATGATAACAAAACATATCCCCAATACAATCACAAGCCTCAATCTGTTGAGCGGATGTGTGGCTGTGATATTTGCACTGTCCGGTAATTTTACTGCAGTGGTAGTGTGCATTGCCTTATCGGCAGTGTTCGATTTTTGTGATGGCTTGGCAGCCCGTTTGCTCAAAGCATATTCGCCTATGGGAAAAGAACTCGACTCGTTGGCCGACTTGGTGAGCTTTGGTCTTGTCCCGGCTTTGATGGTATATTATATATTGAATAGTATGTTGCCGGTAGAATATGTGTGGCTGGCATACGCAACACTTCTTTTGCCTGTTTTTGCGGCTTTGAGATTGGCCAAATTCAATATTGATGATAGCCAGGCTGTTACATTCAAGGGTTTGCCTGTTCCTGCCAATGCCCTATGGTGGGTGGGTGCCTGTGCTTTGGTTATAGAGCATCCCGAGAATGAGACGTATATGTGGCTGTTGCTGGCTTCTATTCCCGTTTTTGCATTCTTGATGGTAAGTAATATACCGATGTTCTCGCTCAAGTTTGCCGGCTTGAAGTGGAAAGGAAACGAGAAACGTTATATAATGATACTCTTTGCAGTGCTTTATCTGTTGTTTGACGGTATATCGGGTATGGCTGCTGTAATAGGAGCGTATGTAATATTGTCAATCTTTTGGACGCATCGCAACTGACAAAAGTGACAATATTACATATCGAACAGATTGGAACATAATTTGAATATATTGAGGTAAAACACTCAATAATTATAATACACAACAACTATGTGCTTGTTTAGAAGTTTAGGTATATTGCTTTTATTTGTAATATTAATACCTGTTTTTCTGCTTATGATGCTCTTTGGAAGAGGTCGAACTTTTACGTATACAACTCGTAAAGAGGCTGAACCCGAATCGTCGCAATATACTCCCGATGAACCCTCTCAACAGGAAGTAAACAAACCCATCGACCAAAGTACTGTTGAATATATAGACTATGAGGAAGTCGATGATAAACAATCAGAAAATTAAACTGTTAGAGACAGTCGTGTGATTGTATAAAAATTATTAACTTTGTGACCGATAAAAAAACATTGATTATGTCCGATACAATAGCACAATTTGAACACGTAATAGGCATTTGCCGAGAGTTGTTTGTCAAGAAGTTGAAAGATTATGGCCCCGCGTGGCGCATCTTACGTACAACGTCGTTGACCGACCAAATATTTATCAAAGTCAATCGTATTCGCTCTATTGAGATGAAAGGAGTAAGTAAGGTTGATGAAGGTGTGCGCTCCGAGCTTATCGGTATAGTCAATTATGGTATTATAGGTCTCATTCAACTCGAATTGGGATATGCCGAGCGTGAGGATATATCGCGCGAAGAGGCCGTTGAGTTATATGACCGTTTTATGACGCAAACCAAGAATCTTATGTATGCCAAAAATCACGATTATGATGAGGCTTGGCGACTTATGCGTCCCTCTTCCTATACCGATATTATACTATCCAAAGTGCATAGAACCAAACAAATTGAAGACAATCAAGGCGTAACGCTTGTTTCGGAAGGTATAGATGCCAATTATATGGATATGGTAAACTACGCTTTGTTTGGCCTTATCAGGATAGAATATGGAGAATAAAAAAGAACTGACACAGCAATCAATAGAACAATCGACAGATCCGGCAGCCACCCTTTTGGGGCGATGGTTGTCGGTAGTTGTTATATTGGTGCGTGTCGTTGTTGGTGTCACGTTTATATTCTCCGGTATAGTAAAACTCATTGATCCGGCGGGTACAGCCTACAAGATTGAGGATTATTTGATGGCATTTAATATGCCTATGTTTATTCCTACATCGATGGTTGGCTCTATTGTATTGTCGTATATCGAACTTATAATAGGTATTAACACTCTCTTGGGATCATATTTGCGTACCACACCCATCCTGCTGCTCATTTTTATGGCAGTAATGACTCCGGTTACGTTGTTTTTGGCCATTGCCAATCCCATTCACGATTGTGGTTGTTTTGGCGATGCTATACATCTTACCAATTGGCAGACATTTGGCAAGAATGTTATTCTTCTGACGCTGTCACTATTCCTCTATAAATACAACACAAAGGCACGCTCGGTATTTCATCGAGAAATACATTCGCTCATTGTCTCTTGGTGTACAATATATGCAGTAGTGATAGTGTATTTTGCACTTTCTTATATGCCTATTCTCGATTTTCGTCCATACAAAATAGGCGTGGACATTCCTGCAGCGGTGTATGGTGAAAATGATGAAGATGTTGTGTATGAGTTTGTTTATGAGAAAGACGGCGAGCGACAATCCTTCACAATTGACAATTTGCCCGACGAAACAGAGGGCTGGACATTCGTGTCGAGGGAGGAGAAAAACAAGTCGCGCAAGAAGGTCATCAATGACTTGGAACACTTTGTATTATATAGTGGAAACGATGATGTGACCGATATGATACTTGAGCAGCCGGGATTTCAATTCCTGATGTTGTCGCCCGATCTTACAAAAGCCAATGACGATGATATCAGTCGTGTACACGAATTATATGATTATTGCAATGAGTATGAGTATCCTTTCTATGCCGTTACTTCATCATCGCAGAAAGAGATTGATGCTTGGATAGACAATACCGGTGGTGAATATCCATTCTTGTTTATGGATAAAACAACGATACGTACCATCGATCGCAACAACCCTTTTATACTCATTCTTAATGACGGCGTTATTCACTATAAATATCCGATAAAAGCCGTTCCCGATGAGTCAAAGTTAGATCGACCTTTTGAGCAGATTGATAATTATGCTCAGCAGCAATCTTATAATGCCGATGTGCGAGTGGCTATATTATTGGCCGGATTGGTTGTGCCTATATTAATATTGTATTTTGCCGAGCGCGTTGCGCTATACATATTGCGCAGCTTGCGTCGTAAGTTACAAGAAAAAGCCGTAGGTTCGTCCGAAGAAGATAAATAATAATAACATATTAAAAACAATTGAATTATGAGAAAAAACATTGTTGCCGGAAACTGGAAAATGAATACAACACTTCAAGAAGGTGTTGCTTTGGCAAAAGAGATTAACGAAGCACTTAAGGGTGTAGAGACAAAATGTGATGTTGTGATAGCAACTCCCTTTACTCACTTGGTACCTGTGGTAGAGGCTGTGGATGCAGCTCGTATAGGTGTCGGTGCCGAAAACTGTGCCGATAAGGCCGAGGGTGCCTTCACCGGAGAGGTGTCGGCCAAGATGGTTGCTTCAACAGGCGCACAATATGTTATACTAGGTCACTCTGAGCGTCGTGCCTACTATCACGAAACTCCCGAAATATTGAAAGAGAAAGTTTTTCTAGCTCTTGAAAACAATCTTACTCCTATCTTCTGTGTAGGTGAGGTTTTGGAAGAACGTGAGGCCGAAAAACACTTTGAGGTTGTTGCCGCTCAAGTAAAAGAGTCGTTGTTCAATCTTTCGGCCGAGGACTTTGCGAAGATAGTGATTGCTTATGAGCCGGTTTGGGCTATCGGAACAGGAAAAACTGCTACTGCCGAGCAAGCTCAAGAGATACACGCTTTCATTCGCCAAACAATTGCCGAAAAATATGGCGAAGAAATTGCCAATAATACTTCAATCCTCTATGGAGGTAGCTGTAAGCCCTCTAATGCCGGAGAACTCTTTGCAAAACCCGACGTAGACGGTGGTCTTATTGGTGGTGCTGCACTCAAGGCAGATTCATTTATGGGTATTATTACTGCATTTTAATAAAAATACCTGACCATAACAGTCTGCGAAAATAAGAAAAATGCTTATTTTTGCAGACTGCTTTATTTAAACCGAATAAATTATGGGAAAAATACTAAGACACACACTTGTTGTACTATCATTTGTATGCTGTGCGGCTATACAAGGTGCATTGGCTCAAGCGGTTGCCGATACCTCAATAGTGCAATATTTGGAGCGTGCCAATACAGGTGGGTTGGTTACTGTTACCCAGCCCGAGCAATTGTCTCAAAGAGTGGCTCGCTCGGGTGGTAGCGTAAGTAGTACGGTGAGTATGCCGTTATACCATTTGCAACTCTTCTCTTCAAACCTGCCAACGGCTAAGACTCAAGCTCATCGTTTGGCCGAAGATGTGTTTGAACTTTTCCCCGATTTAGTAACAAAGGTTTCTTTCACAGCTCCATATTGGAGATTGCGTGCAGGCGAATTTCAAACATACGAAGAGGCATATGCAATGCAGTTGATGATTGAAGCTAATATACCGGCTTTGAGTAGAGGTATACTCATTATACGCGAGCGAGTTGATATACCTGTTCGCAATTACTCGAACTATTAATAAGAGAGATGGAACAAAAGAATGTTACTCTTCTCGATGAGAAGACACTCGAACAACTTGAATACCATTACCGTTGTATACTGTCTTTGTTGGGAGAAGATCCCGACAGGGAAGGCTTGAAAAAGACCCCTCGTAGAGCGGCTAAGGCAATGTCTTATCTCACTCACGGATACCGTCTGAGTGACGACGAGGTGATAAAGTCGGCTATTTTTGAGTATGCCGGTTCGCAAATGATTATTGTGCGTGATATTGAGTTCTATTCAATGTGCGAGCATCATATTTTGCCATTCTTTGGTAAGGTACATATAGGTTATGTTCCCAATGGCAGTATGGTAGGTCTCAGTAAGATTGCACGTCTTGTAGAAGTTTTTGCCCGTCGTTTGCAAGTACAAGAGCGTCTCACCAAGGAGTTGTGCGATAGTTTGTTTAAGACTCTCTCTACTCACGGAGTTATTGTGATGATAGAAGGTCAGCATTTGTGTATGCAAATGCGAGGTATAGAAAAACAGGGTGCTGTAACTACAACCCTTGAGTATGCAGGCTGTTTTGAAGATGAGAGCAAGCGTGCCGAGTTTTTGCGTCTGCTCAATCGATAAATTCTCTTTTGTAAGCTATTCATTCACAATAGATAAAAAAACAAAAGAAAAAAAGTGATAAAAAAGTAGCGTTAAGATTTGCGTAAAACGAAAAGTTGTCTTATCTTTGCAACCGCAATCGCGAAAGTAGCTCAGTTGGTAGAGCATAACCTTGCCAAGGTTAGGGTCGCGGGTT
>CALATP010000024.1 GCA_937891845.1 uncultured Porphyromonadaceae bacterium | reverse complement strand
AAATTAGTTATCAGCGAGTTGTACACTGTTATGCAGAATATGGCAGAGAGTAGAATTAAACTCCAACGACCTATAAACTTACCTCGTTAGTGGGTAATGGATAAGAAACCGTTCACCCTCATTACCTTTCATTTCATTGCACTTTTGCATCGGCGAGGCTTTCATCATAAGTCCTCATAAGTCATTGAACACCAGTGCTGTCATCATTATTTTCCCTCATTCGTTAGATTTTTCCAGAGATATAAAATTTTTTGTGATTTTCTTATTATATCTTTTTAGCAGAGAGGGGTGGCATACTTGCATTTTTTGATATATCTTTGCATATTGCGTATGTTATGAAGAAGATACACACACACTCATTTATCTTTGCAAGTATCATAGTGATGCTGTTATGGACTGTAATCGGATGCAGCCCCACACGTCACGTACCCGAAGGAGAGTATTTGCTTGATAAGGTAAAGATAGAAACTGTTGGTGATGGAGTAGAAGCCGGTAGCTTGCGTACGTACATTCAGCAAAATCCCAACTATCGTATCTTGGGTTTTATTCCTTGGCATTTGACTATATATAATCTCTCAGGAAAAGATACAACCAATCGTGTGAACCGTTGGCTGCGTAAAATAGGTAATGAGCCTGTCATCTATGATGAAAATGCGATGGATGCAACTTGCCAGCAACTAACAAAGGCTCTAGCCAATATGGGATATATGCATGCCGATGTTGAGGCCGACACTGTGTCGCGCAACCGTCGTATGTCTGTTACATATCGTGTTACCCCCAACGAACCGTTCTATATTGATACAATCATATTTAATATTCCTCACGCCACCATCGATAGTATCATACGCACACAACCGTCAATACTCAAAGAAGGGATGTTATTAGATAGATCTTTGCTCAATAAGGAGATTGATCGTATCACGCAACAGCTGCATAAGGAGGGATACTATACATTTGGCAAGGAGCTTATTACATTCAATGCCGACACAATCGATACCTCTCGTGCAGTAGAACTTACTGTTACTTTGCGTCCGATGCCGCGGCTCAATGATAACACCAATCTGTCGTATGAGCACTATAAGGCATATTCTATTAACAAAGTGTTTTTTATTACCGACCCATCGCAAGTATATACCGACTTGTCTAAAATAGATACAGGCAAAGCCGAGGCGTATAAATACATCAATATTATATATGGTGATGAGCGTTATATTACTCCCACAGCTATGGCCGACAACTGTTTTATTATGCCCGGTGAGGTGTATAGCTCGACCAATGTAGAACGTACTTATACCTCATTTGGTAGGTTGTCATACCTCAAGAGTGTCAACATACGTTTTCTTCCATTTATCGATAATGAAGGGCAAGCAATGCTCGATTGCTATATCTTTCTCAATCACGGAAAATCGCAAACAGTGAGTATCGAAGTGGAAGGTACCAACTCGGAGGGCGACTTGGGTGCTGCTGCTCAGGTTACATATCAGCATCGCAACTTATTTAAGGGGTCGGAAACTTTTACGGCCGAAGTGCGTGGCGCATACGAAAATATATCGGGAACGATGATAGGTAATGTCAATGATAATTACACCGAGGTGGGTGGTCGTTTGGGATTGAAATTTCCCAAATTTATGTTTCCCTTCATCAAGAAAGAGACGAGCCGTCGCTTACCGGCCACTACCGAGTTTGATGCTTCAATCAACTACCAGAAGCGACCCGAATATACGCGTATTATAGCAGGTGCCGCTTGGCGATATAATTGGACACGAGGTATGCGTCACCGTCATAGACTCGACTTGTTGGATATCAACTATGTATACTTGCCACAGTATATGGAAGGTTTTCTTGAAGAAATTGCACCTGCCAATCCTATACTGCGATATAGCTACGAAGACCACTTTATAATGAGTATTGGCTATAATTACTACACCAGCAATGTAAGTAATACATCGCCTTTGCACAACAAGTTGTTGCGCAATGCATATACGTTGCGCACATCGGTCGAGACTGCAGGTAATATACTATATGGAATATCCAATGCGTTAGGTTCTCCATCGGACGATGGGTATAAGATATTTGGTATTCGATATTCTCAATATGTAAAAGGAAACATCGATTATAGCTACTTGCACAACTTCAACGAACATCATTGTATCGCATTTCACGCAGGATTTGGAATAGGTATACCCTATGGAAACAGCTCGGTTCTTCCCTTTGAGAAGCGTTTCTATTCGGGTGGTGCCAATAGTGTGCGGGGATGGTCGGTCAGAGCATTAGGTCCCGGTAGTTACAATGGGCAGAACAATATTAATAGTTTTATTTACCAATGTGGCGATGTGCGTCTTGACCTCAATGTTGAATATCGTGCCAAGCTGTTTTGGAAGATAGAGTCTGCTCTGTTTATCGATGCGGGTAATATATGGACAATAGCCGACTATGAAACGCAACCCGGTGGTGTGTTTCGTCTCAACTCATTCTATAAGCAGATAGCTCTTGCCTATGGTCTAGGTGTGCGACTCAATTTCGATTTTATGGTTATACGTGCCGACTTTGGTATGAAGGCATATAATCCGGCCGATGGAGAGGTGAAATGGGCTATTGCGCACCCCATCTTCAAGCGTGATTTTGCTTGGCACATCTCTATTGGTTATCCTTTCTAATTGGTTTTGTATCCTTGTTATACTGTGTTATAAGGCCGATATTTGTCGGTTAGATGAAAATTTTATCCGTTTGAGTTGTAAAAACGGTAAATAACCCTTACCTTTGCATCACTTTTTAGGTCGGTTGAGTAGCTCAGCTGGATAGAGCAACAGCCTTCTAAGCTGTGGGTCCAGGGTTCGAATCCCTGCTCAATCACACCGGATAAGCCATTTGCAGTTATTTGTGAATGGCTTTTTTTATGGGTGTATTTTATTTTTTGTCGATCAACGTGCAAATGCAAATTATTTGTTAGCTTTGTATCGATAATCATTATTCTCAAAAATTTACCATACCGTTATATGAAAACGTTAAGGATATTATTACCGCTGCTTATACTGCCTTTAGTGATGGCGTGTAGTTCGGTTCATTATGTTCAACTCAGTACAATGCGACCGTCTCAAGTCAATTATCATACGACCGAGCCACAGATTGTTGTTGTCAATAATAGTTTTGTTCCCGAGGGTAGTGAATATAGCCGATATATTGATGAGAATGGCAAGCAGTATAGATTATCGTATGATGCCGATAGTATACCTTCTCAATTTGCTATGACTCTTGCCACCCGGTTATATGAAGGCCATTTCTTTGATAACGTGAATGTTTTCTTTCCCGATAGTAGCAATATAACCGGTGTTGAAGGTGTGCCGCAATCATCTATACAGCAATGGCGATATGGGGATGAATATTTTGTAACGGTCAATACCATCAAACCTCTTGCTACGATGCAGATAGAACCTGTAGAGGGCTACTTTGGAGCCGGATTGACAGTTGCATCTACAGTCTTATTGGAATTTGTTTCGCCTCTCCAGAAGGAGGGTAATATCATAGTTACTGATACGCTTCAGTGGTATGCCTACGGAGAGACTCCCAAGCTGGCTCGTCTCAATCTTCCCGATTTTGATTTATGTATCGAAGATGCTGTCGTTTCTCTTGCAGTAAAGGCCGCCGACCGTTTTATGCCGCATCACAAGATGGTAGATCGTTATATCTTTGTAACGGGTCATCCGGCTATGACCGATGCTTATAGATATTGGTCAAAACAACAATATACCGATGCCTCGTATGTGTGGGAATATGTGTATGAAAACGCCAAAAACAAAGGTCGTAGAGCCAAAGCGGCTATCAATCTGGCGTTGTATTATGAACTGAATGACCAATATGAGGAGGCCTTGAATTATGCACGCAGTGCGTTGGCTATTTTTATCGATAATGGCGATACTGCCGAGGTAGAATATGCCACAATGTATTGTGAAGATTTGCAACAACGCATCAATGAGGATACTCGTCTCAAGCAGCAAGGGTGGTAGTGTTTACTAGTTGAGATACTTATCGGATGGCGGTGTGAGTACTGACGGTACTATATCGGTGGTTGTATTCTCAATCAAGTAGAAAATATGCAGAAATTCGTTGATGCTGGGTTGCAAGATATGATTTATAATATAGCTATCGGGCAATTGGTCATCGATGCAATCTACTCGCGACATTAAAATCTGTTGTATTTCAGGAACATACTGAATGGTTATGAGGTCTACCTGTGTAATCAGTTCCATTATGTAATAGCAAATATCCAATTCGTCGTCTTCGCTTCTCACATTGCAAGGTATGAATACTTCTAATGCCAGGTAATTCCCATCACCTATATGAGAGTTCTCTCCATTGGCAGTTACATTTATATTGATAGTTATTTCATCGCCATTATCGGTTGTAGCGTAGGCTTGAAACACAAAAAGCTCATCCTTGTCAATAATTTCGCACTTATATCCCATTTGTGATACAAGGCGGTGTATTCTATTGAGTGCCAAAGGTATGTTGGTGGTAGCTTTCATTATGTCAGTCGTTCAGATAGTATACAACAGATGTTACTACACGTACTTTTTTGAGATAAGGGGTATATTGATCTCGGTCTTCGATGCTGAATTGACCCTGAGAGGCAGTTTTTATTTTACCCAATTTACTGTCCGAATCGGTCGCAAATTGCTCGGCCGCTTGGCGGGCATTGTGCGTTGCCTCGGCTATCATATCGGGTTTGAGCTCGTTGAGTCCGGTAAATAGATAGTTGACTTGTGTATCGTATTCACCCGATATAATGGCTATCCCCTTGTCAAGGAGTTCCCCTTGCTCGTTGATAAGACTGCGTATAAGTTCAACTTGTTGAGATGATACTGTTATAATAGAGCGTATGTTATAGCGATAGGGAACATTGGTGTTGACATATCTTTCGGCTTGCATATCAATGATTTCGGGTGATGCAACCGAAATTTCATCCTCTTTGATTCCTTTCGATAACAGATATTCTACAATAATTCGGTTTTTGGTATTTACCTGTGCTGCCAGTTCATTCAAGTTGTTACCTACTTCTTTATATACCAATGGCCATACAACTTTATCGGCCGGCACAATACGCTCGGATAGCCCGCGTACCGATACCGAACGTTCATCGCCAAAGGCCTTTTCCAATCCTACTTGTATACGGTTGCCTAGCAGAAAGAGTCCTAACGCTATAATCACAGCCGATATTATGAATCTGTTTTTTTCCATTTTTGTAGTTTTTATTGTTGGTTGTAATGCAAAGAAAATAAAACGTTATTATAAAAACAATTTTCTGCTTGTTTTTATTGAACAGATGACTATTTATTTGTGGATTGGTGAGCGTAGAGGGATGAACTTGCTGTTAATATCTTTAGATATGATAGGATGCGGATAGGAATAAAAATTCAGGTAAACTTGATTTTTCTTCACTCACCTTTCACTATCTTTGTCCCATAGATGTGATATAGAGAAAGGATATAAATAAATCTGACTTATGGCTGAGCACAATTTATTGGGAAAGAGTGGTGAAGAGTTTGCCTTGCAACACCTGATAAGCCGAGGTTACATCGTAAAAGATGTAAATTGGGTGAGTGGTAAGTTTGAGTTGGATATAGTGGCATATCGGGATGACTTGCTTGTTATCGTTGAGGTGAAAACTCGCAGTAACATCGACTATGCCAACCCCGAAGATGCTGTGACCTTAAAGAAGATACGTAATACGGTGCGAGCTACCGAGGCATATATTATGATGCACGACTTGGATATGGATGTGCGATTTGATGTTATATCAATTATAGGAAAAGAGCCTCCTTATACAATCGATCACATAGAGGATGCTTTCTATGCCCCACTCAATATATAATGATGATATGGATGTAGAGAGTTTGCGTGACTTTTGTCTTTCGTTGCCATTGGCTTGCGAGTCTTTCCCCTTTGACGATGAAACGTTGGTATTCAAGGTTGAGGGTAAGATATTTCTGTTTATAGGGCTGGAGAGTGTAGAACTGCGTGCCAATGTGAAGTGCGATCCCGACTATGCCTTGGAGTTGCGTGATGCATATAGTGAAGTTCGTCCCGGTTATCATATGAACAAAAAGTATTGGAATACAATCTATATCACACCGTCACTCAAGGATAGTTTGGTGCAAGAGTGGGTATTGCACTCATACTGTGAAGTAGTCAAGAAGTTAAATCGAACACAAAGAGAACATATAGCCAATTTATTGCGCGAATGGAAAGAAATGAATGGAATGTTATAAAGCTGCAAGAGACAGCTTCGACCAATACTTATCTCGATAAGTTGGATGTTGATTGTCAGCAACCCGAAAAGAGTGTTGTCGTTACTCATACACAGTCGGCAGGAAGAGGACAACGAGGTAACTCGTGGGAGGCTGCTCCGGGACAAAATCTTACATTTAGTTTTTTGCTTCGGCCTGCGGGGGTTGTACCCCAACGGCAGTTTATTATATCCCAAGCTGTTTCTCTGGCTGTAATAGATGTGTTGTCACGTTATGCCGATGGTTTTACGATCAAGTGGCCGAATGATATATACTGGAGAGACTACAAGATAGGAGGTATTCTTATCGAACACAGTCTGACAGGTATGACAATTTCTCGCACAATCGTGGGCATAGGGTTGAATATCAATCAGGAAAAGTTCCTGAGTGATGCTCCCAATCCTATCTCTCTCTTTCAAATAACAGAAACCCAATATGAGCTGGATGCCTTCTTGAGTCGGATATTAGAAGCTACGGCATTGCGCTATGAGCAGATGTATAATGCACCACAACAAGTGCAAGCCGATTATGATGCGGTATTGTATAGACGTGACGGATACTATGCCTATCGTGATAATGAAGGTGTGTTTGAAGCTCGCATCGATCGTGTCCAACCGGATGGGTATTTGGTGTTGGTAGACACTGCCAATCGTCAACGCAGTTACGCCTTCAAAGAGGTGGCTTTTATAATTTAGTAGGACAATTCTTCTATTTATCCTTGTTTGGGTGTCGGGTAGAGAGAGCTCTTATCAAGTTTAGTTTCTCTATCTCCGATTCGATATACTCCGATGTGCGAATGGCCTGTGCTTTGTATAGCAAATCAAGAGATTTTGCTACTTGTGTGTCAATGATTTCTTGTTTGCGAGCCATATAGTCGGCATCGTTGAGTGTGGTGTTGTTTAGATATTCGTTGTCCAACTCATCGAGTGCCTGATGAGTTTGAGTAGTGTAGTATGCTGCAAGAAATGTAAGGATGTCGTAATCATCCGGCTGTGATGCTATTATCGATTCGTATAAATCTACGGCCTCTTGAGTATTGCCTTGATAGAAAAGCGCATTGGCCTTGATTTTTTTAAATCGGATATTATCGGGTGTAATAAGTAGTAGCTCATCGGCTATCTTTATGGTCTCTTCTGTCTTGCGAGCAAAGTCATAAAAATCCAACAGATATATATTGAATACCCTCGAAAGCCATTTGTTGTTCTCCTTGAGGTTGAGTAATAATTGCTCATATACGTGTGCGTTGTGTATGAGTTTGGTTCTCACATATATGCGTTGCAATAGCGAGTCGATGTGAATACGATTACTTTGAGAGATAGTCAAATAGCGGTTTTCGGTGGGAATATCCTCAAGAAATTGAGCAGCTATGATAGCCGCCGAATAGGGGTCTGCATCCGTTGGACGGAGTTTTATCATCTGTTCGGTCTCAACCAGCACTTCGCTCCACTCAGCGTGGTCGAAGTGGTCGTTCATACGAGCCGATAACCTTTCGTAACTTGTTGCTGAAGAGGCAAGAGCCATCCCCATAAATAATATGATATGAATAAGAGTTTTCATTATGTAGTAACTGAATAATTATCTATGCAAAGGTAGTATTTAAATTATATACGCAGTGAAATTTTATTTTTTTTATCACAGCAAATGTTGCATAAGCATTGTATCAAATGCACATATTTACTAGAAAATCTGCAATTTATTTGCATCGTTGAGGTATTCATTTTATATTTGTGGTAGTAAATAATGCATATTATGGAAAGAAAGTTTAAACGCATCTTGCTAAAGTTGAGCGGAGAATCGCTAATGGGCGAGCAACAATATGGAATAGACCCCAAACGTGCCGGTGAATATGCTATGCAAATCAAGGAGATAGCCGATATGGGTATTGAGATAGGAATAGTGATAGGAGGCGGTAATATCTTTCGTGGATTGAGTGGCGCAACCAAAGGTTTCGATCGTGTCAAAGGCGATCAAATGGGAATGTTGGCAACCGTTATCAACAGTTTGGCGTTGAGTTCGGCTCTTGAAGGTATAGGGCAGAAGGCGCGTGTATTTACAGCAATCGATATGCATCCCATAGGCGAGCATTACAGCAAGTGGCGTGCCATCGAAGCTATGAAGCGTGGTGAGGTAGCCATTATGTCGTGTGGTACGGGCAATCCTTTCTTTACTACCGATACCGGTTCGGCATTGCGAGGTATAGAAATTGAGGCCGATGTTATGCTCAAGGGTACTCGTGTAGATGGTATCTATACAGCCGATCCCGAGAAAGATCCCACAGCAACCAAGTTCGATAGTATTACCTATGATGAGATATATACTCGAGGTCTCAAGGTGATGGATCTCACTGCAACAACACTGTGCAAAGAGAACAATCTGCCCATCATAGTTTTTGATATGGATACAGTAGGTAATCTCAAGAAAGTAATGTCGGGTGAACCTATTGGAACTTATGTATATTGATAGAAAAACAAAACAATAAAATATAATTATGGAAGATGTAAAAACTTATCTCGACGCAGCCGAGAAAAAAATGGAGCAAACAGTAGAGTTTCTTGATGAGACTTTGGCTCATATTCGTGCCGGTAAGGCCAGTCCTAAATTGCTCGATAATATTCGTGTAGACTATTATGGCTCAATGATGCCTATCAGCGGTGCAGCCAACGTGCAAGTTCCCGATGCACGCACTATTGTTATTACACCTTGGGAAAAAACAATGTTCCGCATCATAGAGAAAGCTATTATCGATTCCGATTTGGGTATTACACCCGAAAACAATGGAGAGGTAATTCGTATATCTATACCCCCATTGACCGAGGAACGCCGTAAAGCACTCGTAAAACAATCGAAAAACGAGGTGGAGAATGCCAAAGTAAGTATTCGCAATGCTCGTCGTGATGCTATCGATGGCTTGAAGAAAGCTGTAAAGAATGGTATGCCCGAGGACGTATCGAAGGATGGTGAAGCAGCGGTTCAAAAGTTGCACGATAAGATGATGAAACAACTTGATGATATCTTTGCCGCCAAAGAAAAAGAGATACTTACCGTTTGATATTTCTCTGTCTGTAGAGAATTCAATCCCATACAACGTACAATCGCCAATCGAGAAATTATTATTTCTATGGCGGTTGTACGTTGGTAAAAAGTAGTAATGTAAACCCTCAAATATATATTTATTATGAGAGTTGTTGTTAGTTTATTGTCAATGCTTTTAATGGTTTGCAATTTTGCAAACGCCTACTCTCAAGGAGGAAATTCGACGCGCAACGAAACGTATGTGTGTAGTGTCATCGGATGGAATAATGTTGATGGCAGCGAATGCAAGTTTCATATCTATCTGAAAAAGTCGAGTTACAGCGAACCTTGTTATGTGGGAAGGGAGGTTGATGAGAATGGAGAAGAGAGTTCTTTTTACAATCAGGTAAGTTTTGTAGTAAGTTCTACATATAGTGGTGAATACACCTATTGTATAAAATCGGGTTTTATAGGTGCATATTTTTTCAACTCCAATAGGTTGGATGATAAATATGTTAATGGTGATAGAGCTTCAGTCGAGACGGAAACCTTTGTATGTAGTGTTATCGGATGGAATAACGCAATAGGCGAAAGACAGAGGTTGAACATATACTTATTTCGAGCGTCCTATACTGAGCCATATTATGTGGCGAGGGAGGTAGATGAGGATAATAAAGTGGGGTTTTTAAAGGGTGATGTCCGTTTTGTTTCCAATCCCCAGTATTCGGATGAATACACGTATTATGCCAAAATCGGATTTGTAGGCGCGTATTTTTTCAATACAAGTGAGTTGCAAGAAAAGTATGTGAAAGATTAAATGATTACCCGAAGAAGTTGCGTAACAGTTATTAGTTAATCACGTAAGCTGTTTTAAGTAAAAAAGGAAGGTGAATTAAACTTTTGTCAATGATATAAGTCATATAAACAAAAGCAACATTGTATAACCTTAAAACATAAGGTGCTATGAGAAGTCGAATATTTACAATATGTTTGGTTGCTGCGTTGACAGTAGGAAGTATGGGTACAGTAGATGCTCAAAGAGGCAACCGCAGTGAGAGTTCATCAAGAACAACCACTACTACAACTTCATCAGCCGGAAGAGGTGGCTCAACGTCAGGAAGTTCTACAACACCCCGTCAGAGTACACGAACTACCCCGTCACAGTCGACTACAACAGGTAGTAGCCGTAGAGGTTCAACTACAACTCCGGCTGCAACACCATCACAATCGACAAGCCGTCGAGGTGAAGGAACAACCGTAACAACCGATCGTAGTGCAACACCGTCGCAATCGACAACAACTCGTCGCAGTGAGGGTACTGTAACTACCGGACGCGGTACTACTCCGTCGCAAAATCGTGGTACAACAACTACAACCACCACAACTACACGTCGTGGCAGTACAACGGGAACACCTGCAAGTAGTAGTTCTGTTACAATAGGCGGTCGTAGAGGTCAAGGTAACAGCAATGCAACTGTTGTCGAGCGCAATAACCGTCCTACAACAACATCGCCCTCACAAGGTGGTGGTCATCCCGGATCAAGCAGTTCACCCGGACGACAAGACCGTCCGCACCAACAATATAACCCCCAGATGCCTCCTCCCGGCGGTTATCATCCCAACCATCATCCTCCTCACGGATACACCTTTATAGCGCCTCCTCACGGTCACGGTTGTCCTCACGGATATCACGTTAATACACCTCCGCCACCTCGCGCTCCGCACTATACTTTAGGTGGTATGGTATATTACTATTACGATTGCTGTTTCCACACAGTTGTCAACGGAACATACCAAGTGGTTGCTGCGCCCTACGGACTATCGGTGTTGTCGTTGCCGGTTGGATATGAGACATTGCTCTATAACAACTCGTTCTATTACTATTACGATGGAGCATATTATCGCAATTATGGTACACACTTTGAGATTGTACCTCCTGCACTAGGTATGGTAGTTCCTTATTTGCCCAACTATGGCGTAAGTTATGTTTACTATAACAACCATCCGGCCTACTACTATAATGGCTACTATTACTACGAAGTACCCGTATACGGTGGTATAGCCTACAAGGTTGTCGGATATTATCACTATTAAGACGATTTCTAAATAAGATAAGCTAAGTATCGTATATATAGATTGATTGCAGCGGTGTCGATAGCTCGACACCGCTGCAAGTGTGTAAAAAAAGGTCTTATTTTATTTTGAAGTAGACAAAAAGTATTTTACCTTTGTATTTGTTATATAACCTAATATTTATCATTAAAAACTTTAGACCATGGCTTACGTTATTACAGACAACTGCGTTGCTTGCGGTTCTTGTATCGGTGAGTGCCCCGTTGAGGCTATCTCTGAGGGCGATATCTACAAAATCGATCCCGACAAATGTCTCGATTGCGGTACTTGTGCCGGTGTATGTCCCAACGATGCTATCGTAGAGGGCTAATCCAAGCACGACAACAAACGAATGAAGGCTACCTATGGGTAGCCTTTTTTATTGTTTTTAATCTATAACCCAAGCAAGGGAGCAACCATTGTAAATGGTATAGTGCGCTTCGATGTTTGTGCCTGTGGCGGTGAGGTGGGCGGTGGTAGAGCCTTGTGGAAGGGTGGAGAATGGTGTGAGAATGATGTCTTTGCGGAATTCTACAGCCGAGGGAAATACCTTAAAGACAGCTTCTTTGATAGACCAAGCCAAGTGTATGGCTGTGGAGCGTGCCGATGTGTCGTCGGTGGGAATGGCGGCAAGTTCGTCGGCCGATAGAAAACGAGGGGCAACTCGTGGGGCGCGACTGCCTATTGTTTCAATGTCTACACCTACCTTGCAGGTTGTGTGCAGTGCAATGGCAATGTAGGTATGGGTGTGCGATATAGATATATGCCCTTGATCAATGAAGGGGGCTCCATTGGGTGCGTGATGTAGCTCGATATCGTGTCCGTAGTATTGTCGCAGTGATAATGCGGTAGCCAATATCTCGCGACGGCGTTTATCGACTGTTGCTGTTTCGTAATACCCGGGTAAGGGTCTATTGCCCCACAATTGTAATAATGTGGGTAAATCCTCGGTAAGCTGCCATATTACAATTTCTATCCCTTTGTCGGGTTTTATGGTGTCACAATAGGGCATATCGGATTACTCTTTAATGGGGGTAATACTTTCAATCAATTGCATAATATCATTTTCGAGATACTGTAACGATGGTGCAACACTGTCGGCTTTGACAGGCTTGTCGTAGTAAAGTGCGCCTCGTAGTAGGTATTGAACGCTGTCGGTAGCAATAAATTGGATGGGTGTGGCGCTCTCGGATGATAGTGCATATAGTGTGGCATATACGCTGCTCTCGGGGTTTTCGTATGCAACGGCCTCTACCATCTCGGTATTAATGTTCTGGCGGTACACCAGTTCGGTGCTTTCAGCGATGAGACGATCGAGGTTGTTGTCAATGGGAATGTAGCTGAGGTATATTGTAGCGTTGTATCGGGGGTATATGAGGTTGAGCCACACAACACCATCGTTGGCGGTGTGTGGGGGGTATTGACATCGTGCCGAGTCGTTGATATGCAGCTTGATGCATCCTATGGTGTGTGCTGTGTAGCTATCGGGGTAGGACTCGATGCGGAAGTAACCGTCGGGACGAGGTGTAGAGGGCTTGTTGCACGATACGACGAATAGTAGTGCAATGCCTATTAAGAGCATAGGGATGATTCCTATATTGTGTGTGATGTGCCCTTTGGGGGTTGGTTCTGTCATATAAAATCTTTATGTGGCAAAGTTATCACATTTTTTCTATATCACAAAAGCTCTGGAATGGCTATTATAATAACTATCGAACGAAACAAAATCAATGTTTGTAATGTTCCTATTGTAAACAAATAAAACGAAGTTTATGGATAAGAATATTGTACATATTGTACCTCCTGTCGAAGTGAGATTTATAGAGTGTGGCCCGTTGCGCATAGGCGGACACGTGCGTGTTATAATGCCCGATGGCTCGGTATTAGTGAAGCGTCGTACTTTTATATGTCGTTGCGGAAGAAGCAAAACCGGGCTGTTCTGTGATGGTTCGCATGCTCTTGATGATAGGTAATAATACCATTATTTGCCTTTATAAATGGTTAATAAACTATAAATAGCGATGTTTTTGTGTTGGTTATGTAAATAAATTATACCTTTGTGTGGTAAATAAACCACAGCCGGGTATAATAGAGCTGTCGTGAAATGGTAATACACACAAAAACTATAACAATGGACAACGAAGAACGCATTCACCGCCTCAAGGAACTCATTCGTAGTATGGGTATGACCCAAGTTGCATTTGCCGAGCGTATAGGCATAGATCCATCCAATTTGTCAAAACATCTGAAAGGCAAGTTACCTTTCAGTGACAATCTTATCAATAAGATTGTTGTAGAACTCAATGTGTCGAAAGAGTGGTTACTCACAGGTGAGGGCGATATGTGGCAAGCATCTGCAGTGTCGGATCGTATATCCACAGTTACAGTAGCAGCCACCGCAATAGAGCCATCTATGGCCGTAGGAGCGCGCGTGTATAATCTTGATGTTACGGCAGGGGGTATGTCGCGCGAGCGAATGTTTGCCGATGAGCAGATTGTAGGTACGATAAGTATGCCCACGATACACCCCGATTGTTGCATCGTGCGCGTGAGTGGCGACAGTATGTCGCCCGTAATAGGTAATGGAGACCTTATAGCCATCAGAGAGGTGCGCAATACCAATCTTATCTTCTGGGGACAAATTTATGTTGTATTGCTCGATGACTATCGTATGGTCAAGTATGTGCGTCGACACTCTGATCCTTCTATGGTAATATTGCGTAGCGAAAATAGCAAGTATGATGATATTGAGATTGCCAAAAGTGATATTCGCGACCTTTTCCTAGTCGAAAATATTATACGCATCGACAGCCGTCTGTAAGGCTATTTATTAATATATATACCTATTATAGCGGTTGTTACATTAAAAATTACTACCTTTACGCTCTCAAAAACAAGGAATATTATTGAAAATGAAAAAGACTCTTTTTTTATCGGCTATATTGTTGTGTGTGAGTTTTATAGCTCAATCACAGAATAAAACTCTGAATATTACGCAAGGTGGTCTCGAAGCAGCTCTCAATGGCGACTATGCTTTTACTACGCTCACAGTGAGCGGTGCGATGGATGTGCGAGACTTTGCCTGCCTCAATGAGAATGCAATGAATATTACCTCTATAGATTTGTCGGGATGTAACATCGTTGCGTATGATAGTCGTGATGAACAATACTTGGGTTATCGTACACACTTCGAGGCAAATACCATACCGCCTTCGGCTTTCTTGGGTTTCAAGGAGTTGAAAACTGTAACACTTCCTGCTTCGGTAGTTGCCATAGGTGATGGCGCATTTGCCGGATGTGAGAACTTGACAACCATAGTGGGTGGTGATGCCATAGAAATGATAGGAGATTATGCCTTCAGCGGGTGCGATATGCTTCGTGATATAACGTTTTCAACATCACTGTATCGCATAGGTGATTATGCATTCGATAAGTGTGCCTCTTTGGTCGAGGTTAATCTCTCTGCTTGTCAAAATCTTGCTTATGTGGGAAAACGAGCATTTGCGCAGAATGCACTGCTTGCAACCGTAAAAATGCCCCAAGAAGTGGGCGCGATAGGCGATGCAGCCTTTGCCGGATGTGGCAACTTGACGCTTGTAGAGATGCCGCAGAATATCAATAATATTGCTACAGGTATATTTGCTGCTTGTACGTCGTTGCAAAAGATTGACCTCTCTCAATCCAATATCTCTGTATTACCGGCTTGGATATTCTCGGGTTGCTGTTCGCTGACCGATGTAGCACTACCCAACGCCTTGTCGAACATAGGAGAAGGTGCTTTTTACTACTGCACATCACTCTCTATGATACAATTGCCCATAGGGATTGAAAGTATAGATGATTTTTCTTTTGCGGGATGTAGTGGCTTGAATGAAGTAACATTCTTGCCCGATGGTATGGAAACTATCGGACGCTACTCTTTCTATCAGAATACCGCAGTCGATAGTGTTATCCTGCCTGCATCGGTTGCGTACATTGGCGATCACGCTTTCGATGGTTGTATCAATGCCAATAGTTTCGATACACCGCGAGAGATACCGGCCGAGCTGGGTGAGATGGTATTTGCCAATATGGAAGTAGAACAAAAGACACTTACAGTACCCTCTGAAGGCGTAATTATATATCAAAGCACTGCCCAATGGCAAGACTTTGGAAAAATATCGGCATCGACCGGTCTTGATGATGTAATCATCCGCAACGACCTCAAGGCTGTGTTCCATCAGTACAATCTTGTTGTTTCATCGCAACAAGAGATGACCGATGTGCGTCTGTATGACACTGCCGGTATGTTATTGGCTCATTCTACTACTCATACCCAAGAAGTGACAATAGACACTCGTGCCTTTGCCGGTAACATATATCTGCTTCAGGTAACTACTGCCGACGGTAACACAGCAGTAACCAAGGTAGCCCGTGTAATAAGATAAAAATCTGGTATTTCTATGGCTAAAAATAAGTTGCAGAAATTTGCCGATATGGATACGTATAATCACGTATTCCAATATCCCTTTGCAGTACTTCGCGAAAAAGGATTTGAGATGCGCGGTAAATGGAATGAGCTATTCTTCCACAATGACAATCCTATTGTACTAGAGTTGGGGTGTGGAAAAGGCGAATATGCAGTAGGACTGGCAAGACGTTATCCCAACAAAAACTTTATCGGAGTAGACATTAAAGGAGCGCGTATGTGGAGCGGTGCAAGCCAAGCCAAAGAGGAAGGAATTGACAATGTTGCTTTCTTGCGCACACACATCGAGTTGATAACACACTTCTTTGCTCCCGGTGAAGTGTCGGAAATATGGATAACATTTCCCGACCCGCAGATGAAAAAGACCCGCAAGCGTCTTACCTCTACCCGTATGCTAGAATTATATCGCCGGATATTGGTAGAAAATGGCATCATCCACCTTAAGAGCGACAGCCCATTTCTCTATACATATACCCGGGCAATGGTACAAGAGAACAACTTCCCTATCTTGATAGACACCGACGACCTATACAATTCGGGTATCGATGATGACATATTAGGCATTAAAACATTCTACGAACAACAATGGCTCGAGCGTGGTAAGAGCATCAAATATATCAAATTTGTGTGCGAACCACGAGAGAACCTTATCGAACCCGATATAGAGATAGAGCTAGACGATTATCGTAGCTTCAATCGTAGCAAGCGCAGTAGCAAAACAACCAATAAAGAATAGACCGGACAACCGTAAAAGTAGAGCAATAAGAAAAAGCCAATATTCAAAAAACGGCCAAAAATTTTGCTATACCTAAAAAACATACTATCTTTGTCACCGCAAAACCAAAACGCAATGCGAAAGTAGCTCAGTTGGTAGAGCATAACCTTGCCAAGGTTAGGGTCGCGGGTTCGAGTCCCGTCTTTCGCTCACTATCTGCCCGGATGGTGGAATGGTAGACACGAAGGACTTAAAATCCTTTGACCATTGCGGTTGTGCGGGTTCAAGTCCCGCTCCGGGTACAAAACAGGAAACCTCATCGAGATTTCCTGTTTTTGTGTTTTATGGGTTGTATTTTATCCGATGTTTTATGACCAATAAGCCCAATAAGCCCCAATAAGCCCGATGTTTTAGGATTATTGATAGGCATCAGTTTCGTTATATTCGTCAAATTCTTTGTCTATTGCCATTTGTATTATCTCTCTTGCTCTGGAATAATCTTCATCGTCTAAATCTTCGATAAGCAAAATTCTATGAAAATCTTGGTCGATAATATATCTATAGTGTGCTATCGTTGACATTCCTCCTTGAGTCTTGCAACGGAAATTGTGAGTGACTTGCCATCCTATCTCTTTTGAATTATCCAGTTTCATAATAGAATCTTGTAGCTCTTTTCCGGTATGTATTGTTACCATTAAGCTAGCTTGTGCCAATTGAAGATTTTCGTCTGATTCTTTTTGATATCGGTAGTATTGATTGTCGGAATAAGTTGATGAATAATAAGTTGGAGCTCCCCATATATCCATATACCTTTGAGCATTTTCGGCTTTTTCAAGGTATTCTTGTGTTTGTGTAAGACTGTATGATGTAACAAGTGCTAGAGCAAAGCAGACTGAGTCATTATAACCTGTTTGGTATGCTTTTTCTACTGTCGTTGATATAGGGTCGTAACTGTCTATATCATAGAGCGTATTATTGAGTTGTTCATAAATAAGCTTTTCGGCTTTTTCTTCTTTTGATTGACAAGAAATCAGTAGCAAAGCAGAAATAAAAACTGTAATGGATAAAAATTTTTTCATAGCGTGAAATTTAGTTTATTAATATTCTATGGCGAGTTTTCGGTTACTATTTATAAGTTGATGAATAAATAATTAGGATGTATCTTGTAGTTTTGTGCGGTATTTTTATTCGTCTTTAAATTCAAGCACAGTCCTGCCCACGCCATTTTCTATGTTTGATGGGCTGGCACTAACACTCAACGTTTTGGGTGCTGTAAATATGAAGTCGGGAGTTTTGTATACATCGACAAATGCGTGTGGCGGAATTTCTTCTATGATGCGATCCTTTGAGTTGAATGAGAATGGAGAGCTATCATACGCACCGTATATTAGACGTCTTATTTGCATTGTGGAATCGGTGTTGTTGATAACACAGTTTCCATCGATTGTTATACTTTTTTTGATACCTAGAGAATCATATTCGTAAACGGTTGTGGTTATAAATTTTTTAATTTCATAATCGTTGCTACTATTGACGATAATCAATCTGTTACACGTTGCATCAACTTGCAATATTGCCATAAGTGTTATCATAGAAATTATGCTTTGTATCCACATAAAATCATCATCGACTTTGGTAATATAGATGATAAAATGAGGTACAAATGCACTTAATATTATTAACAGAGCTATCTGTTCCGTTTTTAATGTTATCCATACCAAAAATACCAACTCGACAATAAATAATAGTATGGATATAATCCACTTGGTTGTTTTGCTCATAATATTTGTATAAATAAGTGATGTGGGTGTAAGTTATTTAAGTTCTTTAATAACTCTGCAAGGGTTTCCAACGGCAAGGGTGTGGGGTAGAATATCGCGACACACAATACTTCCGGCACCGATAGTAGCTCCTTCGCCAATGGTTACACCCGGTAGAATGTGACATCCTGCTCCTATCCACACGTTATTACCTATTGTTACCGGTTTGGCATATTCCAACCCACTATTGCGCTGTGCAATGTTGAATGGATGTCCGGCTGTGTATATTCCGCAATTGGGAGCTATAAAGACATTGTCTCCTATAATTACCGGTGCGGCATCTAGTATGACAAGGTTATGATTGGCATAGAAGTTTTCTCCTAGGTGTATATTGTAGCCATAATCGCACCAGAACGATGGCTCAATGGTGTAGTTTGTACCGTGACTGCCTATAATGTCGTGGAGTATGGTTTGTTTCTCAGTGCTGTCGTAGGGTAGTGTGTTGAATATTTGGCATTTATTTTTGCAAGCATTGCGCTCGGCCAAGAGCGATGCATCGTAGTTTGCATCATATAGCTCACCACGTATCATTTTTTCTTTTTCGGTCATAGTTATGTATTTTTTTCAAAGGTACGATTAATTATAGTAAATTTTGCCATAAACAATAATTATTTATAGGGTGTTGTAACAGTAAAATAAAATTTGTTTTATGCGTACATCCATTGCTATTCCGGTATCGGTACTGATATGTTTTGCTGTTGGGCTTACAGCCTCATATTTTCAAAATGATGCGTTGAAATTGTGGTATCCATTGCTCAATAAATCATCAATTACACCTCCTACTATTGTTTTTCCTATTGTGTGGAGCATCTTGTATATGCTGATGGGCATATCGGCAGGGCTTGTAATAGGAAGCACCCGACCACGTCGTAGGGAGGTGATATGGCTGTTTGTGTTGCAGTTGTTGTTTAATTTTATGTGGTGTATCTTGTTCTTTACAATGCGCAATCCGTTGTTGGGTCTTATAGATATTGTTTTGCTTGATTTGTTGGTGTTGCTATATATAATACGCAGCTACACGGTGAGTCGAGCAGCTGCGTATTTGTTCATTCCTTATATTGTGTGGCTTATGATAGCTACATATCTCAATGGATATATTTTGTTAAATAACTGACTTGCCGGATGCTCAATCTATGCTATCGGTTGGTGTTGCTATCGAGTCGGATATAATAGTTGTATCTTTACAGCAACGATTGTGCCAACAGTGCATTGTCGAGTCGGTTGCTGTTGTGTCCTGCAGGCAACTGTCTGTGTGACAACAGTAGACTGTGTCGATTATAGGAGTGGAAACAACTTGTTGTTTGCCAAATTGGAAACCGGCTCCAAATCCGATGCCCAGAATGGCGACAGCAATGATAACGATGAGTAAGGCTCTCATATACAGACGTCTGTTCTTGTTGTCGGTAGTGTCTTCTTCTTGAGATACTTCGGTGTTCTCGATAGGTTCGTTTATGCCGGGTTGTTCCTCGATAGTATCACCTTTTACCTCTACAAGAACAACGGTTATATTGTCCTTGCCACCGGCTATATTTGCCAAGTCGATAAGTTGGTCAACTTTCTCTTCGATAGTGAGGTCTGTGGCAAGTACCTCTTTCATTTGTGCCGATGTAACCATATCGCACAATCCATCCGAGCATAGTAATAGTGTAGAGTTGGGCATCAGTCGGAAGGTAGCCACTTCTATATACTCTTGTTCGTTGTTTTCGAGATGGGTTGAGCCTACATCGCGAGTGATAATATTGCGTTGAGGGTGTCGCATAGCCTCTTCTTCGGTAAGATCGCCAATTTCCTCACGATACCCTACCAAGGAGTGGTCGTGTGACAATTTGGTAAGTTCACCTTCAAAGTATTGATATAGCCGTGTGTCACCCACGTGAGCCATATTGATGCGACCGTTTTCGGCCTCAACAAGAGCTGCTGTAAGTACGCAACTCATATTGGCAAGTTTTTCTTCCTGCTTGCGTTTTTCAAATATATTGTTGTTGGCGTATGTAACTGCTTGTCGCAACAATTCGTCACGATCGCCGTTAGAATACTTCTCAAGGTATTCTACAATGCTTTTTTGTGCTATCTCGGCAGCAACTTCACCGCCTTCGTATCCCCCTACACCATCTATTGCAACAGCCAAAACGTTGTTGTCGTTCCAAATGGGTTGCGCAATGTAGGCATCTTCGTTGTTGTCGCGTAAGCGACCTACATTACATTTGCCAAATACTTTTATTTTATTCATAATCATTATTTTATGATTTCAAAATGTACCTTTGTATTCTCGTTGATAAAAATGCTTGACTTATTGGGTAGGTTCACCCAGTTGGGTATTCCGTTTTTGCTCTCCTCCAATTTCCTTTCATTGAGTCGTGTGAGCCCGTATGCCGCAATCATAAATCGTTTTTCGTCTGCTTTGTATTTTATCTGTACTTGAGAGTCGGTAATACTGTCATCATCTATCTTGAAAATGGAACGATGACTGCGAGTATCGTTTTTACTGGATATTTCTATCAGGTTATCTTTCATTATGTAGTGTACATATCCGTCCTTGTTGCTGTAAGTGAGTTTGGCCAGTCCGTTTGCTGTTGCATCGTCGGTGTGAGACGAAAGTTCTTTGATTTGTTCTTTGTTGGTATTCAGCGAACTGTCAAACATAAACCTAAATGCACCCTCTCCTACAATATCAATGCCCTTGAGAGCATCTTTGTTGACTACTTCTGTATTGATAACTTTCGATCTGTCTAGCTTGAGAGAAACTTTTGTGTTTGTTTCGAATAGTGTACTTGAGCCAGTAGCACCTATTTCGGGTGGCATCAGACTTGCTATTGTTGTGATGTGTCCTTTTTCGATATTGAGTATACCGCTACTGCTACCGGTAATGTCGCAAGCCGAGAATTGGAAATACCAATAATTGGCAGCCGGACGATAGTCGGGGTATCGACCTTTATTGTCGGAGATTATTTGGTAGAACTTTGCAACAATAACGGGCATTATGTGAGGTAAGTATTCTTTGCGGGCTTCGTAATCATCGGGGTGAATAAGTATATCGAAGCGCATCGGGTATAGCATCCGGCTTCCGGTTATCGACTCTTTCTTGAGCGATAATAAAAAGTGTGATGACAACTCCTCAATAATTTGCTCATTAGTGAGTTCGTCGTTGCTTGCAGAATCCTTTTTGGGAACTCCAACCTTGAAAATATCTAATATATTTTTAAAAAGATTGCTCATATACGTGGGAGATTATTCTTTATCTTCATTAAAAATCAAATACACATTCTTGCTTAACACTATAATATCACCATCTTGCAAAGGTATGGGCGCATTTATGCTCTCCAATCGTATAGTGTCGTCGTTGCGGAGAATGGCAGTACGTTTTCCCGAACGAGTCGTACCACCATCTTCGACATATAGTAGAAACCCTATCTTGTTATCGTATGAAATGTGGGCGTGCGATCTGCTTACATACTTGTTGTGTTCATATTCGGGCGAAGCCGGATTATCGTCAATGGCGATGTGGTTGGTACGGATAGTAAGGTTGTCGAGTTTTTGGCGCACTCCTATACCTATGTTATAACGATTGCCCGGTAAATTCATAATATCGTTGGCACTGAGGTAGTACACTTCTTCTACCAACGAGCCTTGTTCTTCCATTGCCCTGATTGTGGCTGTGTGTACAGGACGATAGGGCTTGTCTTCTCTTATGAGTATGTGGATGGTAGGTGTAATAGGTGTTACACTAATACCTTGGGGGAGTTTGCCGGTCTCTATTTCTACCTTGGGAATAGAGATGCCACATTCATTGTCAATAGCTGTGATGAGGTTGTCGATAAAATCCGAATCGGAACTGAGGGCTGTAAAAAGAAGATTATCTTGTACCCAAATGACTAACTTCTTGTCGGAAAATGAGAATTTCCCACCGCCAAAATTTTGGTTGATAACATCAACGATTTTTTGTTGTAGTTTGTTGATAATATCAATAAGGTTACTTCCTTTTAGCTCCTCAAGTTGAGTCGGATTTTGTACCGGACGTTTAGGTGCTGTCTGGGTTGCAGGACGCTTCTTGGTTGTAGGGTTCGGGTTGACTCTCTTCGTAGAGGGTTTTGGCTTCTCTTCCGATGGTTGTTTCTCGGTTTGTTTCGACTCTTGAACCGACTGTGCATCTCCTTTGTTCGAGGCAACAGTTGTTTCATCGGAATTAGGACCTACACCGGTTATTAATTGTGCTATTTTGTCAAATATGCTCATATCTGTAAAGTGTTATTTTTATAAATGTAATAAGTGAGAGAAAGCAAGGTAGGCTAGGATGATGGTTGTGATGAAAAAAAGTATTGACAAAAACATCCACCAATGAACTGCCTTTCTTTGTCGTGTGGTTTCGGCATCTCGGCCGGCTTGCATCAATTTCAATTCTCTCTGTAAAGCTGTTACTTTACTGTTGCAATCTTCTAGTAAACTACTCAATTCTTCTTTTTCGGTAGTGAGTTGATTGACTTTCTCTTTTTCTGCTTTTAGTGCCTCTTTTATCACCAATTGGTTTTTGATACGACCTTTGGCATTATATAATTGTCTTTCCAATCGTTCTTTTTCGCATTGTAAAGCAGTATATTCAATGTCCGATAGGCGTGTGATGTGTTCCTTAACGCATTTGTGCAATTCTAGTCCATTCTCAAATCGCTCTTTGGGATCTTTGGAGAGACACTTCAATATTATCTCTTCGAGCCACTGTGGATAGTCGGGGCTTTCGTATTTGGCCTTGGTATTGCGGTGAGCTCTTTCAAAAGCCAATTTGCGTCGCTCGAAGACAGAAGGGGGAGGTAAACGGCGGTGCGCCTCTCCCATAAGGTATATAGCCCTGTTGATGTTGGGGTCGTCGCGGTCTATGGCAAACGGCAGGCTGCCGGTAAGAAATTCGTACATAACAACCCCAAAACTATAAATGTCGCTTTGTGTTGTGAGTATCTTTTCGTCGTTCCACTTTTCGGGTGATTTAAATTCGGGCGCTCCGTTGCGGTGTTTACTACTACGTATCACGCTATTACCTTCGACAGCCAAGCCGAAGTCTAGTAATACGTAAGTGCCATCGCGACGACGCATTATATTGCCCGAATGTATATCGTTGTGTATGATGCGGTACTTTTCTATAAGTTGTCGACGTTTCTCTATGTTGATAAAAACTTTACTGCTGTCAAGAGGACTGTTGGGTATATTGTCTTCTTTGGTGTTCATACAGTAGTTGTATATGTTGACGTGGCAGTATGCCAACGCACTACTGATGTCGTAAAGTAATTTTATCACATCTTCGACAGGGGTGAAGAATTTCCGTTTCTGCATATAATGCACCAAATCATCACCGTCTACATAGTCCATCTCGACAATGGCACGTTGCGAGCGTAATAGGGGTTGATATATATGAATGATGTTTGAATGGTTGCCGTTGCCTAGTCGTAGCAGTATCTTGCATTCTTCAAGAAATTTTTGGTACGTCTCGTCGTTTTCGCCATTCGAGATAATAGTGTTGAGTACCCGCAGTGCGCGTATGTAACCTAGTCGGTTGTGACGTACCTTGTATATCGAGGCATATCCCCCTTGCCCCAATTCTTCCAATAGTGTATATTCTTCAAGAAAACTCATACGTCACTAGTACTATTCAACTTACAAATGTAATTATCATCGTGCAAAAATCAAAATCTTATTTCTTGTTTTTGTTTTTCTCTTTCGGGCGTTTTTATGTCGATATGACAGTTTTATATTATTGTTTTATTTCGATATGTATTGCGTATTTTTCAGGGTGGGGATGACAACGCCTCTCATAAAGTTGAGTGCGTCGCCCGAACCTTTGTGAACACGCTCTACACGAACGGCAACAGCCAATTTCTTGCCGGTTGCTTTGTCCTTGATGTAGCACACATACCATCCGTCGTATTTTTTGTGTTTACCACGTTGAGGTGTACCTGTCTTGCCACCGATTATGGTAATATCGGATTTGACATCAAAATTGCGTTTGGCAGCCTCGGCCTGCATATATGTACCTAGCATCGAGGCTTCTTCTTTGCCAACAACTCCTATGGGCATAATGGTGTCGTTGAGGGTATAACGAGTACTATACATTACACCGTTATTACCTACAATCGCAGCTACACGCGCCATTGA
This sequence comes from uncultured Porphyromonadaceae bacterium, assembly GCA_937891845.1. Classification (GTDB taxonomy): domain Bacteria; phylum Bacteroidota; class Bacteroidia; order Bacteroidales; family Barnesiellaceae_A; genus Barnesiella_A. The sequence continues at coordinate 63,881 of CALATP010000024.1, read as the reverse complement.
TAACGGGGTGGCGTCTAGAGTTCCTTGTCCGTACACCCATTGCCAAGCGGGATGCCCCTTTAATACTGTTCTCTTTTCGTGATTTTCGTATCTTGCAACTGCGCCCGCTGTTTCGTTAAGAATTATGTTTTCAAACTTTTCGTTTTGTCTGTCATTATAGAAAAGCGAGTAGGCCGCATTATAGCTTATACGAGTACCCACAGTGCGATATATGTTGGCTAGATTGGAGTACAGATTATACTCGTTTATCAATTTGATAAAGTAGCAGTTTGATGAACGTACAATGGCACGTTGCATATCGATATTGCCTGTTACACTTGTCTCGTAGTTGGCAACAATTTCACTCTCATAGATTGTGAATGTTTTGTTGGCCTCTGTTCCCATAGCTTGGAATGCCGCGAGGGCCGACATTGTCTTGGCCGAAGAACCGGGAGCTGTGGCAAAGGTGAGGCCTAAGTCCATATCGGAGTATGCTTTCCATCCGCGTGGATGATTATCATCTTTATACGAGCCCTCTTGCAGTAACATTCGCTCTGTATCGGGTAGGGGGTAGACTGCCGAAGTGAGCAAGTCTCCGTTTGATGCATCCAGCACAACCACCGATGCGCGCAATTTCGTATTATTCTTGTATACCGAACCATTTATATAGTTTTCCAATTGTTTTTGCATTGCTACTTGCAGTTGGGCATCTATGGTGAGTTGTAGTGTGTCGGGGTGTATTTCACCTATCTCACTCAACTCTTGTTCGTCCATTTGGCTTATTTCATAGTTGCTTAAGCCGGCCTTGAGGTAAGGTAATAATGTAGAGTAGTCGCGGAGTTGTATTTCGGCCGATCTCGTTTGGTTGTTATCGAGGAATATGTTGGGTCTGTACACATCGGAACTAACAAAAACTTTGACCGGTTGTCCATTGTCGTCGTATAGTTTATTGTCATAGCCACGAAGGTCGGAAAGGTGTCGGGCTTCGGCCAAGTATCCGCGAGGTGCATTGTCGACCGATGAGAAGTAGTGGCGGGTGTTACCATCTCCTAGCATAAAGTAAAGATGATTGCCCAGCGGATAATAACGCGACTGACGTTTGGCAGTGCTATACGATATGCCCATAGAGGCATAATTCTGACGGTACTGAGACAATCTTTCGGGGCGGCTTGTGGCTAGGAGAATACCGTTGCGGTCGAAAATGTCACCCGATATCATTCGGGCTGTCATTTGCTCGATGCGAGGATTGTATTCGACAATCGGGTAGCCACTGGAATTGTTTACAAATACGGGGCGAATGAGTGTTTCATCGCGTTTGAATGTCTGATAAGAGAAAAATACAGTCAGGATAGCAATGGCTACGCAGGTATATAATAAAGAAAGGAGTGCAACAGGATAATTGTATTGCATCATATCACGACTTTTGAGTTGTGCAACCTCGGCATCTCGTGTTGTTGCTATCTCGTTGTGGCGAGATATAGACAAGACTATACCGAAGGCTGTAAGATTGAGTATCATACTCACCTTTCCATAGCTGAAGAACGGCACTGTTACACCGGTGAGTGGAATAATACCTGTACTGCCAAATGCTATGATGATGAATTGAACCGCCGTAACGATAGCTATACCCATACACAAATAGAACGCAAAAGGATGGGTGGTATTAAATCCCGTTGTAATGGTCTTGCGCAATAACATCGATAGCAAAAGTATGACTACCAATATACCCATAAAACCAACCTGCTCACCAATACTTTCCAATATCATATCGGTGTGGAAAGCGGGAATAAAGTGAGGACTGCCATCGCCCAAGCCTTGTCCGAATAATCCACCGGAAGCGATACCCCACAATCCCTCGGCTACTTGCGTGTTTTCTCCGGCATCCGATATTTGTCCGTCTATTCCCAATGTGCCCCACGTGTTGGTACACATCTCGTTGCGACTGCTGAGGCGTGAGGCGATGCTATCCAATCCGGGCACTTTATCCAGTACGTTGGGACCTATAATAAATGCAGCTATAATGATGTTGAATAGTATGGCCGATTCAAAAACTTGTTTCTTGATGATTATTCCTCCTACAACCCATATAGCAAACCAAGCCAAGCACATATATACCATTATTTTGCCTAGATAGCCTAGGTATAGGAACAATACAAATGAAATCACTCCGTAGAAAAGCATTGCAATGTCACAAGTGAGTATGCGTTGCATCTGCTTGTTTTCAGAGAGATTTTCTAATTGAACTTTCGATTTGATGATAGAGTAGAGTATGATGAATGTGAAAGCCAATACCATAGATGGTCCCATATCACCTAGAGCTAGGTACAATAGCATAAGAAATCCTAACCCGAGAATGATGCAGCCCAACATTTGTGCTTTTTGGCCAAAGAACTTGGCATTACCTTCTTGCGAATATCTGATAATACTTTCACTGTTGACACTGAAAAATGCCGCCATAAAAATAATAATCAGATACTTGGCTATCTCGCTGGGCTGGAATAAGATACCTATGTTGAGGTTTACTCTCATACCTCCTACTTCTGCTCCCAGAGGGGTGAATAGTAGCAGGGTGAGTAGTAGTGCAAGAATAAGGAAACTAGAACCTTTGGGTAGACGGTCGATAGCATTTTCTATCTTATCACTCAATCGAGGTAGTTGTATGAGGTCTATCAAAAGAGTGGGCAGGCATAGTACAATGAGTAATAAAGCACCGCATTTCTTTATTGCATTGGCTTGCTTATCGGTGAGTGTGTCGGTGAGATAGACAACACGGCGACGAAAGGGCTTGAACAACCATTTGATACCATCCAGTATGATGTCAAATCTGATAGCACTGCGATTTTGATAGAATTTGATGAAATCGGTGTGTATGAGTATGCCTATTATTACAATACCGGTAGCAATACCGGCCACCATATCGACTCCCAACAATCGGTCGTTGAGAGGGTCGTTGATAGAATACATTATGAGTAATGACAATCCTGTAAGAGCCATAATGATGGCAAGAATGCTTGTGTCGGGATTTTTGCGTCGATGTATAAAAATGAAGAATAGTGCCCACCACGCAATAAAAAAGATAGACAGTGATGTGGTGAGACTGTTTCTGAAGTCTTCGGGACTGCGCACGATGATGGCGTGTTCTTCTTTAAGCAAGTTGAGAGTAGGCGCATTAAATACCCTTATTCTATGCTCTTTTTCGCTGAAAGTAAGTCTGTGTTTTGCTCCGTTATATTGCGACAGAGGGCCACCTATCGTACCTTTGGGAGTGCCGTATTCGTATCCGTCTTGAATGGGCAAAACGCTGTATGAGAAGTTGGGATCAAGTCCCAAGAATGAGGCTTCGCCTTTCTCATTGGTCTGCGCGTATGCAAGAATTTCCATCTCGGGTTGTCCTGTCGAGTCGAGAAAATGCTTCGATAGGCGTACGGCTACACCCTGACAAGCGATATGGTCTTTTTTCAAGAGTTTTTGTAGCGGGTTAGCCTTCGGGAGAGGTCTGTTTACATATACCTCAATAGTACCACTGTGATTATTATCTATGGTAACGGTAGTTTTGAGGTCGCTCACTTGTAATGCTACAAACGAACTATCGGTAATACCTAGATTGGCGCGAGAAATGGCTAGCTTTTCACGATATAATTTACTTCCCGCACTATCTATAAGTTGTGTCGGTATTTGCCACACACGCTTGTTCAAGTCGTAGAGAGCCTGGAGGGTAAGGCCTTGATTGAGTTTTGATGTGAGATGTTGGGCGATAAATATAGCATCTTCTTTGTTGCCAACGTAGTTTTGCTCAACGAGCATATCGACCAACATTTGTTGGTTGATATTGCTTTTCAGTTGTATTGTAGTGGGAAAGGGTTGATCCGAAGTTACTTTCATTCGGTTCTCAACATTGTCAAATACACCTGCAAAGTTGTTTAATAATAGTACAAACATTAAGAAAACAAAGATTGTACTCAATAGTATGGGAATGTATTTTTTCATTGTTGTTGCGAGTGATTATAAAGTTTGCTATATATCTTTTCGTAAATCTGTTGTTAATATCAAGATTGTTAATGACAAAGGTAGTGAAATAATCAAAATGTAGAGTCGGGGAAGGTCAAGAAAACAACAAGACCGAGTCAAAAAAAATAATTTCGACTCGGTCTTGCCTATGTGTTGTTTAACTCTGTGTCGGAGTTGGGTATTTATCAAATGCTGATTTCGAGAATTTCAAATTTTATCTTACCGGCAGGAGCTTGCACTTCTACAACATCGCCAACGTGGTGACCCAGCAAGGCCTTGGCAATAGGAGTAGCGATAGAGATTTTTCCTGCGCGAAGGTCGGCTTCGGTCTCCGATACGATAGAATACTCCATAGTAGCACCGTTGATAACGTTTTTGATTTTTACTTTATTGAGCAATTGTACCTCGTCGGTGTTGAGACGACTGTCATCAATGATGCGAGCATTGGCAATTGTATCTTTGAGTTGAGCAATGCGCATTTCGAGCATTCCTTGAGCCTCCTTAGCTGCATCATACTCGGCATTCTCCGAGAGGTCGCCTTTGTCGCGTGCCTCGGCGATGGCTGCTACTACGCGCGGACGTTCCACACTCTCCATATGGGTGAGTTCTTCTTTGAGTTTTTTAAGACCTTCCTCGGTCATATAATTGTATGCCATAGTTCTTTATTGGTGGTTAAATAGTTAATTCAATAGGGTTAAAAATGGTTGTATTTTTACAACCAAAAGGCAAAATAAAAAAGAAACCCCGCCGTTGTGACCGGGTCTCCTTTTATTATACTGAGTGCAAAGATAGACCTTTATTTTGTGTTATGCAAATAAAATATGCTAATTTTATTATTTTGTGTTTTACCTGCTTAGCCTATTATTGCTGCTAATTTTTGTTTCAAGTCGTCCACGTTGGTGGGGCGTAAGAGTTGTGCTCCGTTGTTGACAATGATGTAACAAGTGGGTAGTGTGTGTAGGTCGTACAAGGGTACAAGCGAAGAATACACATTGTCGGCATCATTAACACATACCCAGGGCAGGTTGTTGGCTGTAACTTGCCATTGGTGTGTATCACTGTCGAGCGATACTTGATATATTTCCAATCCGCTATTGTGATATTGGTTGTATATCTCGTTGAGCTGCATATTATAGCCGGGAGAATGTTCAAGAGTATAGGCCGTAAAGTCAAGCAATACCACCCGATGAGCAGCTGCAACATCGGAGAGTGTAACCTTGTCACCCTTGATGTTATATAGAGCGATGTCTATATAGTTTACCTCGTTGATGGTTGTGCTGTCAATGTCGACAAGGGGTTGTTGGGTTTGTGTTGCTCGACGACGTTCGGCAATGCCTTGCAATGCAATGTCGCACAATTTTTTGGTGCGAGGAGCATCGGGATAATATACCTCGTGAGCTGTTGCAGCGGCACTTATGATAGCATTATCTTCGCGCTCGAATGTGTCGAAAATAGGCAACCCGTTGATGCGTTGCATTATGATATAATAGGCTATCGGTGACGAGGGAGCCTGCAGTATGAGTTGTGTCATACGTTGTTTGTAAGCTTTGATGCTATCCAATGCAGCGTTGCGACTTGCCTCGTCGTTGGTTACATTGTTTACAGTGGTTTTGAGTCGGCTGCCGGCAAGAGTTACCTCACGCATAATAGCACAATCGTCATTACCTTCTATGGTGTAACCTGTGGCAAAGTTGCGTGCATCGGCGTTACAAGTGATGTATGTAACGGTGTCAATAACCAAATTGATACTGTTTCCTGCCAAACGCAATCGATAGAATTGTGCTTGGTTGGGAACTTCGTGGGTAAACTTATAATCGCCATCGGCATCGAGCATTATCGAGTCAACGATAATAGGCATTGTGTTGGTTACATTCTCTAGGTAAAGAACAGTGCTGTCGGCATTGGCTACATTACCTTCGATTGTGTATCGGGGAGTATTATCGCAAGCAGTCAACAAGGCTACTGTTGCGATGGCTGTACAAATAATACTTTTTTTCATTGTTTGGTATTTGCGATTTTGTAAAACGGCACAAACTTACGCAAAAAAATGGAAATTACCCCGCATCGCCCACTATAAAATGATAAGACACTGTTATATGCGCGTAGAATGATGTATAATTGTGTGGGTGTGTCCTTTTCTGTTGTCACGAATATCATAATGACCTCTATACTTTTCTCAATATGGCTTCACAATATCTCCAAAAACACAATAAAAAAGTTTTTTTCTTTCATTTTCATAGTGTTGCATCGGAACTTTCACTATCTTTGCACGATTTTTAATGGAAAGAAAAAATAGAATTTTATGAATGTCGTAAAAAAGACCATCGATTTGGGTGATGGAAGAACCATTACCATCGAGACCGGCAAGCTGGCAAAGCAAGCCGATGGTGCCGTAGAAGTGCGTATGGGCAATACAATGTTGCTCGCTACGGTTTGTTCAGCCAAAGAGGCTGGCGAGGGCGTTGATTTTATGCCTTTGCAAGTAGAGTATAAAGAGAAATTTTCAGCTTTTGGACGTTTCCCCGGTGGTTTCACCAAGCGTGAAGGTCGTGCGTCGGATTATGAAATCCTTACAGCTCGTCTTGTCGACCGTGTATTGCGTCCTTTGTTCCCCGATAATTATCACGCCGATACATTTGTAAATATTACAATGTTCTCGGCCGACGGTGTGGATATTCCCGATGCATTGGCCGGTTTGGCTGCTTCGGCTGCAATTGCCGTTTCGGATATTCCTTTCAACGGTCCTATTTCAGAAGTGCGTGTAGCACGTGTAGATGGCAAATTCCGCATCAATCCTACATTTGAGGAGTTGGAGCGTGCCGATATGGACTTGATGGTGGGTGCTACTTATGATAATATTATGATGGTAGAGGGTGAGATGAACGAGGTTTCGGAGCAAGACTTGCTTGAGGCTTTGAAAACAGCTCACGATGCCATTAAGATACATTGTCGTGTGCAAGAAGAACTTGCTGAGGCTGTTGGCTCAACCGTAAAACGTGAGTATTGCCACGAAATCAATGATGAGGAGTTGCGTGCCGATGTGAAAGCAAAATGCTACGACAAGGCTTATGCTATTGCTCGTCAGGGTAATGCCGATAAGCACGGTCGAGCCGATGCATTTGCTGCTGTGTGTGAAGAGTATCTTGAGGCTATGACCGAAGAAGAACGCGAAGAGAAAGAGGCTCTTGTACGTCGTTACTACCACGATGTTGAGAAAGAGGCTATGCGTCGCTGTGTACTTGATGAGGGTGTACGTTTGGATGGTCGTAAGACTACCGAGATACGTCCTATCTGGTGTGAAGTTGACTACCTCCCCGGACCTCACGGATCGGCTGTCTTTACTCGTGGTGAGACTCAATCGCTCTCTACTGTAACACTCGGTACAAAACTCGACGAGAAATTGCTCGATGACGTGCTTAACCAAGGTCACGACCGTTTCTTGTTGCACTATAACTTCCCTCCCTTCTCTACCGGTGAGGCTAAACCTGTACGTGGTATAGGTCGTCGTGAGATTGGTCACGGAAACTTGGCCAACCGCGCTCTCAAGAGTATGATACCTGCCGATTATCCCTATTGTATTCGTGTAGTTTCTGATATTCTTGAATCTAACGGTTCTTCTTCTATGGCCACTGTTTGTGCCGGTACATTGGCTCTTATGGATGCCGGTGTGAAGATTAAGAAACCTGTATCGGGTATTGCTATGGGTCTTATTACCGACAATACAAAATATGCTGTTCTTTCCGACATCTTGGGTGATGAAGACCACTTGGGTGATATGGACTTCAAGGTAACAGGTACTCGCGATGGTATTACAGCTACTCAAATGGATATCAAGGTAGATGGCTTGTCATACGAGATTCTTGAAAAAGCCTTGTTGCAAGCTCGTGAGGGTCGTATGCATATCCTTGACAAAATCGAGGAGACAATTGCCGAGCCTCGTGCCGACTTCAAGCCTCATACACCTCGTATCGAGACTATGGTTATTCCCAAAGAGTTTATTGGAGCTGTTATTGGCCCGGGCGGAAAGATTATTCAAGGTATTCAAGAAGCCAGTGGCGCTACCGTTACTATCGATGAGATTGATGGTGAAGGTCACATCGAAATTTCGGCTCCCGGTCGTGATGCCATCAACGAGGCTTTGCGTCGCATCAAAGCAATTGTTGCTCAACCCGAGGTGGGTGAAACTTATACCGGTGTTGTGAAATCAATACTCGCTTTCGGTGCGTTTGTTGAGTTTATGCCCGGTAAGGATGGCTTGCTCCACATTTCGGAGATTGGTTGGAATCGTCTTGACAGTATGGAGGCTTCGGGCATCAAAGAAGGTGATGAACTCACTGTGAAATTACTCGAAATCGATCCCAAGACCGGCAAGTTCCGCTTGTCAATGAAAGCCCTTCAACCTCGTCCCGAAGGTTATATAGAGCCTGAGCGTCGCGAACGTCGTGAGCCCCGTGGCGATCGCAATGATCGTGGCGACCGTCGCAACAATCGTCGCGAATTTCGTGGTGAGCGTCGCGAAAATCGCGAAGAAGGCAACAACAACGAATAATATCGACATTCAAGATTGATATATGACCGAGTATCCGGCTTGAGATACTCGGTCTTTTTTTGTGCTAAGACCTAAGAATAAATTTCGGCAAGTGAGGCTTTTTTCTTATTTTTGCAACATTATTGTGCTTCCCTATGACTCACACTGTATATAAGGTTTTTCGATATGTATTGATTATGTGTGCAACACTCTTTAGTTGCTCGCCTATTTGTGCATATCCTTTTGTTATATCCGATATGCCATACTCTCTCACTAGTTGGGATGAAGTAGATGCCGATGCGATTGTTATTGACGATGCCAATGCCGATAATAATACGTGGGGTTGTATAGAGTCACCGCAAGGCTATATGACAATGCGATATAAATATAGTACTGTCAATGTTGCCGATGATTATTTATATCTTCCGGCAATGCGTTTACGGCAGGGAGAATACTATGAGGCTGTTGTGTATATGCGCGCGGGAAGCAGTAATTATGCCGAAAAATTCTCGATAGGTGTTGTCAGCGACACAGCCCTGCACAAGACCAATCCTATATTGTGTGATGTTACTACCAATAGCAAATCGAGTACCCCCTATCGGTTGGGTTTTACAGTCGATACCGATAGTATATATAGGTTGTATATACATTGCACTTCACCGGCCAACAGCCACTTGCTATATGTAGATAGTGTAAAGATAACATCTACAGAAAATGGTGCATTACCCTGTGCCGTGACAGATATGACGCTGACCACCTGTGAGCGTAACCCCGATATGGTATTATTGGAATGTACGGCTCCATTGTCGTGCGAGGATAATACGCCGTTACATACTCCGGTCGAGATAGCCATATATCGTAACAAGGAGCATATACACTCGTTGTATGGTGTGATGCCGGGTGAGGTCGTTAGCTTTCGCGACACAGTCGATGTGTTGGGCGATTATTCCTATAGTATAGTGTGTATCACCGAGTCGGGAAAAAGTATGGAGGTGTCGGGTCTTGTAACTTGCGGAGCAGCCCAACTACCCTTTACACATAATTTTGTCGATGGCATAGGATTTGGTACTATTGTAGACAATAATGCCGATGGGGTAACTTGGCACTACTATGAAGATAGATTTATGGGTTGTATGCGTTATATGTCAAGTGCTGTTGAGAATGCCGATGATTGGCTCATTTCGCCACCCATATATTTCCCTAAGACGACCACATATATGTTGTCGTATAGCTGTTGTGTAGGTTTGAGTTTCTATCCCGAGTCATTGCGGGTAATGATGGGCGTTGTACCACAGCCCAATGCAATGTCTATTGTCATTGATGAGCAGTTTGATATCGATTTTATTAATGACACTACTATCAGTGTGACATTTGACGTAGCCAAGCCGGGCTATTACTATATAGCAATGCAGGCTTGTAGTGTTGCCGATAGATATGCCATTATGTTGCGCAATATCAGTATCGATTATGACTCACAAACGTCGGTTGTCACGCCTGATGATGATAGAAATATTGTAGGTGTAGAGCGTAAGAATATTGTGGTGCATACCGATACACCGCAAGAGTTGACAGTATATAATATGATGGGAGGTGTGGTAGTGAGCCGTAAGGAAGTGTGCTATGCATCAATCCCTTTGCAGTCGGGTTGCTACATAGTGCAACTGGGAGAATGTGTCAGAAAAATTATAATTCCGTAGACTTATAGTAGCGTGCAGCTACTTCTTTCTCATAGACTCTATAATACTAATTGCAGCACGTTGGGGTGCGCCCGGTGAGCCCAATCGGTGTTCTACCTCGGCATATCCATCCATTACCCGTCTGTGTACATCACGGTCATATAGGAGGAAATTTATCTCTTCGCTAATATTTTGAGCTGTGCAATGATGTACCAATAGTTCTTTTACTACTTCGCGATTGGCAATGAGATTGACAAGTGATACATATTTCACTTTGAGCAATCGCTTGAAAAAGTTATATGCAAGTTTTCCTCCGGGCATTGCGTAGCATACTACTTGTGGAACACGCAACAAAGCGGCCTCGAGAGTTGCTGTTCCCGATGTTACCAAAGCTGTAGAACTTTGCGACAAGAGTCGGTATGTGGCATTATATACTACGTGAATATTGTGCGAAAGATAGGGCGCATATATCTCGGCATCAATACCAGGGGCGCCGGCGATGACGAGTTGATAATTTCTAAAACCTTCGGCAGCCTCAATCATAAGAGGAAGATTGCGACGTATCTCGGCCTTGCGACTGCCGGCCAAGAGTGCTATGATGGGCTTGTCGGGTAGTTGGTAGGCAGTAATAAATTGTGCAAAAGTTTCCTCTTTATAAGGGCGAGTAGACAACTCGTCGACTGTGGGGTTGCCTACATACTCGATGTGATAGTTGTGATGACGGTAAAAATCGACTTCAAAAGGAAGAATGGAATATACTTTGTCGACATAGCGGCGAATATCCTTGATGCGATACTCTTTCCACGCCCATAGTTTGGGGGAGATATAGTAATAGACCGGAATGTTCAAGTTGTTTTTAACAAACTTGGCTACTTTGAGATTGAAGCTAGGATAGTCAACAAGAATAACCGCGTGGGGTTGCCACTGTAAAATGTCGCGTTTGCAATTCTTCAGATTGTTGAGTATGGGGCGTAGATGAGCAATTACTTCGGTAAACCCCATATAAGCCATATCGCGATAGTGCTGAACGCACGTTCCGCCTACGGCCGCCATTTTGTCACCACCATAAAAACGAAACTCGGCTTGTTCGTCTTGGTGTGTTATAGCTGCCATAAGATGCGAGGCGTGGAGGTCGCCCGATGCTTCACCTGCTATTATATAATACTTCATCTCTCGGTCTTTGTTTTGCAGGTACAAAAGTACAAAAATCTATATAACCTTTTATATAATAACCTTATAAATAGACTTAAAGATAGTAAAAGACGAATATTATATTATTCAATTTTAATGTGTTTGTGTAATTGGGGTGTATATGATGAGCTTACATCCTAACACGTACAATAAAACACGCCGTATTGCGTTTATATTTTATATGAAAAGAGTCTTATTCCCCCTATCAATGCTGTTGATGTGCCTTGTTGGACTTTTTACAGCTTGCATCGACGATGGATTTACTACATCGCCCAATGATGTATTGGAATTTTCGGTTGATACAATTAATTTCGATACCATATTTACAGCCGAAGGAACGTCTACTCGTTCGTTGAAGGTGTTTAACCGTAGCGACAAGTCGGTAATGATAAGTTCTATAAGTCTTGGTAAAGGAGGCTCTTCGGGCTTCATAGTCAATGTAGATGGACTATCGGGTACATCTTTCAGCGATACTGAGCTGCGTGGTAATGATAGTCTCTTTGTATTTATTATAGCCAATATTGCAGAAACAGGTAATGCGCAGCCGGTAGAGGCACGAGATTCGCTGGTCTTTGTCACTAATGGTGTAACGCAACACGTCAAGCTCTTGGCTCAAACACAAGATGCCAAGCGTATGCGAGGAGTTATTATCAATAGTGATACACTGCTTACTGCCGAGAAACCATTCATCATATACGACTCGTTGGTTGTTGCGCCCAATGTAACGCTTATTATCGAACCGGGTGCGACACTGCACTTCCATAACAGTGCTACGCTCAATGTATATGGACGACTAGTTGCTGAGGGTATGCCCGGAATGCCTATTACGTTGCGTGGCGATCGTTTGGATCGTATGTTTGATAACTTGCCGTATGACTTGCTTGCGGGTCAATGGGGTGGTATACGCTTTTATGAAGGAAGTTTCGATAATCGTATAACGCACGCAAGTGTGCGCGGTACAACGTGGGGTATCAAGTGCGACTCGACCGACTTGTCGCGTACAACCCTTACCATACACAATAGTGTTATACATAACTCTACGGCCAATCTACTTGATATAGCTTGTAATCGTGTGAGAATAACCAACAGTGAGTTGTCGGATGCCGGCACATCGGTGCTTTCGATACACAAAGGTATTGTCGATGCCACGCACTGCACGATAGTCAATTATTATTTTTATGATATGATACAAGGGGCTATTATTCACACGCCCACTTGTGAAGAGTTGATTGAGTGGGGGGTGCAACTTACGCTCAACAATTGTCTTATAGCCGGTAGTGCATCACCGTTGTCGGAAGGTGATTTTACAGGCAGTAATGTATACCTCAATAGTTGTATGATAGCCGGTGTAGAGGGAACAGATGATGCCAACTTCATTCATACAATGTGGAATGGAGAGCCTAAGTTTTGGCTCATAGATAAGGAAAACTATCTTTATGATTACCGTTTGGGCTCGCCCGAGTCGGGCGCAATAGGTTGGGGAGCAACTGACTATGCCAACGATTCGACGGCTACTGATATGTATGGAGTGAGTAGATTGGAACGTGTAGACGTGGGTGCATATCAGTTTACGGTTACATCACCGATGTATGAGGAGGAGACTGAAGAAAACGAAGATAATGAGTAACCCATTAATGTTGCAGTAAAATGAACTTGTCGAATGAATGGTTTGCTACGGTCGATGACACCGATATGGGTGAGGTTGTAGTGCGAGGACGTTTGCATCTTGACAGTGTGCGAATGTCGGGACTATACAATATGCGTGTCGAGGTGCAATGGAAACTCAAAGGTGATGAAAAAGGGATGCCCACCGATACGGAAGCCGAGGTGATAGATAGTGTGATGAATATTATGTGTGAAGCTCTTGAACGAGGCGATAAAGCTGTATTGACAGCGATACATACCGGAGCCGGCCAAGTGCGCTATGTTTTCTATGCTGTGGGTGTGGATGCTTTTTCCGATACTATATCGCCTCTATTACAACGATTGGGCAACCTACCCATACGCATTGGTGCGGTGAAAGACTCGGAGTGGAGCGATTACACTGCTATGATAGCCCGACAAGCTATGACCTGATGGATAATGCTTGTTAATGTGGGCAAAAGTGGATGGTAAAATGTGTCAAACTGCTAATATATAGTTAATTAAAACGCCTTTGATGATGTTTCATCAAAGGCGTTGTTCTATATAGTACCGGAAGGCTTTAATCGTGGCGAATGGCAGCCTTTCTTCCCGAGCGATAGATGTTGCGCGGATGTCCTTTATATTCTATCTCTCCGCTTCCAACAACAGCAGCTGTGAGTGTGTCGGTACAGCGACAATCAACACTGCCCGAGCCATTTACTGTAACATTGAGCATCTCTACCGGAAAGTCCTCTGCATCAATGTCACCCGAACCGTTTACGGTAAATTCAGCCTCATCGCAGCGACCGGTAAGCTCGATGTCGCCACTACCTATCACTGTCGCTGTGAGTTTACTGTTGTGCAGATTTTTCACATCAATATCACCACTGCCATTAACAATAGCGCATAGCAGGTCGGGTGCTGTAATAATCACTTTAACGTTGCGTGCTGTGGTATTCTCCTTTGTACCTACGTAGAGCGTCTTGCCTACAACGGTCAATGCAACGTTGTCGGCTTGTCCGGGCGCACCGTATATGCTGACACTCGTTGTATTCCCTTGTGTAAATTCTACATCAAATGATGCGTTGGAAATGATATTCTCAAAGGCTGTAATTTCTTCAACTGCAACCGAAACATACCCTCTATGTTCGTCATCATCGTCAGCGTATACATTCATCACTGCAACTACTGTGGCCATCAAAAAGGCCAAAAACATTTTTCTTTTCATACTGTTATTATTTAATATTAAATTATTGGGGGTAATCAAATCTTCAGTTCTGTTACACTTTATTGCTTTTGTCAAGTTACACCTGTGGTGTATTGTACATCTTCTTATGGGTGTATTCCAACAAGTGTGTTGTTTGGGCGTAAATTGTAGCAATTGTGTGTTCTGAAATGGTGTTATATATAAAAAAGTTATTAAAATTGATATTTCTACGACGCAAAGATAATAATGTCGCTGTCAATTTTAATAACTTAAAGATATGTTTTAAAACATATTTTCCTCACAAGGCGTTATTGGGTATCACCCCAAAAACACTCATTGGTGTGAGTGATGTGGTTGATGTAACGAGCCAGAACAAAGAAATAGTCGGATAGACGATTGACATATCGCATCACGTTGTCGGCTATGGGGTGTTCTTCGGCCAGAGCGCAGATACAACGTTCGGCACGTCGACATACAGTGCGACAGACGTGGGCTTGAGATGCTGCTTGTGTGCCACCGGGCAAGACAAACTTACACAAAGGAGGAACGATGCTATCGAGGCTGTCGATGCGACGTTCTACCTCGGTAATAGACTCTTCTTTGAGCCTGCTCGATTCGTGTAGTTGTGTAGACTCGAGGTCGGTTGCCAGAGCCGAACCTACTACAAACAGAGTGTCTTGGATAATGCGTAATAACTTTGTGTCTTCGCCGGCGGTTTCGGGCATCATCGAAACCAATAGGCCAATGTGTGCATTTAACTCGTCAGTGGTACCGTAAGCCTCTAGTCGGGCATCTGATTTTGATACGCGTTTACCTCCTACCAGAGAGGTTGTTCCTTTGTCACCGGTTGCGGTGTATAGATTACTTTTTTTCATTGTTTTTTTCTTTTAAAAGGGGGAAATATCGGCTGAGTATATTGCGACATTGAGTAGCATCCTCGGCTACCATATACATTCCTACTTCTAGCGGAGAGGCAAAGTGCTCGGCATAACAATACTCGAGTTGGGTGAGAATGGGGTTGAAGAACCCACCGGTGTTACATATAATAATGGGCGATTTGATATATCCCAGCTTGCGTGAAACGTAAGCATCGAAAAACTCGTCAATCGTGCCTGAGCCACCGGGCAATACGACAATTACATCGCTCTGTGTGAGCATATAGCGTTTGCGTTCGTGCATATCTACTGCAATGGTCATTTCATCGGCATACTCGCTCGCCATATTTTGTGATGCAAAGCGTGCCGGAATAACTCCGTGTACTTTTCCACCGTGCTCTTTTACACTGCGTGCCAATACTTCCATACAACCCCGAGCCGATCCGCCATATACCAAGGTGCAGTCGTGATTGCCTATCCACTCGCCCAGCGATGCAGCATCATCATAGTACTTTTGGTCGAGTTGGTGTGAAGAGGAGCAAAAAACCGTAATCTTTTTCATTTTTATATCCTTTGGGTATAACCTTGTGTTTTCCCTTGATTAGGCACGGCTCTTGAATGCCAATGCGTAGAGTCGCATCTGTTTGACCATTGCCACCAATCCGTTGGAGCGAGTGGGTGAGAGATGCTCGGTAAGGCCTATTTCCTCGATAAAATGTAAATCGGAGGACAATACCTCATCGGGCGTATGACCCGAAAGTACACGTACCAGTAGCGATACGATGCCTTTAACTATGATGGCATCGCTCTCGGCCTTGTATGTGATAATGCCATCGGCATAGTCGGCGTGAAGCCATACACGACTTTGGCATCCTTCAATGAGGTTTTGGTCGGTTTTATATTGTTCGTCCAGTGCCGGTAATGCGTTGCCCATATCTATGAGCAACTGATACTTATCCATCCAATCATCAAAGATTGAAAATTCATCGATGATTTCTTCTTGTATATCTTCTATTGTCATAACGATAAGTTTTTATTTTTCTCCATATATTACGCCCAATACCGTTTGTCCCACAGCTGTTAGCATACCAATGTCTATGTGCTTCATATTATCCTCTCGGGTGTGCCATTGAGGGAAAAATCCGGTTGCACTATTGGGGTCAAACTGTATTATGTTGATAGTGGGTATTCCTGCTTTTATCATATTGAGGTGATCATCGGTGATAGCGCCTCCATAATCATTGATAAATAGACCTTCAAAGCCCATATCGGCTGCACACTTCCACACTTTGTCAATAATGTGCGGAGCGTACAAATCGGAGAAGTATTCCCGATAAAAGCCAATGCCGGTAGCGCCCACCATATCGAGAAGTATGCCAAATCGCGCCTTGTATCCCGGTGTGTGGGTGTGTGTAGCCCAATATTGCGAACCTAATGCCCACGTGTCGCCGGTGTCGCCTTCAACCCATTCGGGTGCGCCATAATCTTCGGCGTCAAACAAGATAATATCTATTCCTACGTTGGGGGGATACTCGCCTAGATGGCGGGCAATTTCCAATAGAACTCCTACGCCGCTAGCGCCATCATTGGCACCATCAATAGGGCTGTTATGGTATGCCGGATTGGGGTCGCGGTCGGCAAAAGGTCTTGAATCCCAATGTGCAGCCAGTGCTACTCGTTGCTCTTTTTCGGGGTAGAATTGTGCTATGATGTTGCAAATGGGTAGTCGTGTTCCGTCGTATGCTGTAACGATTGTTTCTTGTGTGATGACAGTTGCTTTGTGACGCGACAATTCGGCAATCAGCCAGTCGGCTGTTTTTCGGTGAGCCTCACTGCCGGGTATTCGATAGCCAAATGCTACTTGTTTGTCGACATAGTTATAAGCACTATCGCCATTGAATATGGGCATACGTACCTCTTGTGTAGTGTCTTGTGTGACAGGTTGTTGTTTGTTGGAAGTAGCGCATCCACACAAAGTGGTAACAATTCCCATTGCAATTATCAATATTCGTATCATATTTATCATTTCACAAAGTTTAGAGTTGTACCGGCTGAAGTGACAGAGAGTATCGCCTCAACACCCTCAAGGATGGGATGATTGACCGATACGTGTCCGATAGGAAAGTTGAAGGCAACAGGATAATTATACTTGCTCACACGTTCTCTTATCATCTCATACATCGTGGCACACATACCGGGGTCTTCCTTGAAGTCGGTAAATTGACCCACTATCAAGCCCTTTAAGCGAGGTAATACACCGGCTAGTTCAAGGTTATACAACATTCGTTCCACCTTGTATGTGCGTTCACCCACATCTTCGATAAATAGGATAGTGTCCTCGGCGAACAAGTCGTATGGAGTACGCAACAAACCACACAGCACTGCCATATTTCCACCTACGATACGAGCCCGAGCTTCTCCGTGTCGGTCGAAGTCGTGTGGTGCGTTGCTGTATTGAGGCATTTCACCGGCAAGAATGGAGCGAAAGTATTGAGTGGAAGGATGATTATCTTCTTCTTCGGTAAGATGTTTGCACATAGGTGCGTGTAGCGAGACGACCCCGGCACGTGTCCACGCAGCGTGTAGTGCCGAGATGTCGCTAAATCCTATTATCCACTTGGCATTATTGCGTATTAGTTGAGGCGTGATGTGGTCGAGTAGGTGTACTGCACCATAACCACCACGACTGCACAATATGGCTTTAACCTCGGGGTTGAGCAATGCATTGTTTAAGTCGGCGAGTCGCTCTTCGATAGTGCCGGCAAAGTTGCCATAACTGCCGTATGCGTGTTGACCAACAACAACTCTATATCCCCACGATTGCAACCTCTCTATTGCACCATCGATATACTGCGGTAATACCTTGCTCGATGGTGATATGATGGCTATGGTGTCGCCCGGTTGTAATGCTTGTGGTATAATCATCCTACAATATTGTATAATTCTTTATTAATACTCCAAGTAGATGTTATCTACCCAGAATGAAGTGCCTTCTGCTCCAACAAACGCTGTTCCACAAGCCGATGATGCCATTACCATCAAGTGAGTAACCTCTTCATCGGGTGCGCCCCATCCAACTTCGTGAATAGGAACAATTTTTCCTTTGCTGTTGCGGCAGAAGTAGCTCTTTTTCTCGGGGATAAGTCCCATAAAAGGCTTATAGAAGGGTTCTTGAGTAATATTTCCGTAATGCACATCGATGGTATGACCGTTTACCCAACCATTTGTCGACTTGGTAAATCGTTGGCGACCTGTACCTACGCGGTGTGCGTACACATTGCCTTTTTCGTCTTCCCAACGATGTTGTAGTATGATATATACCTCGGCGCTATCGGGACCTTGTACCACTTTCTTGGGTTTCAAACCGGTAGAGTATATGCGATTTCCGGTTGTTGACATTTGTAGTTTATAGTCAAACACAAGTTTTTTGGGACGTTTGGTAAAAGGAATACCCATCAACATCTTGCTGTAAGGGCTGTTTACCGAACGTACGGGTTCGACCAATTGTCCTAGATATATTGTACCACTGACCAAAACTTCGATATCGACAAGTCCTAATACCTTTACAACCTCCATTTTAGAGTCGAGACGGGCACAAGTGCCACCACCGGGACGAGTGTCGGGCTGAACAGTGCAACTGCATTTCTTTACAGCACCGGCTGCCACGCTGGCATAAGCATTGGATGAACCCCAGGGTGAGCCTCCCATATTCTTATATGCTACGTTGCCTTCGATGGTTGTTGTCGGACCAATAGCATAAATAGTACGGTCGTTACCTCCAATAACAGCCGATTCGTGCATATTGCGGGTAACCCATTGCTCGAAGTCGGCAAATGGCAAAAGTTCTCTCTGTTGTGCCGATGACACAAAAGTCGTAGCACATACAAGCATCAATAAGTACAGATAATGTTTCTTCATAATGTTCAATGATTTGATATTGTATATATAAACCGCAAATTTATATCTTTTTTTTCGTATTTATCACACTTAATGTGTGATTTTTATGCAGTATTGTTTTCTAGTTTTGTGTGCATTAAATATTGTTACAATATTTATCTCATTGCAGAATTTTGCGTCATATTACTATGAAAATAAAAACAGTTTCTTATCTTTGTACTTTAAAGCAGTAGTTTCTTATGGCAAGAATAAATCTCAGTGGAATGGGTGTGGCTTTGATAACACCTTTCAAAGAAGACGAAAGCATCGACTTCGATGCCTTTGCGCGTTTACTTGATTACCAAATACAGAATGGTACCGACTATTTGGTTGTGTTGGGTACTACTGCCGAGACTCCGACCCTGTCGGAAGATGAAAAAGATGAAATAAAACGCTTTGTAGTAGAGCGCACTCGTGGTCGTATCCCCTTGGTGCTGGGTGTGGGTAGTAATAATACGCGCAGTGTGGTTGAGCATCTCAATAGCGACTACCTCAAAGGGTATGATGCCGTTCTGTCGGTCGTACCATATTATAACAAACCTTCGCAAGAGGGTATCTATCAGCATTATGCCACCATTGCGCAAGCCTCACCGCTACCGGTCATTTTGTATAATGTGCCCGGGCGTACAGGTGTGAATATGACAGCCGAAACTACATTGCGATTGGCTCGCAATTTTGATAATATCATTGCTATCAAGGAAGCTTCCGGCAATATCACACAAATGGATGATATTATCAAGAATAAGCCTCACGACTTTATGGTCATTTCGGGTGATGATGGAGTTACTTTCCCGCTTATTACGTTGGGCGCAATGGGAGTAATATCGGTTATTGGAAATGCCTTCCCCAAGGAGTTCAGTCGTATGGTGCGTTTGGCTCTTAATGGCAATTATGATCAAGCCCTCACTATACATCATCGATTTACCGAGTTGTTCAGTCTGCTCTTTGTTGATGGAAACCCTGCGGGTGTAAAATGTTTGCTCAACTTGATGGGTATGATTGAGAATAAACTGCGCCTGCCCCTTGTTCCCACTCGCATTACTACCCACGAAAAAATTCAAGAAGTGCTTGCCAAATTGCGTTATCTGGGCTAGTGATTGCTGTGAATATCCTCAAGATAGATTTAATATTTCGGAATAAAATACAAATATCTGTTAATCAGTTTGTTATTGTTTTATTAGGAATGGGTTTTGATAGATAGTAATATGCCTTTGATAGATGCATTCTCACGCATACGTGGTACTTTTGTAACAAACAAAATCGAATGACTAACCCTAAAAACGTATGATTATGGATGCTAAAAAGATTTGCAGTTACCTCAAACAATTTACCTTTATTCGTGTGCGTGGTGCGCACTTGCGCCTATGGGGCAACTTGCGTTGGGGTCTTTATCGTGATTATCGTGCCGGCGATATTATTTTTTTGATAGCTCAATTTGGTAAAAAAACAACAGTACCCGAAAATAGTGATGCTGATGAGACTACAACAGCTCCGATACCGTTGACATTCAAGTCGGGCACTAATTATGCTATCCTCTCGCGCTTATGTGAGCAATATTACGTGTATGAAGGCAGTGATAAAAAACAAAAGAAAATCATTGCCGAGGTTGAGGATATTATCAATGAACTACGTAACGATCAGGAGGCTCAACGCGAATTTGAGGCTACCATTGATGCCCAATGTAATGGTGCGATGCAACAAATTCGTGCTACTCATCCCGAGTTGAGGGAGAAAGATTTTCAGCTATATTCCTATCTCGTGGCAGGACTTTCGGCTACAACCATAGCTGTGCTGTTGGGAAAAGAAAAGTCGGTCGTGTACAACCGCATCTCGCGCCTCAAGAAAGCTATTAAAGAGTGAAAACATCAGAGAAAAACAGGAGGCTGCATCACAATGAAAAATTGTGGTACAGCCTCTTGAGGTTTGTTAACGATGATGTATAGCCTATGAACTTTAGGCTGTAAGAGAGCTACTCATTTCTTTCGGCAATACCCACTGTGGGTGCAAAAAAAGACAGATATTTACGATCTGTATTATTCCTTATAACTACAACTCCTCAACGTGAAGGTCTTGTGCGCGGCATATTTCGGTCGATGTTTCGCCTATGCGACCACATTGTTGATTGACACCGGTATATACCCTTATAAAGTCGATACAGGGTAGATATATGGGATTTCCTTCATTATCGATAGCCCAGTCTATATCAAAAGCACACTTGTCTGAATTGTTGGGATGATTATCGGCATATCCCCATTCGTATGTGTTGAGAACATAGAGAGAGCCGTCGCCCAATGGGTCTGTTGCATTATCGGGGAGTCGCGTGCCGGTAAAACAGAGTTGTTCATTTGACAACCATTGTGGAAAGTATGCTTGAGAGTGGAAGGCATTGCGAGTAATATAGCCGTTGTTTCCCTGATTGTCACTCCACGCAATATATGTTGTATCAACGATTCCCGAGTTGGGCTTGGGAGTGGCAATGTGGTCGATGGGGGTGCGATGATAGGTTATCATATAGTTGCGTATCGTGGTTGGGCTGTGGTGTTCGCTGCCCGATAGTTCATACCACATATCGTCGGGTTCCCCGTTTCCATTACTGTCGAACGATACCATTACAATGCCGGGTTCGGCACTACCTCCCGAATTGGGGTTGGATGCAGTGGGATTGTCTTGAGCGTAGAACGCGTTACCTAGAATTTTGAAATCGAGTGAGTCGGGAATGTTTACTATTGAATGGTCAAAACCGAAAGTTACATATCCGCCAAAACCACCCAAAGAGATGAGTACATCGTTATCTCCTGCAATACACTCTTCGACCTTGGCGCGCATAGTTTCTTCGGTATCACCTTCCTCATATCGGGGTAATTCGCCTACGTATTGTCCCGGAGCCGGACAATATTCGTATACGTGCGAGATGTATGGACTGTATGCAACATCTTCATCCCACACAGTGATGAGCATACTGTGCTCAAAGGGATTAACGGTATCGATGATGCGCAGCTTCAAGTTGTATTTACCGGGATTGGCACTCACAAAGATATAGTCGCGTTCGGTCGATACAATAGAGTCGTTTCCTTCTATATCGGGCATCGACCATTCGTAGCGTTCGCCACTATACTCCGGATGCAGTCTTAAGGCTCGCATACGGGTTATGGCGTAGGTGTCGTCCAATCCCGATGTTATCATAGGTATTTCGGGCTGACAAGATATAAGTGTCAGCAGTACTACCAGCATACTTAAGCAAATCTTTTTCATATTCTATTGTTTATTTACAAATACTATGTGTGCAGGAATATCTCCGGCTCGTACACTCCACTTTTTCTTTCCATCACGATTGTAACAGTATACAGTGCCACTTGATACATAGTTCTTGGCATCGGTCACATATATATCACCGTTGGAGGGATTGACAGCTATGCCGTATGGTTTTTCTATCAGTTCTTCAGTTCCGTCGGTAATAAAATGCTCGGTGAGTAGTTGTTGTGTGCGCACGTCTATAATGCCGTAGTTGATAATGTTGCGTTCCAATTTGTCACTCCAAGCCAAACTGTAGAAATAGAGCGAATCACCTTGTATACACATATCGGAGCAGGGAATGTCGAGTGTGTCTGTGACTATCATTTGCGATGTCTCGTCAGATGGCTGTAAGACAAAGAGACGTGATGGAATATCGGCTTCATTTCCACGAGATGACACCCACAACTTGCCGTATGCATCTTTGCGAATGCGGTGTAGGTTGGGTGCAACTTCAATCTTCTGTATTTGTTTCATTCGTGATATGTCTATTACCGATACAGTGTGGTCGTAATAGGGCTTGCGGTATCCGCCCGAGTTGGCTACATAGATGTATTCTCCTAGAATTTCCAACTCGTCGGGTTGGTAACCCACAGTGCAGGTTGCCGTAATGGCCAGAGATGCTGTATCTACTCTATATACAGCGCCCAATTGAGCATTGGGGTCGATCGAAATAGGCCCTACGTAAGCCGAAATATAGGCATTGCCTTTGTCAAAACGGATATATCGACAATTGGGAATATCAATCTGTCCTATTCGTACCAATGTGGTGGCATCCATTACTTCTACTTTGTGTGAGGCATTAAGAACAACATATAGTTTGCTGCCATATATCTGTATATCATTGCCTACGTCACCCAATTCCTTGACTACGGTAGGGTTGCGTTCGGCATACAAGTTACGGGCGTAGTATCCTTCGGCAAAGCAGGCATAATCTATTGTTGCCTTGTTACTACCCATATTGCCTTCGTTGAGTATATACATACCTATGGGGTCGCAGTTGGCATCCGACTGAGGTATTGTATCATATTCAATAGGAATAACAACCTCGTCGGTGCGACACGACGCCAACAATAAAATAATAGATATGATAATTGAAATATAGTTTTTCATAGTCTTTATATTTCTATTGTTATACCTAGACGGTAATTGCGTTTGGGCATAGGGTAGTTGAGTATGACATCATAATCTTGGTTGAGGATGTTGTTTACCTCTATTGTGGCTTTGAGCAGTACATCCTTTATTTTGAATGCTTTCATTAGCGATATGTCATTGGTGTACCACGGTTGTGTGTAGTTGTAAATGATATTTTCTTGTTGATTGTAACGTTCTCCTACGTATATAAAGCTGTAATTGAGAGTCCACCCTTGCCAATTGAGCATCACGATGGCCGACCCGCTGTGCCACGGGATGTAAGGTATCTGGTGCCGGTAATAATTGTCGTTGGGGTTGGTAATATCGATTGCCTCTTGATAAGTGTATTGTAACTTGGTAGTGACCTCGATATTGTGAGGAAATCTGAAAACAGCCATTGCCTGTGCATCGATACCGCGAATGTCGACAACTCCAAGATTGAGCATTGTCCATCTGAATTGTTGACCTTTGGGGTAGGCTATGATTTTGTCTTTCACCTTGTTATAATAGATATCGGCACCAATGCGAAAGAATGAAAAAATATTGTTGTTGCGGTCGAGGTCGTACAGTACTCCAACGTTGTATTGTGTAGCCAATTCGGGCTTGAGATAGGCATTACCCATATCGGTATAGTACAAATCGTTGAATGTAGGCATTCGATAACTTTGCTTATAGAAGGCGCGCAGTATCAAATCGGCTTTTCGGAATGGCTTGTATGACAGGAATATAGCAGGAGTTACTTTAAACTTATCGGCTACATCATCGCGGCCGCGTGCCTCTTCGTCGACAATAGTGGCCAAGGCCGATGCTTGTATTTTGAAACAATCTCCCAATGCGTAGGCCGTAGCTAGCGATATCCAGTGTGTGTTTCGTGCTACATCTCTATACTCCGAAAGCTCGTTCCACTGATAGTCATAGGCAAGTGAAACATCCCAATTGCGTAAAATTGTGTATTTGTTGGCCCACGACATATATAGTTCGCGTTGCTTGTATATATTGTCTACGTGTATAAGTTTGTCATCGTTGTTGACGTAGTGAGTATAGTCGAAGGCATATTTGGCGTTGACCTTTGTACTCAATTTGGGTGTGATGTTGTACTCAAACATACCTTGTATGAATGAGTTTCTGTCCCACAATCGTTCGCCCCTATGCCACACATTGTTGACGATAGCACCGGGTATACCACGTTCCGATGTATAATGATACATATATGCTTTCCATTTGCCTCGTGTCATATAGCCCTGCACACCGCCTTCTATGCGCACAGCATCAATGTCGCCATTTTCGCGCACTGCTGTGGTGTCGTATGCTACTTCACCGGTAGGAGTGACGCGGCGATAACGGAATTTATACTTGCCACTGGCATTTATCCACTCGGCGTTGAAGGTGGCGTAGATGTCGTCTGTAATTTTGTATTCAAAAAGTATGGATGGGTTGAGAAAATCGAATGAACCGGCCTTTACTCCGGCTTTGAGATTGGCACGCTTGCCTTGAGCAAACTTGGGTCTGCGCGTTGTCAGGTAGATAGAACCGGCCGAGCCAAATTCGCGAGCAGTTTGGAAAATTTCGCTTTTTTGCCCATTATAGAGTGATATTTCTTCAATGTTTTCTAGCGAAAATTTTCCTAAATCCACTTGCCCGTTTTGCGCATTACCAAGTTGTATGCCATTGTAATATACGCCCATTTGTTCACTTCCCATACTGCGTATATTGACAGTTTTGATACCTCCCACGCCTCCATAGTCTTTGAGTTGTACTCCCGAGAAGTATCGAAGAGCATCGGCAACCGACAAGCTGTTGAGCCCTTCCAGTTCTTTTCCTGTGAGTTTTTGAGAGGGTATAACCTCGGTAAAACGATTGGCCGTTACAATTACCTCATTGAGTGTCTGTATAGAGTCGAGTCGACTCTGTGCCTGAGAATAATTGCTCGTTATCCATATACATATAATCAATAATAACCATTTGTGGCAACCGGGTATATTCATAGCGTGTTATTATATTGTTATACAATACAATAGCTGTGTATCAAAAGAAAAAGGCTGGTTGAAAAGATATAGGGCTGTACCCCGATTGTTGTTGTCTCTTCAATACGCTATTTCCTCGAAAGCTACTGAAAATATATATTGGCAGGTCTTCTGACTTACTCTGTTCAAGAGTGCCTTCCCAACCTCTTTAATGGTCAGTGGCAACGATACTCTTGAAGCCTGTGTAGAGCTTACAGCAGCGGGACTGTTCGGGATTTACACCCGATTCCCTTTTAATCTACTAGCCTCGAATGGCTTATTTAGAACCAATACGGTGCAAAGGTAAATAATTAATTGTAATTTTGGTCGATATAACCATAATTTTAGCTTTACATAGTCGATATTTATGTTAATTCAGTCGAATGCATTACTGTGTAACATATTTATTTGTATATTTACATATTCATTTCATCACAAGAGATTAACAAAATGAAGCGAGGCTTAAAAGTTACACTAATTATTGTTGCGGTTATCGTTGTTCTGCTATTGGCAATTTCATTGTTGGCATCACCTATTATGC
Source organism: uncultured Porphyromonadaceae bacterium (assembly GCA_937891845.1). Lineage (GTDB taxonomy): Bacteria > Bacteroidota > Bacteroidia > Bacteroidales > Barnesiellaceae_A > Barnesiella_A. The sequence continues at coordinate 37,889 of CALATP010000024.1, read as the reverse complement.
ATTGGTATATCGAGAAGCATAGTAAAGAACTCATAGGCAGAAAGATTACGATAGAAAATATGGATATCAGGCTGCTGTTGGGGCGCGCAGCCATTGATGATTTTGTGCTATATGAGTCGAATGATGTTGATACATTTGTCTCTATCAAGCACGTAGATGCCGATATGCGTGTATGGGGTATTCTGCGCAATAGTATAGTGGTTGATTCTATCAATATAGTAGCACCCAATATCACAGTAATACGTGAAGGAAACAGCCTGAATTTTGATGATATTCTTTCATTCCTAGCCTCCAAATCCGGTCAAGATACTACCGAAACATCATCAAATGGGATGAACATTTTGTTGCAAGATATTGCCTTGGAGAATGGTGTAATAAGGTATGCCGATGATGTATTGGATATAGATTGGGTAATGAACCATATAAAGTTGAATATTCCGGAGTTTGATTTGTCGGGTAGTGGTACTCGTGCTCAATTGTACCTCGACTTTGCTCGTGGTGGCAGTATGACACTTAATGCAATGTTTAACCAGTCTAATATGGACTATGACCTTGGTTGCAAAATTACCGATTATCCCTTAGGCGTGCTTATGCCTTTTATCGACAAGATGGTAAATGTGGGTGCGGTGAATGGTTCGCTTTATATAGACTTGCACGCCAATGGTAATATTGAGAATATTATGGCATCGAGTCTTGATGGTATCATCGAGATAAATAATGCAACGGTTAAAAACAAAAACGAGAAAGAGTTGTTGTCGTTGGCTCAACTGAGAACCGATATTGAGCATCTTGATATAGCTCGTGATTATAATGTAAAATTGCGCGAATTGCGTATAGATGGTATTACTACCGGATTTGAGATATTTAAAGACGGGTCAAATAACTTCTCATCTTTGTTTGCAGTTAATGATACAACAACCTCCACTGAGCAGGATGTGATGGATATTGCCGAGACTGAGCAACAATCAGACTCGGCCGAGTATGAACCGCAACTCAATCTCGTAATCAATAATCTCTCACTCAACAACGGACATTTTACATTTACCGATCATACATTGCCCGAGCCATTCTCGTTGCGATTGAGTAAGATGCATTTCAAATCGCCCAATTTCACTATGCAAGGTCACAATAGTATAGAACTCTTTTCGGTACTGCAAGAAGTGGGTATGTTGCGTGTCAAGTGGGATGGAAACATAGAAGCGCAGGAACACGACCTGTCGATATTTGTAAATAATCTCAACCTCAAAGAGTTGTCTCCCTATTCTTTGGCCTACTTTGGCTATCCTATTTCCGATGGTAAACTCTCATTCAGAGGTCAGAACATCATCAGTGGCGGTAACTTGCGCGGTGCTAATAAACTGTCGTTGTACCATCCTACCGTCGATAAGAAACGCAAAGACATAGATCCTGCCTATGGTATGGTGCCTCTAAAATTAGCTATTGTTGTGCTTACCGACCGCGAGGGTAAGGCCGAGATAGATTTGCCTATATCGGGTAATATTCACTCCCCGCAGTTCTCTTATTCCAAAATCATTGTCCAAGCGCTCATCAATGTGCTTGTAAAGATAGCAGCAGCTCCTATAGACTTGATAGCCGATGCTTTGGGACTTAATAATGGCGAGATAAAAGAGATAGAGTTTGGAGCTTGGCAATTCTCTTTCACTCCCGAACAATACGATAAAATTGAGAAATTGGCACAGATTGTATCCGAGAAGCCCGAATTGGCTGTGCAACTTATTCACGAAGTGAACTATAAAGATGGCATACAGGCTATTGTCGAACACGATGCTCGTCGTGATTATTATCTGCATATTCATCCCGAGCGTGCCCAATCGCTCAATATGGTAGATGTCGATACTTATCAAAAGATTTCGCTCAAGAATCCTCAATTAATACAATTTGTCGATTCGATGCTAGTGGTGCGTAATTTGTCAACCTCGGGTAATTTCAATGACAAGATACACTTGTTGTATGGAGATGGTGCGATGAATCGTCTTATGCGTAATGTAGAGATGCGCAATCGTGGTGTTGCCGCTCATTGGAGCCGAATGTTGAATATGCCTGATTCTACCTTACATATCACAACACCTACAGCCGAAGAGATTGAGCAGCATACCGGAAAGACTCGATTTAAAGTGGAACTGACTACACGTGATGATGTGTCTCCCGAGGTGCAACCTGCTACATCCGACTCTATACCACCTGTATCGCAAAGTCCTCTTTGATACAGGTGTATATCGATGAGATTTGTTATTCGTAGTGCGTAAGAAACAATATTGCGCTGTCAAAGGCCATTGGTGCAGTTTTGTTGGTGTAATAACTGAAATGGGTGTATGCGCGAAGAACTCCGATTTTTCTCTTGTTAGAGATACAACCGATTATATCCTTACCAACAGAATGTTGTTTGTGCCATTATACCTTGCTTGTAGTATCAATATACTTAAAAGGCTGTGTCGATATTCAAAAAAGAAAATGACACAGCCTTTCATTATGTTTTGATGCAAATCTTTTAGATTGCGCTGTCGTATTGTCGTTCTAATGCTTGTAGTTGTTCGCGAGCACTTGAGCTGCCGTTTGCAACAGCTTTGCGATACCACTTGATAGCTTCTGTAATGTTTTTGGTTACACCTTGCCCTTTTTCGTAGCACCATCCCAAGCTGTATTGTGCGTCGGCATTGTCTTGTTCGGCAGCAAGTTTATACCATCTTACAGCTTCGTAGTAGTCTTGTGTAACACCGTAACCGTAGTAATAGCACTCGCCAAGTCCGTTTTGGCTTCTGGCATTTCCTTGTTCGGCCGATTTGCGATACCATCTTACAGCTTCATAATAGTCTTGCGTAACACCCTCTCCTTTATAATAGCAGTTTGCCAAGTAATATTGAGCGAGTGCGCTATTGTTGTATGCTGCTTTTTGATACCATCTTACAGCCTCTCGACGATCTTGTGTAACACCTTTACCGTAGTAGTAGCAGTATCCCATATCGGTTTGTGCAGCAACATAATTATCTTCGGCAGCCATACGATACCACTCTACGGCTGTACTGTAATCTTGACTTACACCGTTGCCGTAATAGTAACACTCTCCCATTAGATATTTGGCTCGTGCGCTACCATTCGATGCGGCTTTACGATACCAATATACAGCTTCACTATAATCACACGGTACACCTATTGCATTGTAATAACAGTATCCGAGGTTACATTGTGCAATTGCATAATCTTGTTCGGCAGCTCTTTGATACCATCTTACAGCCTCGCTAGTGTCTACATAGACTCCGTTTCCGATTTCATAACATAATCCCAACATCGACTGTGCGCGTGCAAAACCTTGTTCGGCAGCCAATTTGTACCAACGTACAGCTTCATAATAGTCTGTCGATGTGCCCTGACCGTAGTAGTAGCAGTGTGCCAAATCGGTTTGGGCACGAGCATAACCTTGTTCGGCAGCTTTGCGATACCACTCCATTGCAGTGCCATAATCTTGTGAGACTCCATTACCATAGTAATAACAGTCACCAAGGTTGTTTTGGGCACGCGCGTGACCTTGTAGAGCCGATTTGCGATACCATTTTACAGCTTCATAATAATCGACACTTACACCAATACCCTCCTCATAACAGAATCCGAGGTTACATTGTGCATATCTTTCACCTTGTTCGGCTGCTTTTTTATACCAGCGTACGGCTTCTTGTTTATCCATATCAACACCACGTCCTACCTCATAACACAAACCAAGTGAATTTTGAGCATCGGCGTGACCCAAGTCGGCAGCTCGGCGATACCACTCGGCAGCAGCGGTATAATCACCGTCGGCATACAAAGACTCGGCTCTGTTGTAATATGACTCGGCATCAGAGTGGGTGGTTGTAGGAGTAGAAGAACCTTGCTTCTTTTCTCGCAATTTCTTCTCAAAAGTAGTGTCTCTACGACCTGAGTCTTCTTTATAGAACTGATATGCTTTCTCGGCTCGTTCTATATCACCATTCTCAAGGAGTTGATAGGCCGATTGAAGTAGGTTGGATACAAAATCATTGTTTTGTGCAGGAACACTTATGATAAGCGAGATTGTCATCATAAGTATCATAGTGAACTTTTTCATAAATGATGAATGTATTAATAGATATATATCTGCTGAATATAAACTTGTACAAATGTAGGTAAGAAATGGCATTTTAACAAATAAAAAACAAAAAAAGTATTCTATGTCGCAGTACTTGTGGGAAGGTATATTGTTGGGGGACAAAAAATATAGAGAAATTTATTATTCGCTGTGTACTTTTCATTATCTTTGAAACATCAAATAAATAAATTGTAATGAAACAATATCTCAATCTTTTGCAACACGTCCTTGATAACGGTATTCGCAAGGACGACCGCACCGGAACGGGTACCATCAGTACTTTTGGTTATCAGATGCGCTTCAATCTCGAAGATGGATTTCCGCTTCTCACAACCAAAAAATTGCACTTGAAGTCTATCATATACGAGTTGTTGTGGTTTCTTGCAGGTGATACCAATGTGAAGTATCTGCAAGAGAATGGTGTACGCATCTGGAATGAGTGGGCCGATGAGAATGGCGATTTGGGTCACATCTATGGCTATCAATGGCGCAAGTGGCGTGACTACAAGGGCGGACATATAGACCAGATACAAGAGGTTGTAGATACTATCAAGAACAATCCCGACTCACGTCGCATCATTGTTAATGCTTGGAATGTTGCCGACCTACCAGAGATGAACCTGCCTCCTTGTCACGCCTTTTTCCAGTTTTATGTGGCCGATGGCCGGTTGAGCCTGCAACTCTATCAGCGTAGTGCCGATATTTTTCTAGGTGTGCCTTTCAACATTGCTTCTTATGCGTTGTTATTGCAGATGATGGCGCAAGTGACAGGATTGCGTGCCGGTGATTTTGTGCATACTCTCGGTGATGCACACATCTATACCAATCACTTGGAGCAAGTCAAAGAGCAACTCAAGCGTGAGCCGCGAACCTTGCCCCGTATGGTGATAAACCCTGAAGTAAAATCTATTTTTGATTTTAAATATTCCGATTTTCAACTTACCGATTACGATCCGCACCCACACATAGCCGGTGTAGTAGCGGTATAATTAATACAATATTATGATTTCGCTTATTGTTGCCATAGCTGCCAATAATGCAATAGGTCGTAATAATGACTTGTTGTGCTACCTTCCCAACGATCTCAAACGTTTCAAGGCGATTACGTTGGGACATACGATTGTGATGGGACGTCGCACGTATGAGTCTCTTCCCAAAGGTGCTTTACCCGGACGAACCAATGTGGTGATTACTCGACAGGCCGATGCTGCTTGGGAGAATACCGTTATTGTACATTCGGTCGATGAGGCGTTGAACGATGCCGATTCTAAAGAATTGTTTGTTATAGGTGGCGCAACCTTGTATGAGCAGACACTCAATCGTGCCGACCGTCTGTATATTACGCATATACATCACGAATTTGCCGATGCCGATACTTTCTTTCCCAATATCGATTATACCCAATGGCGTGAGATAGAGCGTGAGGCTCACTGTGCCGACGAACGCCACCCGTATGATTACACTTTTGTTACTTATGAGCGTAAGTGACAAATGTTGAGATTGTAGGTGTCATTACATACCTTTAAGGGTCGAGTCAAATCGTTTCCGATTTGACTCGACCCTTATGTTTTATGATGACTATTGATGTGTGTGGTTGTGAATTATCTTATAAGTATTGACGTGGGGGTGAGATGTTTTCTGCTCCTTTCAGTCTTGTTCCCAATCGATGAGTACATCGCCCGATGGGTCGAAGTATAGCGTGATGGTGGGTGTCATAGATAGCTCGATATTATAGCCGGCCGATGAGCGTTCTACGGCAGTTACTCCCACATTGGTATATTCTCGCGCCAGATAGTCGAGGATGCCTTGCGGTAATACGTCTTGAATGAGTGTGGCCGGTAGGATGGCTCTATTGCCATCTATCTCCTGCCAACGTCCATCGCCATAGAAACTGAGTTCAAATCCATTGTTGAGTTTCACTTCATATAATGGTTCTTCCTTGTATTTCTCTACTTCGTTGACAAGAACATTGGGAAAATACTTTTGAATGAATGCTTGTGACTCGCTAGGCAGGTCGGTAAAAATGATAGATTCGTGCTTGTCGCAGGCCAGAAAGCCTATGCACATCAGTGTGACAAATAAAAATGAGAAGATTACCTTTTTCATAACTTTTTTATTTTTTACAACGCCCTACTGATGTGGAATGTTTGCTAAAAATGTAAAATGATAGCCGGGAATTGGCAAAATCTTTGGACGGTAAGGATGGTGTAAGTCCTTACGTTATATGCAATGAGAGAAGATGTGTGGCTGGATGTTGTACGCTACGTTACAACTTTGCTATTCCTCACATTGAGGTAATAAGTATGAACAAGGGAGATATGGTTGGGGTATATATAAAAAAAAATTGATTGTCATCCCGACAACCAATCTTCGTTAACCTTAATTCTAATACCATGAAAAACACAGTGCAAAGATACGCATAATTTCTAAATTGTCAATAGCTATGGCAAGAAAAATATGTTATTTAACATATTTTTACCTAAATAAAGCCCCAAAGTAGCTAAAACCCTATGATTCTTACGATTTTTGAGGTGTGACAGCTTGAAAAAATGTTGTTGATGTAAATCTGTATCAAGGCTCAATTTTCTTTTTTATTACCATTTCACAGCGAGCGCAGTCGAAGTGTAAAGATAGGGAAACATTGCCTTGTTGCAGAGTGAGCGGTGGGGTGAGGCTTTTGCCTTGAGGAGTGCGGAGGCACGCGCCAAGATGATGGCGGATGCAGTGTCTTGTACGCATCAATTCTCCATCGCGAGGTTGTGATAGCTCAAAAGCAGGGGCTGTTTCTTTCACACCGTGTTGACGATAGAATTTGTCGGCAACGGGGTTGGCTATATTGGCGCGATAATCTACAACATCGCTATGCCGCCAAGAAGGTTGTGCTGTTACGCGCTTGCGACGGTCGCTGCGATAGGCTATTCTACGAGCGCGGTCGAACCATTCGATTGCCTCACGTCGCATTGTTGCTAGTTGCGAGGTGGGTATAAAGTAGTCTTGCGAGAGAGCTATATCTATCTTACGTGCGCGATATGCGGTATTACCTAGTTTGCTCAACTCTTGTCGTTGGCGGTCACTTTGAGGGGTGCGACTTGGATTTTTCTCTCCATTATAACGGTGCGTTATTGTGTTTTTTCCATCGGTGATGGTCAAGGTGTATCCGTCGGGTTGTTCCGAGAGAGTTATATCCACTTCTATGTATCGTTGGGCTGTGGGGCGTGACAGTGCAGCATCAAACTCTTGGTCGTTGTTGCGGTATAGATGTATGCCTTGTGACAGTAGTTGAGGGGTTGCTGTGTGTAGGGTGTAGCCATCGGCTCGATTGATGCGAAATCCGTGAAAATGACCATCGGTGTCGATATAGCATAATCCATCGCCATTGTGTAGCGGGAGTTTGCTCTTTATCGTAAATGTGCGATTGTTGATGATACGTTGCACGGTTCCTATGGGTTCGCCCATCGACTTGGGTGAGTGAGGCTGAATGATGGGTGCGGTTGAGCGTCCGTCTAGGAAGTAGTGTGTAAATCCGCGATTGAAACTTTTGTATGGGTTGGGGGTAAATGATATTGATGATACGCCCTCTGACGAACGGTACAACTCATCGCTACGACGTGATATTATCTCATCGAGTTGTTGACGATAATATGCAGTAATATTTTTTACGTAAGAAACATCTTTGAGTCGACCTTCTATCTTGAAAGAAGAGGCTCCGGCATCAATCAACTCTTCAAGTCTGTTGCTTTGGTTGAGGTCTTTGAGAGAGAGCAGATGTTGGTCAACGGCTATTTTTCTACCATTACCGTCGATGAGAGAGTAGGGTAATCGGCAGCATTGAGCGCACTCTCCACGATTGGCACTTCTGCCATTCAAGGCTGCGCTCAAGTAGCATTGTCCACTGTAACTCACGCACAATGCACCGTGTACAAATACTTCGAGAGGCACATCGGTATTCTGTGCAATGTTGCGAATATTTTCGAGTGAAAGTTCGCGAGCCAACACGACTTGTGAAAAACCTGCATCGGCCAGAAATTTTACTTTCTCGGCAGTGCGATTATCGCACTGAGTGCTGGCGTGCAAGGCAATGGGTGGTAGCTCTAAATCCAAGAGTGCCATATCTTGTACGATAAGCGCATCGACCCCCGCATTGTACAACTCGTTGATAATACGTTGAGCGTCGGATAGTTCTTCCTTATATAATATGGTGTTGAGGGCAACATATACTCGTGCGTGGTATGTATGTGCCACTTGACACAGTCGCTCGATATCGGCTGTTGTGCAACCGGCGGCTGCGCGTGCCCCGTATCGAGGTGCGCCTATATATACGGCATCGGCACCGTGTAAGATAGCTTCTATACCGGTATCGGCATTTTTGGCCGGAGCCAAGAGTTCTATTGCCCTGCGTTGTTTCATTTTATAGTATTGATATCGTATGGTGTGAGTTGATATACAAAGTAATTGAGCCAGTTGCCAAAGAGTAGATTTCCGTGTGAGCGCCAGCGAACAATTGGCTCATTATCGGGATTATTGTCGCGATAATAGTTGATGGGAATGTCTATGTCGAGTCCTTGTGATAGGTCTCTTCTATATTCTTTATCCAGTGTATCGGGGGTGTATTCCGAGTGCCCCATTATATAAAACTCTCGTCCTCCGCGTCCCATAACAATATGGACTCCGGCATCCTCGGAGTAGGAGAGTATCGACAAGTCATCGATAGGTTCGATGTCTTCCTTGCGTACCTCGCAGTGTCGGCTGTGTGGTACGTAGAAAGTGTCGTCAAAACCTCTGAATAATGGGTTGTGTGTGTCTGCTAGGATATGATGCTCAAATACTCCGAAGCATTTTTTATTGAGCATATATTTGGGTATGTTGTAGCGATGATACAACCCGGCTACTGCCGCCCAGCAGATATATAATGTAGAGGTAACGTGACTGTGAGCCCAATCGAAAATTTCGCACAGTTCATCCCAATAATCAACTTGTTCGTACTCGAGGTGTTCGACCGGAGCTCCGGTTATAATCATTCCATCGTAGTTGCAGGAACGTATATCATCAAAATTCTTGTAGAACGTGTCGATGTGTTCTTGGGGAGTGTGGCTTGAAATGTGTCCCGAAGGCACAATGAGATCTAGTTCTATCTGCAAGGGAGTGTTGGATAGCAATCGTAGCAAATCGGTCTCTGTTATAATCTTGAGAGGCATCAGATTGAGTACGACAATGCGCAGAGGGCGAATATCTTGCGCTTGCGCACGATGTTCGTCCATAACAAAAATATTTTCGGCGCGAAGTGTCTCTACGGCCGGAAGCGATGCGGGAATATTGACCGGCATATCCTGATGTTACCTACTTGCGTTTGGGAGAAGATGTCTTGTTGCCCGATGTCGATTTTTTGTTATTGTTGGGTTTGGTGGCAGAGGGCTTTGTGGTGCGCAATTTGCTATTACGTGCGCTACCACGTTGTCCGGCTCGTCGGGTAGGTGTTTCTTCCTCCGACTCTACGTTGCGAGGCGGACCCCAACGATGTTTTTTGGGGCGAGCTTCTCGTGGAACGAATGCCAAGTGTTCACCATCGATGCGCACATTGTCTTTATCTGTTACCTTATCGCCCGGAGTGGCTAGGCGGTTGTTGATGGTGACGCGTTCGTCTTCGATAAGCTTGTCGGCTTCTCGTCGAGAACAAAATCCGTAATCGCTGATGTATTTATTGATGCGGATTCCTTCGTTCTTGTTTTTATCCATATTATATAGTTGTTTATCCCAATTCGATTTGTCGGGTTGTGATAGAATCTTTGAGGAATAATGTAGCTGTGTCGGCAAACTTGTCACCCGACTCGGTGGTAAGGTAGGTACACGAAGCTCCTTTTGAGCATCGTTGTTCCATCTCGGGGTGACGCACAAGATAGTCTTTGAGACTTTCGGCCACAAGCGTACCTTGTGATAGGAGGTTGATATGAGGTGGAAGGTGCTTCCCGATGAGTTCTTTCAACAAGGGATAGTGGGTACAACCGAGTATCACTGTGTCGATGTCATTGCTTTGTGAGAGAAGTGCATCGATATATTTTTTTACAAAGTATTCTGTTCCCTCGTTGTTTATCTCGTTGTTCTCAATAAGCGGAACCCACATAGGACAGGCTTGTCCGAAGACGTTGTAATCGGGGTATAGTTTATGTACCTCGGCAGTGTATGAACCCGATATGATAGTGCCGGGCGTTCCCAGCAGTCCTATATGTCCCGAATGTGTGATATTGCCCAAAGCCTCGACTGTGGGACGTATGACCCCAAGTACGCGACGGTGTGGCTCGTGTGAGGGCAGATAGTTTTGTTGTATGGCACGTAGTGCCTTTGCCGATGCCGTGTTGCAGGCCAGAATAATCAATTGACAACCTTGATTGAACAGGTATTGCACAGCCTCAAGTGTAAACTTGTGTACGATCTCGAATGAGCGTGTCCCGTATGGCGCACGTGCATTATCGCCTAAATATATGTAATCGTATTGAGGCAATATACGTCTTATTTCGGATAAGATGGTAAGTCCGCCATATCCCGAGTCAAAAACACCAATGGGCGCAGGTTTTGTCACAGAGGTTGTCATATCAAATGAATATATGTCATTAAAAAAACTGTATCGAGGTTATATAGCCCCGACACAGCCTTTATATGTTTATAATGAGTTCTTGTCGGGTAGTACCCGTTAGAAAACTATTGTATACCCAACTTTTTCTTTACCAAGGAGGTAACATCTTCGCTAGAAGTACCGATGTATACAGGTTGAGCAGCATCGAAGATGTATGTAAAGCCATTTTCGCTACCTACCTCTTGAATGGCTTGCATCAACTTTTGTTGGATAGGAGCCATCAACTCTTGTTGTTTCTTCACAATGTCTTGTTGAGCTACTTGTTGGAAACTTTCGATGCGTTGTTGCATTGTTTCAAGCTCTTCATAACGACGCATCTTTATTGTTTCGGGTACTGTATCGCCCATAGCTTGTACTTCGGCAAATTTTTTCTGGAAATCTTCTTGAAGTTTCAAAAATTCGTCTTCGTATCTTTTGGTAAATTCTTGCAATTGGCTTTCAGCTTGTACTGTTTCGGGCATTGCAGCGAATAACTCTTGTGTTTTTACTGTTCCGAATTTGAGTGTTTGTGCCATTACTGTAAAAGGAAGACAGCACATAATGGCGATAACGAGTTTCTTTAGCATAATATTCTTATTTTAGTTGTTTAATATTTCATATTGCTATCAAGGCGCAAATGTACGCATATTATTTGGAATATCCCAATTTGGCAAGCACTTCATTGCTAATATCTATCTGAGGTGACGCAAAAATGATGTTGCTGGCCGAAGCTCGGTCTATAACCATCATATAGCCTCGCTCCTCGGCAATTTTCTTGATGGCATTATATATGTCATCTTGTATGGGTTTCATCAGGCTTTCGCGTTTTTTGTACAGTTCACCTTCGGGGCCGAAGTATTTGCGACGCAATTCCATTACTTCTTGTTCTTTGGCTTTTACTTCTTCGGCACGTTGGGTCATCATCTCGTCGGTGAGAAATACCATATCGGCTTGGAAGTTTTTGTATAGCGTTGTTGCTTCGGCTGCAAGATCATCACACTCCTTTTGCCAACGTTTGGCTACTTGGTTGAGTTGTTCGTTGGCCATTTCATAAGCAGGAATATTTTTCAAGATATATTCCATATCAACGAGTGCATATTTCTGTGCCGATGCACCGGTTATACACGCGATTATTGTGCAGAGGGTAATAATGAACCGTTTCATATTTGTAGATTTTAATGGTTTTACAATGTTGCTTTCTTGATTGTGACTATGTGAAGATGCAAAAGTTAAAACTATGTATCGTGTCGTGATATGTTTTTTGTTGTTTTTAACAAATGTCACTTTCCGATAAAGTAACTAGAACTCTTGACCCAAGATGAAGTGGAAGTGACTGCCGCCACGTGTTCCGAACACCTTATCGAAGCCATATGCCCAGTCTATACCCAACATACCTATCATAGGCAGATATACGCGCACTCCGGCTCCGGCCGATCGCTTGAGTGAGAATGGGTTGAAATCGCGGAGGTCTTGCCAAGCATTACCGGCTTCGATAAATGCCAGTCCGTATATGGTGGTTGAGGGTTGCAATAGGAATGGGAAGTGCAGCTCCAAGGCAAAACGGGTGTAGGCATAACCTTCGTAACCCCACGGAGTGAACGAACCGTTGTCATATCCGCGCAGACCGATAGTCTCGGTTGCGTATGTGTACGAACCTGTCATACCGTCACCTCCCACATAGAATGTCTCAAAGGGCGATTTCTTATATGGGTCGTAACTACCCAACAGACCAAAGTCGGCTCGAGTCATCAACACCAGTGTGTATTGGTTTTCGGGATTGGTGAGCGGGGTGTAGGTGCGGCTCTTGAACTTGATTTTGTAATATTCTATCCAACGGTGCATCTCTTGTTTGGCCTTCTGTGTATTCTCTTGAGAGAGTGACTTGTAGTCTTTGCCATCCCACGCCGAGTAGGGCGGAGTGAGTTGTACCGATAGTGAGAATTGTGAGCCTCGACGGGTAAAGATGGGATTGTCTATAGATGTACGTGCCAGGGTTGCTCCTAGTGTAATACTGTGAGAAGTACCGGTGTTCATATAATAGAGGTAATCCCAGTTCTTGAGGATATAGGCTTGATAACCCAGGTCGACCATAAAGGTGAAGTAGTCATCAGGCCAAGATAAACGCTTACCAAATGAGAAGTTGACACCTGCCAATTGTAGTGATTTGGATGGGTCATAAGCATTCATCAATTGTGATTGATAGTATGATTGGTCATAATTGCCGTAACCATATCCGTAGTTATATCCTCCGTAGAGATATGGATTGTAATAGTTGTTGTTGTAGTATGAATTTTCTATACCGGTCTGCATACTATAATAGGCCGATACGGCAAACTGGTTGGGGCGTTTTCCTCCAAACCACGGGTCGACAAACGAAATGCTGTATGCTTGATAATAACGAGCATTGGTTTGTGCGCTGATGGTGAATGTTTGTCCATCACCTTGTGGTATAATACCCTTGTAGCTTCCGGGGTTGAAGAGGTTGCGCATAGAGAAGTTGGTAAACTTCAGACTGAGTTTACCAATGACACCTGTCTGTCCCCAACCGGCCGAAAATTCTATCTGGTCGTTTGACTTTGATGTGAGGTTCATCTCGATATCAACAGTACCATTTTCGGGATTGGGACGAGGTTGTATATCCATTGTCTCCGGGTCAAAGTGTCCTGTTTGTGCTATCTCACGTGCCGAACGTACCAAGTCGGTCTTGTTGAACAATTCACCGGGTTTGGTGCGCAATTCGCGACGAATAACGTGCTCGTACAATCGGTCGTTACCATTGATGATAACTTTATTGATGCGTGCTTGAGGACCCTCGATAATAGACATTTCAAGGTCTATCGAATCATTGGCAATATTGGTTTCGAGAGGTATGAGTCGGAAGAACAGATAACCTTTGTCGAGATAAAGGTTCGATACGGCATCATCATCCTCGTTTATACGTTTTTCCAATAACTTTTGGTTATATACATCGCCCGGTTGCATACCGAGGAAGTCTGATAATGTTTCGGCTGTATATACCGTATTACCCACCCACTTAATGTCGCGGATATGGTATTGATTGCCTTCATTGATAGAGATGTATATATCTACCTTGTTTTTGTCGTACGGTACTATACTGTCACATTCTACAACCGCATCACGATAACCTCTTTCGTTATACTTCTCGGTGAGGATTTGTAGGTCATTCTCAAAGTCATCCATTACAAACTTTTTCTGTTTGAATATGGTGAAAATGTAATCTCTTTCACTGGTTTTCTTCATTGCCCACTTGAGGTCGAGGTCTGAGAATACAGTGTTGCCGTTGAAGTATATTTTGTGTACCTTGATTTTTTCGTTCTTATTGACGTTGATGTCAAGTATTACTTCGTTCTTGTGTGCAAGGTCTTCGTGTTGGATGAGTTGAACCTCGGCGTTGCTAAAACCTTTTTCGTCGAAGTATTTCTTAATAATCATCTCGGCGCGGTCGACAATATTGGGCGTAATTTGTTGTCCGACAGCAAGACCCAATCGGCCTTCCAAGTCTTCTTGTTCGCCTTTCTTTACACCGTTATAATGTATTTGTGATATGCGCGGTTGTGGAGTCAATCGCAAATCTATCCACGCTTGGTTGCCATAAATCTTGGTAACGGCAATCTCGATATCCGAGAAGAGTCCTTGTCGCCAGAAACGTTTGGCGGCATTGGTAAATGCATCTCCGGGTATCTCTACTTCTTGACCGATGGAAAGGCCTGAGTATCCAATGATGATATAATCTTCATAATTGTCGGCTCCTGTAACAGAGATGTCGGCTATAATGTATTTCTGTGGATTGTCGGTGTATGCAACCGTCGGGTTATATATTGTATCGTTTATGGCACTCTGTGCTATACTGTGTAGTGTGCTACATAGTAGAAAGCAACTGAGAAGAAACGATATTTTTATCCTATTTGACATTATATAGTGTTTAAGAGTTCTTATTAGTTGTTTTGTACTTGTTCGCTGGTCTTACCGAAACGACGTTCTCTGTTTTGGTAGTCGATAATGGCACGGCAAAGGCTTTCTTTGTTGAAGTCGGGCCAATATTCATCGGTAAAATAGAACTCGGCATAGGAGAGTTGCCACAGCAAAAAGTTGCTGATGCGTTGTTCTCCACCGGTGCGAATGAGTAGGTCGGGCTCGGAGAGATGTGCTGTTGACAAGTGTGCGCTGAAAACATCATCATTGATGTCCTCGGGCTTGATTTTACCTTCACAAGCTTGTTGTGCGAGCAATTGTGCTGCTCTTGTTATTTCCCAGCGTGCCGAGTAGCTGAGCGCAAGATTGAGGATGATGCGATTACCTCCTGCGGTATCTTCGATACACTTTTGCAAGCGTTTTTGCACATCAAGTGGCATACGCTCGGTATCGCCAATGACACTCAATCTCACACCGTTGGCTATCATCCCCGGTGTTTCACGTTCTATACCATATACAACAAGAGCCATCAAGGCATCTACTTCTTGTTGCGGGCGATTCCAATTCTCTGTCGAGAAGGCATATAAAGTGAGGCATTCCACGCCCAAGTCGGCGGCATCGTTGGTTATTTCGTGAACGACATCCAATCCTTTGCGGTGACCTTGTGAACGGTCGAGATTACGTTCTTTGGCCCAACGGCCGTTTCCATCCATAATGATGGCTATGTGGCGCGGTACGCGTTGTAAGTCTATTTTATCTACAAGAGACATCTCTCGGTTTTGTTTATATTGTGTTTATTCTATTCGGTTTATTAGTCGGGACAAGAGTTGCAAGGTAACGTCCTGAACCCAAAGTCGTAGGTGATTGTAAAGACCAAAGTCGAAAACCAATCGGTATTCTTGAGTGCCGAACTTGGTATCATATAAGGGTCGTTCAGCTCTTTATTGTCGATGCGGTCTCCCAATACTTTATGCATTGCAAACTCCAATCCCAGGTTCCATCGTTCGGCAACTTTGTACTTAACGCCTACACCGAAAGGTATGTTGACGGTGAAGAAGTTGTTCCCTTCGGGAAAACCGACACAAAAGGCCAATCCAGCTGTGATGTAGGGCGATATGCGACTGGTATTTTTGTATGCATAGCCTATTCCGTAGTTTAAAAAGTTAAATTCGGCACGACACCCGGCATCAAAGAGGGTCGTTTTGAATTGGTATTCTCCCCCTCCGGGGAAAACGTTATCAAAGTCGGCTGTATTGCCCGAAAGCATAGCTGCCGACAAGTTGGCTCTGATAGCCCAGCGGTAGTCTATCACGTAGCGAAAGACAGCGCCACCGGTAAAGCCCGGCTTGTATATGATGGAACTGTGGTTGGCATCGCCCCAATAGCTGCTTATGCCGGCCTCTATTCCCAATTCATATTTGTAATCTTGTGCATTGGCAGTATGTGTAGTGACTACTGCTGCAATAAGGCACAATAGTATGAAGATGCTTTTCTTACAATATTTCATTGCTCTTTTCATTGCTGTTACGTTGATATATTATTAACGTAAATATTTCTCGAAAAGTATCTTAATACTCATATTTATAGTATCGGCTCAAACTTCAGGCGGTTGATTGCAGCACGCCATATTTGGTCGAACGTAGAACTGTCGTAGCTTACGCCTCCAAACATATATATGTAAGGCACTTGCGACACAGACGACGCGCTGTGCATAGCCATTCGGTAATAGCCTTGGGGTATGTTGCACATCTCATACGATTGCCACGCAGGTAATGTTGAGTCTATGTTTTCATCGCATATAACAACCGAAGCATAGCCTCTTGATACGATGTAACCGGGCAATGCCATATTTATTCCGGCCTCTTTCCAACTTACACCATAATTGTTGGTAACCCATACATCGCGCAGAGCGGTATTATCCTTGATACCACCTATGACAAACCACGTGGGCATCTCGCTTGTAATCCAGTTGTCGTCGACAAAGAATGTAATGTATGGGAAAAAGATAGCTCCTTCACGTGGCGGTATGCTATTGTTGAGCATTGCCCACGTGTTGCCATCAAAACCCCACATTGCTCCGGTGAGTGTGCCATCGGCCTTGCGACCTCCTATAATCATTCCTTGGGGTGATGTGAGCCAGGGTGAATTATAGGTGAGCATATCGCTATATCCCGATATGGGAAATTCTTTGTCAATGAGTTTGAGTGTATATCCTTCGGGACGAGGGTATATGTCGTGATAATAGTTGCCTCCTTCTTGGGTGAGGGTGTGAACGTTATCGCCTATACAACCGATAATGGCGGCATAATTATGTCCGGTTGCATCCCACGTAATGCCGTCGGTCGATGTGTATAGATTTCCTTCATTATCGAGGATATATAATTTGTCGCCTGTGGTATGTAGTGATTGAAGATTGGCTGTAAATGAAAGAGAAAGGTCGTTGATAACCCATTGGTCGGCGGGGTGTGCAGCTGTGGCCAGTTGATATACCCCGTTACGCTGCATAAAGCTATATATAAGCCCGTTGTATCTCAATGTCTTTTGTCCTGTAAGGTTGCCTTCTCCGGGTAGTTTGGAGTATTGCATACCGCCCCAAGAGAGACGGTCGGGATCGGTTTTGTGAACGTTTACTTTTATTTCATAGGTTTTCTTGTAGTTTCCGCTGCGCGATACCACTTCGGCATACACCGGTTCGGTAAAGTTGATGGCCTTCTTGCTGTATTCAATATAGTTGTAGGCTGTGTCGACAGTCTCTATGTTGATGGCTTGCGCACTATCGGTGCTAATCTTGACAACCAATGATGATATATCGGTGCCAACAGGTAGTGAGTCGGCATTGTATATGTGGCCTTTCTCAAGGTCTATGGTAAAAAATACATTTTGAAGGTTGTCGAGTAGAGCCGAGTCGGCGGCCAATGAGAATGCCGAAATGCGCACGCTGTCGGATGGAGCGTATTTGGCTTCTTTGTCATCTTTACAAGCCGCAAGCAGGCATACGGTTATGAGTGTATATAGAATATATTTGAATGTTCTTGTCATTTGTAGCAGTATTTGTATAAAACAAAATATATCAAACGACAAAGATAGCAACTTTTTTGGCAACCCTATCTATGTGAAGTCATAATTATAATAATTTAGAATTAAAAATAACTCTTTTTATGGTGAGCAGTTGCCCGATTTTAAGTTTACATCCCTAAATTGATAAATAAATGTGCGGTTTGGTCTGTTTCAATCGTGATTCGGTCGATTGAGCAGTATGTGGGTGTAGTGATTTCTGTCGTGATGGAATATTTGCATTTTTTTACCATCTATATGTGGAGCCTCGACACCGCTACCCAGTGTGATGGGTGTAGTCTCTATGCGCGCTTCGTCCCACAAAGATGCATCGATAAATGACTGCAACAAACAACTGCCCCCTTCGACAATAAGGCTTTGTATTTTGTGTTGAGCCAGAGTCTCTATTATATCTTGAACAGCGAGCGGTGTGCATTGGTTGTTGTTGCCAAGTACAAGCGTTGGGGTGTTACCGTCGTGAATAGTGGCCTTTTGAGGGATGCGCCCTTGACGGTCGATAGTGATACGTAACGGATTTTTCCCTGTCCAATAACGTGTTGTGAGAGAGGGATTGTCGGTAATAATAGTGTTTGTGCCTACGATGATGGCATCGTTGGTGGCACGCAGGCGGTGTGACCAAGCCCGGGTGACAGGTGTGGAAAACAGAGTTGCCGGTTCGTGAGGCTGTCGTTTGCGGTCGATATATCCGTCGGCACTTTGAGCCCACTTCAGTGTGATGTAAGGACGATTTTTTTGCTGGAAAGTCATAAATTTGCGGTTGAGGCATTGGCATTGTTCTTCCAATACACCGGTGATGACTTCTATTCCGTTGCTACGCAGGCGTTCTACACCTCTGCCACTGACTTGCGGGAATGGGTCGAGGCAACCCACTACGACGCGAGGTATGCCCGAGTTGATAATAAGGTCGCAACAAGGAGGTGTCTTGCCATAGTGTGAGCAAGGTTCCAAGGATACATAAATGGTTGAATGTGAGAGTAGGCTTTTGTCGTGTACCGATGTTATGGCGTTTACCTCGGCGTGAGCTTCGCCACATCGGTGATGATAACCTTCGCCTATTATTTTTCCATCGCATACTACCACTGCTCCAACCATAGGGTTGGGTGATGTATGCCCCTCGGCCATAGTTGCCAATTGTAAGCAACGTTGCATATATTGTTCGTCGATATTCATACTGCAAACATACATAAATTTCTAATTTTTTTGTAACTTCGCATCGTTAAACTATGCAACAAGCACTCAATTTGATAAGAACGTCGTTGGGTAATCTCTATCCCAAAGGCGAAATAGAGGGCTTCATTCGATTGATTTTTGACGAAATTTGTGGCTTTTCGACAACCGACCTGTTGTTGAAACGAGATGATAAGTTGTCTTCTGATGTTATGTCGCAGATTGAGTCGGTTGTCGAGCGATTGAAGTCGTATGAGCCTATACAATATATCTTGGAGAATGCTTATTTTGGTGACTTGCGTATAAAAGTAGGTCCCGGAGTGTTGATACCTCGTCCCGAGACGGCCGAGATTGTAGAACGTATTGTTGCCGACCGTACCGCTGTGAAGGGGCGTGTTGCCGACTTGTGTACCGGTAGCGGGTGTATTGCTGTTGCATTAGCCAAACGTTGGCCGGAGGCGCGTGTCGAGGGGTGGGATATATCGGAACAAGCATTGTCGTATGCTCGAATAAATGCCGAGAGAAATAATGTTGATATTGAATGGGTGTTGGGTGATGTGTTGGATGCAAACATCGACCGACCGCATAAATATGATGTAATCGTGAGCAATCCTCCCTATATACTCGATAGTGAGCGTGAATCGATGGAGCAAAATGTGTTGCAGTATGAACCTCATTTGGCTCTGTTTGTTCGTGATAATACACCCTTGTTATTCTATACGGCTATAGCGCGTCTGGCTCGTAGATTATTGTTGCCCACAGGAGTGCTATATTTTGAGATAAACAGCCGTATGGGTAGTGAATGTCGTAAGATGTTGCTTGCCGAAGGGTACAAGAAGGTTGATGTTTATCAGGACTTTATGGGGCTTGATCGTATGGTCAGGGCCACATTGATATAGTCCCCAAAGTATGAATAAATAAATTCTAGATTTAGATATGTCTGATGTAATTACACGAGACGAAGCTTATCGTAAATTGGCAGCCCGTTGCACCACCAAAGAGTGCTGTGTTTCTGAAATACGTGAGAAGTTGCACAATTGGAATATACAACGTGTGGATGAAGACAGTATAATAGAACAACTGTTGTCCGAACGGTATATAGATGAGGCGCGTTATTGTCGAGCTTTTGCCAGCGACCAATTTCGATTTGCCGGTTGGGGGCGAATAAAGATTGGTTATACCTTGCGTCAAAAGCAGATAGATACACTGACTGTTTCTCAAGCCGTACAAGAAATAGATGAGGAGGAATATATTGAATCGCTACGCAAAATACTGAAAAGTAAGTTGAAAGGATTGAAGTCGTTGCCCGAGCGTGTGTTGAGCGAGAAGTTGATGCGATTTGCTCTTTCACGAGGTTTTGAGCCGACTCTTATACGTGATTGTCTTAAAGAGATGTCGTTGGAATGCACAGCATCGGTAGAGATATAGCCGACTTTTTCTTTCCTCGCACTTGTATGGTGTGTGGCAGGGTATTGTTGCATAATGAAGAGTTTCTTTGTGCCCATTGTTTGTTGGATATGCCACGTACCGATTATGCTGCTCGTCCCGACAATCCAATGGCACAACTTTTCTACGGGAAGTTGAAGGTGGAACGTGCTGCAGCCTATTTTTTCTTTGCCAAAGGTAGTGACTATCGTTCCCTCATACATCGTATCAAGTATAATGGCCGTAAGGAGTGTGGGTTATATCTGGGGCGAATGTTTGTCAGAGAGTGCAGCGGTTGTTCTTTTTTTGAGCAAATCGATTACATCGTACCTGTTCCGTTGCATTGGCGCAAGAAACTTAGTCGTGGCTATAATCAGAGCGAGTGGATAGCTCGTGGTATTGCACAAGAAATAGGTGTGCCATTGTGCGCAGATGAACTGGTATGTACTACACATCGTGTGTCGCAGACGCAAAAAGGTATATATGAGCGTTACCTTTCTACAAGGCAAGTCTTTGAATTGAAGCAAAATAGCTGTCTGGTAGGAAAGCGAGTCTTGTTGGTTGATGATGTGGTAACAACCGGAGCAACCTTATTGGCGTGTGGCGAGGCTTTGATAAGTGGAGGCGTAGAGCAGGTGAGTATGGCAACACTTGCCGCCGCTCGTTAGTATAGAAAAGTGCTATGTGATAAAACAAAGGTAAAGGAGCATTTAAAGACATACTTTGCATTGAGCATATATTTTAAGTGTAAATTTACGACGTAACATTGTGCTGTTTTTCTCTTTTTGTTTACCTTTGCATTTGGTAAGTATGACTCAAATGAGTGAATAGTAAAGAAAAATCAAAAAAATTAGAGTATGAATACCGTTGAAAAATTGTTGGCCAAAAAATTATTAAACATTTGTGCTATTAAATTGCAACCTGCCAATCCATTTACTTGGGCATCGGGTTGGAATTCTCCTATCTATACCGATAATCGTCGTACCCTCTCATACCCCGAGGTGCGTAGTTTTATAAAAGTTGAGTTGTGCCGTCTTATACTTGAAAACTTCCCCGAAGTAGATGCCATTGCCGGTGTTGCTACCGGTGCTATCGCTCAAGGTGCTCTTGTAGCCGACACACTCGGATTACCATATGTATATGTGCGTTCGACACCCAAAGATCACGGCTTGGAAAACCTTATTGAAGGTGATTTGAAGCCTGGACAAAAAGTTGTTGTTATTGAAGATCTTGTGTCGACCGGTGGTAGCAGTATCAAGGCTGTTGAGAGTATTCGTAAAGTCGGTTGTGAAGTGATAGGTATGGCAGCAATATTTACCTACGGATTTCCCGAGGCCACTCGTCGCTTCAAAGAGGCAAATGTCGAGTTGTTGACATTGAGCAACTATAATGCAATGCTTGAGGCAGCTATCGAAACCAACTATATTGCACCCGAGTATCTCGAAACACTCAAAGAGTGGCGCCAAGATCCTGCCAACTGGCAAGTTGATAAGAAAATTTGATAATCGGATATGACCACTTTCGAAAGCAAGATAACTTGTATACCGGCACCCATCGAAATGGTATATGCCAAGTTGTCCAATCTGAATTGTCTTGAGGGCTTGCGCGATAGGATACCGGCCGACAAGGCGGCACAAATCAAGGAGATGCGTTTTGATGCCGATTCTTGTACCATCAATGTCGATCCTGTTGGAGAACTTACATTCCGTATCATCGATCGAGAACCTCCCAAAACAATCAAATTTACAGCCGAAAATTCACCCATTTCACTATTCTTGTGGATACAATTTGTGGCAGTAGATGAGTCTCGAACCAAGACACGAATAACAGTTAAAGCCGATATCAATGCTTTCTTGAAGCCGATGATTTCAAAGCCCTTGCAAGAGGCTATAGACCGTATGGCCGATATGCTTACGGTAATACCATATAACGGATAGAGAAACTTTTGAAAATAAATAAAAGAGAGTGGCAACAAACATCACACAGACGAGATGCTTTAGCCACTCTTTTGTTTTATACTTAATGTGAAAATGTGTAGAGTAAAATACCTATCGATAGTGTTGTTGCTCCTGCTTTTGACTCCGAGTTGTGAGTATGGCGAGTATGACCGTATCCCCTCGGCTCCGGTGCGCATCGAGTTTGGAAATGCTGTGATGTGGAGTGTGTATGGTGTGAGTGCCTATCCGAGTTATAGGGAGTTTGTAAAGAGTGAAAATAAGCCCAAGGGTTTTAGCTATGTAGCCAATTCATATACTGGATATGGGGGTGTGATGTTACTTTGTGACCCTACCAACATAGTGAAAGCATACGATATGTCTTGTCCTGTTGAACGTAGTTCCAAGATACGTATACACTATGACGAAGAGGAGTTTGTGTTGCGCTGTAATGAGTGCGGTTCTACCTACGATATCACCACCGGTTCGCCTCTATCGGGCAGGGCTCACGAACACCGATATTTTCTTCAACCCTATGCTGTATTTTTCAATGCAATGGGTGGAGTATTGATAACAAGGTAATATTGAAGTTGTTTTTTTAAATAATCTTTCATACCTTTGTTAACAGAAAAACATACCTTAAATAAAAATACTATGAATACCCACGTTGACGAGGCCTTGAGTGCTGAAGTAAAGCAGGACTTGAGATACCTCACCCTTTTGTCAAAAAAATTCCCAACGGTAGCCGAGGCGTGTACCGAGATTATCAATCTTGAGGCTATTCTTGATTTGCCCAAAGGAACCGAGCATTTTCTTACCGACTTGCACGGAGAGTATGAGGCTTTTCAACACGTATTGAAAAATGCGTCGGGCTCGGTGAGTCGTAAAGTGGACGAAATATTCGGTCAAACTTTGCGCGAGAGTGAGAAAAAAGAACTTTGCACGCTCATCTACTATCCCGAAGAGAAACTAGAACTTGTAAAGGCTGCCGAAAAAGACATTGTAGACTGGTATCGTATCACATTGCATCAACTTATACGTGTGGCACGTACTGTATCGTCTAAATATACACGCTCGAAAGTTTCAAAGGCTTTACCTCCCTCGTTTGCATATATTATGCAAGAGTTGCTTCACGAGTCGCTTTCTGAACCTAAGCAAGAGTATGTCAATGTTATTATCTCTACGATTATAGAGATAGGTCGTGCCGACCATTTCATTACTGCGATGTGCGAACTGATACAACGACTCACCATCGACTCGTTGCACATTGTAGGTGATATCTTTGATAGAGGTCCCGGTGCGCACATCATTCTAGATACGCTACTCAAGTATCACGATATAGATGTGCAGTGGGGTAATCACGATATATTGTGGATGGGAGCCGCTTGTGGTAACGAGGCTTGTATTGCCAATGTATTGCGCATAGCATTGCGATATGGCAACTTACCCACTATCGAGGATGGCTATGGTATCAACCTATTACCTCTGGCTACGTTTGCGATGGATGTATATGGCGATGATGAGTGTGAAATGTTTAAGCCCACTCCGACAGCTATGGCGCATAGTGAAAAGACCAATCGTCTCATTGCTAAGATGCAGAAGGCTATCGCTATTATCCAGTTTAAGGTCGAGGCGCACATTATCAATCGTAATCCCGAGTATGAGATGCACGATCGTAACTTGCTCGATCAAATAGACTTTGAGAAAGGTACAATCGTATTGGGTGGTAAGACTCACGAACTATGCGATAAGAATCTTCCTACTGTCGACCCGAAAGACCCCTACAAACTTACTGAGGAAGAAGCCAGCGTGATGCGTAAGTTGCGCTTGTCGTTTATCAACAGTGATAAGATGCGCAAGCATATGCGTTGGTTATATGCCAAAGGTAGCCTTTACTTGGTACGCAATTCCAATCTTATGTTCCACGCCTCAATGCCTCTCAATGAGGATGGCTCGTTTATGAAAGTGCGTGTACACGGCAAGGAGTATGCCGGAAAAGAGTTGTTCGACAAGGTAGATAGTGTAGTGCGTGCTGCATATTATGGCAATCCCTCAAGTGAGTCGCATCAACGCGATGTCGACTATATGTGGTATTTGTGGTGTGGCCCACACTCTCCTTTCTTCGACAAGAATAAGATGACCAACTTTGAGAAATATTTCATTGCCGACAAGGCTATGAAAAAAGAGACTAAGGGTCATTACTATACATTGCGCAATGAGTATGACACTTGTGTCAAAGTCCTCAAGGAGTTTGGTCTTGAAGGCCCTCATTCTCATATCATCAATGGTCACGTACCGGTCAAGGTTGCTAAAGGCGAACAACCTGTCAAAGCTGGTGGTAAATTGCTTGTGATAGATGGTGGTTTCTCAAAGGCCTATCAATCCGAAACAGGAATTGCCGGATATACACTCATCTATCATTCTCGCGGATTACAACTAGTGCAACACGAGCCGTTCCAGTCTACCCAAAAGGCTATTGAGGAGGGAGTGGATATTATCTCCAACCGCTTTGTACTAGAGTTTAGCAACGACCGAATGCGAGTGCGTGATACCGATATAGGTAAGGAATTGATCGGCCAAATCAACGAATTGAAGAAATTGCTGGTAGCCTATCGTAGTGGCCTGATTAAAGAGAAAGATTAACGCAAGAAAACAGATATTTTTATCTTCGTAATGACATCTGATTTGCACCTCACAAACAACCCTGTGTGAGGTGCAAATTTTTATATAGAGTGAAAAGTGCCGATTACAGAAATGGTATTGCAGTTGCCATAAATTATGGTTACATTTGTGTCAAAATAAAAGAGCCAATACTATGAATAGATTTGCCGATGTAATATTGCCATTGCCGTTGTATCAATATTTTACCTATCGCGTACCCGAAGATATGCGCGGGCGCTTGCGTCAGGGACATCGGGTAGTCGTGTCTTTTGGCCGGTCTAAATTCTATACTGCCATAGTTGTAGCTCTGCACGATACCGAACCTCAGGGCTATGAGGTCAAAGAAATAGCCACTTTGCTCGATGATGAGCCTATCGTATTACGAACACAACTCAAGTTCTGGGAATGGATAGCCGAATATTATCTTTGCTCTGTTGGTGATGTATATAAAGCCGCGTTACCGTCGGGGCTGAAGTTGGAGAGTGAAACATCACTTACGGTCAATCAAGACTATGAGGAGGAGGCCGATGACAGGCTTACCGAACGAGAGGCGATATTGATGCAGACACTGTCGGGACAAGGTCGTCTTACGGTACACGAATTGGAAAAATT
This sequence comes from uncultured Porphyromonadaceae bacterium, assembly GCA_937891845.1. Taxonomy (GTDB): domain Bacteria; phylum Bacteroidota; class Bacteroidia; order Bacteroidales; family Barnesiellaceae_A; genus Barnesiella_A. The sequence continues at coordinate 12,355 of CALATP010000024.1, read as the reverse complement.
GACAGGATTGCGCAATACATTGCCAGTATTGCGGAGGTTGGTGGAGCGTGACGCTATTTTTGTGTCGGAGCGACTCAAAACCAATTATAAACCTAAAACCGAAGTGTGTGTACGCTTGACATTTCCGCAAGGAGACCAAGCAGCCTTGCATCGAGCCTTCGACCTGGTAGGTCGTGCCAAGCAACAAGAGACTTTATTGCTGTCGTTTCTCGACTTGTCGCATTTTATGCAAATGGGTAATTGTGTTGAGGTGTCTAGAAGTGCGCTTCTGGAGCGTGCAGGTGTTTCTCCCGCTGTCTTGGCTGGTCTTGTCAACAAGGGTGTAATGGAAACCTATAAGCGGGAAGTGAGTCGCTTTGCACCCAAGGTGTGCCAATGTATAGATTTGCCAACATTGAGCAAAGAGCAATCCCGAGCGCTTAACGAAATATATGATACATTGCGTAGTAAGTCGGTAACTTTGTTACACGGTGTGACGTCGAGTGGCAAGACCGAGATATATATACACCTTATAGATAGTATGTTGCAACGTGGCAGCCAAGTGCTGTATTTGGTGCCAGAGATAGCTCTTACTACGCAACTTACCGATAGATTGCAACGAGTCTTTGGCGAAAAATTGTTGATATATCACTCGCGATTTTCGGATAATGAAAGAGTGGAAATATGGCGTAAGATGCTCAATAGTCGCGAACCCCGAGTGGTATTAGGTGTGCGCTCTTCGGTTTTTCTCCCATTCAATAATTTGGGCTTTGTAATTGTCGATGAAGAACACGAAACAAGCTACAAACAGTTCGATCCGGCACCCCGTTATCACGCTCGTAATGCGGCTATTGTGTTGGCTCAAATGTATGGCGCAAAGGTGTTGCTAGGCTCTGCTACCCCGGCTGTGGAGAGTTATTATAATGCTCAAACAGGGAAATATGGTTTGGTGGAATTGTTTACAAGATATGCCAATAATCCTTTGCCCGATGTGCGCACCGTAGATATGCGTGAGCAACGGCGCAAACGACAAGTAACAGGCAATTTTTCAGAACCTTTACTCAATCAGATGCACGTAGCTTTGAAGCGTGAGGAGCAGGTGATATTGTTCCAAAATCGTCGTGGATTTGCGCCTATGGTAGAGTGTCGTGAGTGTGCGTGGATACCCAAATGTACACAGTGTGATGTGAGCCTTACGTATCACAAACGTGATAATCGCCTAGTGTGTCACTATTGTGGCTATTCTTGCGAGATACCGCACGTCTGTCCGGCTTGTCGACAGGCTACCATTGAGGTGCGTGGATTTGGTACGGAGCGCATAGAAGAGGATGTTGAGAAAGTCTTTCCCGATATACCCATAGCGCGTATGGATATGGATACTACGCGTTCTCGCAATGCTTACCAAGAGATTATAGATAATTTTGCCGAAGGAAAGAGCAAGATACTTATTGGTACGCAAATGGTAACCAAAGGTCTCGACTTTGACCGCGTGAGTGTAGTGGGTATTCTCAGTGCCGATGCAATGTTGTCTTTTCCCGATTTTCGTGCGCACGAACGTGCTTTTCAGATGATGGCACAAGTGGCAGGTCGTTCGGGAAGAGGTAAGAGTCGTGGAGTGGTGATGTTGCAAACATCGCAGCCCGAGTCATCTATTATCGGTCAAGTGATAAAACACGATTATACAGGGATGTATCAAGACCAATTGAGCCAACGCGAAATGTTTGGTTATCCTCCTTTTACTCGTCTTATCTACATTTATCTCAAACATCGTGACGAGACTATACTCGATACTCTATCACAACAATACGCAACAGTATTGCGCAAGGTGTTTGGGGAGCGGGTATTGGGTCCGGATAATCCACCGATAGCGCGTATACAGTCGCTTTATATCCGTAAAATAATGCTCAAAATAGAGGTCTCGGCATCAATGTCGCAAGTAAAAGAGTTGTTGAGACAGATATATGAGCGAAGCTTGACCGACCATCGCTTCAAGTCGCTTATCATATATTATGATGTCGACCCAATGTAATTGATGTATAAACAATAAGTGCGTGCCATTGTGATGAATAGGCACGCACTTGTTGTATGTATGTTGTAAACTGATTAGAATTCGGCCGACTTGGGGGTGCGGGGGAAGGGGATAACGTCACGAATGTTTGTCATACCTGTTACAAATAGGAGCAATCGCTCAAATCCGAGACCAAACCCTGCGTGAGGAACTGTACCGAAACGACGGGTGTCGAGATACCACCACATATCTTTCATAGGGATATTCATCTCTTCGATACGACCCAATAGCTTGTTGTAATCGGCTTCACGCTCCGAGCCACCAATAATCTCGCCAATGCGGGGGAACAATACGTCCATAGCACGAACCGTTTTGTTATCATCATTGAGTTTCATATAGAAAGCCTTGATTTCTTTGGGATAATCGGTGAGGATAACAGGTTTTTTGAAGTGTTTTTCTACCAAGTAACGCTCGTGCTCCGATTGGAGGTCGGCACCCCAGTAAACGGGGAATTCAAATTTTTCGCCCGAAGCTTCGAGGATTTTGATACCTTCGGTGTAGGGCAAACGTATAAACTCATTGTCGACAACAAATCGCAGACGATTGATAAGTTCTTTATCGTACATTTCGCATAGGAAGTTGAGGTCGTCTTTGCAATTGTCTAGTGCATAGTTGATACAGTATTTGAGGAAGTCTTCAGCGAGATCCATATTGTCGGTAATGTCGTTGAATGCTACCTCGGGTTCTATCATCCAAAACTCGGCCAAGTGACGTGGTGTATTCGAGTTCTCGGCACGGAATGTGGGGCCAAAAGTGTAGATAGCACCTAATGCAGTAGCTCCAAGCTCACCCTCGAGCTGACCCGATACTGTGAGACTGGTTTGTTTGCCAAAGAAGTCTTGTGTGTAGTCTATTTTTCCTTCCTCGTTGTGAGGGATATTGTTGAGGTCGAGTGTGGTTACTTGGAACATAGCACCGGCACCCTCGCAGTCGCTGGCGGTGATGAGGGGAGTGTGCAAGTAGAAGAAACCGTGGTCGTTGTAGTATTTGTGTATTGCATAAGCCAAGTGGTGACGTATGCGCAATACTGCTCCAAAAGTGTTGGTGCGCGGGCGTAGGTGTGCTATCTCGCGCAAGAATTCAAGACTGTGGCCTTTCTTTTGCAATGGATATTGCTCGGGGTCGGCAGTGCCGTAAATTTCGATTTTCTCGGCTTGAATTTCGGCTGTTTGACCTTTACCCATCGATTCAACCAATTTTCCTACAACACACAAGCTGGCTCCTGTTGTGATGGGTTTGAGTATCTCTTCATCAAAGTTTGCGAGGTCTACTACTACTTGTATGTTTTTTATTGTGCTACCGTCATTGAGAGCAATAAAGTTGACATTTTTATTGCCACGACGAGTGCGTACCCATCCTTTTACACATACAGTTGTGCCGATGAGTGCGGGGTCGAAGATATTCGCTATTTTGGTTCTTTTTATGTTTTCCATTTTTGCTATTATTTATGGTTACCGCCCCTTCCAAGAAAGAAGTGGCGGTGAACAGAGTTTGATATTATTCGAATGAACCCATCATAAGCATATTTACCTCGGCTTGAGTGAGGAAACGCCAACGTCCGCGAGGCAGGTTCTTCTTGGTAAGACCGGCAAAGTATACACGGTCTAGTTTTACTACGTGATAACCGAGAGCCTCAAATATACGACGAACGATGCGGTTGCGACCCGAGTGTATTTCTATACCTATCTGGTTACGGTCGGTTTCTGTGGCGTAGCTTACAGCATCGGCGTGGATAAGTCCGTCATCAAGTTCAATACCGTCGGCAATACGTTGCATATCTTCCTCGGTAACGTCTTTGTCGGTCCACACGTGGTATATTTTCTTTTTGATGAACTTGGGGTGTGTGAGTTTTGATGCCAAGTCTCCATCGTTGGTAAGCAACAATACACCGGTAGTGTTGCGGTCGAGACGGCCTACAGGATAGATACGCTCTGAGCAGGCATTGCGCACAATATCCATTACTGTGAGGCGACCTTGAGGATCGTCCGATGTTGTAACACAATCTTTGGGCTTGTTGAGAAGTACATATACTTTGTTTTCAAGTCCAACCTCTTGATTGCGGAATGTTACAATGTCGGCCGGAGTGATTTTAGATCCGAGTTCGGTTACAACCTCTCCGTTTACTTGTACCTCACCGGCTTGGATAAACTCATCGGCTTCACGACGTGAGCATATACCGGCATTGGCAAGGAACTTGTTGAGACGAATGGGTTGTGTGGGATCGATAGGTGGCAACTCGTATTCTACACGTTGAGGACGGGGTGTAAAACGTTTTGCAAAACCGCCTTGTTGGTTGTTGCGATTGTTGTAGCCACCACGGTTGCTGTTATAACCACGATTATTGCTATTATAGCCACCACGGTTGTTGTAACCGCCATTGCTGTAGCCGCGATTATTGCTGTAACGATTGTTGTAGCCACCACGATTGTTGTTGTAGTTGCGACGCTCGCTGTTATAGCCGTTTTCTTGGTTGTTGTAGTTTTGGCTGTTTTCGTTGTTTTCACCCTCGGCGTTGTTATTGTAGCTACGGCTGTTATAACCGTTGTTGTAACCACGGTTGCTGTTATAGCCTCCACGGTTGTTATAACCGTTGTTATAGCCACGATTATTGCTGTAACGATTGTTGTAGCCACCACGATTGTTGTTGTAGCTGCGACGTTCGTTGTTATAACTGTTTTCTTGGCTGTTGTAGCTTTGGCTGTTTTCGTTGTTTTCACCCTCGGCGTTGTTGTTGTAGCTGCGGCTGTTATAACCGTTGTTGTAGCCACGGTTGCTGTTATAGCTACCACGATTGTTGTAACTGCCATTGTTATAGCTACGGTTGTTGTAACCGCCATTACTATAGCCACGACTGTTGTTGTAGCCACGATTATTGTTGTAGCTACGACGTTCGTTGTTGTACGAAGAACGTTCTTTGTTATAAGTGGATGACTGATTTTCGGTAGTACCACTTTCTACATTTGAGTGGTCATACTCTTTAGACTCAGTGTTTTCGGCAAACCCTTCTCGAGTAGCACTGCGTGTTTCACTGATGCGGGGTCTTTTTACCTTTTTTTCTCCTTCCATTAATCTATAATTTAATTGTTTGTGAGCCTCTCGGCTTTGGTATTTTGATTGTTCTTAACTATTATTCTCGTTGTTGAAATAATATTTATCTGCCTTTTTGTATCTTGTTATTTCGAATGCAAAGATGCAAAGTATTTTTGAGATTACAATATATAAAGATGAAAAAAAATCTCTATTTATGACAATAAAAACAGAGAGGACTTGTGGTTGGTTCACAAATCCTCTTTCTGTTAGTTTTTATTAACAAGATTGTTGCTTTTTCTTGCCTGTATAGTGAGCTTAAAAGCCTGTATAGCTTTGGGGCGATAGGCGATGTAGCTCTTCTTTTACTTCGTCCGATACATTGAGTGTCTCAATAAACTCACTGATAGACTGTTCATTGATTTCGCTATTGGTACGTGTGAGTGCTTTGAGTGTTTCGTAGGGTTGAGGGTAGCCTTCACGACGCAAAATTGTCTGTATACCTTCGGCTACGACATTCCACATATTGTTGAGGTCGCGGTCGATGGCGGGACGGTTGAGTAGCAACTTGCCCAAGCCTTTGAGTGTGCTGCTGAATGCGATGATAGAGTGGGCAATGGGCACACCTACATTGCGCAATACGGTAGAGTCGGTAAGGTCGCGTTGCAAGCGCGAAATAGGCAGTTTGGCCGATAAATGCTCGTAGATGGCATTGGCTATACCGAGGTTGCCTTCCGAGTTTTCAAAGTCGATGGGGTTTACCTTATGAGGCATTGCCGACGAACCTACTTCTCCGGCTTTGATTTTTTGTTTAAAGTATTCCATCGAGATGTATTGCCAGAAGTCGCGGTCGAGGTCGATAATGATTGTGTTGATGCGACGCATTACATCAAACAGAGCTGCCAAGTTGTCATAGTTAGAGATTTGTGTTGTGTATGTTTCTCGTTCTATGCCCAGCTTGTCGTGCAAGAATGCAGCAGCAAATGCAGGCCATTCGATAGTGGGATAGGCTGTGCGATGGGCATTGAAGTTGCCTGTTGCACCGCCAAACTTACCACTGATGGGTATATTGCGTAGTTGCTCTATTTGTTGTTCAAGGCGATAGGTAAATACTCGTACCTCTTTGCCCAATCGAGTGGGAGAGGCGGGTTGTCCGTGAGTCTTGGCCAACATAGGTATTTCTTTCCACTCTTCGGCATAAGTGTTCAGTAATTGCACCATCTCGTTGAGCATTGGCAGATATACATCGTGCAAGGCTTCCTTGATAGATAGAGGAACAGCTGTGTTGTTGATGTCTTGCGATGTGAGGCCAAAGTGGATAAACTCTTTGTAACGCTCCAATCCAAGACGATCGAATTGCTCTTTTATAAAATATTCGACAGCCTTTACGTCGTGATTAGTAACCGACTCAATCTCCTTGATGCGAATGGCATCGGCTTCGGTAAAGTTGCGATAAATGTCGCGAAGTTGCTCAAAAGTATCTTTGCCTATACCATTGAGCTGGTCAAGAGGCAACTCGCAGATGGCTATAAAGTATTCGATTTCTACGCGAACACGATAACGAATAAGAGCCAATTCGGAAAAATAGGCCGAGAGGGTCTCGGTTTTGCTATGATAACGACCATCGATGGGCGATACAGCAGAGAGTGGGGTTATTTGCATAGTATTTATATTACGTTTGTGACTGCAAAGGTACAATTTATTATGAGTTTTTTGAAATTATTTTGTGATTTTGTTTTGAGAATAAAAAATTAGTGTTACCTTTGCATCGCTTTTGAGATAAGCAACTCGGGCGTTTAGCTCAGCTGGTTTAGAGCATCTGCCTTACAAGCAGAGGGTCGGCGGTTCGAATCCGTCAACGCCCACCGAGATAACAACCGAACGAGGTTGTTGAAAATAAAGTTAATAAAAGGGCGTTTAGCTCAGCTGGTTTAGAGCATCTGCCTTACAAGCAGAGGGTCGGCGGTTCGAATCCGTCAACGCCCACCGAGATAACAACCGAACGAGGTTGTTGAAAATAAAGTTAATAAAAGGGCGTTTAGCTCAGCTGGTTTAGAGCATCTGCCTTACAAGCAGAGGGTCGGCGGTTCGAATCCGTCAACGCCCACAAAAGATTCATCACCATCCTAACATTTTAGGGTGGTATTTTTTTTATCAAAGATAAGAATTGTTTGCCAATAATTCTTATCTTTGCAGTAAACCGCGAAGATACTTTTGCTCGCTGTGAAAAATATTCAAACAAGTTTGATATTTCTCGCTCGCTTACCACTATCTTTGTAAATAATTTGAACACAATAGTTTGAAACTAAATCTACTACCTATATAATATGTGCGGAATTGTTGGATATATAGGCCATCAGCAAGCATGCCCCATTCTTCTTAAAGGCTTGCATCGACTTGAATACCGTGGCTACGATAGTGCCGGCGTCTCTATGATTAACGAACATGGAGAACTGAATGTATATAAAGCAAAAGGAAAAGTTGCCGACTTAGAATCCTTCCTCACCGATAAAGACGACTCGGGTACAATCGGTATAGCACACACCCGATGGGCTACCCACGGCATCCCATGTCGCGAGAATGCTCATCCCCACTTCTCATCATCCGGCACACTTTCTCTCATTCACAATGGTATTATTGAGAACTACGCCTCTCTGAAAGAGAAACTCATCGCAAAGGGCTTCTCGTTTGTCAGTGAGACAGATACCGAAGTCCTCGTACAACTTATCGAGTATTACAAACAGGAACACAAGTCCAATCTCCTATCGGCTGTACAGCGTGCCTTAAAACAAGTCATCGGAGCCTATGCCATTGCCGTACTCGACAAGAACAATCCCGACGAAATCATCGCCGCTCGCAAGTCGAGTCCCCTCGCCATCGGACTGGGCGAAAACGAATACTTCCTCGCCTCCGATGCCACACCCTTGGTCGAATACACCCACCGCATCATATACCTCAACGACGACGAGATAGCCATCATCAACCGCCACGAAGGACTTCGATGCGTCACCATCCAGGGCGAACTTGTCGACCATGAAGTAAGCGAGATAAACATCGACCTCGGTGCAATAGAAAAAGGAGGATACGAGCACTTCATGCTCAAAGAAATCTTCGAACAACCTCGATGCCTGCTCGACTGCATGAGAGGCCGCATCAGCAGCGACGGAACCGAAATACGACTTTCATCGGTTATCGACCACGGCAAACGTCTCATCAACGCTCATCGATTTATCATCGTAGCATGCGGCACTTCTTGGCATGCCGGACTGATAGGCAAAAACCTGATAGAAAACTTCTGTCGCATACCGGTCGAGGTTGCATACGCATCGGAGTTCCGTTACAGCGACCCCGTTATCAACAACAACGATGTCGTAATAGCCATCTCCCAGTCGGGCGAGACAGCCGACACGTTAGCCGCCATCGAATTGGCTCGTGACAGAGGTGCTTTCGTCTATGGCATTGTCAACTCGGTAGGCTCATCAATAGCTCGCAACACCGATACAGGTGCCTACATACACGTCGGACCCGAAATAGGTGTAGCCTCGACCAAGGCCTTCACCGGACAAGTTACCGTCCTCACCATGCTTGCCCTATGCATAGCCAAAGAACGCAACACCATCTCACAAGAAGATCTCGAATCGGCACTCCAAGAACTACTTCTCATCCCCGACAAGATAGAAGAAATCTTAAAGTCGAACGACTCCATCGCATCACTCTCGCGTACATTTACCTACGCACACAACTTCATCTATTTAGGCCGCGGATACAACTACCCCGTAGCACTCGAAGGTGCATTGAAACTCAAAGAAATCTCATACATCCATGCCGAGGGTTACCCTGCTGCCGAGATGAAGCACGGCCCTATCGCCCTGATTGATGCCGAAATGCCTGTCGTCGTGTTAGCTACCAACAAGAAACTATACGAAAAAGTACTCAGCAATATTCAAGAGATAAAGGCTCGACAAGGCAAAGTAATAGCACTCGTCATCAAGGGCGACGATGTTATTTCGAGAATCGCCGACTACGTCATAGAACTACCCGAAACAACCGACTTCCTATACCCACTGTTGGCCTCCATCCCCTTGCAACTACTCGCCTATCACATTGCAGTGTGCAAAGGCAAAGACGTAGACCAACCTCGCAACCTCGCCAAGTCGGTTACGGTGGAGTAAATTATACAACTTTTCATAACAACACAAAAAATCCGAGATTTTCGTCTCGGATTTTTTGTATTCATTACAAACTCTCAATTGTTATAGAACAATACTAAATTTTCAAAATTTATTAGAAGCCTCCTCTATTGCTTCCGCCGTAGCTACTGCTTCGCTCTTAGAAGGGTTATAACTAGCAGTAGCTGTTCTAACTTCACCAGTCTCTGTATTACGAACAGTTACAACAACAGTACCATAAGAAGAAGAATAACCTTCATTTTTCTTAGAGATTACATTTTCTACAATTATACTCATAATTCTCAAATTTTTATCCCACTCTAACAGCTTCGTGGATTGCTTTTATTAGTTTGAGACAAATATACAACCACCACAACAACATTATCTCACCAAGCCGTTTCCACAACAGACACAGTATCCGATAAGGACACACCTCGTGGCACGCTTCACAACGGGAGTCTTTGCGACATTGCTGCAAAGAGATCACACTCCAACACAAGCGAAGCTCGCCACATAATATCTATATCCAGATTTTTCTTGCGGAACATTTTATGTGCATGGGTACGCGTACAGCACATCCTCTCGGCAAACCATGTCACCGTTCTGCCTTTCCGATGTAATGCTTCTTTTATTATTTGACCTGCATGATACATACCTCAGTGTATAGAAAAAGTGGACTTTCCTTTCATCTACGTTTCAGAGGTATCGCCAAACACCTTGCAATCATATATGAGTAAAAGCCCACAGTATACACTGTGAGCATCAACTTTTACCCTTGATTGCTTCTTTAAATTTTGGCGAATTTTCTGAAACAAGAATACAAGCTAATGCTTTTGTTATTATGTCTGTCGTGGCAAACTATCAAACTCCTTTATTAGTTTGCAAGCACAAAATTAGTAATTTTTTCATTACACCACTTATAGCACCCTAAATTTATAATTAAGATTCTACCCATCGGCACATATATACAAAAAAAAATACTGCATCCCACAACTGAGACACAGTATTCTTATAAATAGAATGAACGGAGTTATTACTCAGCACGAAGAGTGAAACGCTTGAAAGCTACTACCTTCAAGTCGGCATCCATCTCTTTGAGAACATCGCGAACCGACTTCTTAGCCTCCATGATGTCTTCTTGGTTGAGCAAGCAAACTTCCTTCAAGAACTTGCCGAGACGACCCTTGGCGATGTTTTGAATCATAGCCTCAGGAAGGTTGGCAGCCTTCTCAGCCGATACGGTGGCGATAATCTCCTTAGCCTTGGCAACCTCTTCGGCTGTAATCCAACCCTTAGCCATGTTGCTCTCCATGTGGTCTTCCGAGTCAACGTGAGCAGGGTTGATACCGGCTTTCTTCAAAGCTACTTCAACAGCCTTTTGTACTTGTTCAGCCTTAGTCTTTTCAACAGCCACTGCAATTTCGGAATTCTTGATATCTTCCGATACACCATCCTCATCGATAGCGATAGGGTTCATAGCGGCAATTTGCATAGCTACACGCTTACCGGCCTCATCGTTCACCTTGTTAAGACCTACGATAGCACAGAGTTGGTTCTTGTTTTGGTGGTTGTAAACTACGGTATGTTCAGCCTCTATATAGTTAAAGTCGCCGAGTTCCATCTTCTCACCAGTCTTACCTATCTCATCGGTAATAAGAGTAGCAACCTCTACACCGTCAATAGTAAGAGCGAGTACTTCCTCACGAGTTTTGGGTTTAGCCTCCATTACTGCATTGAGGATACGGTTGGTCAAGGCAACGAACGACTCGTTGTTGGCAACGAAGTCAGTTTCGCATTTCAAGGCAACGATAGCAGCATAGCCGCCGTCAGCCTTAGCAAGAACACAACCTTCGGCAGCTTCGCGGTCTTCACGCTTAGCTGCAACAGCTTGTCCTTTTTTACGGATTATTTCTTTTGCGGCTTCGATATCGCCGTCAGCTTCTTGTAATGCTTTTTTGCAATCCATCATGCCGGCTCCGGTAAGTTGGCGGAGCTTGCTGATTTCTGCCATTGTTACTGCCATAGTAGTATTATTTTAGTAGTTAATATTCGGTATAAAAAACAAAGAGCGTGCCTTGTTATGTATCAAAGGCTCGCTCTTGTGTATGAGATTGATTACTCTTCGTTTTCGGTATTCTTTTCAGCAACCTCTTCTTTGTCGTCGGCTTTGCGACGAGGAATGCGAGCTTTACGTTCACGCTTGGGAGCAGCAGTCTCATCAACCTCCTTATCGACCATCTCCACTTTGCGTTCTTCGATACCCTCAGCCATAGCACCACACAATGCATCGAGGATAACCTCTATCGATTTTGAAGCGTCATCGTTGGCGGGAATTACGAAGTCGATGTTTGAAGGATCAGAGTTTGTATCGACCATTGCAAATACGGGGATACCCAGACGGTTGGCCTCGCGTACTGCGATTTGCTCTTTAAGAACGTCAACTACAAACAACGCGGCAGGAAGGCGGCTCAAGTCGGCAATACTACCGAGAGTTTTTTCGAGCTTAGCACGTTGACGGGTTATTTGGAGTTTTTCGCGTTTTGAAAGGTTATCGAAAGTGCCATCCTTAGTCATCTTGTCGATGGTGGTCATCTTCTTCACTGCCTTACGGATAGTGGGGAAGTTGGTGAGCATACCACCGGGCCAACGCTCGATAACATAGGGCATGTTGATCGAAGTAGCTTTGTCGGCAATAACTTGCTTAGCCTGTTTCTTAGTAGCTACAAAAAGTACTTTTTTGCCCGATTTGGCAATCGACTTCAAGGCAGCAGCTGCCTCGTCGATTTTTGCTACTGTTTTATACAAGTCGATGATGTGAATGCCATTACGCTCCATGAAGATATAGGGAGCCATAGCGGGATTCCACTTTCTTGTGAGGTGACCGAAGTGTACACCTGCTTCGAGAAGTTGTTCAAATGATGTAAGAGCCATTTTTCTTTACTATTTTTTTCGTTTACATTCTACTATTACAATTGCCGGGTAGTTAAGCCGCTACATCAAGCAGCGAGCCAAGTCGCGGCAATTTGGATACTAAACGTTCTTTTACTTGTCGCCCTGAGCTTACAAATAGATTAACGTTTGCTGAATTGGAAGCGTTTACGAGCTTTGGGAC